>JAKLJE010000004.1:0-149238 GCA_023151315.1 Bacteroidia bacterium
TCCGGTTAGTGTAACATTGGTTCCCATGCACACTGTTGAAGACGAAGCTATGCCCGTTACGGTTGGCAATGGCAATACATCAACATTGATTGTTGCAGTAGATGAACAGTTGTTGGCATCTGTCCCCGTAACGGTATATGTTGCAGTTGCTGAAGGAGTGTAAGGTACACCGTCTGTTACACCTCCGCTCCATACATATGTTGCGGCACCGGCACCATTCGCAGTGAAGGAAGTGCCTGCGCAAACAGAATCCGTGCTGACTGTTGCTGTAACGACCGGCAAGGCGTTTACTACTACGGGAACTGTAGCGAATCCGGTAGCTCCGCACTGATCCATTACGTTGCATGTATAAGTTTCATTAGCAGCAGGAGAAACCATTGTTGTTCCTGCGTTAGGTGAACCTGCAGAAGCAGAAGGAGTCCAGGAATACAAGTAAGGACCTGTTCCGCCGGTTACGTTCATGGAGATGGAAACGGAATCACCGAAACAAACTGAAGCAGGCAATGAACCTACAGCAGAAATCGTTGCTGAGGAACCTTGTGCAATTGTTGGTGCTGAAGACAGATTTGTTTTCGTCCAGTACCACATATCCGGATAACCGTAATGGTAATTGGTAAGCACGCTCGTTGGGAATGTATTCTGTGTACAGGAGTTGCAATAGCGCATATCGAGATATGTCAGATGCTGACCGATCTGACTGGAAGTTCCAAAGTAATATCCATCTGAAGCACCTTGGTACAATTCAAGAACATATTGTGTGCCTTGAGTAAGCCAGATCGGATTGGCAATGTTCTGATAGCTATACTGCGCCGCAGCTCCACTTACTTGTTGTTGTGACACGATTGCCTGTGTAACATAGTTGAAAAGAGTTACATATCGTGTTGATCCGTTAGGTTCGCGTTTTCCGAAGTGTGTAACAAGCACATCTTCATTAGGTGAAAAACGAAATCCGCGCTGGCTGTTTGTTGCACCACCTGCACCACCGCTGGCAACACTGTCTGTTGAAGAGTGTGGCCCGATAAATACGCCGGGGATAGCAGATACTGCTGTTGCAGATGAATTTCCGAAATACATGTAAAAAGTTACTGTTCCGTTAGCGGGCAGCGTATCAATTTTTACCCAAGCAACAGTTGTGGTTGTGTTGATGCCGGATTCCAACCAATAGTTGAAAAGTGTTGTACCTGCACAATCTTTCCCGAAGCGGATGTCGTTACCGGATGCGTTCATTTGACCGAGTCCGATCGGAGTCTGACTGTCAAAAGTCAAACGCGCCTGATATCCATACGCAGGTGTTCCTGTGTTATTAGTAATGGTGTATGGAACAGTGTATGTCCATCCCGGAGGTGCTGCATTGAGCACAATTGTGCAGCATACTGCAGCAATAAGTGAGTAGATGTGTTTCATGTTGTTATTTGGGTGTGAAAAAGCTTTGATTTATTCCGGTTATCGGTTAATGATCAGTTGTCCGTTGCCGGATGTTTCGGAAGTATTGACACTGTAAGTGTAAACTCCATTGGAAAGCGAACTGAGATCAAGCGTAATAATTGATCCGGCCGCAATTGTGTTCACGTTCTGCGTCAAAACCACTTTACCATTCAGGTCGCGAATAATAAATATCGCTCCTTCGTTGATGGTGTTGTCAAATCGGAATGATACATTGTCAGTGGACGGAACAGGATAAACGCTCATTCCGTTGATCGCAGTTTGTTCTTCAATACCAACCAGAATTACGTTTACGGAAGAAGTATCGTTGTTCAGAATTGCATCACTTGGTTTTGATGTCCACACAAGCAGAACTTCATTTCCTGAATACGGAGGCGACAACTGCGTTGAGAATGTGAAGTAAGCTGAATCTCCCGGATTGATGAGAGGTCCGTTGTACTGCTGCGTTACAATCGTCGGATTGCTCGCAAGTTTGTAATTCACGTTGATGTTGTAGTTGTCAGGATAGTTTCCGTAGTTCTTGATGTAACACGATACGTTCGTTGGCCCCGGAACAGTTGAATTGTTTGCCGGTGAAGTGATCGCACATACACCAACATCTTCCGGATTCGCTTTCTGGTAGTCAACACCAATGAAGAAATCACAAATCTGATAATCGCGATAAGTTGACCAATACACTGAGAATACCTCATATGTACGACGGCTGAATGGCGGAGTAAGATCCTGCGCAATAGCCACCGTGGTTGTTGCCATCTCCCACTCAACATAAACGCCTCCGCTGTTGATTGTAACAGGACTCGAAAGCGGAACGGTAACAACAGAATACGGAACAATGTTGTTGCCCAATACCGGAACGGAATCAAGAAGTGTTCCCGGCGTACCGTTCGGACCGTCGTCATCAAATACTTTAGCGTAGAATGCTATTCCTGATGCAGGTGCTGTTGCGCAAATGAACGTAGTGTTTACAATTCGCGCCGGATATGACGCAGGTTCAATGTAAACTCCAACACCACCTTGACCGCCGTTCCAGGAGATGGAACTCATGACAGGATTGGTGTGATTTGCTGTATAGTTCAGTCCGATAGTCGTGAGTGAAGTATCCACAACAACGATTTCCTGAATTATGGAATCATTGACCGGTGTGGAATCCATGAGAAGTGGAGAAATGGTTGTTACATAACGATGTGTTCCTAATGCAGCAGGAGTAAAGGACGCGTTCGGATATGTGATTAAAACGTTTTGCGCAGGAGGTAATCCGGATGCTACAGTGTAGACGTCGCTAACCAAGGTAGTTCCCGAAATATCAGTAACCTTGCCCGTAACCGTCAGTGAAGGCAGAGTAGTGTTACCCTGATTCATTATTTCAGTTTGAAGTGAATACGGCCCCGTTTGGTTGGGAACGAAAATGCCGCCATTGTCGTCGTTGCCATTCCAGGAAACACTGACATCGGTAACAGCAAGAGAAGGGTTCACAGGATAGTAATAACGAATCGTATAATTCAGACCAGGCTGAGTTGTCAATGGCTGCAATCCCATATTACCGCTGACATTTTCAATTCCTGTACTGAAGTTCGATTGTGAAACACCGGTGCAGGACATAAAGTTCACCGTGATTGTAGAATCAGCACGATTGAGAATAATTTCAAATGTGTTGCTTCCTGTAAAACCGGGAGAACTCGGCGACCAATAAGGTACGTTCTGATATTCTATGCAGAAACTGTCGGCATTGGCATAAACGTAAACTTTGCCTGGATTGTTTATCCCGAGAAAAGTCAAATCGGCCATATGTCCAGCAACGTAATTATTAACGCCGGTCGGATTCGGGATAGCCGGAAAATTAGCAGCGATGTTTCCCGGGCCGAATGAAATATATCCGTTGGATCCTACCCAGCATTTGGAAACGTTATACCAATAATATGGATAGAGATTTCCCAAGGAAACAGGCCCGATGAAGTTGTCATCGCCTAGTCCGTTCAATTGAGTTCCGATCTGGGTGATATCCCACCACTGATAAGCCGGTCCTCCGGGTTCGTTACTGTCTTTCCAGGTGTAACCGTATTGGTCAGGGCCGCCCTGATTTGCGAAAGAGAATACAGAGCACAGCAGTGCCAAGGCAAGTAGAAATTTTTTCATGTGCAGGTAAGGTGGTTTGCAACGCGAATATAGTGAAAATGACCTTTCTTATTTCTCCGATTTTTCGCTTGTTTACCTGCATTTCTGAGTTATTTCCAATCGACACCACGTTCACGCAGCTTCATTGGGTTTTTTCGCATAATTCTTCGCACAAGCCAGAGAATTATACCCGGCGCATATTTGTAACCTTTTGTAGCCAATCGTTTGCCCATGTCCTTGTATTCGTCGTTTGATTCGGGCAGCGCGGTTTTAAGCCCGTCAACGTAGCGGTTGTACATGCAGAATGCAGCGGCGATCAATACGGTATCATGAATTTCTTCATCGGTCGCACCCGCTTTGCGTGCTGCTTCAATATGCTCTTCCGTTACTTCACGGCCGCTCAGTTGCACTTTGCCGGCTATTTTAAGTAGAGCTTTCATTTTCGCCGATACAGGTGCTGTGTCAACATTTTCAATGATGCATTGAACGGCTTTGCCGTTATCGGCCAAGTGTTCATTTGCAGCGGCACTGTGTGAGAGATGACAGAATTCACAATTGTTCAGATAGGAAACATATGAAGCGATCAATTCGCGTTCACCTGATGTGAGCGTGGATGGCCCGTGAAGTAGCGTGTGCGCTAAAGTGGATAATGCTCTGCCGGTTGGAGCCTTATAGAAAAGCAGACTCACGATTCCCGGTTGCGGAATATTGGTTTTGATGTATGTCATTTGCGGTAGCGATTAGTTACATTAAGATGCAACAAATACAACGTTTTCACAAATGGTCGATTGTTTGATTTTGAACAATAAAAAAGGGAAGACTATATGTCTTCCCTTTTAATAGTTTGTTTGATCAGCCCAGATAGGTATTAAGCAATTTACTTCTGCTCGTATGCTTCAAACGGCGAATCGCTTTTTCTTCTCTCCGAAATATGCGATCACACGTAAGAATCAAAGTATACTCCGACTTAAATCAAGTTATGTGTTACTTTGAGTTCCTCAGGTGCCAAATACGGTACGTGAGGAACATTCGTATAATTTTGTTTGTGTCACAGGCGGAAATTACCGGACAATAATTTTCGCTGTTGAAATGTACGTTCCCGCACTCTCGGCAATCCGCACCAGATATACTCCGGGACTTAAATGTGCGGTTAAAACCTGACATGCTCCTGAGTCATTCGTGGTATAAGAGTTTTGCTCAAGTATTTGTCCGGACAAGGAATAAATGCTAATGATATAGTTTCGCACGCCCTGAAGCCCGGTAATATTGAGTTCGTCATCAACAGGGACAGGGAACAGATGAGGTTGAGTGAGGTCTATTGCAGAAATGAATGGATGTTCTGCTTCAGAAGTGATGACACTGCTGTAATATGACGTGTCTCCTTCGGTACACACATATTTTCGTCCAATTGAATCTAATAGTAGTGTTGTAGATAGATATGTTTCGGTAAGCGTTCTGTTTGACGCAGACAATCCCGGATTGGTGATTGTTGTCGTGGTTGGGGTTATTGCGGTAACAACAGCTCCAACTGCTCCGCATGGTCCGATTCCATTGGCAGAGTATTTGTCGAATCTGAAATGGATCGAGTTGTCATATATTGAGGCAGGAAAGGCGAGACTCGAATCATAACCAACATCACCAGGGCCATATTCAATCCCCAGACCGGCAACCTGTAAAGCGCACTGAGCCCAAATCACATTCCCGTTCGAATCAATTCGAAAAGTGTATGACTTATAGGTCGCTGTTGAACCGGCAGAACCAAGTGCGCCGACAATGTACTGATCTCCGTTCAGTTGAATTAATCCCAATGTCCCGCACGAAGTTTCAGTGCTTGCTTGATACATTTTCTGCCAAACGATATTGCCCGCTGGATCGAAGCGAATAAGGTATGGACGCGCGTATGTCGTAGGGCTGTAACTGATAATTGTACCCGCGTAAAGTACATCGCCGTTGGGACATCTTTCAACGAAATTCAGCATCACTCTCGAATTGGGTCCGGCATTTGCCACTTCACGTGACCACAGCACACTGCCTCCGGTGTCGGTCTGAATAACGTACGCGTTAGAACTACTATTCCCGCATGCGGAAGTTCCGTTGCCATCTGCATCCAAACCACCGGCCTGTGACTGAACGTTGACGTACTCTTTAGTCCAGATTGAATGTCCCAGACTGTCATATTTGATTACTGCAAATCGAGCCGTCACAGGAAAGTTACCTTGTTGCAGACCTGCAATTGCAACGATTTCTTTATTTGGCGTTTCGACTACGGATTTAATATGAGAAACTTCGTTGCCTCCTACGGATTTATCGGTACACCAAATAGGTATTCCGTTACGGTCAGTTCGCATTAAACACGCATGCCCTCCTGCACTTAGATTGTCTGACCCATGCCCGATCAATAAATCTCCATTCTCGGCTTCTTCAATATCGAAGCCTTGTGATGGGGTATATGGACTTGATGTTCCGATTCGATGACTCCAGATAATATTACCTTCCGGATCAAACTTGGTTAGTTTAAGCAAACCTGCATTCGAAACGAAGACAAAACAACTATCACTGGTTGCAGTAACGCATCTTCCCACTTGACCGTTAACTTGATATGTATGGGCCGATGTAGGACAGATCAACGTATTAGTTATAGGGATAGTAACGTATATGGCGTTGGTATTAATTTCTTGTACAGTATCTGACTGTAAAGAATAATTTGAATTGTGCGGAGTCGAAGTGAAGGTCCAGTTGGCTGTAGTAACACTTGCGGTATCATAACAAAATACCGGGTTGGTCAACGTTGAATCTACCCGTAGAATCAAGTAACTGTCCGTAAGACGAAGGAGTCCATGTTCACCAGCGAAGTAAAATGTAGAGTCATTTTTTACAAACGCTCCGGATCCGGTAGCTGTTATGTTGTTCCCATATACTGTTGAACTCAATGGTACACCTTGAGAGGATGTACACAAGGTTATCATCCGATTACGGTAACTGGACTGGTAGGTGTATGCAGAGTACGCATCTGAATACCCGGTCGCAATTATTAACCCGGAAGGTGACATGTCAACGTCTGAAAGGCATGATTCTCCTCCGAAATAATATTTCTGACACCAAAGCGTCAAGCCGGTCGAAGAAATGTTTAGAATAAAACCGTCGTTTATATTACTGGAATTCGTGCCGGTTCTGCCAGCAACCAAGATTGTACCATTAGATACTGCTCGGATGGATCTGATAACTGAGAAGTTCGTTGTGTAATGGTTTTCCCAAGCAATATTAAATGTACTGTCGATGCACGTTACATAAAAACTACCAACAGTACCTTGACTCAAACAATAAGTGTTGCCTGTAATGGGGTCGTAATCGTAATATTCCGGATACAAAGAGTTTGATGAATATTGAAATTTCATCTCAAGTAGTGTTCCGGACTGAGATATTCGCGCTCGGAAATTATCCATTGTTCCGTTGTCGTATTCTTCGGACCAACCGTAAACTTCTATCGTCCCGTTTGGCAGCAGCTGAATGTGCTTGCCGTAATCATCATATTGGTTTCCGTATGCTTTGGTCCAAACAACCGAACCGGCTGAAGTAAATCTGGTCAATACAAAATTTCCGTCGCTAACGGTAAGCCCCGGAGTACCCAAATACCGACTGTAACCCATAACGACAATATCCCCGCCCGGCAGCTTGATTGCACCGTCTGCGCTAAGACTGTCAGACGCGCGCATCCAAAGTGTATTTCCCGATGCGTTGACGTATGAAAAACAACCGCCGTTACTAATTCCCATCGACGCGTCCGTCAGACCGGAAAGCATCATAGATGAGCCGTCGCTAAAGAATATGCTGTGCCTTATGTATAGCTGTGTGCAAGTTGGCTCGTGCGTAACGCGCTGAAAAAAACGCTGCGCCATTGAGGAAAGATTTGCAAACAAAACAAACGCCAGGAGGAAAGTAAGTTTCTTCATGAATGTTGAATACGATACAAATTTATTGAAATAAAAAAGAGCCTTAATGCAGGCCCTTTTCTGAAAAAGCAGTTGTATGAAATTATCCCAGATACGTCTTCAGCAATTTACTTCTGCTCGTATGCTTCAAACGGCGAATCGCTTTTTCTTTAATCTGACGCACGCGTTCACGGGTCAGATCAAAGCGTTCACCGATTTCTTCGAGTGTCAACGCATGAGCTCCGTTCAATCCGAAATACAAGCGTACTACATCCGCTTCACGTGAAGTAAGAGTGGAAAGCGCACGCTCAATCTCACGACGAAGTGATTCGTTGATGAGTGTGTTTTCCGGACTCGGCATATCATCGCTCTGCATCACATCGTACATGTTGCTCGTATTCTCGTCGCTTGACGCGAGAGGAGCATCCATGGAAACGTGACGGCCAACGTTACGCATTGCTTCCTTGATGTCTTCAGGAGAAAGTTCCAAAGCTGCTGCAATTTCATCAGCGCTCGGTTCGCGTTCGTATTCCTGCTCAAGGCGGGCAAACGTTTTATTGATTTTATTGATTGATCCGATTTTATTCAGCGGCAAGCGAACAATACGCGACTGCTCAGCCAAAGCCTGAAGAATAGACTGACGGATCCACCATACTGCGTATGAAATGAACTTGAAACCGCGTGTTTCATCGAAACGTTGCGCAGCTTTGATCAATCCCAGGTTGCCCTCGTTGATCAGATCGGGAAGACTCAATCCCTGATTCTGGTACTGCTTAGATACAGAAACCACGAAACGGAGGTTGGCATTCACCATCTTCGCAAGTGCCTGCTGATCGCCTTTACGGATCCGACCGGCAAGCTCCACTTCCTCTTCAGCAGTGATCAGATCTACACGACCGATTTCCTGCAAATACTTATCCAGGGACGCCGTTTCCCTGTTGGTAACCTGTTTTGAAATTTTTAATTGACGCATACTCGGTGGGGGGTTATTGTATTAGTGTTTCATTCAGTATGGATGGGTTTATCTTTTATTTCCGCCTAAGTAAACGAAAGATAACTAAAAAGGTTACGATTTGTGGGAAACCGGGTCGGATTGTGAATTACCGGAAGCCGCAAATATTGTGCCTTGCGGGGAAACGAAGCGGTATAAAAAGAAAACTCCCCCCGTTATTCGGGAGGAGTTTCGTGAGATTATTTCTGCTCGTTAGCGTTCTCAGTCTTCGGAGGACGCGGTCCGCGATTCTCGCGCGGCGGACGCTCCTGATAACCTTCCGGCTTCGGCATCAAAGCTTTTCTTGAAAGACGGAATTTACCGGTCTTCGGATCGATCTCCACGAGTTTCACCTGAACCATGTCTCCTTGCTTCAGGATACCGTCGAGGTTGTCCAGACGCTTCCAATCTACTTCAGAGATGTGCAGCAATCCGTCTTTGCCCGGGAGGAATTCAACGAATGCACCGAAAGCCATAATGCTCTTCACTTTGCCTTCGTAAACTTCTCCGACTTCCGGCATCGTAACAATCGCTTTCACTTTTGCTACTGCTTTGTCGATTGCAGTTTTATCTGATGCGGCGATATCAACGATACCGAATTCACCTTGCTCTTCAATCATGATTGTAGTGCCGGTTTCACGCTGCATTTCCTGAATGATTTTTCCGCCAGGTCCGATAACCGCTCCGATAAACTCGCGCGGGATACGAAGCTGTACCATGCGTGGTGCATGCTCTTTCAGTTCTGCACGCGGCTCGGAAATAGTCTTCATCATTTCACCGAGAATATGCGCACGTCCTGCTTTCGCTTGCTCAAGAGCCTGTGCCATCACTTCGTATGGAAGTCCGTCCACTTTCAAATCCATCTGCACTGCAGTGATACCGTCTTTTGTTCCGCAAACTTTGAAGTCCATATCACCAAGGTGATCTTCATCACCGAGGATGTCAGACAACACTGCGAACTTGCCGCTCTTTGTGTCGGTGATCAATCCCATTGCAATTCCCGATACCGGTTTCTTGATCTGCACTCCGCAATCCATCAAAGCAAGCGTACCTGCGCACACTGTTGCCATAGATGAAGAACCGTTTGATTCAAGAATATCAGAAACGATACGGATTGTGTATGTGTTGTTGTCAGGAAGCTGATTTTTCAATGCACGTAATGCAAGGTTACCGTGACCTACTTCACGACGACCTGTACCGCGCATTGGTTTTGCTTCACCTGTTGAGAACGGAGGGAAGTTGTAGTGCAAAAGGAAGTTTGCATCTCCCTGGAAAATCGGAGAATCAATCATCTGCTGATCCAACTTTGTTCCGAGTGTAACAGTGGTGAGCGATTGTGTTTCACCGCGAGTGAATACAGCAGAACCGTGTGCCATTGGAAGGTATCCAACTTCCGACCAGATCGGACGGATGTCTGCAAGTCCGCGGCCATCCAAACGTACGCGCTCGTTGAGAACCATGTTGCGGATCGCATAGTATTCCACTTCATGGTAGTAACGTTTCGCAAGTGTTTTGTTTTCGTCGGTCTGTTCTTCCGGAGTAAGTGTTGCCCAGAACTCATCGAACACCGCTTTGAAGTCGTCTTTACGCTGACTCTTGTTCGGGTTCTTCTTCATAGCTACAGCATAAACTTTGTCGTAGCAATATGATTTTACTTTCTCGCGGAGTTCTTCATTGTGTGTTTCGTGCGAGTAAGTGCGCTTCACTTTTGATTTCTCAACCATCGCCGCGAGTTCGTTGATCGCAGTGATCATCTTGCGGATGCCTTCGTGAGCAAATTTGATTGCTTCAAGCATGTCGGCTTCAGAAACTTCTTTCATTTCACCTTCCACCATCATGATGTCTTTTGCAGAACCTGCAACCATCATGTCGATGTCGGATTGTTCCATCTCAGCAAGAGTTGGATTGAGAATGAATTTTCCATTGATGCGGCCTACGCGAACCTCAGAGATCGGTCCGTTGAACGGAATGTCTGAAACTGCGATTGCGGCTGATGCAGCGAAACCTGCGAGACAATCAGGGTTGATTGATTTATCGGAAGAGATCAGGTAAATGAGAACCTGTGTATCTGCGTGATAATCTTCAGGGAAAAGCGGACGGAGCGCACGGTCAACGAGACGGCTGCTCAGTACTTCCGCGTCGGTAAGTTTTGCTTCACGACGGAAGAAACTTCCGGGGATGCGTCCTGTTGATGCGAACATTTCGCGGTAATCAACAGTAAGCGGCATGAAATCCACTCCGGGTTTTGCTTCAGGTGCAGAAACAGCAGTAGCCAAAAGCATGGTGTTACCCATCTTTACTACTACGGAACCATCAGCCTGCTTTGCCAATTTTCCGGTTTCGACTGTGATGGTACGTCCATCACCAAGGTCGAATGATTTTGAAATTCCTAGTTGCATAATTGTTTTTTCTTCTTGTTTGCAGCTTGTCAGCGGGTTGCTATAAAAGACGAAAGCATCCCTGCTGACTTTAAGGGATGCCTTCGTGTATTGTTACTACCGATTCATTACTTACGGATATCCAACTTCTTGAGGATTGCGCGGTAACGCTCGATGTTGTTTTTCTTGAGGTAATCGAGAAGTGCTTTACGCTTACCAACCAAAAGAATCAGGGAACGTTCAGTGTTCTTGTCCTTCGGCTTCTGCTTAAGGTGCTGCGTAAGGTGAGAAATACGGTGTGTGAAAAGAGCGATCTGTCCTTCTGGCGAACCGGTGTCTTTTTCAGATTTACCGTGCTTCTTGAAGATGTCTTTCTTAATGTCCGACGTCAGGTATGACATGCTGTTTGTGGATTAAGATGATTAATAATTAGTGAATTAACTTCCCTTTCGGGAGCGCAAAGATAGTATTTTACTTTAAAATGGCGTACTTCTGATGTTAAATCGGCGAAAAGCTGCGTTTTCAGCGAAAATCAGCGTGTTAATTCTGCTTACGACTTGAACATCACCAGCAATCGGGAAACCGTAGCCTTCAGTTCTTTACGGTTTACGATAGCGTCAAGGAACCCGTGATCCAGTACGAATTCAGCGGTTTGGAATCCTTTCGGAAGATCTTTTCCGATTGTTTCTTTCACTACGCGCGGACCTGCGAAACCGATCAGTGAACCCGGCTCTGCTATATTGAGATCGCCCAACATTGCGTAAGACGCAGTAACACCGCCTGTAGTCGGATCAGTAAGCAAAGAGATGAAAGGAATTCCTGCTTCATCCAATTGAGCCAGACGTGCAGAGGTTTTTGCCATCTGCATCAATGAATGTGCAGCTTCCATCATACGCGCGCCACCTGACTTTGAAATGATCATCAGCGGAATGCGTTTCTCGAGACAGTACTTTGCAGCACGTGCAATTTTCTCTCCCACTACAGAACCCATGGAACCGCCGATGAACGCAAAGTCCATACAACAAACCACAAGATCATTCCCGTTTACTTTTCCGTGTGCTGAACGCAAAGCATCTTTCAATCCGGTTTTCTTCTGTGAATCTGCAAGACGTGAAGGATATTTCTTCGTGTCTTCAAATTTCAGCGGATCTCCTGAGCTCAGATTCGGATCGAGTTCGGTGAACGCATTGTCATCAAACAACAGAGAGAAATATTCTTCTGAACCGATACGATCGTGATACTCACAATTCGGACATGTCCACACATTCGTGGTCCAGTCATCCGTAGTGAATACCTTTTTGCACTCGTCACACTTGTGCCACAATCCTTCAGGAGTTTCTTTCTTCTCCTTCGTGCTCGTGGTGATGCCTTCTTTAATTCTCTTGAACCAACTCATTGTGTGGTTTATTCGTTCACTTGTTAATCGTTCACTGCTGCATTAAGCAATAGTGATGTTCTGATCCAGATAAACATCCTGGATTGCATTGAGCAACGCAACACCTTCTTTCATTGGTTTCTGGAATGCTTTTCTTCCTGAAATCAATCCTTGTCCGCCACCGCGTTTGTTGATTACTGCTGTTGTAACTGCTTCTGCGAGATCCGTTGCTCCTTTTGATTCTCCACCTGAGTTGATCAGTCCGTTGCGACCCATATAGCAAGTTGCAACCTGATAACGGCAAAGATCAATCGGATGATCTGAACTCAATTCTGAATATACTTTCGGATGTGTTTTTCCGTGACCGGTTGCATTGTAACCGCCGTTATTCGTTGGCAATTTCTGCTTAATGATATCTGCCTGAATAGTAACACCCAAATGGTTGGCCTGTCCTGTCAAATCAGCCGAAGCATGATAATCCACGCCATTCACTTTGAAGCCCGGATTACGGAGGTAGCACCACAGAATTGTTGCCATTCCGAGTTCGTGCGCGCGCTCAAATGCCTGCGACACTTCGATGATCTGTCGTGATGACTCAGGAGAACCGAAATAGATTGTTGCACCAACAGCAGAAGCACCGAGATTCCATGCTTCTTCAACGCTGCCGAACATTCCCTGATCATAGCGGTTAGGCATTGAAAGGAATTCGTTGTGATTGATCTTTACAATGAAAGGAATCTTGTGCGCGTATTTTCTGGACACAGAAGCGAGCACACCGAATGTGGTAGCAACACCGTTGCATCCGCCTTCAATTGCAAGTTTGATGATATTTTCTCCGTCGAAATACAGTGGATTCGGTGCGAAGGATGCGCCTGCGGAATGTTCGATTCCCTGATCTACAGGAAGAATGGAAACATATCCAGTGTTAGCCAGACGACCTGTTCCGTAAAGTGCCTGAAGATTACGCAGCACCTGCGGATTACGATTGGAAGGTCCGAAAGAACGATCCACGAAATCAGCTCCCGGGAGATGAATCTGGTCTTTTGTAATGGTTTTGCAGGTGTGATTCAGGAGTGAATCTGCTTGATTCCCAAGTAATTCACGGATCTTGTCAATCGCCATATTTCTGGATATTTGTCTTTTATTATTGGACGGCAAATCTAATAATAAGTTCGCAGATATTGACTGATCTCTTTCAGGCAGAAATCGGCGATTTCAGGCGAATTTGCCAAATACGGCGTAAATCCGTGATGAAAAATCAGAACGGATAGCCGATGCCGAAATTCAGGTTGGCAGGAGGGATGAACTGCTGAGAAGGTCGCCACCAACGTTCTCCGTAATCTTTTGCCGGGTCACGAACTTTGAAAGCCAAGTCAAGACGAACGATAAAGAAGCTGAGATCATATCGTAAACCGAATCCGGGACCGAAAGCGAAATCCTTGTAGAAGTCCTTGATGCTGAACTCTGCATCTTCGTTCAACTGCGTACTTGGTAACAACCAGATGTTTCCTCCATCTGCAAATAAAGCTCCGAACATGGTTTTCGAAATGCGGAAACGCAATTCAACGTTGTATTCAATCTGAACTTCACCAAACTGAGCAAACTGCTGATCGGCCGGAACCTGCCGAGCACCCGGTCCGAGATTGCGAGCCTGCCATGCACGTATACCGTTAGCACCGCCGCCATAAAATGATTTTTCAAGCGGAAGCGTAGCGAAGTTTTTCTGAGGGAAACCGGCTCCGTAAACCATGCGCATTACCAGTTGCTGGTGATCGCCGATGTCGCGGAATACTGTTCCGCTTAAATAGAATCGCGCATAATGTGAGAAAGGAATTCCTCCGATTTCGTAAGAACCGTTCGTGTCCGGAGTTGCATTGATTGCCTTCATGAACGGATAAACACTGAGTCCGCTGATTTCAGCATCAACGCGCAATACCGGATGCCATTTGCTGTTCTTATTGCTCTGCTGGTTGTGAATGAAACTGAATCTGCAATCGTTGATGAGGTGATCTGTGAATCGATAACGAAGCAAAGCGTCACCGTTGTTCAGGAGATCTATCAATCCCTGTCGCGGATTCACTTTTACAACGTTCAGTTCTACCGGATAAATTCCGATGCGGTTCCATCTGTTTGCGCGGAATGTGTAACCCCAAGAGAAGTTGATGAGGAGGCGATCATAATCCACTCTTCGCTGGTAGTTTCCGCTCGAAGAAAAAGTGGTGCGCCGTTGTTCTCCGTTGCGTCCGATTTTGCGGAAAGGAAACATCGCGCGCGGAATGTTGAGTGATAATTCCGCTCCGGCTTCAATGGTGTTGAATGTAATCTGATCTGCAGCGTCAGGTTGATCATCCTGCGACAAAGGTTGTTGTGCTTCGGTTCCGCCTTTTACACGGAACTCGAGTAATTCGGCACCGCGATTCAGATTGTTGTTCTGATATGCAAAACTTCCTCCGATTCCGAGATAACCTCCGGTGTTCGTTCCTTCTACCTGTGCTGCATAGTTCTGTTTCGGAATTGCAAACAGAATGATTTGGACATCAACTTTGCCATTGCCGGAAATTTTCGGTTCAACAAGAACCTGACGGAAGATTCTCAAACCATTCAGCTGCGTGTATGTGTTTTCGAAATATTTCTGTCTGTAGAGGGTGTCAGGACGGAACATAATTCTTTCCGCAATGATTTCCGGTCGGTATCGCAGTTCTTTCTCACGTGAAATATTCCGAAGCATGGCAATGCCGTCAAACATTGTTGTGTCATAACGCACCGTATCATTCTTGAGCTGCGATGTGGTGTAAATTGTTTTCACTGTAACTCTTCCAACGGAAAATTTCTGGTGATTGTATTCAAGCCGTGTTGAATCATTCACGAAATATTCGCGACGCAAGACCTGAATTGAAATATCGGCCTGATGATCTCCTACTGTTGTGTCAACGCGGAAACGTACATATTCGCGGGAGAACTGGAAATATCCGTTGTTGCGTAATTCGTTCACGATGCGATCGCGCTCAGCATCTATTACGTCTACATCATAATGCGCACCTGATTTTAATTTGCAAATTGCTGAGTCGCGGTAAACAATCTGGGCAAGTCCGGTGTCCTGCACACTCCAGATAACATTTCTGATACGGTAAACGGGAGCAGGTTTTACAGTGTAATAAACGATCACCTTTTTGCGCACATGTCCGAAAATGTTCACGGAGTCGTGAGACTTTTTCAGATAGTGATTCCTGAACAGCGTAGGATACGCAATGCTGTCTTCCACCACACTGTTGAAGTATCCTTTGTTATTCAGATACATTTCCATCTGCTGTGCAGAACGGTTGGTGGTATTGGTATCAAGAATAACCGGAGCTTCACCGATGCTGTGTAGTATCTCTCCGATTGTGCGGTGTTTCTTTTTATTCTTTTTGGTTTTCGCTGCAAATCGTGCATCTCTTTTTGCAGCACGCTTTGCTTCGCGTTCCGGATTGACCAGATTATGAATAATCAGGTAAAGTGGAAATCCTGCTCCGTTTTTGTACTTCGGTTTGTCTTTGCGAAGGTGAAACAGATGAGGTCCGTTGTATCCGAGAAGTTTACGGTTGGGTTTCTGTTTCACGTAACCGTACATCTCAGATTTATTGATTTCGGGATCGGAACAAGTGATGAATACTTTCTTCACCATCTTTTTTCCCTCAGGAACGCGCATTGCGGTTCCATCCGTAAGTAAATGCGAACGGCAACCTGACCAGATAATAACGGTCAGAAGAATAAAAAACATGTACAGCGCCGATCGTTTCACGTATTGTTTAAGAGAAGACGTAAGTTTGCAAATATAGCAGCCTGAATTCAGCCATTATGCTTTCTAATAACAGGATTTCATTTATTCGTTCACTTCAACAGAAGAAATTTCGTGAAGAACATCGCCTTTTTGTTGCCGAAGGCGACAAACTCGTTCGTGAAATGTTGAATTCGGGATTTACCGTTCAGCAGGTCTGCGGTGTTGAATCTTGGATCGTAGATAACCATGCGAGCGCAATGAAAGCAGAGTCAAGCGAAGTTGTGAAGGTGATGGATATGGAAAGAATGTCGTCTATGACAACCGCTCCTGAAGTACTGGCTGTAGTTGAAATTCCGGAATATGATATCAATGCAGCGGGAGTTAATCAAGGATTGGTTTTGATGCTGGATGGAATCAGGGATCCGGGTAATATGGGAACATTGATAAGAACTGCAGATTGGTTCGGTATCAGTGATATTGTTGCGTCTGAAGATTCCGTTGAATTCTGGAATCCGAAAGTGATTCAGGCTACAATGGGTTCAGTTACTCGTGTTCGATTGCATTCTTCTGACTTGAAGTCGGCAGTGAATTTGCTTCGTCAGAATGCTGCTAAGAACAACACCGCTTTTTCTGTTTACGGTGCCGCAATGGATGGTACAGATGTATATAAAACGGAGTGGAGCAGATCCGGTGCATTGATAATCGGGAATGAATCCAACGGAATTCGTAATGATATCGCACAATTACTGGATGTAACTGTTGCAATTCCACGTGCAGAAAATTCAGGTGCGGAGTCATTAAATGCTGGAATTGCCGCTGGAATTCTGATGAGTGAGTACTTCAGAAACACTTTTTAATGTACTGAAAAACAGTATATTGAGATGAATATTGATCCGTTCTTTAAACCGGGCAGAACAACCTGCGTCATACAATGCGAAAACGGAAAAGAACCAACAACATAAATTCAAAACTCATGAAAACCTCAAGATTCATTTTCTCAACTCTTACAATGCTCACTGTTTCTGCAGTATTGTTCACCGGTTGTCGCCGTGATGAAGAAGATACAGACACCAACGCAGCGGCTGATAATGCATTTGCAGAATCATGTTACAGCGATGTAACGAATATCGCTGATGAAGCAGGACGCAGCGGCTCTTTGTCGAATTACCGTGGCGGACCAACGGAAGGTTTGCTCAGCACATGTGCTACATTGACTTTTGACACCCTTAACGGCGCAGATCAGGATACAATCACAATTGATTTCGGAAGTGCGAACTGCACATGCAATGACGGTCGTTCACGCAGAGGAAAGATCCTTGTTTATTACACCGGGCAGTATCGTGATTCAGCTTCTACCCATACAATCGGATTCGATAACTATTTTGTGAATGACAATCAGGTACTGGGAACAAAAACAGTAACCAATCTGGGACACAACGCAAGTGGACATTTGGTATATGATATTGACGTGAACGGTTCAATTGTGCTTGCGAATAACGGCGGCACCATTACATGGACATCACAGCGCCAGCGTGAGTGGATCACCGGAGAAGCGAGCATGATCTGGTCGGATGATATGTACTCAATTACCGGAACAGCAAGTGGTACGAGTGCTTCCGGAGAAAACTTCACTGTGAATATTACAAGTCCATTGATCCGTAACATGGCAATCGGATGCCGCCGCCACTTCGTGCAGGGAATAGTTCAGATTACTCCGGCATCACGACCAATGAGAACAGTGGATTTCGGAACAGGTGCGTGCGATGATGTTGCAACTGTAACAATCGGCAACAACACTTATACAATTCACCTTCGCTAAACAACGGAATAACAAAAAAAGCCCCCGACAATTCGGGGGCTTTTTTTATTTCTTCGATTGTTTTTCTTTCATCAGTTGATGAATTTCCTTCAGGTATTGATTCTCGTTTCTCAATACGTCTACTTCTTTGCGGAGTTTTTCAACTTCCTTCTGCAAGTCGAGCGCTGTAAGAACACGTTCCTTACCATACGGTGCTTTTTCGTCATGAACGATCAGCGCCGAAGAAGAATAGTATTGAAAGAAATCGTAATTAAGAATTCTTGAAATACTTTTCAAAAGTTCGGTGTCTAATGAACGACGTTTGAAAATCCCGTAAATGTTCTGCGGAGAAGTCTCCAATCTTCGGGCGAATTCGCTTTTCGTCATTCCCGCTTCTTCGAGGTGTTTCCTGATAACTTTACCAATGTGAATCGCCATAATGTTTGTCCTTGTGGTATTAGATGATCAGGGGTTATGCCATCTATAAACTGTTTGTGCCCGGGTTCTGGTTGCTGTATTCAATTCATTCATTAACGGTTGTTCCGTAATAATGCTGAGCCCCTTTCGCATCCGGTTGATTTCTTCTTTCAGAAGAAAATTTTCACAGGCCAGCTTTTCCAATTCAAGCTGTACGCTGTGCAGTTCGGCGCGAGCGTCGCGGTGTTCTTTGGTTATGACAGTGAAACCTGTATCGCCGCATTCATGAAGAAAGCGATCAATCAGATTTACTTCAAGTACATCTGAAATCCTTTTCAGGATCTCAATGTCCAAAGAGCTGCGCTTGACGTAGTTTTCAACAGTACTTTGAGAAACTCCGAGTCTCCTCGACAGTTCTTTCGTTGTGACACCGCAGTTTGTGGCTGTGGTCTTCACAAGTTTTCCAACATGAATCATAAACGACGTTTTTACTAGGGTCATCGTTCAGATCTCAGGTCAGGGGGAATAAAACCGTCGATTTGACACAGCGAAAATAGAAAAAAACCCGATTCGTGAAAACGGAATCGGGTTTTTCTGAATATAATAAACTGGATTAGTCGTTCTGAAGGAACGGATACCTGTAATCTGTTGGAGAAACAAAGGTTTCTTTGATTGTTCGCGGCGATACCCAGCGGAGAAGATTGATCATGGCTCCGGCCTTGTCGTTGGTTCCTGATCCGCGGGCTCCGCCAAACGGCTGTTGTCCAACAACTGCACCGGTTGGCTTGTCGTTGATGTAGAAATTCCCGGCACTGTTCACCAATGCTTTCGTTGCAGTCTCGATGGCATAGCGATCGTTGGAAATAATGGAACCGGTAAGAGCATAAATCGAAGTGGAATCCACAAGCTTCAAAGTTTCTTCAAACTGGTTTTCGTCGTAAACGTAAATCGTAAGTACCGGCCCGAAAAGCTCTTCGCACATGGTTACATATTTCGGGTCGTTGGCTTTAATTACGGTTGGATGAATGAAGTAACCGCTCGATTTATCATACGTTCCGCCGGCAACAAGTTCCACATTCTTATCTGCTTTCGCTGCATCGATGAATTTCGCGAGTTTGTCAAAAGACTTCTCATCAATCACGGCGTTCACGAAATTTGTAAAGTCTTCTGTCGGGCCGATTTTGAAAGAAGCCAGATCTTTCTGCAGTCCGGCTTTTACATCATTCCACAAATTGGATGGAATATATGCGCGTGAAGCAGCCGAACATTTTTGTCCCTGATACTCAAATGCTCCTCTTGAAAGTGCAGTAACAACTGACGCAGCATCCGCACTTTTGTGAACCATCACGAAATCTTTACCACCTGTTTCACCAACAATGCGCGGGTATGATCGGTACTTGTGGATATTGTTTCCGATTGTCTGCCAGATATTCTGGAAAACCTCCGTTGATCCGGTGAAATGTATTCCTGCAAAATCACGGTGATTGAAAATCACTTCAGCTGCTTCAGGGCCGGAAGGATAAATGAGATTGATTACTCCGTCAGGCAGTCCGGCTTTCATGAAAATTTCCATGAGAACATTTGCGGAATACACCTGCGTGTTACTTGGTTTCCACACCACAACATTTCCCATCATTGCACAAGATGTCGGAAGGTTGCCTGCGATTGCCGTGAAGTTGAACGGAGTCAGTGCGTAAATAAATCCTTCCAGCGGACGCCATTCCAGTCTGTTCCACATTCCCGGAGCAGAAGCAGGTTGCTGGCGGTAAATTTCCTGCATGAAATGCACGTTAAAGCGTAGGAAGTCGATGATTTCGCAAGCAGAATCAATCTCCGCCTGGAAAGCATTTTTCGACTGTCCTAACATTGTTGCGGCATTGAGTTTCGCGCGGTAAGGACCTGCGATAAGATCTGCTGCTTTCAGGAAAATGCTGGCGCGATGTTCCCAGGACAACGCAGCCCACTTTTCTTTTGCAGCAAGTGCAGCATCAATGGCCTGCTGAATATGTTCTTTTCCGCTCTTATGGAAATGACCCAATGTGTGTTTGTGATCATGTGGAGGAGCAAGGCGCGCCGTCTGTCCGCTGCGAACTTCTTTACCTCCGATGTACATCGGAATATCGAGTTCCTTTGAGCGCAACTCGGCAAGCATTTTTTTCAATTCGATGCGCTCCGCAGATCCGGGTGCATACTGTTTCACCGGTTCATTTACCGGTACAGGTACATTGTAAATTCCTTTTGGCATATAAAGATGTTTGAGCGATTCAAAATTGATTCAGCCCAAAATTAGAAAGAATGGCGGTCAAAGTTTGTGACCGTCGTTACATTTTATACGAATTCGGAATTGACTTGCGGCAGATCCGCGCAATCAGTGAATATCCGCCATTTTAGCGGCCAGCATATTGAAGAAATTCTTCAACGGACCTTCCACCATGGGGCGTAAGAAAATCGGAATATCGGCGTCAAATACGAGTTGTCCCACTGACGTTGAAGCACCTGTTGAAGTGATCAGCACATCCAGAGTAAAAGAGAAAGGAAGTTTTCCTCCGTCAGAACCGATATGAATTTTTGAATGCGGCTCTTTAGAGAGAACTTTCATTCCCACAGTAGCCATGTTGTTGATTGTAAAACTGCACGTATCAGTTGTGGACTCCCAATTTGTTACCTGAGGAGGCATCAGTGCTTTGAAGTTATTGAAGTCGGAAAGAAAAGTGAAAATTTTTTCCGCTGATTCAGTGCAATTAACTTTTTCGGTTTCGATGTGGGTCATTGTGTTTAATCGTTCTCAATTTTCGATATTCTCTGCACATTCACATTATGCCGAAACCTGAAATTGAAGTTAGTTTCTGATTTATTTGCCCCAGGTTGATGGGTTTTTTCTCCAAGCTTCAAGCGTTTCCAATTCAGACTCCGCGATCAGATTTTCATTCATCGCCTGACGGATTAGAGCCGAGTAATCGCTCAAAGTAACAAGAGGTACGTTTGCCTGTCTGAAATTCGCTTCCGCGTCTGCGAATCCATAAGTGAAGATCGCCGCCATTCCTTTCACTTCGCAACCTGCATCACGCAATGCTTCAACAGCTTTCAGACTGCTACCGCCTGTTGAAATCAGATCTTCGATTACAACAACGCTCTGACCGGATTTGTATTCGCCTTCGATCATGTTGCCAAGACCATGCTTCTTCGGCTCTGGACGCACATAGATGAATGGCAATCCCATTTCTTCTGCAACCAACACACCTTGTGCAATTGCTCCGGTTGCAACACCGGCAATCACATCTGGTTTAGGAAATCTTGCATTGATAGCCTCTACGAATTTCTGACGTATAAAAGTCCGGATTCGGGGGTGCGACAGTGTTTTACGATTGTCGCAATAAATAGGGGAGTTCCATCCTGAAGCCCATGTGAATGGATTCGATGGCTGAAGTTTTACTGCTTTGATTTGAAGTAGAAATTCCGCAACTTTCGCTGCTGTTTCCGCATTAGTAATCATATGCCGCAAATCTACAAAGTTTTCATCAACAACCGTTGCTTCGAATTCATGCCTGACGCAGGTGCTGAAGCGAATGTTCCGGGAACTCTTGTGGTGAATTACGACTCAGCAGAAACGCTTTCTCTGATGATTGATCTGGCACACTCAGAATCAGTGTTTTTCAGAAAAGTTATTATTCTGCATAATGACCCTGCGCGTGTTCTGGCGAAGATTGAGCATATGTCAAAACTTGTTAATGCTGCCGGCGGAGCAGTACGGAATTCTGAAAGCAAATTGCTCATGATATTCAGAAATGAAAAATGGGATTTGCCGAAAGGGAAAATGGAGAAAGGTGAAACTCCTGAACAGTCGGCTGTGCGTGAAGTGGAAGAGGAATGCGGGATTACTCAGCTGAAGATTCTTCGCGAATTACCGAACACGTATCATACGTACAAGATCAACGATAAACTTCATCTGAAACGTACTTGGTGGTACGAGATGAGTACTACAGATTCCCGCAAATTGATTCCGCAAACGGAAGAAGGAATTACCAAAGCGGAATGGCTCGACAGAAAAGGTGTTGAAGAAGCGAAGAGCAATACGTACGGTTCTATTCTTGAGGTGCTGAACGCACTCAATTAACGATCACCCGGTTTTATCAGCGGCGGCTTCTTCGGATTCTGAATTCTGTACATTACGTATTCCAGATCTCCGGAAGGATTATCCGCAGGCGATGTAAACAGATTTCCATCAGGATCAATAATGTAGCCGACAGGGACGCCGTACAGATTGTATTTGTCTTTTGTGCGTGAATCAAAATCGTAATGCAAATTCAACCAGTTGTATTTCGGATTCGCTTTCAGGAATTTCTTCCAGGCGTTGGTGTCCTGATCAACTGAAATGCTTACGAACATGATTGACTTTCCGTATTTCTTCTGCAGATCCGCCATGTAACGCATTTCATTTACGGAGTTCACATTCCAGCTGGCATAGAAAAACAGATATACGTATTTGCCTTTATACATCTCAAGCGGATCAATACGTTCTTCTTTCATATTGATTCCCGTAAAATGCGGAGCCGCGCTTCCAATGCGGAGTTTGGAAAACATCGTTACAATGTTCCGAGCAATCTGCCGGTGTTCGCTGATCTTGCTTACGATGCTCACTTGCTGCGCAACCGCAATCACATTACGAGGGTCGTAACTGACTACGTAATACAACTCGCTCAGGCCCTTCAATAATGTCAGCTCTTTAATCGTGTCGTTGTACATGTAAGGCAGATTACGCATTGCGGCCATCGCGCTGTCATAGCTGACAAGATTGTTAATCGCGTTGTAAATTCCTTCTCCTTGCTTGCGCATTGACCAGCGATACATGTAATCTTTGAAGAATGTGTTGTAGAATTCCATGTAAGAGTGATTGTCGTAACCAATCGGTTTTCCAATCAGATAACGCTGTGCTGTTCTGCGCTCACTCTGAAACGTGGCGTTTTCCAGTGATGCAAATCCGTATTCCATCCATTGACTGAAATATGGATTTTTCACCCACGCATAATGACGCGTCATTTGCCGGTGAAAGGAATCGAGAACCAATGCCGATTGCCCGACAACGAAATACATGTAATTGTCCAGTGAAGTTGTATCGTCTGCATTGCCCCAGAAGTGCAGGAATTGAGCATTGTAATCCGACGCGAGAAAGTTCATGTCGGTAGAATCGGTTGTGAAAATCGTCACCGGAACTTCGTAGTTGGTTTCCGTGCTTACATGAACATCCGGATCGCGGGACGGGAAGAATACTTCCGTTTTTCGTCCGGGTTCTGCAAATACAAATCCGTAAAGATTTTCGCAACGGAGAAACATCCATTTGATTTCTTCGATGTCAACGGTAATCGAGAATTTTCCGCTGTCGCCCGTAATAGTTTCCGCCAGTTTTTTTTCTGTGTACGTGATATAGTCATCGTACATATTCAACGTAATCACATTTCCGGCTCCTGCACCGGCCCGACCGAAAATTGTACACTCCTTTGCATTCAATGCAAAAGCGGAAAGAAGCAAACAAATGGAATAAATCAGCCGTTTCATGTGTCTATAACCCAAATGACGTGCCAAGTTACAGTTTGAGGTTAATTCCCTCAGGAACAAAACGTGAGGCATCGCCGCCGTTACGAACTATATCACGGATAATTGTGGAATTTATTGCGCTGAGTTCGGGAGTTGGCAGAATAAAAAGTGTTTCGATATCATCTGCCATGGATTTATTCATCTGAGCAATCGCTTTTTCAAACTCAAGGTCAGTAGTTGTTCTCAAGCCGCGGATAATATATTTCGCATTCATCTTGTGACAATAATCTATTGTCAATCCGGTGAAATTGTCAACGCTTACGCGTACGTCTCCTTTGAAGGTCTGTTCAATCCACTGTTTGCGTTTTTCCAGCGGGAAAAAGTATTGTTTGTGACTGTTCACGCCAATGGCAACAATTATTTTGTCAAACAAAGGCAATAAACGTCGAACAATGGATTCGTGTCCTTTGGTGAAAGGATCGAAGGAGCCGGGAAATACAGCGATTTTTTCCATAACGTAAAGTTACTGAATTACAGACTTGAAATCAGTGCCTCAGGATTCCGATTCCGGTGTACCGAAAATCGCAAAGTTTACCTTGCCGTAACTTCTGGCTTCAATCAATGGTAAATCCGGATTGAATTTCATGCGCGGAGGATGTTCAACTACAAGCCATCCGCCGGGTGTAAGAATATTCTGCGCTAATATGAGTTCAGGGATTTCAGGAATTCTGTCCAGTGTGTAAGGCGGATCGGCGAAGATGATGTCCCACTGCTGCGTTTGTTTCTTAACAAACTTGAATACATCATAATTCAATGCGTGAATGGATTTCATCCCGAGCATATGCGCTGTGTCTTTCACGAATCGTATGCAACCGGCATCAATATCTACAGCGGTGATGTCTGTAGTTCCTCTGGAAGCCAACTCGTAACTGATGTTTCCTGTTCCGCAGAATAAATCCAATGCGCGTATATTTTCGAACTCGAACTTGTTTCTCAGAATATTGAACATGGCTTCTTTGGCGAAGTCTGTTGTCGGGCGTACCGGAAGGTTTTTCGGAGCGGAAATTCTTCTTCCCTTAAACTCTCCGGCGATGATTCGGATCATGCGAAGAAATGAAGTGCGAAAAGATTGAAGTGGAAGTGTTCCGGGAATTGATCAAAACCTTTTGCGAAGCGATGTCCTGATTCACGTTTAGCCAGTATCACATTCCGAACATATTTTCCGGCAATTTTTATAAGTGCGGAATCCTGTTCCACTTCTCCTGAAATATTCAATTCGAATTCTTCAGGATTCAGTCGAAGCTGTTCTGCTGCAAACAAAATGTAATAGATGAAATCTTCAGGAGAATGATATTCAAAAACATTTGCAAGAAGCAACTTGCCGTTTTCAACTGCGATAAGATCAAACTGACCCTGACGAATATGAACAGCGATGCTTTTGTTGTTTTTATTTTTCGACTGAGAAAGCGCCTTCTCAATCAGCGGCGTCAGATGGTGCCGGATTCTCGGTGAAGGTGCAAGCCGGTTCAGCACTTTTTCCAGCTTCGGATCAATTGCGTAGATCATGCGCGCATCAGCCATGCGCAGAATATCCGTGCGTACGATCTGATTATCCTGCAGCGGAACATTGAAGGAAAGCACTTCGCGCGCGGATGAACTATCGAACAGTGAAGAAGGAACCAATGTGAATTTTTCCGTCGTAATAATCACATCCACGCGTTTGAATCCGTTCAGCAACCATGGATGATCTGTAAACATACGATCCAGTTGCTCTGACAGTTGAAGTTGTGTTACGGCTTTCCTGTAATTCCACGATTCGAATGCAAGAAAATCGTTGGTGAGATTATCCAGAACCGCCAATGAAAACCGCTCGCGATCGCATTGAGCCACCAAACAGAACTTTTCAGTTGCTGTTGTGTCCATAGCGTTATCGCGAAAGGAAATCTGTTGACCCGGAAGCCGTGTTAATTCCGACATATTGCAAATGTAATAATCAAACAGCAGGTTCACCGTGTATATTTGACCCGTGAATCACGCTGATCTGATTTTACGGGAATTAAAGTTTACGCCAACGGCGGGACAGGCTGAAGCGATCAGCAATTTTGTGCGGTTTCTGCAACACCCTGATCCCAGAGCGATTTTTATTCTCCGTGGATACGCCGGAACCGGTAAGACAACTCTGATCAGTGCATTGGTGCGGGCATTGCCGAAGTTTCGTATGAAAAGCATTCTGCTTGCGCCAACAGGTCGTGCGGCGAAAGTCATATCGAATTATTCCGGCAAGCAGGCTTTCACGATACATCGCAAGATTTACAGAACCGGCACTGCTGATGAAGGATTCGTAAGCTTGCAGGGCAATGCGAACATTGATACCGTTTTTATTGTTGATGAAGCTTCCATGATCGGAGAAGGCGGCAGCGATCGTTTGCAAAACGGAACAAATCTGCTGGAGGATTTGTTCACGTACGTGAATCAGGGAGAGAATTGCAAATTGTTACTGGTGGGTGATACCGCTCAGTTACCACCGGTCGGATTGAGTAATTCTCCTGCATTGGATCCTGCTTATCTGAAACGACTTTTCCGTGTTCCGGTTGGAATGACGGAGTTGACAGAAGTAATGCGACAGGAACTTGACTCAGGTGTGCTTTTGAATGCGACACGTTTGCGATTATCCATTGCGGAAGATTCGAAACAGTTTCCGGAGTTTCAGTTGGCAGGCTACGAGGATTTGATTCGCGTTTCGGGCGCTGACCTGATTGATGCGCTGGAAGAGTCATACAGGAAAAACGGAGCAGATGAAACGATTGTAATCTGCAGATCCAATAAACGGGCGAATCTGTATAATCAACAGATCAGAGCCAGAATCCGTTGGCAGGAAGATGAGATTTCCATTGGGGATCACATCATGATCGTCAAGAACAATTACTATTGGTTGCCGAAGGAGTCGCGCGCCGGTTTCATCGCTAATGGCGATACAGCTGAAATTGTTGCGATCCGGAAATATTACACTGTACACGGATTCCGTTTTGCGGATGTAACCATTCGTTTGCTTGATTATCCCGAAGAAGCGGAATTTGATGCACGTATCATTCTGGATACATTAACGGCAGAATCTCCGGCACTTACAGCTGCTCAGCAGCAACAATTATTTGAGAGCGTGGCGGCGGATTATGCAGATGCGGGTTCAAAAGGCGCGATTTATCGCAAGATGAAGGAAGATCCTTTTTTCAATGCGTTACAGGTGAAGTTTGCGTATGCGGTTACATGTCACAAAGCGCAGGGCGGTCAATGGAACACGGTGTTTATTGAGCAGGGTTACATCACCGAAGAAATGATTAATTCCGACTTCCTCCGGTGGCTTTATACTGCTCTTACTCGTGCTACTTCCAGAGTGTATCTCATCAATTTTAACAAGGAATTCTTCGGGGAAACGGGAGATTAGTGACCAAAATACCTAAATCAGGGTATGGGAATACCTGTGATTAGGTATTGATACTGATTGGCGATGGAAACAATTTTGCATCATCAATAATCAGCATATGAATCACATCAGAAATTTCGTTGTTTGTCTGTTACTTCTTCTCGCATTCACAGCACAAGCCGCAACTATAAAAGGAACTGTTAAGGACAAGGCGAACGGTACACCGATTTTCGGCGCGTTGGTTTATTCAGGAACGCACGGCGCATATACCGATCAGGACGGAAACTTCCGGATTGAGAATGTTAATCCGGGAACGTATTGGTTTCAGATTCGTCTGATGGGTTATAGTGCTGACAGTGTTAAAGCAGAAGTAGCACGAGAAACCGAATTGGTATTGTTGGGTGAAGTAATGCTGGCAGAATCGCCGGGAGGAATTTCTGATCCGGTTGTCATTTCCGATTATTACACGAATCGTCCGGCGCAGCGTTTGACGGATATAGACGGAACTGTGATCAATTCCGGAAAGAAGAATGACGTGATTATGATTGCGCAGACGGACGCCAATGTGGTTTTGAGTAACCCGCGTCAGCTGTTTGCGCGAGTTCCCGGAATCAATGTTTGGGAGAACGACGGAACCGGAACCGGCATTTCAATCGGAACTCGAGGATTAAGTCCGAACCGTTCATGGGAGTTCAATCTTCGTCAGAACGGATATGATATAGCGTCTGATCCTGTTGGTTATCCTGAAGCTTATTTCGTTCCGCCAATGGAAGGCGTTGAGAGTATTGAAATCCTGCGTGGTGCTTCTGCATTACAATACGGTTCACAGTTCGGAGGAATGGTGAATTACCGCATGAAAAAAGCTCCGGACGACAAGCCAATTCAGGCAGAAGTTTCACTCACCGGCGGAAGCTACGGAATGATGAATACGTTCGCTTCTTTGGGAGGCACAAAAGGTAAAATCAGCTACTACGGTTATTACAATTACCGTCGTGCAGATGGCTGGAGAGAGAACACTGCATATTTCAATAACAACGGTTTCGCTTCATTGACTTATCGTCCGACAGAAAAAATGATGATAGGATTGGAGTATACCGGAATGTATTACATTCTTCAGCAGCCGGGCGGATTAACAGATTCCATGTTCAAAGCAAATGCCCGCGAATCTGTTCGTGAACGCAACTGGTTCTCTATTCGCTGGAATATGCCTGCATTCAATTTCCGTTACGAATTCAATAATCATTTGATGACAGAAGTGAAAGCGGTTGCGATCATGAGTGAACGTAATAGTGTTGGTTACACAGGAACTCCGAACACAGCCGACAACATGGGGCAACGTACAGTGGATCGCGATTATTACACCAACTTCGGTGCTGAATGGCGCAACATCTGGAAATACAATCTTTTCGGAGAAGAGCGTTCAGCACTTTCTTTCGGTGCGAGATTTTATCAGGGACACACCGATCGTAAACAAGGAAAAGGAACGGACGGTTCTGATGCGGAGTTTATTTTTGCCAATCCGGATAACATGGCTCGCGATCTGGATCTGAATTCACAAAACGTGGCGTTCTTCGCTGAGAATCTTTTCCGTATCGGAAAGAAACTGAAAGTGTCGCCGGGTGTGCGTTATGAAATGATCATGACTTCTGCGGAAGGAATTCCGGCAGTGAAAAAAGAAGAACGCAATTATAACTTCCCTTTGTTCGGTGTTGCCGGTGAATATCAATTGCCATTCGGAATCAATCTTTACGGAAACTGGTCACAATCGTATCGTCCTGTTACGTTCAGTGAACTATGGACCACCAACGCTGCGTTGATCATCGACCCGAATATTACGGCGTCAAAAGGATGGAGCAGTGATGCAGGAATTCGCGGAAGCTATCACAACGCCTTGTATTATGATATCAGCACTTTCTTTATGCAGATTGAAGGCCGCATCGGTGATGTGACCGTAACAGACGACTCAGGCAACAGCATTCTTATGCGTACCAACGCGGGCAACAGCAAGCACACCGGCGTAGAAGCATATGTTGATATTCATCCTTTGCAGTTTTTCAGCTGCGGGAACAAGTTCGGCGACTTCGGTTTGTTCAGTTCCGTGAGCTACACAGAAGCGTATTATACAGAAGGATCGAATATCGGGAAACGTGTTGAGTATGCGCCACGCTGGACAGTAAGAAGCGGATTGTCGTACCAATACCGCCGTTTGTCAACTACTTTCACATGGACATACAACGATGGCGTGTATTCAGATGCGAAGAATACAGTTTCATCAACTTCTGGAACATCAGGATGGATTCCTTCTTACAACGTGCTGGATTGGTCGGTGACCTGCAAACTCCCGAAGAACTTCGCAGTCAAGGGATCGCTGAACAACATCGCTAACAACATGTACTTTACACGTCGTGCCGGCGGCTATCCCGGTCCCGGAATCATTCCTTGCGATGGAAGAACTTTTGCTGTTACACTTTCAGCCAAATTCTAAAGTGGGTTGGTTTTGCAATAAAAGGGAGGCGAGAGTCTCCCTTTTAACATTTAGGGCTACTTATCAACAAAAAAATATCATGCGTTCCCTTGTCCTTACTTTTGGTACGCATGCTACAAAAAGGAGATCCGAAAGTAATCCGCGCCTGGACATTCTACGACTGGGCCAATTCAGTTTATCCGCTTGTAATATCATCGGCAATATTTCCGATCATGTACGAGAAGACAACCAGCATCAAGGATGCGGTTAACGGACAAACTGTTTATGATACAGTTTCATTCTTCGGAATGGAATTCAAGAATACGGAGTTCTACGCTTATCTCGTTTCACTGTCATACATCGTTGTTGCCTTGGTTGCGCCCATCCTTTCAGGAATCGCAGATGCAACGGGTAATAAGAAACGATTCCTTCAGTTCTTCTGTTTTCTCGGGGCAATTTCCAGTGCCTTGTTGTATTTCTTTCATCCGGATAACGGAGGAAACGATTTTACACCGTATCATCTCGGGATGACAATAGTTCCGCTTTTCTTCGCGAGTATAGGCTATTGGGGGAGTTTGGTTTATTATAACGCGTATCTGCCTGAGATTGCAGAGCCGGCGGATCACGATCGAATCAGTGCTCGCGGATTTTCTATGGGCTATTTCGGAAGTGCGCTACTACTGATTGCTATTCTTGTTCTTACTCAGTTTACAGGTTTGCTTCCGATCAAAACTGCATTTCCGCTCGTAGGATTGTGGTGGATTGGTTTTGCAATGATTACGTTCCGTCGATTGCCGAACAACGTCTACAATCGTAAAGTAAGCGGAAGTATTATCCGTCAAGGCTACAAAGAACTCGGTAAAGTTTGGGCTGATATTAAAACCAGATTACAGCTGCGCAGATATCTCGCAAGTTACTTTATGTTCAACATGGCGGTGCAAACCGTGATGATCATGGCAACGGCGTTTGCCAACAAAGAAGTTCGTGGCATTCAAACTCAGGATCTGATCATCAGTATTCTTTTAATTCAGTTTTTAGGAATTGCAGGAGCATTCCTATTTTCGTCAGTATCGAAAAAAATCGGAAATCTGAAAACACTTGCGATTGCGATTGTTGTCTGGATTATTCTTTGTGCAGCTGTTTACTTCCTGGTGTATTTGCCATGGCAGTTTTATATCGCAGCAGCAATCGTAGGATTGGTGATGGGCGGCATTCAGGCTATGGCACGTTCCACTTATTCGAAGATGCTTCCTGAAACAGAAGATCACGCTTCTTATTTCAGCTTCTTTGATGTGAGTGAAAAAATCGGATTGGCGCTCGGAACATTTACGTTCGGATTAATTGAAGGATTGGCCGACATCAGAACATCTGTTCTTGCATTGATCGTATTTTTCCTTCTCGGATTTGTATTGTTACTGCGCGTCCCTAAAAATGAATTGGTGAAGTAGAATTTCAGAATTATGATTGTTGATTTATTTATTCCGTGTTTCATTGATCAGTTTTATCCTGATGTGGCAATGAACATGATAAAAGTTTTGGAACGTGTTGGCTGCGGTGTAAATTATAATCACGAGCAAACCTGTTGCGGTCAACCTGCGTTCAACGCCGGTTATTGGGATCATTGCCGTGAAGTAGGAGAGAAGTTCGTGAAGGAATTTCAGAACGATCGTTATATCGTTTCTCCATCAGCATCTTGTCCCGGATTCGTAAAACATAACTACGATGAAATGTTTGCGAATTCCGTTCTGCATAATCAGTTCCGTCAGGTTCAGAAAAACATGTTTGAGTTTTCTGATTTTCTGGTGAACGTATTGAAGATAACGGATCTTGGCGCGCGACTCGACGGCACAGCGGTGTTTCATGATTCATGCAGCGGTTTGCGCGAATATGGAATTCATCGTGAGCCTCGCGTGTTGCTTTCCAAAGTACGCGGTCTCGAATTGCGGGAGATGAAAGACAGTGATGTGTGCTGCGGTTTCGGCGGACAGTTCAGTGTGCGTCATGAAAGCGTTGCTGTAGGCATGGCGGAACAAAAACTGAAGAATGCGGAGGAAACAGGCGCAGAGTATATCATTTCTACTGATATGTCGTGTCTGATGCATTTGCAAGGATTCATTGCGAAGCAGCAAAAGCCCGTTAAAATAATGCACCTCGCTGATGTACTTGCCAGCGGATGGGAATAGAATCATGAAGAAAATAATTCAGCAGTATACCGATTACAATGTCTGGGGTAATACTCAGATACTGAAGTTTCTTTCACTGCAGGATCGCGCTGTGCTTGATATAGAAACACATAGCAGTTTTCCGACAATCAGGAAAACACTTTTTCACATAGCAGATGCGCAGCACATTTGGTATGAAAGAATGATTGGTAGATCACCTGCAGACTGGCCGAGTAAATCCATGTTACCGGATGAAGTTTTCTCAAGCATTGAAAATACATCCGTGAAGTTTGCAGAACTGGTTGCAGGTAAAGACGAGAATTTTCTCAATGCTGAATGTAGTTTCAATTCTCTTGACGGGACAGAATATTCAGAGACGAACGCAAGCATCATCATGCATTGCATGAATCACAGTACGTTTCATCGTGGTCAACTCATTACGATGTTCCGCGCTTTGGGTCTGGAAGGTAAAATGCCGAGGACTGATTTGATTGCGTATTTGCGCGAGAACGGTAAAAAATAGTACGCGGATTTGGCGGATGAAGCGGATTTAAAGGGGCTGAATTAATCCGGGGAACGTGATCAATTTCTGTTCTACAACAGAGTATAATTTTTGTATTCACCGATGCGAGCGCCGGTGATTCTTTCCCACCACATCAGAAATTTCATTTTCATTCCCCATTTTTTCTGAGTAGGATCGAAACTGAATTTCCAGTTCATTTTGTTGATGCGGTTCTGCATCACAGCAGGATGTGTTCCCTGAAATTTCGCGAGTGAATCAATCTGAGAATAATCGAATTCATTCACCTGCGGAATATTCTTTTTCATCCATTCGTCATCGTGCCACATCTTGTGAAACGATTGCTGCTTGGCTTGTTGTGCTTCAGGAGGTTTTACCCAACCGTAATGATACACAGAAGCATCTATAGCTTTTACTTTCAGTTTGGAATTGTCTTTATGCCGAAATCCTTGCGCGTCTTTGTAAGAACGAATCGTCTTGTTCTTACGAACAATTCGAATTTCGTTTCTGTACCATTTGCGTGAATCACCAACGTAATCGTATGAACCGTAGAAATGTGTGTAATTGAAAAGCAATCCTTCCACGTTCCGTTCGTCTTTCCATTGCTGCATGCCTGCTTTGATCGCCGGATGAAATTTCTCGTGAATTACTTCATCACCCTGAATGTAAAAACACCAATCTGCTTTTTCGGAAATGGCGTCATATGCTTTGTTGGTTTCATCGGCTAATACTTTGCCGCCTTCACGCAGTGAATCATCCCAAACCGTTTCTACAATACGGATTTTCGGATCTGCTATTCCACGAATCAAATCCAATGTTGCATCATCCGATTTGCCAACGGCAATTACGAATTCATCACACAGAGGCAGAATGGATGTAATCGCCTCCACGATCGGATAATCGTACTTGATGGCATTGCGGACGATGGAGAAACCGGAAACGAACATAATTGCAAATGAAGCATAAAAGTACGCAAATCATAATTCAATTATGGCCGGGCTGAAAACATCAAAGGGAAGACCTTCCGATCTTCCCTTTTCAATTTGGGGTTTTACTGTTTTATTGTTTGATTACTCGCTGTATTGCACTTGAACCATTAGCCTTCACGCGGACAAGATAGATTCCGTTTTCCTCCGGCAATTGAATTGTGATTGAAGAACTATTCATTGTTTCGGTGACAATTAGTTGACCAACCGAATTGATTACTTCAATAGTTGCATTGTTGTAGCCGTATTGCAGTTGTAATGTTACTTCACCTGAGCTTGGACTTGGATACACGTTAAATACAACTGTTGATTGTTCAATTACCGAAGTGATGACCGTGCATGATGTTGTATCGCTGCATGATCCGGTTGAAATCAAAGCCTGATAGCTGCCGGGAACGGAAGGAGTGAACGTTTGATTCGTCTCTCCTGCTACAGGTTGTCCGTTTGAACAGTCAATCCATTGGTACCCGGTTACGGCTGCTGTAGCGATAAGCGTTGCGCCTGATGTTGTTACATCTGTAACGACAAGACAATCACCAAGACGATGAATAAACGCGTCTTGTTGTCCGTTGGAGGTGCGTGAAGCAACAAGTCCTGAAGGATCGAAGTCTGCAGTGCCAATATAATAGCCCGTTGTATAAATCGCGCCACCTGAGCCAACTGCAATGCCATAAATAATATCGCTGCTTCCGCAATTGAAGTGCGTTGCCCACATAAAATATCCCATATTATCGATCGCGGTGATGAAAGATTCATCAGATCCCTCAACGGGTAGATTAGTAACAGCTGCTCCCGGGTTTACATCCGCATCATTCTGAAAGAAGCCGGCAATGTAAATTATGCCCGATGCATCGAATGCAATTGTTTTACCTTCTGAACCGGCAATTGTGTTAATCGCAGTTCTTGCCCACACAAAATTTCCCGAAGCATCCAGCTTCAATGCATATGTTTGTCCGGCACCCGGAGAACCTGTCAGATTGGTTACACCTGCACCCGGATCGAAATCTACTGTTTCAACATAATAACCGGTTGCGTAGATATTGTTGTTGGCATCTGTTACCAGCGCATTGCCGCAATCGTACGACGAACCTCCAATTTGCTTTACCCACAGGATGCCGCCGGAGGCATCCTGTTTACTTATGAAAATGTCTGTTGATCCGTTCGAGGTTAGATTGAGTGTACTGATGTTCGGATCGAAGTCAGTTGTACCGCTGAAATGTCCGGTAAGTAAGATGTTCCCTGCAGCATCAATGTCGAGTCCCAGAATTCCTTCGTTGCTAGTTCCCTGAAACATGCGCGCCCATACGTAGTTGCCGGCAGAATCCAGTTTCGAAACAAAGGCATCTGTTCCTCCTTGCGAAATGAAGTTGTCTGAACTTGGACCCGGATCGAAATCAACAGTGCCTTCGTAGTAGCCTGCTGTGTAAACATTGCCTGTTGCATCTACAGCCAATGAAGTAGAGAAGTTTGTTACTCCGCTTACGGAACTAAGTTGTTTTGCCCAGGCAAGTGTACCCGAGCTATTGAGTTTAACAATGAAGACAGTTTCACTTGCTGCAATCAGATTCACAACTCCGGATCCCGGATCAAAATCACCTACTCCATAGAACACGCCGGTAATGTAGATGTTACCTGATGGATCTACATAGATTGCATGACCGTTATCGTTCGATCCGCCTCCCATGCTTACAGCCCAAAGCAGATTACCGGAAGCACCATGTTTAGTAACAAACACGTCGTCGAAACCTGCAGATGTAATATTTGTTGTGCCGGGTCCTGCATCGAAATCAACTGTTGATCTGAACGTACCGGTTGTGTATACATTTCCCGATGCATCAGTGGTAATTGATTTTCCGGTTTCGGAGCCTGTGCCGCCAATGGAGTTTACCCATTGAAATTGAGCAGATAGAGCCACACTGAAAAGTAAGCCTACGCTTAGCAGTTTGAATCTGATATCCATGACTATTGGTTTCTGTGCAAGAGTACCAATATTCACTTTGATATCGGGTCTGACTTTCACCAATAGCCAAATGGCTTCAGGAATGGACAGGAAATAACGAGGAAGGATTCCGGATCCTTCCTCGAACGCAGTAAGAAATCGTTCTATTCTTTAATTACTTTTTGAGTGTAGCTTGAACTGTTTACCGTAACGCGTATGAGATAAATTCCATTTTCTTCAGGTAATTGAAGAGTAATTACAGAGCTGTTCGCTTTCTCAGTCATTACCAATTGACCAACTGCATTGAATACTTCAATGGTTGAATTAGTAACCGAACCTGTTTGTATGGTGATCCATCCGTTTGTTGGGTTCGGATACAAACTGAATGTCGCGATCGAAGTGTTTTCAATTCCTGTGATCACATTGGAACAAGCACTGGTATCGCTGCATGAACCAACAGTTACAATCACTGCATAATCGCCATTTACCGTTGGTGTGAAACTCTGATTCGTTGCTCCGACTACAGGAGCATTTCCATTGAGACAATCAATCCATTGGTAAGTTGCTCCGTTTTGGTTGGAAGAGATTGTTCCAAAGCTGTTTGTTGTTGTGATGTCGATTGCTGTATTCACTGTCAGATCGGTTGTAACAGTGCTATCGCAACCATTGAGTGCTGTTAATACATCCGTATAAATTCCGGTTGCAGTGTAGGTGTTTGATCCCACTGTGAATGAGCCTCCGAAACACAAAGTCACTGTTTGCGATGATGCAATCGCTGCTGGTTGTGAAAGTGTGTTTACAAAAGTAGCGGTGCATGCATTTGCATCTGTAACAACACAGGTATACGTTCCGGCAGCAAGACCTGATGCCGATGCTGCTGTACCTCCCGATGGAAGCCAGTTGTAAGTGTACGATCCTGTTCCGCCTGCAGCGAACACGCCCATCGCACCGTCGCTTCCTCCGTTGCAAGTCGGGTCTGTGTTGAAAGTTCCCGATGTGCTGATAGCAGGAGGTTCGCTCAGTGTAACAGAAGTTGCTTGCGTACATCCATTCGCATCTGTAATTGTACAGGTGTATGATCCTGCACCGATTCCGGTTGTAGTTGCCGCACTGCCTCCGGCAGGCAACCACGAATAGGTGAGTGTTCCTGTTCCTCCTGAAGCACTTACGGTGGCTGTTCCGTTCGTTCCTGCATTACACAGTGGATCTGATTGCGATGTAACACTTGCTGTAATCACAGATGGCTCGGTAATAGTTACGATCTGCGTTTGCGTACATCCGTTAGCATCTGTAATTGTGCAGGTGTATGTATTCGGTGCGAGACCTGAAGCGGAAGCAGAAGTTCCACCTGACGGTGACCACGCGAATGAGTAGGATGGTGTACCACCGTTTGCGTTTACAGTTGCTGCTCCGTTATTTCCACCGTTACAGGTAACGTTGCTCTGTGAGGCAATGCTGGTTGTGATAGCGGACGGCTGTGTGATGTTCACTGTTTGTGTTGTTGTACAGCTGTTGGCATCGGTAATTGTGCATGTATAAATTCCTGCAGTACGACCTGTGATAGCAGCTGTTGTTCCTCCTGATGGTGACCATGAGTATGTGTAGCCTCCAGCTCCGCCGGTAACAGAAACGGATGCTGCGCCGTTGTTGCCTGTATTACACGAAACATTAGTTTGTGAAGTTACGTTCACTGTCATTCCTGCAGGTTGTGTAATTGACACGGTTTGCTGGCGAGTACATCCGTTCGCATCAGTAATTGTACACGTGTAAGTAGTGGCTGTTAATCCGGTTGCGGTTGATGCAGTACCACCTGAAGGTGACCAGGCGTAAGTGAATCCACCTGCACCGCCGCTAGCATTTACTGTTGCAGAACCATTGTTGCCACCGTTGCAAGCTACGTTTGTTTGCGAGGTGATCGATGATGTAATTGCCGTAGGTTGTGTAATGCTCACACTTTGAGTGATTGTACAACCATTGGCATCGGTTACAGTACAAATGTATGTTCCGGCGGTTCTTCCTGAGATAGATGCTGATGTTCCGCCGCTCGGTGCCCACGAGTATGAATATCCCGGAGAGCCGCCTGATATTGAAAGTGTGGCTGCTCCGTTATTTCCCCCGTTGCACGAAACATTCGTTTGTGATGTTACAGATGATGAGATTGCGGTTGGTTGTGTCAATGATACAGTTTGTGTGCGCGTACAACCGTTGGCATCAGTTATAGTACAAGTGTAAGTTCCTGCAGTTCTCCCGCTGATGGAAGAAGCTGTTCCTCCACTTGGAGCCCAAGAGTACGTGTAGCTGCCTGTTCCTCCGGTTACTGATAAGGTTGCTGCTCCGTTCGCTCCACCATTACAGGAAATATTAGTTTGTGATGTTACTGTTGATGCCAACGCGACCGGCTGTGTAATGGAAACGGTTTGTGTGCGTGTACATCCGTTTCCATCGGTAATTGTGCATGTATAGGTGTTAGCTGCAAGACCTGTTGCAGTTGCTGCAGTTCCACCGGATGGAGACCAGGCATAAGTGTATGCGCCAGCTCCGCCGGAAACGGAAACAGTTGCAGCGCCGGAAGTTCCTCCATTGCACAAGTTATTCGTTTGTGATGCAACAGATGAACTCAAAGCAGTTGGTTGTGTGAGACTCACTGTTTGAGTGAGAGTACATCCGCTCGCATCCGTAATTGTGCAAGTGTAAGTTCCTGCGGTGCGACCGGAGATTGATACACCTGTTCCACCACTCGGAGCCCAAGAGTAAGTATATGGTGATGTTCCTCCGCCCGGAACAACTGTAGCTGCTCCATTCGATCCTCCGTTACATGAAATGTTGACAATTGAAGTTGCTGAAGAAGTAATTTGAGGATTCACAGTCACGGTAATCTGCGTTCTTGAACTCACTGCACATCCTGAACTGTCTTGTACATAGAAACTCGTAGTTGCTGTTAACGCTGCAGTAGTGAATGAACCTCCACCGCCCAGATAAGTTCCACCTGTGCTGGCACTATACCAGCCTAATGTTCCGCCACCCGTTGCAGAGAGAGTTGTACTTGTATTGTAACAAACCGCGAGACTCGTTGGTGCTGTTGTATTTGTTGGTGCTGCGGAAGAATTGCAGTTGAAGAACGATGCAATAAAACCATCATTCGCCCCGCCATACGTTGGCTGGTGACTGCCTGCCGTTGCAATTTCTGTACCTGCATTGGACGCTGCTACTCCTGAAAATACAATGTTATTGTTGAGGTCAATCGTTACTGAATAACCTGTTTCTGCGCCGGCTCCTCCGTAGTAAGTTCCCCATTGACGAACACCGGCACTGTTGAACTGAACGAGAAACGCTTCGTTACCGCCTCCACTTGTAGGTTGATGGCTTCCTGCAGTAGAAATCGCATTGGCAGTTGTTGTAGTTGACATACCACAGAAGTAAATATTACCTGCTGCATCTGTTGCGCAACCAATGCCTTGATCCACACCGGCACCACCATAGTAGGTTCCCCACTGACGAACTCCACTCGTATTGAATTTAACGAGGAAGGCTTCTGCACCACTCACAAGAGTTGGTTGATGGCTACCTGCGGTAGCAATTGAAGTACCTGTGCTTCCCGCGGTGTTACCGGTAAAGTATACGTTTCCTGAGGCATCCACAGCGCACTCTCCACCTGTATCGTTGCCCGCTCCACCGTAGAACGTGCCCCATTGTCTGATGCCGGCTGAATTTAATTTGATGAACATGCAATCCTGTCCTCCGCCAATAGTTGGCTGGTGACAGCCTGCACTGACTACAGCACCTCCCAAGGTCCATCCGGAAAGATAAATGTTCCCGCTTAAGTCCACGGCAACGGAGCTTAATACGTCGTTGAATCCTCCGCCATAATAAGTTCCCCATTGACGGACACCTGCCGAATTGAATTTTACGACAAATCCATCCTGAGTGCCACCGCCGTATGCGGGTTGCTGACATCCTGCTGTTGTAAAAACCGCCGGAAAGTTTCCAAATGATTGTCCGGTCATTACCACATCTCCCGTAGGAGTGACAGCGCAACTGTATGCGCGGTCTTCATTGGCAGCTCCATAGTGCGTGCCCCACAATTTCACACCATTTGCATCAAATTTCATCAGGAATGCGTCAACGGTTCCGCCTCCGAATGTAGGCTGGTGACAACCGGCACTTGCAACTACTGTACCCGCGGTAAATTCATCACCACAGATATACACGTTACCAGATGCATCCACAGCAACTCCATATCCCTGATCGGATGCATTATCACCGACATAAGTTCCCCATTGCCTTACACCGGAAGAGTTGAACTTAGCGAGGTAGATGTTGTTATTACCTGCGCTGGTAGATTGATAACTACCTGCAGTCGCAATTCCGGTTCCTGACTGTGTCCAACCCGTAACGAAAATGTTTCCACTTGCATCCGTGCGACAACGGTAGGCGTGGTCCAACCCTGTTCCACCATAATATGTAGCCCATGTACGAGTAGCGGGGTCAATAATTAATTCTGATGCAGAATCATAATTATCGATTTCAAATTCAAGTATATTTCCTTTAACAATCCATCGCGCAGAAAGCTGACGGCCATTCTGAAAAACAAGCGGCGCACCTTCTTCAATCTGGCCCAATGGGGTGTAATACAAAAGAGAGCCGTTGCGCTGGATCTCAATTTTTGTTGCACCATTCACGACAGCCTTGATGTCTTTATAATTTCCACCCGGCGATACAATGAAATCGTACTTCAGTGTGTTGTTTTGCGCATAGTAGTGCAGATCAACGTTGGAATAAATGTTTTTGTAAATAACATCCTCAAATGTGCGCACGCCAATTACTCCGTTCGGACAAACCGGATAGTAATATGAAGAGGTGCCGGCTGTTTGTTTTGCAGTAATTATCTCGTAAGAAGGGTTGAAACCAAGCCAATTGATGTCAATCCGGTAAGTCGTGAGCTGATCCGGAGTGGAGATATCTTCCACAAGGTCGGAAGCACCCGGAAGATCCATTTTTTTCCAGCTATCCACGCGGTTCAATTCATAGCTGATACCGTTATTGCGAAGATGAAATGCCATGCCGCTCGTATTTCCGCTGAATTGAACATCCGGTCGCGGGTTACCATTCTGATCGGCAACCTGCCCTTTGTTCTCAGTGAAGGAAATGATAGAGGAATGTTGAACTTGAGATGGTATAGTTTCTTGTACAACTTGTGATGGCAATGCCGCAATCAAGCTAAGCACCGAAAAACCTGTGAGCAATAATCTTTTCATTTGCAGTTAATCTGGATTTATTATCAAGAATACATCAATGAAGTAGTTGGGACGCATTATATTTCACCAACAGCCAATCCGTTTCAGTAATGGACAATAAAAAAGCGCCAATCAAAATTGAGAGGCGCTTTCCTTATTCTGTTTCTTTCCCTTTATAGAGTGGAAGCTTTTACTTCCCGACCGCAATTGTTTCCATCAAGGTCAAGGAGTACTTCACCGGTACTGTCCAGTTGTTCTGAATTCGGACGGTGTTTCCCTCTGTATATTTTGCCGTTATCACAGCTGAAATCAAGTTTTTCACCGGGCTTAAGCACCTTGGAAACTCCGGAGCCGTAACACATGAGGACTTCGTGCTGCGTGTCGTTTACTAATGTCACCCTTGGTTTTCTTAACTGCTGCAATTTTGCTTGTCCTTCAGGTGAATTCCAATATGCGGCGTTCTTATTATCGTAAGTGAGTTGGGTAGAATCGCGGGTGAATTTCATTGCATCAACTTGCTCCTGCATCGCCGGGTTGTAAGGATTTGCATCCTGGATCTTTTTCATCTCAACGAAATAGTCCATCACCATTTTTTTCAGATCAGCTGATTTCATGTCGCTCATCTTTGAACCTTTGAACAAAGGATCAGACGCTTTGTCTTTCGGAACGGTAGGAAACCACATGGCGTCAATTTCAAATTGTGTAGTGCTTTTGAAATATTCCAATTTGAAGAGCACACTGTTAATGATGACCCATGCATTGTTCGCGGGAGCACTCATGTATGAAGGGTGTGTATAGTGATCGAAGCTGTGATGCATGTAATAATAACTGACACGTTTTTGCGTAGTGTCTTTATTATCGACGCAATTGAATCCGACAATCTGACCGAATCTGTTTTTAACGGTATGCAGAGTAGTGACCCATCTCTTTTCTCCAATAATGTTTTTTCCGCCTTCAACCGGACGGACATCCCAGTACTCTGTGAATGTAAGTCCATCTACTGCTTTCAGAGCAGTGATCATGTCGGTCTGTGAATGAACCAGATTGAAAGTGAGTGTTGCAGCAATGGCAACGAGCAATTTTTTCATATGATTTCGGGTTAAAGATTTTCAGTGAATTATCTGCGCAATAGTAATGTGCATAGTCTTCACTTCGAAGATTACCTTCAGCAACAGACAACAAAATTCAGGAATGGACAGATTACGACACGATCAGCGCTTCGAATTCGGCCTTACGATACTTGGAAAGTTTCGTGACAATTCCGTTGGAAAGCTGAATCGTTAATTCCGATTTGGAATAATTCTTCAGGTGGTCACGATTGATGATCCAGGATTTGTGTGCTCTGAAAAAAGCCGGAACGGATTCCAATGTAGTCTCAAAGTGCTTAAGATTACGACTGGCAATGTAATTTCTCTGCGAGGTGTGAAGAATGCAGTATGATTCCTGGGCCTCAATTGCAATTATGGAATTCAAAGGAACGATATGCTGTTGCCCTTTATCCGTTACAACGATGTTGCGGATTTCTTTTGTTTCAAGTGTAGTGCTGAGTTGTACCAGACGCTGCGATTGCTCTTGCGGATTGCGATGTTCCTTTACACGAGTCACCGCACGTTTCAGGCGTTCGATGTCAACAGGCTTCAGCAGATAATCCATTGCTGCAATCTCGAATGCGCGAATCGCGTACTGATCATACGCGGTTACGAAGATAATTTCGAAGTTGATCTGCTTGAAGAAATTTACAATTTCATAGCCCGCATAGTTGGGCATCTCTATATCAAGGAAAACAAGATCCGGTTTGAGTTCATTAATTGACTTTACTGCCTCCGGAACATTCTCGCATTTGGAGAGTACTTCCACTTCAGGACAAAATCGGGCAAGCAAATTTGCAAGTACGTCTCTGGCACTTGCTTCATCATCAACAATAATGGCCCGAAGTTTATTCACTGATACAAACTTATTCTTAATCGGAATTATTTTACTGCTTTTTTCAGGAAGTGCCCGGATTTATTCATCAACGGATCAGAATTTGTGTTTCACAGGAAGTACAATCGTTACCCGTGTTCCGGTTGGTTCGCCTTCCGACCGCAGATCTTCATAGGTGTAACCGCATTGGGTTCCGTAGAGCTGATTGAGGATTTCAAATCGTTTTTCAATAGCACGACCGGAGAACGACTCATAATCGCCACGTTGCCGTTCTCTGATTTGTCTGGATTTCTTCCGGCCTATACCATTGTCTTCAATCGTGCATTTCAGATTGTCTCCGAGCTCAAAGTGAATGCTCAGTTTCTTTTCTCCTTGTTTATGCAATAGTCCGTGAACCAACGCATTCTCAATGAAAGGCTGAATGAGCATTGGCGGGATCATGATGTCTTCCGTGTTGCCTTCGTCAATAGTAAAATGCAGTTCCTGCCTGAATCGTAATTGTTCCAGAGATAAGTAGAGATTCAGCAGTTTTAATTCCTGTTCGAAATCAATGAAGTCCTTTTCAGAATAATTCATGGTTCGGCGAACCATATCGGAGAAGGTTGTGATGTAAGTATAGGAGTTGTCAATATCACCCTTAAGTACAAGATCCTGAATTGAGTTCAATGAATTGAAGATGAAGTGCGGATTCATCTGCGATTGAATGGCAGTCAATCGCGACGCATATAGTTCGTTGATGAGTTTTGATTTACGCTGCTGAACACGCAGGCGGTTCAGATAGACTAATGTGATCAGAATACCAATGATCAGCGTGGCTAACGCATAAAACCACCATGTGGACCAGAAAGGTCCGGTTACAGTGAAGTGAAACGTCAGTACATTGCTGAAAACACCTTGGTTTTCTGCTTTGACAACGAACGTGTAGTCTCCGGCAGGTAAACTTTGATAGGTGATATCATGTTCTGCATAATCTGCAATGGTCCAACCGGTATCATTACCTAATAGTCTATAATGATATCTTATGTTGGCCGTATGGCGCAGAGTAGGTGATGAGATTACAAATCTGAATTTTCTGGCAGATTCTTCGAAGGAAAATTCATTCTGCAAAAGGTCTAACGTGTCGCTGCCTGCGCTTATCATAGAAAACGACAGCAATGGCGCCGGCAATTGTCTTTCTGAATCTTTCAGATCGAATTTCTGAATTCCGGAGTTGTTGGCCACCCATATTTCATCTCCGCTTACACAGAAGTCATTAATTTTCATGCCGGAGAAACTTTCTGCTCCTGAAATCTTTCGAATCAACTTGCCATTGTACTCATGCACATAAATATTCTTGTCCGTATGTGAATAAAGACGATTGCCGTTCGTGATGAGTTGCACGATCTCTTCGTTCTCCATTTCATCCAATGGCATTTTAAATATATTGCCCGCTGCATTGATCTTCAGAACTTCTCCATCCGCATTCACGGCAAAAATGGAACTGTCATCAGCCGTAATTTCTGTGACGAATAAAGGAACGTTATTATAATTCACCGGAAGCACAGATCCGTCTTTATATAACAGTTTCAATCCTTGTGAGGTTGCAATTGCTGTAATTCCGGTATTGCCTGCATGAGCAATGTTGTGGCAACGTATTCGTAGTTCTTGAATCTGTTCGACCGTAAACTCCCTCTTGTTATTCCAGGTAATACGGTAGGTTCCAATGTTAAACGCAGCCAGAATTTCGTGAGACGATACCTGTACTGCATCCTTCAAGGAGCCTTTGGTCAGGCAGATTATTTCGTGGTCATCATTAAAGCAGGCTTTGACATTTCCTTTATCATTCATTTCTCCGTCATCATATAATATGAACGGACAATCTTTCCAAGTGAACATTGCTTTCAATGGACGTGTGCCGGAACCGGCTAGTATACCGAAATTATTATTTGCAAATTCATACAGTTTCCCGTTCTCTGAGCCGACCACCAAATTGTCTCCTGTGGCGGAATAGCCGATACTCATCGGAACTTGTTTTGATGGTAATGCTATGGCTCCTTCGATGGTTACATCAGGAATAACAAGAACACCAACGCCGAACGTGGAAAGTAATATGTTGCCTTCGCGGTCTTTGTAGACATCGGAGATAAACCAATCGTTGAACACAGGAACCGGAGTAGGATTTGCAAAGAGATCATCAGAAATGTAAATGCCTCGCATGATTCTCGCTATCCAAAGCATATCGTTGCAAACGTAATAGCTAAAGTATTCGCCGTTCGATTCAAACGGTTGTTGTATGCGTTTGGACAGAGTCAAAGATTTTTCATCAAGATCATAAAACACTTTGGAAGCCAGATTAACCGCAACAGTTCCTGTGCTGAACTTGAGAAATTTGTAAACGCCGAGATTGGTTGACTCAGAACTGTGCAGTGCTTGTGTCGTGAAAGTTGTCCCTTGAATTACCAAAACAGAATCGGAACCGTTTCTGCTGCAAATAATTCTTCCGTCGGATGTAGTGAAAGGTATTCCATGATAACCTCTCATTGATGGCGATGCGGAGTGTTTTTTCTTATTTCTATCAAAAAGAAATGGTGTTCTGCAAAGAACCACCAAGTCTGAATCTGAATTACAGGTTAGATGAACATCTGTTGATCGTTCATCAGGTAATAATTCATAATACAAATTACATTTGTTATCCGCTATTCTGAAAATCTGTGCATTCAGATTGTAACAGAATATTTCACCGTTGCGCGCCTCTGTAAAACCGAAAACTGAATTGCCTTTCATTCCGAAACACTTTACGGAAGTGAATGTGTAGCAATCATAGCGGAATATTCCGGAGCTTGTGGCAAACCAATAGTTGTAATTCTTATCCTGAATTACATCATAAATCTCAATACCATTGAATTGCTTCTCGGCAAGAACGAAGTAGGAAGGCTGCGTTACTGCTATAAGGTCACGCTGAACTATCAATGACAATACGAATACGGAAACAATCCGGAGTAATTTGATTGCGCTTGTCATTTAGCGTGATAGTTGGTTATTACCGTTCAAAGTAATAACAATTCCGGGAGTTTTAAATCCCGGTGTAGTTTGACGGAGTGATCTTGCGTAATTCCGCTTTCACAGCATCATTAATATTTAATGTGCCGATGAATTCCGCTATGGACTCTTTGGTAATAGATTCTTTCCCGCGAGTCAGATCTTTCAATGCTTCGTACGGTTTCGGATATCCTTCACGACGAAGAATAGTTTGAATGGCTTCCGCAACCACAGCCCAGTTGTCTTCAAGATCCTGCGCGAGCGCAGATTCATTGAGAAGAAGTTTGCCCAATCCCTTTTCAATGGAATTGAGTGAAATCAAGGTGTGCGAAACCGGAACACCGATATTGCGCAATACAGTTGAATCTGTAAGGTCGCGCTGTAAGCGGGAAACAGGAAGTTTAGCAGCGAGATGTTCGAAAACTGCATTGGCAATTCCAAGATTTCCTTCCGCATTTTCGAAGTCAATCGGGTTGACTTTGTGCGGCATTGCAGACGAACCGATTTCACCTGCTTTGGTTTTCTGACGGAAGTAGTTCATTGAAATGTACGTCCACATGTCGCGGCACAAATCAATGAGAATGGTGTTGATGCGCTTTACGCCGTCAAAGTAGGCAGCGAGATTGTCGTAATGCTCAATCTGAGTGGTTGGATTGGAGCGCACAAGTCCAAGTGAAGTCACGAATTCATCGCCGAATTTCTTCCAGTCGCGATCCGGATACGCAACAAAATGTGCGTTGAAGTTTCCTGTTGCTCCGCCGAATTTTGCAGAGAACGGCACCATTCCCAACAAACGGATTTGTTCTTTCAGTCGTGAAACAAACACATTGATTTCCTTCCCGAGACGCGTAGGTGATGCCGGTTGACCGTGAGTGTGCGCGAGCATAGGAATGTCTTTCCAATCGTTCGCGAGTTTTTCAAGGTACGTTACAATGGCATTCAATGCGGGCATGTAAACGTTCTCATGCGCATCCTTCAGCAATAATGGAGTGGAAGTGTTGTTGATGTCTTGAGAAGTTAATCCGAAGTGAACGAATTCAAGGGTTGATTCGAGTCCGATTCCTTTGAGTTTTTCCTTAACGAAATACTCAACCGCTTTCACATCGTGATTGGTAACCTTCTCTGTCTCTTTTATTGTTTGTCCGTCGGCTTCCGTGTAGTTTCTGTACACCACATCACGGATGAGTTCGTATTTGCCGGCATCAACGGATTGCAACTGGGGTAATCCGGATTTGCACAGGGCAATGAAATATTCGGCTTCAATCAGAAGTCGGTAGCGAATGAGTGCACTTTCGGAAAAATAAAGCGCCAAAGGTTCTGTCTGACGACGATATCGTCCGTCTACAGGAGAAATGGCATTAAGAGCTGTGAGTGTCATGTACAGGAATGAAAGTGCGAAGTTAATGAGATTTAAAGTACATGCTGTGGACAAAAGAAAAAGACACCTTTGCCGAGGCAAAGATGTCTTTTCTTAAAGTTTATTCAGAATTATTGAACGATCAGCTGAGAAACACGAACAGTTTCACCTGTTGCGATTTCAACTGTGTACATTCCTTCTGCCAACTCAGTTGTGTTGATAGGGAGGATCTGTGCACCGCTCAATTCTCCGTAGTTACGCTGAGCAACTACTTTTCCTGTTACATCACGGATAGTCATGATAACTTCCTGTGGATTGTCAAGAATGATTGAAGCATTTGCAAATCCGTTTGCAGGATTAGGATAGATATCGAATGCATCAGGCTGAGCAGGTGTTTCAGAAAGACCAACGATGTTGGTTCCAGTTACATAACCGTTAGTGATTGCTTCTGCTACTGAAGAGCTTGAAGCATTGTCAACGTCTCCTGCAGGATCGAACAACAGACCCACAATGTGGAACTGCGCTGTATCCCATGAAGCGCCCAATACGAATGTGAAGTTGAAAGTGTGTGTGCTTCCAACTGTTACTGTTGCAGGTAATCCTGTTGCACCTGTGAATGAAGGCATGATGTTACGCGCTACGTGGTTGTAGTTCATCTGGCTCGCAGGTACACTTGAAGGAAGTGTTTCGAAACCGCCCATTGGACCTGCAGCGTTGTTTGCGTAAGCATTCGACTGGTTGTAACCTGTTGTTCCGGTTACTGAATCTTCAACAAGCACACATGCAACTTTGTAAGAGCTGGTTGCAGCGATACCGAAGTTGTACGTAAGAGATACTTTGAGTGTATCGCCGTTAGCGGAATATTGAGCACCGTTAGTGATGATAGCATGCGGCGGAACGATAACACGGTTCAGGAATTCGTTTTCGAAATCAGAAGGATCTGATTCCGGCATACGATCCACAACACCGCTAGGGTAACCTTGGATCAAGCCACCGATACCTGCATCATAATGAGAAACTACCATAGGGTCTCCGTTGTGAACTGCAACACCGGCCCAGAAACCATCATAAGTTTCAGCCATGTAATCCATGTAAACCGCACCGCGCGGGCACCACTGACACCAAGTTCCTGTTCCTTCTTCTCCAAGAACTACTTTACCTGCAGCAGGAACAACCGTAATGTTACTTACGAAAGTTGAGCTGTCGTCTGTAAGATCAAGATCGGCACCTTGCGCGTTTACGTTTGATACAACGAAAAGAATTGGATTCGTTCCCGCGATAAGAGTTGCAGGGTTGTTGAATTCAACAGTGTAGCTTGCAAGTGAAGCAATGTTTACACTTGAGATTGTCTGTGTTACAGTATTGCTGTTGTAAGTGTAAGAAATGTCGAATGAAGTGATTGCAGATGTTCCCAGGTTACGAACTGTAGCTGCAAAACGCTTCTGCTGACCAACAATTCCTGTGAAAGATGCAGGCTGACGTGTTGCAGGGTGAATTGCACCGCAAGCAATAACTGCGCCGTTACGAACAGGCATGTTGTAAGGAGTGTGCGTATAAGACACATCATCAATCCAGAATTCAGCCTGACCGTTACCGCCGGCATTTGTACCGTTGTAACCGAAAATGTCAATTGAAGCAATCTGGTTTACAGTGTTAGAGAATGTTCCCTGAAGTACGTTGTCAATGTAAACGTTCCAGGAATTGGTGTTCAGGTTGATGTCGAAACGAAGGTTAAACCACTGACCGTTAGGATAAGTTCCCTGAAACAATGTTCCGTTAGTATTTGTCAGGATCATTGCGCCGGTTTGCGGTAGGTAACATTCCATAGCGAAAAGTGCACCTACGGTTGTTTGTCCCTGGAAATTGAAGTACGCACCTTTATTGGCAGCCACGTACATATTCATTTCATAAGTGAAATTTCCGGTGTTGTATTGTCCGCCGAAAGGAAGAACAACGTCCTGCGGCCCGCCGTTTGCAGCAGTAGACATAAAGTATGCTGATTGCGTACCGCTGCTTGCCTGTGTATTAACTACTGTTGCGTCTTCCGTGGTGCCTTCACCTGCAGCACCGCTCCATGTGGTCCACTGTGTTCCGGGTCCGATATAAGCTCCAAGTGAATAAGCTTCGAAATCGTCGGAGAATGTTGATTGAGCGTTCGCAGCTGTAAACAACATCGCTGCGCCCGCTAACATGTAAATTTTTTTCATTTTGGTCAGGATTGAATTTTAATTTGAAATATAAAGTTAGTCAATTTCCGGTCAGTTTTTACGAATGCCATTTGCTGCAAATCATCGGTTATTATCTGCAAGGTTTTTCCGTGAAAATTCTTTTCCACAGTTGTTGATAAACATAATCGGTCGGAAGCATCAATTCCCTGAAAAAGGCGCAGGAATCCATTAATTTTACGCTCCGATGGAAAATTTCATTGTATCTGCGAGAAAATACCGCCCGGCCACATTCCGGTCGGTTGTGGGACAGTCTTCAATTACGACAACCCTGCAGAATGCAATCCGGAACAACCATCTGGCTCAGGCTTTCTTGTTCTGCGGACCTCGTGGTGTTGGTAAAACAACCTGTGCCCGGATTCTCGCCAAAACCATCAACTGCGTTAATCTGACTGCTGAAACAGAAGCGTGCAACGAGTGCGAATCCTGTAAATCGTTCAACAGCGGGCAAGCAATTGATATTTATGAACTTGATGCGGCTTCTAATAACTCAGTGGATGATATACGCAATCTGGTTGATACAGTAAGAATTCCGCCGCAACTCAGTGAACACAATCCGAATGCGCGCAAGGTGTATGTAATCGATGAGGTTCACATGCTCTCTCAGGCGGCTTTCAACGCATTCCTGAAAACTCTGGAAGAGCCTCCGCGTTACGCGATTTTCATTCTTGCAACCACGGAACGCCATAAAATTCTTCCAACGATCCTCTCTCGATGTCAGATTTTTAATTTCAACCGCATTCAGGTTGATGACATTGCTGAACATCTTGCTTATATCGCAAAAAGTGAAAACGTTACCGCTGATAATGACGCGCTTCATGTTATAGCGCAGAAAGCAGACGGTGCTCTTCGTGATGCCTGCTCAATATTTGATCAGGTCGTAAGCTTTGCAGGAAACAATCTCGACTATAAATCGGTAATCGACAACCTCAATATTCTCGATTACGATTATTTCTTCCGCGTCACGGATCACATCCTGAAGTCGGAAATACCGCAAACACTTCTGGTGTATAATGATATTCTGAACAACGGTTTCGACGGACATAATTTCGTTTCCAGTCTGGCCGATCATTTCAGAAATCTTCTCGTCTGCAAAGATCAGGCAACACTGGTTCTGCTTGAGGCCGGACAGAAAATCAAAGAGAAATTCAAGGATCAGTCTTCCCGCTGCGATTCAATGATGTTGTTGCGCGGACTCAGTCTGATCAACAAATGCGATACTTCGTATAAGTCGGCAAGAAACCCGCGGTTGCAGGTCGAATTCATGCTCATGCAGCTTTGCGCGTTAAACGGTACTCAGTCCGACGAAAAAAAAAATGACTTGAGGGAACCATTTTCCTCAAATCCGGGGGCGGAAGGATTCCTCAAGCGTTCCGGAGTGCCAATCAATCCTGAAATTTCAATTCCGCAACCTGTAACGGAGACTAAAGTTCCGGTTCAAACCGTGAATACTAACGTTCAGCAACCGGTAACAGCCGCTTCAGGCGGAGCTGTGGTTTCCTCAACACCTGTAAAGCGCACTTTCGTCCGATCGGGTGGCTTGTCAGGTGTGATTAATCAGGAAAAGAAAGCCGTTTCTCAGGAATCGGCGGAGACTGCGCAACAGGTCGGTGCGCGCATGGAGAATCCATTTACGCAAACGATTCTGGAGCAAGTATGGAAAGAGTATGCGTCGTGGTTGCAGTCGCAAGGTAAAATCACCGATTATTCATATTTCGTTATGAATAATCCTGTGTTGGTGAATCCCGGATTGGTAACATTTACAGTTCACAATAAAATGGCGGAAGAACGCATCAACGGAGATAAAACAACGCTGATGGGTTTTCTTCGTGAAAAGCTGCGAAACAATGTTTTCTCTCTTGAAATAATCCTGAGCAAGGAAGAAGGCGAACAGCGCTTATATACCATTCAGGATAAATTCAAACGCATGGCTGAAATCAATCCGAGTTTACAGAAACTCCGCCAAACGTTTGACCTTGATCTTGATTACTAGCCCGTCAATTTTTAGTAATATTACCGTCCTTAAATCACACACATACTATGAGCAAGATTAAAGTAGCCAATCCGGTTGTTGAGCTGGATGGTGATGAGATGACAAGAATCATCTGGAAGTTTATCAAGGATAAACTGATTCTCCCTTATCTGGAAATCGATATTAAATATTACGATCTTGGTATCGAGCATCGTGATGCAACAAACGATCAGGTGACAATTGATGCTGCTGAAGCAATCAAGAAATATCAGGTGGGCATCAAGTGTGCAACCATCACTCCGGATGAAGAGCGTGTGAAGGAATTCAAATTGAAGCAGATGTGGAAGTCGCCGAACGGCACGATCCGCAATATTCTTGATGGAACTGTTTTCCGCGAGCCAATCGTTTGCAACAACGTTCCGCGTTTGGTTCCGAACTGGACAGCTCCGATCATCGTTGGTCGTCACGCTTTCGGTGATCAGTACCGGGCAACAGATACTGTGATCAAAGGAAAAGGAAAGCTCACCATGACTTTCACACCTGAAGATGGCAGCGCGCCTCAATCTTTCGAAGTATTCAACTTCAAAGGCGACGGTGTTGCACTTTGTATGTACAATACAGAGTCATCTATCCGCGGATTCGCGCAGTCATGCTTCAATATGGCTTTGATGAAGAAGTGGCCTTTGTATCTTTCTACGAAGAACACGATCCTGAAAAAGTATGATGGTCGATTCAAAGACATCTTCGAAGAAATTTACAAGAACGAGTACGAAGCGAAGTTCAAAGAACTCGGTATTGTTTATGAGCACCGCCTTATCGATGACATGGTTGCTTCTGCTTTGAAGTGGCATGGAGAATTTGTTTGGGCTTGTAAAAACTACGACGGCGACGTGCAATCAGATACAGTTGCACAAGGTTTCGGTTCATTGGGATTGATGACTTCCGTCTTGATGACTCCGGATGGAAAAATCATGGAAGCAGAAGCTGCGCACGGAACAGTAACTCGTCACTATCGCGAGCATCAAAAAGGTAAGCCAACTTCTACCAATCCGATTGCATCAATTTTCGCGTGGACACGTGGTTTGGAATTCCGCGGCAAGCTTGATGGTAATCAGGAACTGGTGCGCTTCGCACAGTCTTTGGAGCAGGTTTGTATTGAAACCGTTGAAAGCGGCAAGATGACGAAAGATCTCGCGGTATGCGCACACGGTAACAATGTGAAGCACGGCGAACACTATCTGTACACAGAGGAATTCCTCGATGCGTTGGACACCAACCTGAAAAAGAAACTCGGAATGTAATTTCCGTTTTCAGATTAACAAAAAAGCTCCTTCGGATTCCGGAGGAGCTTTTTTATTGTATTGTTTTCTGTTCTTTGGCGGTAACTGTCTGAAGCAACCATATTAATGATTCTCCGTCTGATTGACATGATGAAATCTTATAAGGTCAATCAGCTTGTTATTCCTTCTCCGTGTAGCGCCGATTACTCAGGTATGCAGGAAGTGCCGGAAGGGAAGCATTGTACCATTTGCTCTCACGCCGTGACAGACTTTACAGGTTGGTCAAAAGAAGAGATATTAGTCTACCTGCGCGCCCGCTCCAATGAGAAAATCTGTGGCCGTTTCGAGAATCGTCACCTTGAAAATCGGGGTTTCAGTTATCAAATTAAGTTAGCACTTGTTACCGCATTTTCATTGATATTATTTAAGTCACAAAGTAAAGCGCAGCAAAAACCAGACGTACGCATGCCCGATTCTGTGGACGTTGTAAGTGATTCGGTTGTGCTCGTGATTCGCGGTGAATTAGTTGATGGTAGTCGAAGGGTTCACAATGGTAAAATTGCTGCACTTAATGCAAACGGAGATACAATCAGCGTAGCGATTGCCAGATACGGAAGGTTTGAATTGCGCGTTCCGGTTTCACACCCAAAGGAAGCGATTACAATAGTTGCAACATCTCCCGGATTCCGCACATTCAGATTGAATGATTATATCAGTTCCGGAAGAAATGTATTGAAGATTGAAATGCAGCCGCGTAAGATTTTCGGGAAGAAAAAACGCCGGTATGTATTCGTTTCCGTAGGTTGCCCGAGTTTTTAGACATTTCTTATCGGGGAAATTGACTTTCTCCCTTTTCAGATTTTAACATTCACTTCGCAATAATCATCACACTGCCACGTTCATGCACTGAAACCTGGCAGAATGAAATTCAAACTTATTCTGACACTGGCACTGACCGGTGTCTTCTCCTGGCTGTTCTGGCATCAGGAACCCGGATTAAATATACCGGTATACACTTTAATCGTTGCACTTTTTGTTTTTGCATCCAATCGTGATGTAATAAAGAACTCAAGCGCTCTGGCGTTTCTGGCGGGAGCACTGATCTCCGCTTTAATGATTTTCCTTCACGGACCCGGTTGGGCATTGTTTGCGAATATTGTCTCGCTTCTGCTGTTCGTCACAGCTGTGTACATGCGACCATTGAACGTGCCGTTGTATCTGTCAGCGCAATCGTTCGTTTCACTCGTGCTCGTTCCGCTGAATTTTCAGAAACTTCCGCGACTCGGAAGAACTATAGGATTGAATTCATCTTCTTCATTCGGAAAATGGTTGCGATTGCTAATCATTCCTGTTGCAGCACTGATTCTGTTCTATTTTCTATATCTGATCGGTAGTCCTCATTTTCGTAAAGCCAATCAGGAGGTCATTGATGTGTTGATTGAAATTCTGGAGAAGATTTCTTGGGAATACCTGTTCTTCATGTTATGGGCTGTGTGGATGTCAATTTATTTTCTCGTCACTCCGCAATTCAATGCCGGACTGACAAACGGAAATCGTGTTCTCCAAAGGGTGCGGCAACGATTGACATATAATCCGGGGAGAAAACTGCATTACAGAATGCTGTCAGGAATAATATTATTCGTCCTGCTCAATCTGCTCCTTGCTGTGGTAAATTGGATTGATATCCGAACCTTGTGGATTGCTTTTGAAGTACCGGAGAATTTCAGTTTGATGGATTTCGTTCATGCCGGAATGTGGGTATTGTCATTTTGCATTGTACTGTCAGTTTTCATTGTGGCATTCTACTTTAAGGGCAATCTGAACTTTTACAGCAAGTCGAAGCCGCTGAAAATTCTTTCGGTTATCTGGATTGTGCAGAATCTCATCATGACGTATTCCGTTTTTCTTCGCGACTGGTATTACATCAGTTGGCATGGACTGGCTTACGGACGTGTCTTTCTGTTATTTCTGTTGGCAGTAATCACATTCAGTTTAATCATGATTCTCCTGAAAGTGCTGCGCAAATATTCCTCATATCATGTTTACCGTATGAATTCATGGTTTGCTTATGCTTTGCTCGTCGGAGCTTCTCTTTTCGATTGGGATTTCATTATCATCAGACACAATCTCGAGCATCCCAACAGCGGACAAGTGGACTACGCAATGTACCTGCGGGTTTCTCCGGATCATTTTGATTATGTAAAAGCCAACAAAGAAAAGATCAATCATCAGATTGCAATTCATCAAAACAATAAAGTGAGGTGGGTGGTGTACGGATCGGAGCAGGAGTTCTGGGATACATTCAGGTACCGTGCTGAAGATGCATTGAGGGATGAGGTCAATAAATCCTGGCAATCGTATATATACAATCGAAGAGCAAATCTGCATGAATTGCAATTGTGTACGGTAAAGTAATCTCTACTTTTGTAAAAAGAGATTTATGCAACTACATGTTTCGGTTCTCGAAGGAAACGGGAGTGAAATACACCTTCTTTCTCCATTCAGTGCAGTAGAATTGCGTGCACGCAGCACATCTCCGCACGTATTCGCAGGAAGTCTTCTGAGTGCTGAACTCGGAATAATTCCGGGAAACATCGCATACAACAAAGAATTTCTTGTTCATCTTCATTCACTCGTGCGCGATCTCATGCACGATGATGCTCAGGTTACCACGCGGGCAGCAGAGCAGGAGAACGGTTTTGTATTCATCATTGACAGAAGAAGTCCGGCCGCAGAAATCAACAGTGAAGAGAATGTCGATAAAGAAGATATTATCGGTGTGTTTCTCTGTAATAATTTCAAAACTGACGCATCGAAGTATCGCCCCAATCCGGATTATTTACTGGTTTCGTCAAAGGGTGTGGGCATCTTTCCTGAAAAAGTTGAGACGGCTTTGCTTCGTTGATTGATCGGAGCAGACAGGTTTTGTAACTTTACTCCATGCCGGAAGCAATACCATTATCGTTTGGTGAAACTGTGAGTCAATCGTTCAGTACGTATTGGACGTATCTGACACACTCATTCAAAGACCCGGATGTACACAATCCGCTTATATATCTTTTTCTTGTTTATGCCATTACGTTCTCCATTGAGCAATTGGCACCGAAACGGCTGAATTATCCTGTTGTAGGAAGAAAAGGATTCTGGACGGACCTGATGTATCTGTTCTTTATTGATTTTGCAATTCAGGCTATCGGTCTTTATGCTGTAGCAACAGCAGTAGAGTTTATTGTATTGAAGCTTTTCAGCAATGCGGGAATTGAAACACCATTATTCAATTTGCATGATGCATTACCACCGTATCTGCGCTTCTTTGTTTTCTTTGTTGTGATCGATTTCCTCCAATGGGGAGCGCATTTCATTTTACATCGCAGCAACTTCCTGTGGCAGTTTCATAAAATTCATCATGCGCAGGAGCAACTCGGATTCGCTTCAACACGTCACTTTCATTTCGGAGAGTATCTCGTACTGAAACCTGCATTCTGGATTCCGTTTGCCTTATGCGGATTCAAAACCGCGGATTATGTAATCTGGTACGTATGGATTGCCTATATGTTGACTTTTCTTTCGCATTGCAACATTCGTATCAACTGGGGATTTCTGAAATATGTATTCATTACACCGGAAACACACTTCTGGCATCATTCACGAAATATTCCGGGAAAGTATGGGGTAAATTACGCTTCCTCATTGGCAGTTTGGGATTTGCTCTTCGGGTTTTTCTACAATCCGAAAGACAAAGAACCGGTGCTAGGAATTCCTGATAATGATGTACCGGAAACTTTCTGGGGACAGATCGTTTATCCGTTCAAAGCAATCTTCAGAATGAAAAATTCACCTGAGCAGAATAAAGACAAAGACTTTGTCGCAAAACAAACGCGTCAGGAGAAACGTCGCACCCAGCGGTAAGAAATCAGTTTTTCTCTTCCGATCGAATCGCGGCCCATTCCAGAAATGAGGTTTTCAGTTGATCATTTCCTGGAGACAGATCATTCAGATTGGCATCACGAACAGCGACAACCGGAAAATCTCCGAACGTAGTTCTTCCCATGGTTTTCGCTTGAAGCAATACTGTTTCGTGCTCACCGCTTTTCCCTTCAATGAAAATATCCGTTACGAAATATGCTTGTTCTCCATTAAGGAAAATCTTGTCGCGTATTAACGCTTGCCTGCATTTTTTCAGATAATGTGATTCACGTGTTGCCGGACAAATCAAAACATATTCACCTATATGCCGGTTCAGCTGATAATCGTTGAAAGGTTCACCTTTGATGATGATGTGAAATCCGACCATCGTGGTGCTTCCGTTGTATTCTCCGAAAACAATTTTGAAGGGAAGTTCCGCTTTAAGCGGCTGCCATTTTCCGGCAATGAGTTTGAAACGACTCAGTCGTAATGCTGTAACTGCAATGATAGGCGTGATGGTGTAGGAATTATTGATAACCATCTGAACCGTTGATTTGAGATCTTTCTGCCAGGTTACTATTCCGCACTGTGTAACAAAAAGCAGGAAGTAATACAGAAACATGCGTTGTGTTACAATTGAGGAATTAACGCTTTTCTTATAGTTGAAGTATGGTGATATATTCAATGTGTTATTGAGAATTGTTGCAAACAATGAGATGCCGATCATGAACAATACAATCATGAGGATCCATCCGTAACCTGCAAAGCCTTCATGCATCAGGAAAAAGTCAAACAGTCCGTGTATCAAAGCGGATAAAAACAAAAATCTCAGCACCGGCCACAATGGATATTTACGGTTTCTGTAAATCGCCTGAACAAATCCATAGGCAAATACAGCCGTGAATATGGCGTGTCCCACGGTAGAAAGAATAGCGCGCGCACTGATGATTTCTGCCCCGTAAACTGTAAAATATCGGAAGTTTTCTGCTGCGGAAAAACCGAGTGCACCGACAACTGAAACCGAGATAACATCCAATGGCTCGCGCACGTGATTGCGGAACAGGAGAAACGCAATTCCAAGCGGGACAATTTTCATGATTTCTTCGGGCAAGCCTATTCCTGCGAAGCAATAGAACAGATCATTTACAAAATCTCCGTTCAGACCAAGTCCCAACGGTGTGATCATATATTCTCCGGTGAAAACAACAGGTATCACAGTTGCGGCGCCGAGGAAGAACACCACTAATACTCTGAACAAGCTGCTTTTGTCGAATACATCAATTAAACGGAAATAGTCAACCCAAATCCAGGCAATAAATAATGCTGTTGAAGCGTACAAAATCAGGTTCACTGTATGCGATTTAACTCAAAAGTACAGGTTACAAACGATTAATCATTTACAGACGTTTGTAAGTATTTGTTAATCGAGATGATCAGTTGTTTCCGCATATCATTGTTTCATGAAGTTTAAAAATGAAGCGGATATACAGGCTTACTGGTCGGGACACCCATTCAAGGACGCGAATCTGAAATCCTTTTGCGGGAAGTCTGTTATTGTGCAACATCCAGGTTTTCTGAACACGGCAAGCGGTCCGGATTTCTTTAATGCATGCATTCGCATAGGCGGTGTCCTTTGGTGTGGTTCTGTGGAAATACACGCCAAAAGTTCTCAATGGTTCGATCATGGACATCAGTATGATCCGGCTTACGACAATGTGGTGCTGCACGTAGTAGTTGACCATGATTGTGAGGTTCGTACGTGCAATGGAACTATTCCGGCTACATTGATTCTGCCATCAGATACTGCACGTCGGAAGAGAAAGCTGAAAAGGATTCCCGCCAACTTTTCTGCAGAGGAGTTTGCTGTGCGCAGGTTGCAACGTAAAGTTGCGGATTTGCGTCTTTTACCCGAAGCAATTAACGGTAATACGGAAGCACTGTTCTATAGATTGTTCTTCTCGGCATTCGGGAATCATCAGAACGCATTGCCATTTGAAAATCTGGCTGTTGTTACACCTGTGACTGCAATACGAAGGCAGCGTGCTGTTTTATCTGATGTTGAGGCGTTGCTTTACGGACAATCAGGTTTGTTGACTCCGGTAGTAACCGATCCTTATGTTAATGATTTATTACTGCGATATTCATCCTTGCAACGAAAGTATAATCTGATTCCCATGGCAACTGTCGGTTGGAAACAGATGGGAATGCGCCCGGTCAATTTTCCATGCGTTAGAATTTCTCAATTGGCGTCCTTGCTGCACCGTCATCATCATTTAATGACTGATTTGATTTACGAAACCTCAGTTGAAGAACTACGTGTGATGCTTCAAGCTACCGCAGGTTCATACTGGAACACGCATTTCACGTTCGGATCCGAGTCGGTTTACGCTGTAAAATCTACGGGACCAACATTCATTAATTCCCTTTTGATTAATGCCGTTGCCGTTTTTCGTTGGTATTACAGCGAATTGAATGTAGATACAGGTCTTCGTAATTCCGTTTTGGAAATGCTCTCTTCATTGCCTGCTGAAGATAATGCAACGGTTAGAAAGGCGGGAGTTACTGGCTCTAACGCTTTGACAACTCAAGCTGTTTTGGAATTTTCCAAAGTCAACAGTTATTAAAAATATTGAAGCGAATGCGGATTGCTCTTGTTCCGTTTTGATCTGTTGTGTATTTTAGTGCAACAATGACAGGAAATAAATACATAGATGCGGTTGCTGCTTGGTTTGAAACCAAAGCATTCGGTGTTTGCGATTGGTGGGGCAAGAAGTTATCCATACGTCCGACGCGTATCAGAATGTACTTCATCTATCTTTCATTCTTCACGGTTGGCTCTCCTGTAATCCTGTATTTTTTTATGGCATTCATCCTTGAGCACAAGGAGTATTTCAAGCCGTGGAAAAGTCGTCGCAAGACAGTTTGGGATCTGTAATACAGTTTTTACTGTTCGGAGTCTATGTCAGTGTCCGGTGACTCTCCCGTGATTTTGTACGCTTCGTACGTCTGAGCTGAAATTTCCCTTACCACTTCATCAAGTGCTTTCGAAGCTTTGTGGATTCTGGCAATAATTTCACGATTAGCGGGATCTGAAGGTTCACTGTAATTAATTAGATCCGATAAGCCCATAATCTGCGCTACAGGTGCACGTAAATTGTGCGACTGAGACCAGTTAATTCTTTTCAGTCGTATGTTTTGCTCGTTGATTTTGTTTTGTGTTATTACCGAATTGTGCACGTCAAACAGCAATGCCAAACGCGCCTTTATGCCGCGAAACTCCGTTCGATGGGAAAAGACATGAACCCAGAAAAGATCCCCGTTTTTTTTCTTGTGAAGCCAAAGTCCTTTGTCGGCTAATTCAACATCTTCGGGTGAAACCGATTTTAGAAGCCTGTGTGCCTCACCTTCCGGTCTTATATCCAATAGTGTCAATTTCTTGAATTCCGGTCGTGTGTACCCGTATTTCTGAATGGCAGCGTTGTTGCATCTGAGAATAGAAAGTGTTTTTATATCAAACACAATCATTGGTGCCGGGTTGGATTCGAACAATTCTCTGTATTGTTTTTCTTTCGCTTCGAATTTCAGATAGTCGCTGTACGAAAGACTGTATATAACAACCGCCATTACAGTTACAAAAAAGACCCCTTTAATGTTCTGAATGCGGGTGATTGTAGTCAACTCCCAGTTGAAGAGTTCACTTAATTGCAGTACAATTTGATCGCTGGTAAAGATCCAGATCAAACCACTGATGAGAGATATCAGTGCAGTTCGGAGCGCGAGTTTTCTTCCCGGTGTCATGGCAATCATTAATAAAATTTGACCGGGGGGGGACAGCCGTCATAAAATTATAAATAATTGAGGCGACTTTGAAATGTAATCTTCAATTGCCCTGCAGATATTCCCACTCCCAGAATTCCGCGTGTTTTGCAACTATTTGGAATCCGCACTTCGTTAATGTAGCGTGAGATGCGTAATTGTCAACTTTGGTTTGTGCGGTAATTCTTACACCCGGCACATTGATTTTAGTCCATACGCACATCAACTTCGTTACTTCCGTCATATAACCGCGATTCATAAATCCGTCCAAAGTGCCTGCTCCGAATTCTATTTTGTTCTCTGCGTCCGGCGGGCCTTTGAAGACAATTCCTGCAACAACTGTATTGATCTTCTTATCAATGGCAACCCAAAGTGTATGGAAGAGATGATTAGCCGGATCATTGTTGATTGAAGGAATCACTTTTTCACGCAGTGCGCGCTTCACATTTTCATCAAGTTGTCGCGGATGATGTGTAAGCTGAAAGTGATTTTCAAATGAAAAGTCGCAGGCCTGATACATTACTACTTCTTCAACAGTTAATGGTATCAGCTTCAAACGTTCGGATTCCGGAAACTTCATTGTGCTGGTATGATGTTTTGTAATGCTGTAATTGAATCTGTGAAGAAATTAACATGATTGCCTTTGTTGCTTTCGATCATGTAATCGCGCAAGCTGATGCTCTGAAGTTCATTGAAGTCGCCAACGATGCAAAGTCGCATGCGGAAGTTGGAAAACTTTTGCGCGACTTCGCCCAACAAGCGGGTACTGAGATCAAAGAATTGCGGGGCAATATTTTCTTTGTCAATAATTACGGCGTCGTAACCTTGATAATTCAGATTTCCTGCGATATCAGTTCCGTCTTCAATCGAAGTGAGAATGAATCCGTCGGCTGCCAATTCTGCAATGCGCATATTACCGCTCGCATGTTCGATAATGTCCATATTCTACAGAATGAATTCTTCGTCGCACATGAGTACAATCTTTCTTTCACCGTAAGCAGGATATTCAATTTCGGGAAGATGATTTTTTCCGGCTACATGAATCTTCATTAATGCTTCGATATTTGTATCTAGTCGGGACAGTTGAACAGGAACAGGTTCGGAATTGTTTCCTTGTCTTCCGTTGGTGAAGAAGTACATGAGATTGGCCATTCCGTTTTTCTCTGTGCGGTAATAGTACATCACATTTATTCCTGATTGCAGCATCAGTTCTTTCAGTGCTTGCGTGAAATCGAATTCACTTGATGTGTCAACATGACAATCCAGACGCAGAGCACAGCATTCGGCATTAGACTTCTTCTTATCTGAGCCGGTTACCTGCAGAGTCTTAAGTCGGGGATAGGTATGTTGAAGTAATTTCGTTCCGATGAATTGATGTGTTAAAGGTCTCACAAATTCAGGTTTGCTGATCACTTCTGCTTGGGAATGAGTCAGAAGTTGATCTGCATGTTCAATTAATCTGAAATCGAAATCGAACAGCTGATATCCGCCTGTGGAAATGTGAAATAGATTTCCGGAAACTGTTACGCGCAGATAACTGAATGGATGATGTTCAACAGCGCGTTGTAATTCATTAAGTAACTGAGTGCCTTCATCAACACTGATAACTGCGTTCAACTCAGCTGGGTTATCAGCGTGACCGCCGTATCCCGGAAAGAATTTGAAATAGTGAAAAGAGTAAAGTCCTTCGGGAAATCCGAAGTACCAATAAACGCCTAACATCGTTGGTTGATTTTCAGCGTTCATTCGTTCCTGTTCTTATTTTACAAAGTCTTTTGCTTTTGCAAGAGCTTTCTCAATTCCGGCCGGATTGTTTCCACCTGAAGTTGCGAAGAACGGTTGACCGCCGCCGCCACCTTGAATTTCCTTAGCGAGTTCACGGATAATTTTTCCTGCATCGAGTGATTTCTCTTTCACCAGATTGTCGGAAACCAAAATCGTGAGCGATGCTTTTCCGTTCACCTCTGCGCCGAGAACCAGGAACAAACTTTCGATCTGATCTTTCAGTTGATACGCAAGATCTTTAATCGCATCTGTGTTGTTCAGTTCAATCTTCTCTGAAATGAAATTCACTCCGTTCACGTTAGTTGCTTTTGCAGCAAGTTCGGCGCGAATGATTTTCGCTTTTTCACGCATCAATACTTCAACCTGCTTTTCGAGGTTCTTCTTCTCATCAAGCAATTGCTGAACCGACTTTACAACATCTTTCGGATTCTTGAGCGCAGCTTTCAATTCACCTACCAGTTGCTGTTGCTCGTTGACAAATTTCTCTGCACGCTCTCCGCTGATTGCTTCAATTCGACGTATTCCCGCGGCGGTTGCTCCTTCCGAAATGATTTTGAATAAGCCAAGTTGACCTGTTGCTTTCACGTGAGTTCCTCCGCACAATTCCACTGAGTAATTGTCGTCAAACGCAACTACGCGAACTACGTCGCCGTATTTTTCGCCGAACAAAGCCATTGCACCACGCTTCTTCGCATCTTCAATTCCCATCTCGCGGATATCAGCTGCAATGTTTTCGCGGATCTTGGTATTCACGATTTTTTCAATCTCCGCAATTTCATCATCACTTACTTTCTGGAAATGCGAGAAGTCGAAACGTAGATATTCTTCATTTACCAATGAACCTTTTTGCTCAACGTGTGTTCCGAGAACTTTACGCAATGCCGCATGGAGCAGGTGAGTAGCACTGTGATGTGCTTCGGTGTTTCTTCGTTTAGCAGTGGTCACCGTTGCGCGGAAAGTTTTGGAAATATCTTCCGGCAATTTTTCAACGAAGTGAACAATCACTCCGTTTTCTTTTTTCGTGTCAATCACACGAACCGATTCGTTTGCTGAATCAAGAACACCTGTGTCGCCAACCTGTCCGCCGCTTTCCGCATAGAAAGGTGTTTTATCTAGCACCAGCTGGTAAGATTCTTTCCCTTTCGCTTTGATTCTGCGGTAACGCACAATGTTCGCGTCACACTCAGTATGAGCATAGCCTACAAATTCTGTGGAAGCATCTTTCTTCAGTTCTACCCAATCGTCGGTATCAATTGCAGTAGCGGCGCGTGAACGGTCTTTTTGTTCCTTCAGATGCTGATTGAAACTTTCCATATCAACACTTACGTTCAACTCACGTGCAAGAAGCTGTGTCAAGTCGATCGGGAAGCCGAAAGTATCATACAACTCAAATGCAAAGAAGCCGTCGATATTCTTGCCTTTGTTTTTGCCGGCGTAATCTTCGAAGCGTGCAATTCCTGATGCGAGCGTACGCAGGAATGATTTCTCTTCTTCCTCAATTACATTGGTAATCAGCTGCTGCTGCTTTCTGAGTTCAGGAAAAAACTCTCCCATTTCAGCAGCAAGTGCTTCAACCATTCTGCACAATACGGGTTCTTTCGCATTGAGGAAAGAGTAGTAGTAACGCGCAGCACGACGCAGAATGCGACGAATCACATATCCGGCTCCGGTATTGGAAGGCAACTGTCCGTCGGCAATTGCAAATGAAATTGTTCTGATGTGATCGCTCAGTACTCGAATCGCAATATCCTGCTTGGAATCTGTTCCGCCGTATTGAACGCCTGTGATTTTTTCAATGGAACGGATCAGCGGCATGAAAACATCTGTGTCGTAGTTTGATGTTTTCCCTTGCATCACGCGCACCAGACGCTCGAATCCCATTCCGGTATCCACATGTTGCTTCGGAAGTTTCACAAGAGATCCATCAGCTTTGCGTTCGAATTCCATGAACACGTTGTTCCAAATTTCAATAACTTGCGGGTGATCATTGTTCACGAGCAACGCCCCGTCTGTTTTCGCACGTTCTTCATCACTTCGCGAATCGAAATGAATTTCCGAACATGGGCCGCATGGACCCGTGTCGCCCATTTCCCAGAAGTTATCTTTCTTGTTGCCTTTGAGAATATGATTCTCCGGTACAAATTGTTTCCACAGATCAAATGCTTCCTGATCGAAAGCGAGATTATCATCTTTACTTCCTTCAAATACCGTTACATACAAACGATCTTTCGGAAGTTTATAAACTTCAGTAAGTAATTCCCAACTCCATGCAATCGCTTCTTTCTTGAAGTAATCTCCGAAACTCCAGTTGCCCAGCATTTCGAACATCGTATGGTGATAAGTATCCACACCAACTTCTTCGAGGTCGTTGTGTTTACCGGAAACACGAAGACATTTCTGTGTATCTGCTACGCGTGGCCACTTGATCGGTGCATTGCCCAGGAACCAGTCTTTGAATGGAGCCATTCCTGAATTGATGAACATCAATGTCGGGTCGTTCTTCACCACCATTGGGGCTGAAGGAACAATTTCATGACCTTTTGATTTGAAAAAATCTAAAAACGTGCGGCGTATTTCGTTAGCTGTCATTCGTAATCGTCTGCTGAATTTGAACGGCGAATTTACGAAAGTTTATCGCCTCAGGGAAAGCCTATGCGCGCCAATCCGTTTATTATTTCGGCAATGTGGTAATTGGTTATCTTCGCGTTTCAAACACAAAAACATGAGAAAACCCTTACTTTTTTCTTTCGGAATTCTGATTTCAGGTCTGGCGGCTGCGCAATGCGTGGCACCGCCGGCACCAACACCTGTAACTGCATCACCTTCTGCTGTGTGCAGCAACACGGGCGGAACAACCAACTTATCGGCAACAACAGCGGGTAATTTTATTCTTTGGTATGATGCTGCTGTAGGAGGTAACCTGCTTGGTACTTCTCTTAGTGCAGCGGCTTTTCCGGTTACGGCAGCGACTACTACAACTTATTACGCGGAAGCAGCCATTTATGGTGGTCCATTGACAACTGCGACTTTTACATACACAGGAGGATCACAGTTCTTCGTTGTTCCTTCTGGTGTTGACACTGTAATTCTGGAAGCGTGGGGAGCACAAGGTAATTTCAATGCAATGAATGTTGCTGGTGGTTTAGGCGGTTACGCCACAGGAAAACTTGCAGTATCCGCCGGAGACACTCTTTGGATATTTGTTGGAGGTGGTGGAATTATCTCTACCAACGGTGGTTTTAATGGTGGTGGTAACGGTGGTAATGGTGGTTGTGCCACTGCCTACGCCGGTGGTGGCGGTGGAGCATCTGATATTCGCTTCGGCGGAGTAACTCTCAATGATCGCGTGATTGTTGGTGCCGGCGGTGGTGGTGCTGCAGGTGATCGTATCGCTGCTTGCGGTCGTGGCAATGGCGGTGGCGGCGGCGCAGGATATTATGGTGGCGGCGGCGGAGCTGCATGGCCGTCTGCAAGTGTTACATTGCCTACAGGAGGTACACAAACCGCAGGAGGTACAGGAGGAACCTCAACTTATGCAACAGCAGCGCCTGGTAATAACGGAAGTAACGGGGCGTTAGGTTTAGGAGGCAACGGTGGATTAGAGCTCACTTCCAATCAGGCTGGTTCTCAAACTGCGTCTGCCGGAGGTATTGGAGGCGACTTGATAGGGACAAACGGAACATATGCAGGAAACTTTACGGGTCAATCCGGTGCAGGAGGTTCCAGCTACTATGGAACGCTTGTTAACGGTTCAACAACAGGTGGAGTTCGTACAGGAAACGGAGAGGTTCATATCACTTACCAATCTGTATGTCTCAGCGCACAACGTACTCCTGTAACTTTCACAGTAAATGCATTGCCTGTTGTGACGGCTTCTGCTGCTCCGACAACAGTATGCGATGGAGATTCAATCACTTTCTCGGGTAACGGAGCCGTAACATACACTTGGAGCGGTCCTTCTACTGTAACGGATGGTATTGCAACTGCAATGACTGTTTCATCTGCAGGTGACTACGTTGTGACGGGCACAGATGCTAACGGATGTATTGGAATGGACACTGTTTCAGTTGCGGTGAACGCGCTTCCGGTTGTTGGAATTTCTGCGCAGGATACAACTGTTTGCAGCGGCGATACAATCGTACTTACTGCAAGTGGTGCTGATACATATTCATGGTCAACGGGTGGCAATGCTGCTGTTGAATCATTCATTGCTGGTGTTTCTGTTCAGGCTATTCTGACAGGAACTGAAACTGTGAACGGATGTTCTTCAACAGATACACTTTTTATCACTGTTAACCAACTTCCTGTTGTAAGCTTCAATACATCAACTTCTACAGTTTGTATGGGTGATACGGCAACAATAACTGCATCGGGCGGTACAGCTTATATGTGGAATACAGGCGATACTGCTTCAACAATTAGTGTTGCCCCTTCTGCGAATACAGCGTATTCTGTGATGGTTACTGACGCGAACGGATGTATGTCAAGTGATTCTGTTTCTGTTGGTGTGAACGCACTTCCTGTACTTGATGTAACCGGAAATCCTTCAACTGCATGCTTCGGTACACCTGCAATACTGACAGCAACCGGAGCGAATACATACCAATGGTCGACGGGCGACACTACACCATCGGCCTCTGTAGTTCTTTTCGCATCTTCTATGGTTTATGTTACAGGAACTGATACCAACGGTTGTTTTTCTACCGACTCAATTTTCGTTACTGTAAATCAGTTGCCTGTTGTTACAGCGCAGATTCCGCAGAATGCGGTTTGTCTTGACGACGGAACATTCCCACTTGTAGGTGGAAGTCCTGTTGGCGGAACCTGGTCAGGTAATGGGGTTTCTGCAGGCTCATTTACAGCTATGACTGCAGGAGCAGGATCACAAACGATCACTTACACATACACGGATACTAACGGCTGTGTGAACTCTGCTACTGATATTATACTTGTAAACTACTGTGTTGGTATAGCTGAAAATCAATTGCAAAGCGGAATGATCGCATTCCCGAATCCGGCAACAGATAATATTTCTGTGAAATGGAATTCTGAGTTTGCAATGAATCGCATTGAAATCGTTGATGTAACTGGTCGTGTTGTAATCAGCACTTCAGTTGCAAACGGAAACAATGCTGAAATCAACATCAGCGAACTTCCAGCAGGTATGTACACGTTGCGCGGTGTTTCTTCAACAACGGTTGTTACTCAAATGATCATCAAGAACTAATCACTTTCTAAATTTCAGTTTAAGGAGTCGGATGGTATCCGGCTCCTTTTTTTATGCATTGTGTTAACAGTTGTTGCAGACGGCAAATTCAGCCCTTTTTTCCGCCGCTGATGATTATATTTGTGTAAAGGATACCGAATGTCAAAAATCAGGTACAAATACAACACGAAAACACTTTCCTACGAGAAAGCTGTTACGCCGTTGCGTACCCGGATTTTCAGAGCCATTTCATTCCTCGGAACCGCTTCTGTAATCGGAGTTATATCAGTAATCATCGCATTTAGGTATTTCGATTCTCCGAAGGAAAAGCAGTTGCGACGCGAATTGGAGAAAATGCAAATACAGTATGATCTTCTCAATAAGCGCATGAATAATCTCGCCGTAGTTCTGGATGACTTGGAACAACGCGATGATAATGTGTATCGAGCGATTTTCGAAGCGGAACCCATTCCGGATGACATCCGCAAATCCGGTTTCGGAGGCGCAGATCGCTACAATGATCTTGAAGGATTCACATATTCGCAGTTGATGATTTCCACTACTCAGAAAATGGATCAACTTGCGAAGCAGATGTACATTCAGTCGAAGAGTTACGACGAAGTTGTGAAGCTCGCTGAGAACAAAGAGAAACTGCTTTCGTCCATTCCTTCCATCATGCCGATTTCCGTCAAAGATCTGAAAGGAACTCCTTCCGGATTCGGTTACAGAACGCATCCGATTTACAAAATCGTGAAGATGCATACGGGAATGGATTTCAATGCCGCGATCGGAACTCCGATATACGCAACCGGCGATGGAGTAGTGGAGCGTGCTGATGCAGAAGCTTCCGGATACGGTAATCACGTTGTGATCAATCACGGTTTCGGTTACGAAACACTTTACGGTCACATGAGTAAAATTATGGTGGCGCCCGGACAGCAGGTAAAACGTGGTGAAGTCATCGGACTCGTGGGTAATACCGGAACATCAAGCGGACCTCACGTCCATTACGAAGTAATCCGTAACGGAAATAAAATCAATCCGATCAGCTACTACTTCCTTGATCTTTCTCCTGTTGAATATCAGCAGATCATTCAGCAGTCAAGTCAATCCAATCAATCTTTCGACTGATGCGTTTTTCAATTGCAGTTACTCTGTTGTTAACGGCGTTACGTTTAACAGCACAATCTTCTGATACATTGCTGATCGGTGGTGTGGGCGATATCATGATCGGGACTAACTATCCTGCGGGGCATCTTCCTCCGAATGACGGCAAGGATCTTTTCACTCCTGTGAAAGAATATCTTACAGGCCCTGATCTCATGTTCGGAAACTGTGAAGGAACATTTCTGGATTCAGGCGGAACAATGAAAGGTTGCTCTGATCCGAAGAAGTGTTATGCATTTCGTCAACCTACGCGTTATGCGCAGTATCTGGTAGATGCCGGGTTCGATTTGATGAGCATGGCAAACAATCACGTTGGTGATTTCGGTGAGGAAGGTCGTAATTCTACAGGAGCAACTTTGTCTAAAGTAGGTTTGCAATTCGCAGGACTCGTTACAAAACCATACATCATTTTCGATCATAACGGTGTGAAATATGGATTTGCGGCGTTCGCTCCGAATTCCGGTACGCAGGATATTCGTGATATTACTGAGGCAAAACGAATTGTTGCTTTGCTTGACAGCGCTTGTGAGATAGTGATTGTTTCATTTCATGGAGGAGCTGAAGGTTCGACACGCAATCACGTAACCAAACAAACGGAAATGTTCTTGGGAGAAAATCGCGGAAACGTTTACGAGTTTTCTCATGCGTGCATTGATGCCGGCGCAGATATCGTTTTCGGACATGGTCCGCATGTGACGCGCGCAGTTGAGCTCTATAAGGATCGTTTCATTGCTTACAGTATGGGTAATTTCTGTACTTATTCGCGATTCAATCTCAGCGGCAACGGCGGTTACGCGCCTATCATTCATGTCAACGTGGAACGCAAAACAGGAAAGTTCATTGGAGGAAAAATCATTCCTATCAAGCAACCGGGTGAAGGTGGACCTGTGTACGATGAGAACAAAATGGCGATCAAAGACATTCAATCGCTCACGCTCGCAGATTTTCCTTCAACACCGATCTCAATTGCGGATGATGGAGTAATCACAATGAAGTAATTCAGACTGACGCAACTATTGGGGAGATAAGCCCTGATGATGCGTTTGAAAATTTAAGAAGATAATCGAAGGTGTGGATTAATCCACACCTTCCTTGTAAAGTTCGGGAACTCAATCAACACCGTCACGAGCTCCACCTCGTACAACCGAGTGTAACCGTTTATTTCGATAAAGATCTAGGAATCGGCAAGCATCCACACCCTTGGAGGGCTCGCACCCTTGGAGAGTGTCAACTTTGCAGTGATTTGATTCCGCAAATTTATCTGTGCTTTTCTGCGTCTTCTGCTGCAATATATTGCGCCACAGATTGCGCAGATTACTCAGATTCTCGACACGTATGGAATCTGCGAAATCTGCGTTAAAAAGTTGCGCTCCCTTTCTTCGCTGATTACGCAGATTCTTGATGCGCGAAAATCATCTGCGATTATCTGTGCCATCTGCGGCAAGACCCAATACGTTGTGCATCCATTAGTGGATACAACGTACAAATCAATTCAGCACACATCTCGCATGCTGCTGCAACGGAATCGCAAAAAAAAATATTAGTAAGAAATTCTGCGCGCCTGAAGAAAACGCACTTTGTAATATTCCATCTTGTAATATTCATCAATCACCACACCGCGATGTGTTGAGTGAATCATCTTGATGGAATTCGGACCTGTCTCGATAACGAGTGCAACGTGACCTACACGAGTTGTGTTGGTGCTGCGTCCTTTGAAGAACATAAGATCACCTTTGCGGACATCTTTAAGTTCAACCTGTGTTCCTTGCATTGACATTCCAACGCTTGAACCTGAAAGCGCAACGCCCAGTTTTCCGTAGCAATACGCCACGAAGTGTGAGCAATCGAACCCGGTTTTAGGATCGTTTCCGCCGTATTTATAAGGCAAGCCGAGGAAAGTTTTGGAAATGCTGATCACAGAATCTGCAATCGTTTCGCGGCGAATACTGTCGATTTTGAACTGTTCTACAGTTCCGGCAGTATCGTTCAGCGGAGAATAGGCAGCCGAAGCTCCTGAATTCCCGAAAGGAATCAGAAGTGCGAAAAATGCAGCAACGGCCAGTATTCTTGTGAACATGGGCGCAAAAATAATATAAATAGCGGAACGGCAGGTAATTAGTTGTCCACACTTGCTCAAACAGGGCTTTTGTACATAAAACAGCAATTCAGGCCGATTTTTCCATGTTTTTCAACATCCTAAAATTCGACGCCCGCATACTTGTATCATTGTTCAGAGATTCTTAATAATGGCGGTCAAAGAAATCGAAACGGAAAAACTATTCTACAGCATCGGCGAGGTTGCTGAGATGTTTGATGTGAACGCCTCACTCATTCGTTTCTGGGAAAAGGAATTCGATATCATCAAACCACGGAAGAACGCGAAGGGTAATCGAATGTTCACCAAACAGGATGTGGACAATTTCCGTTTGATTTATCATCTCGTAAAAGAACGTGGATTCACTTTGCAAGGCGCACGTGAAAAACTCAAAGGCGGTAAAATCGAAGAAGAAAATACGAACGTGGAGATCGTTCGCCGACTCGAAGCAGTAAAAGGATTTTTACTGGAGTTGAAAGCGGAGTTGTAGTTGTTAATAATTCTTTAAGTTCCATATGTTGAACAATCAATTCACAGTAAATAAAGTCCTTCAGGGTCTATATGCTTTTCTTAAGTTAAGAAAACATCTTTTGGCTCTTATACTGATTATTTTCACTTTTAATCCTGGGTATGCATCTAGTTTTCAAATGCGTGAATGCAGTGTTGATGAAAATGAATACCGTAAGGATAATTTTGTTTGTGGAAAATATTCATTTGCATGGAATCGACCTACGTATGATGAGAAATCCAACTTGCCGATTTCAAATGAATTTGTTTTTAGGCTAGATACATTTAATAATGATACTCTGATTAAACGAATAGTTCCTCCTAACCCAAATTACATTCCGAAAACTTATCTTTTGGATGATTCTTGTAATTTGTGGGTATTGTTTGAGCACGTTATACGCAGTGAAAGATTTATATATATTCAACAGTTAGATCAGGTTACATTAAGTCCAATTGGTTCGATCAAAGCAATATTTTCCGTTGACGGAGGTAAGTCAAAGAGTTTTTGGCCGTTTTTTAATATTCACGTTCGCCAGTCAGATGATCGTTCGAAGGTATTGTTTTACACAAGCTACTATAATTCTACAGCTCGGACGTTCGAGTCTAAACTTGCGGTTTATGAGTTCTCAACAAGTTTGTTAATACGTGATACTATACTAAGAACTAGTAAACGTATTCCATTGGGTAATACAAGCTATTATATGCCGATTATGGATGTAACGAACATTGGAGATGTTTACGCGGTTGGATTCTCTGATGCCGCAACAGAGGGGTTGGGTAGACCTCACATGGGAAGGTCGTTTGATGATATGGTCGTATATAAACTGAATAGCGGAGGAATTGAAAGGTTTGAAATGCCAAGATCGGACAAGTTTATCTTAGACTATCAAATTGATATTTGGAATAATAACTTATACCTCACTGGGGCTTGTGTTTATGGTTATCAATCTGGATATCAGGATTACGGGACGTATTTATTAATACATGATTCGAATTTAAATGAATCGCCAAAAATATTTGATTACCCAATTAATAAAGCGGGAGTGCTTGAGGGAACTGCAGAAGGTGTGAAAGGTTTGATTTATTGTAAAACCAAAATTACTTCAACCGGCTCAATTTGGATTGTAACAGAAGACGTTTATGCAGGATATCGAGAATTTATTTGTCAATATATTACAAACGAAGGGAACTTAGTTCACACGATTCCTATATACAGGCTCTATACCAATTGGATGACAAGTGCTCAACGTGCCAGAATGGATAGGTCCAAGTATCCGAAGACAACATACTCAATTCTTTTGACGAATGATCGGTTACAAATATTCTTTCACGATAATATTGGGAACAGCTGTAGTTCAAATTTGTCAAATCCAAAAGAGTTAAATCATACACATGAGCAATACAATTTAGTTCTAGCTCAAATCGATACGAATGGAATTTTAACTAAACGATTAATAACAACTTTTTATTCGGACCAGTTTCATCAATATCATTATAGTGTAATGGTTTATACTATTAACGATACATACATATTACGTTGTTATCAAGGTAAAGGCAGTAATGATCGTGTCAAGACTGGTTACTTTAAGCTATAGAATTGAATAAAGCTGAATATTTGCTGTACTTGTCACTGCAAGTTTAAGAGAAGTAAGTTTGGGTAGGTTTGTTTGAGATTTAGCAGTTTATTCAAATTAAATTTTGATTTCCGATTCAAAGACGTTGTGTCTAATAACACCTGAATCCAATCACACACACATCGTCAACCTGATCTTCTTCTCCTTGCCAAGCGGCGAAAACCGATTGCAGTTTTTCAAGTTGCTGTGCACCGCTCAGTCCTCCGATTTCATTCAGAAGTTTTACCAGTGAAGACGACTTGAATTTCTTCTTCGCAGGACCTCCGAATTGGTCAGCGTATCCATCAGTGAACAGGTAAATCATATCTCCCGGTTGGACAGCAATTTCCACACCGATAAATTCTTTTTCATCACTGCCTCCAAGTGAAGTCTTCTGTCCTTTGATAATATTTACAACGCCGTTTCTCCAATGCAAAAGCGGACGATTCGCACCTGAAAAACGAAGAATATTATTATCTCTGTCGTAGTTCACTAAAGCAATATCCATTCCGTCTTTCGCACTCTCTGCAGAGTTGCTTTGCTTGAGCTGACGTTTAATTCCTTTATCCGTGTAACTCAGCAATTGTTCGGGTTGCGGGTTACTCATAACTTCCGTTGCCTGAGTGAGCAATTCACTGCACATTACACTCATAAATGCGCCCGGAACACCGTGGCCAGTACAATCGGCTGCTGCAATAAATACAGAGGAACGATTGTGTTTCAGCCACCAGAAATCTCCGCTCACAATGTCTTTCGGCTTGAAGAACACAAATCCGTCTTTTACAGCGTTGGTGAACAGATTCAGATCCGGAAGAATTGATTCCTGAATGCGTTTCGCGTAAACAATACTGTCCGTAATATTCTTGTTTTTCTCTTCGATGACACTGTATGCATTCTGCAGTTTGTCTTTCGATTTCTGATTTTCTCTTGCGCGAAGAATGAGAAACGCAACAATCAATAGCGAACCGATTACCGCGGCAATCCAGAAATAATTTCTTTGCCGATCACGATCCTTTTGCAACAGCTGCTGAATCTCACCTAAAGTCTTTTCCTTTTTCAATTGACGTATTTCAGCTTCCTGTTGTTCAGATTCGTATTTCGATTGCATCTCTGCTGACAACTTTCGATTGGCTTGTGCCATTGAAGTGTCATGAACAATTCTGTATTGCTGCATGAAATCATAAGCAAGAGAATATTCACCTGTACATGCGTAGGCCTCTGCTAATCTCAGAAGTGTTTTTTCATGCACTTCCAATGCTCCGAGCTGCAGTGAACTGCCGGAAGCTTCTTTAAGTATCGTAATTGCTTCCCGGCAACGACCCGTTTCAATATAGATTTGTCCGAGCACTTGTTGTGAACTCGCCACTCCGGCCAGATCTCCGATTTTTCTTCTCAATTTCAAAGCTTCATTAACGCGTACTTCTGCGGAATCGTAACGACCGAGATCAATCAGCACTAGGCCAATGTTGTGTAACGTTGTAGCGATACCGCGGTTGTCATTTACCTCACGTTTCAGCGTAAGCGAACTGTCGTAATACATCAAAGCTTTGTCCGGATTTTTCATGGAGTAAAAACAAACTCCCATGTTTCCATAGGTGTTCGCTATGTCCAGTTTTGTACCCACTCGCTTTTTGATTTCGAGTGATTTGGTGTATAACTTCAATGCATCACTGAGTTTCTCCTGAGAAATATAAACGTTGGCCAAATTGTTCAGCAAACGGGCCTGACCGGCTTCATCTTTTGCTTTTTCTGCCAGGGCTAATCCCGAATACAGAAGTTTTAGGGCCTGATCGTACTTGGATTCATCTTTAAGTACCTGACCATACACAACTGTTGTATTAATGATTGCAGCGGTATCATTCTGCGTCCATGCTATTTGCAAAGCGCTGTCTAAAACCAATTCAGCTTCTCTGTATTTGCCTTCTTTAGAAAGTGAAAATCCAAGATTCCGGAAAAGATTTCGCTGAAGTGCCAAACCTAAACTATCGGTTCTCCCCCGTAAGAAAACGAGACCGATACGGTATTCTTTTGATGCCTGAAAACTTTGTCCTTTGTCACCCGATATCTGGCCGCGAAAGCTGTATCCGATTGCTATCAAAGAAGAGTCTTTGGTCTGCGAACCTCTTCGGATTACAGCTTCGGCAAGCGAAGCTGCACTGTCAGGTTGCGACTTTCTGCAAAGTTCGAACAGTTTCCCAACGGTTTTAACGTCAGAAGGGTTTTTCCGGTATGCATTCCTCAGACTGTCAAGCGTCTTATCCTGCTGCGCAAAAGAGGGCAGACATATACACAGCGCAAAAAGTAATGCACGGAAACTTTTCGTCATTCTATTCTTTGTACAGAATGAAGTGCTTTACAATTTCAAACGTACCGCCTTCTTTATCGGCTTCAAGTTTGATTGTTTCTTTTGCAGGTTTATGTCCCGGTGCTGTCACTGTGATTTCGTAAGTCTTGTCACCAACAAGTTCCAACTGGTAATTTCCTGCGTCAGATGATTTTCCGCTCTTTACTTCAGCACCGTTTTCGCTTACAGTAATATCTGCAGCTACCGGTTTCCCGTCTCCGTTGTAAACAGTTCCTGTGATCAAAGACATCACCGGACCATCTTTCTTCTTCGGCAAGAGGGAAGTCATATCTATAACCCAAATGTCGCGTTCTCCCAATCCGCCTTCGCGATCACTGTCAACGTATGCAGTTTTACCACCGTTCACAAGGAGGAACATACGCTCATTGTAAATCGTGTTGATCGGATACCCCATGTTTACCGGTTTTGTCCACGCTCCATTTTCAAAACGCGTCATGAAAATATCATAACCGCCCATGCTGTTGTGTCCGTTAGAGCAGAAGTACAAAGTCTTTCCGTCCGGAGCAGGGAAAATTCCGCCCTCGTCGTATTCTGTATTTACCACCGGACCAAGATTCGTCGGATCGCCCCACTTGTCTTTGCCGATTTTCTTCGCCATCCAGATATCACTGCGCCCGTAACCTTTTTGTCCTTTGTAAGGCAAGTCCTGACCGCGCTCGCTCATGAAATACATAGTGTTGCCATCAGGAGAAAGAACGGCACCATCTTCGAAATAGGAAGTGTTGATTCCTTTGCCTATGTTTTTTGGCGTTCCCCATTTGCCGGAACCGGATTTCTTGGAAGTGTAAATTTCTCCGCCACGTGCTGCTTCCGCATCATTCACATACATGTAAAGTACTTTCCCGTCAGGTGCAATGCTGCACACAGCTTCGTGACCTTCTGAGTTTACCGAGCCACGGAGCAGAGATGCATTCGTCCAGCTCATTTTCGAAGAATCCCAACCGCATTCATAAATGTCCTCAAAATATTTACCGTCTCCTTCTTCGTCTACACGATCTGATTTTCCTTCCGGGCGACGAGAACTGAAGATAAGTGTTTTACCATCCGCAGTAATGGACGGACGCTTATCATCATACGGGCTGTTTACCGCCGCTCCTGCATTCGTAACCTGAACATTTTTAGGTGATGCCATCATCGTTTTTGCAGTCTGACACTGGTTCGTGTAGTAATCGATTTCTTTAATCTTAACCGGATTTGCGGCGTTCAATGCGCGAGCTGCATTATATTCAGCAATGGCTTCATCGAGTTTTCCTTTCAGCTGAAAGCATCGTCCGAGCATTAAATTGATATCGGGATGAGCAGAAGCATTAAGAGATTTTGCTTTCTCAAATTGTTCCTGAGCTTTTTCCTGTTCATCAAGGTAAAACAAGCACTCGCCAACATGGAACGCAACTGCTGCATCATTAGGATTGGCGTTTTGTACTTCTTTGTACAGATTCAATGCTTTGAGGTAGTCCCCGGCATTGAAAGCCTGACTTGCGTTGAAAAGTTTCAGTTCATCCCCGCCTTTATCGATGATGGTTTGTGCTGAAAGCTGAGCAGCCGCAAACAGAAATAGACAAGCGAGCAGGGGAGCAATTCGTTTCATAAGCGTGTGTGTGTATGAAACAAATATAAACGAATAGCGCGAATCAGGAAAACAGAATCAGAGTTTTGAGAGGAAAAGATTCATTGCTTCGCGTTTGCCATCAGTTAAATCGTAACTGATTGACTCTGTGAGATATTTTCGGACATCCGTTTGCGGATACGCTTTCTGCTGTTGCTCAATTACTTCATTCATTGCTGCGAGTCCTGCTGAAAGTGACTTACTGAACGCACTCTCAAAAGCCGCATCGGGTTTGTTTCGTGATGCCCAAACCGCGAATACAAATGGCAATCCCGTCAGTTGCTTCCATTCTTCGGGAAGATCTTTTTCAACCGCAAACTTGCCGTTCATTGCAAATGTGCGATCTCCGATTACAACAGCCGCAGTTGTTCCGCTGATGTTGTTTTCAAATCCTGCTTCAGCCGCAACCCAACGGGGATTAATTTTCCAAATTTCAGCGGCAAGTATTTTCGTCAGCGCAACTGAAGTGCGCGACTGATAATCGAGCACGATGGTTTCGATCTCTGAAAGCGGAACATGCGAATACAGTTTCACCGAATCAACGGGACCATCAGCGCCAATGCAATAGTTGCTGAGGATGTGATATTCTGATAGCTGCTTGAGAACAGCAACCGGCACAAGACCGATATCCGCTTCCCCGCTTAGTAATTTTCGAGCGCACTCAGATGGGATGTCGGAACTTAGCTGCATTCCTGAAGGTGGAAAATGCTGAAGACCGTACACGAATGGTTGTGAGTTCAGGTAGGAAACAACGGAAACTTTCACTTTACTCATACACGTGGCATCTGCTGCTGACGAAGATTATTTTCTTCTGCATTGGTTTCCAGCACAGACAGCGTTGCGGCAACAACTGAAAGTATCGGAGCAATGCAAATTCCAATGAACGGAATTAGGAGGATCATTGAAAAAATAAATCCGTTTCCGATTGCAATTCCTTTATGCCTTCGTGTGAACGATGCACCCTGTCCGATCGTGAGCTTCTGTCGCTCGTAAGTGTAGTCCATCATTGCAAATCCCATGAAGTACCACGCCACAACATATAAAAACGGAATAGTGAACCAACCAATGACAGGAATCCAGGCAACGAACATACACGCGATAATGATGGCCGTTTCAAACAGCAAATTTCGGAGTGTAACTACAATTCCTCGTAGCATGTCGTGAAGAAACTGTGGAAAGTTGAACGGGTATTTATTTCCTGAAACGATTTCATCGATCCTCTCGGAAAGCAATGCAAGAATCGGTGAGCAAACGATGAGCACGATGTACTTCAGATAGGAACTCATGAAAATCAGAAAGAGCAGCTTCAGTGCAAATCCCACAATAAATGATCCGATAGTTTGCAGCCACCCCAACCAGTCGTCGCCCGCGGTGCCCTCGAGCCCCATCCATGCAATTGCTTTTTCAACCAGCCAATCGCTTAAACTCATGATAGACCAGAAACCGCCTACCCAAAGCAAAGCCATAATGGCCGCTGGAAACAGGAAGTAATACCATAATCCGTGCTTACCGATAAACTCGAAAGCTTTGAGGTGGGAACTGATCCCTTTGCCCAGATCATTAAAAAACGCCATGGCGCAAAGGTAATCGGCAAATCACCACGCTTTTGGTTAAGACTTCATAAACGATGAAAATTGGTCGTTTTTGGGTATTTCAATTACGAAATTCGCGTAGTTTAGGCTGGATAATTCAATGAAAACGAAGAATTCTGCTGAATTCTGCCAGTAGTGCTGATTATTCGGGTTTTGTTTACTACTTTTGCCGTCCCTGAAAAAGGGAAGAACAATAAAACCATTTAAACAAAACAACATGTATCACTACGAAACCGTCTTCATTTTGACTCCCGTTTTGTCTGAAGATCAGGCAAAGGAGGCGGTGGGCAAGTTCCGGAAGCTTGTAAAAGACTTCGGCGGAACTTTAGTTCATGAGGAAGCATGGGGCCTGAGAAAGCTGGCTTACCAGATCCAAAAGAAGTCCACCGGTCATTACCATCTTTTTGAATTCACAGCTAAGAACGGCAATATCATTGCTGAGCTTGAGTTGGCATTCAAACGTGACGAGCGCGTTATGCGTTTCCTCACTGTAGCTCTTGATAAGCACGCGGTTGCATACAGCGAAAAGCGTCGTGCAAAAGCAAAAGCGAAGAAAGATGCTCCTAAAACAGAAAACGCTTAATTCCAAACCCGAAAGTCATGGCAGAAAATAGCTCTGAAATCCGCTACCTGAACCCACCTTCGGTTGAGGTAAAAAAGAAAAAGTATTGCCGCTTCAAAAAAGCAGGCATTCGTTACATTGATTACAAAGACGCAGACTTCCTTCTGAAGTTCGTAAACGAGCAGGGAAAACTTCTTCCACGCCGTCTTACAGGTACTTCTGTGAAGTTTCAGCGTAAAGTTGGTGCTGCTGTTAAACGCGCCCGTCACATTGCTCTCATGCCATACGTGGCTGACCAGCTTAAATAACAGGAGGACACGAACATGCAGGTAATCCTTAAACAAGACGTAAGAAACCTCGGCTACAAAGATGATGTAGTGAAGGTTCGCCCGGGATACGGACGTAACTATCTTATCCCACGTGGTATCGCAATTCTTGCTGACGCTTCAGCGCTGAAAATGCACGCTGAAAACGTTAAGCAACGCGCTCACAAAGAAGCTAAGATCAAGGCTGAAGCTGATAAGCAGGCTAACAAACTGAAAGATATGGTAGTGAAAGTTGCGACCCGTGTGGGTGACAACGGAAAGATCTTCGGATCTATCACTTCTGTTCAGTTGGCTGACTCTCTTCGTAACCTCGGTCTCGAAGTGGATCGTCGTAACATCACTATCGAAAATGCAGAAAACGTAAAAACGCTTGGAACTTACAACGCGAAAGTACGTTTGCACAAAGAAGTGATTGCTACTTTCACTTTCGAAGTGGTTGCTGAGTAATCACAAGCTCCATTCATTAAAAAGCCCGGTTCTTGCGAATCGGGCTTTTTTATTGTCCTTTATTACTTCTGTTTTTGCGGAGGGTTTCCCGGATAAATCTGAAGATCATTCTGAATAATGTCCAAGAGCCTGCAAGTGCAGCGATAGCAAGAAAAATGTACAGCAACAACGCATGACGATCACTACGCGAAAGAATGATCAGCAGGTCATTCATATCGCAATGCCTCAATCGGATCCAGCTTCGATGCCTTCACAGCCGGGTACAATCCTGAAATCAGGCCGACAACAAAGCAGATTGCGAGCCCCATTCCGATCCACGCCCACGGAATCATGAATGATCCGCCCATCGACATTGAAATGAACGCGCCGAGAATTACTGCTAAAACTACTCCGACAATTCCACCGATCTGGCAGATAACAATAGCTTCGGTGAGAAACTGATTACGGATGTCGGCACGGGTCGCCCCTAACGCTTTACGCGTTCCGATTTCCTTGGTGCGTTCAGTTACAGAAACCAACATAATATTCATCAAACCGATTGCAGCACCGAGCAATGTGATAATGCCTATCAATGTTGCACCCAATGTTACATATCGAAGATTATCAATCAATGATGTTGCAATACTGTCGCTTTTCGTAATCTCGAAATTGTCTTCTGCTGTTGGAGATAAACCACGTACAATCCGAAACACACCGACTGCTTCTCCGATTGCCGGTTCAATCAATGAAGGATGATCAGACATCACATTGATCGTGTACGTCATTTCAGGGCGCGAAAAATACTGGCGAACATTTTCAATAGTGAGAATCACAACCTTGTCGCCACCGAATCCCATGGTGTTTCCTTTGGCTTCTAATACGCCGATTACACGATACTTCCCGTTTCCAACCGTTATTTCCTTGTTAATCGGATCGCGTTTCGGGAAAAGAGTCACGGCAATATCTTTACCCAGAATGGCAACATTGTCGCCACCCGTTACTTCCGATGGAGCAAAGTTTCTTCCTTTCGAAAGTTTGTAACCCGAAACTTCGAGGTAATTCTCATCGCTGCCGAATACCTGGATATTCGGATTGGTTTTCTCTGACTGAAACTTTACCGTTGCACCGAAAGACGCAACTGTCGATACGGAAACCATTGCAGGAAAGTCGAACTCATTTTTAAAGTTCATGGCTTCCTGATAGGTAATGGAACGGTGTTTACGGGGTTGCTTTCCTCCACGACCAATCCGAACCGTTGTTTCGCGGTTACGAATCGTGAACGAGTTCGCGCCCATACTGCTGAAATTACTGTTCAACGAACCCTTGATTACATCAATGGATGCGAGAATCCCAACAAGTGCCGTTATTCCCAAAGCAATGATCAGCATAGTCAAAACCGCACGAAGCATTTGTCCTTTGATGGAAGACAATGCCACTCTGATGTTTTCAAGTGCTGCGGAATTCATCAACCAAAGGTAGACAGAATACAGGTGTTTTGGTGGTAATACCGGAATTTGTCCGACTATGCGTGTACGAATTTATTTCCGCGATTTATTCCCGTTTGTCTCCCGACGAATTCGTAAATTTGACTTCCCTAATGTTCACACTCACATTCAATATTACTTCGCGCTATGATCTTCGATCTTGACATGATTAAGCGCGTGTATGCCGAACTTCCAGGAAAAGTTGAAGCTGCACGCAAACTCGCGGGACGTCCGCTTACACTCACAGAGAAAATTCTCTATGCACACCTGGTTGACGCACTTCCTGCGAAACCATTTGAACGCGGTAAAGACTACGTAGATTTCAATCCGGATCGCGTAGCAATGCAGGATGCAACAGCACAGATGGCGTTGCTTCAGTTTATGCAGGCCGGTCGCAAGAAAGTTGCCGTTCCTTCAACTGTACATTGCGATCACCTTATCACTGCTAAAGTTGGTGCTAAAGACGATCTCGCTGTAGCTAATAAGGAGAGTAAAGAAGTTTACGATTTCCTTGCTTCAGTATCGAACAAATACGGAATCGGATTCTGGAAACCGGGTGCAGGAATCATTCACCAGGTTGTATTGGAAAATTATGCATTCCCCGGCGGAATGATGATCGGTACGGATTCGCACACTGTGAATGCCGGCGGATTGGGAATGATCGCCATCGGTGTTGGTGGTGCTGATGCATGTGATGTAATGGCCGGCCTTCCTTGGGAACTTAAGTTTCCGAAACTGATCGGCGTTAAACTCACAGGTAAACTCAGCGGATGGACAGCTCCGAAAGACGTGATTCTGAAAGTTGCAGGTATACTCACAGTAAAAGGCGGAACCGGAGCAATCGTTGAATATTTCGGTGAAGGTGCTTTGAACCTCAGCTGCACAGGTAAAGGAACGATCTGTAACATGGGTGCAGAAATCGGTGCAACCACTTCTACATTCGGTTACGACGCTTCTATGGAGCGTTATCTCCGTGCAACAGGTCGCAATGAAGTTGCTGATCTTGCTAATGGAGTGAAAGCACACTTGACTGCAGATGCAGAAGTATACGCTTCTCCTGAAAAATATTTTGATCAGGTGATTGAAATCAATCTCTCTGAATTGGAGCCGCATCTGAACGGACCTTTCACTCCGGATCTGGCAACGCCGATCAGCAAAATGAAAGAAGTTGCTGCAGCGAACGGTTGGCCAACAAAAGTTGAAGTAGGTCTGATCGGTTCTTGCACCAACTCTTCTTATGAAGATATTTCACGCGCAGTTTCCATTGCAAAACAGGTTGCTGCAAAAGGGCTGAAGACAAAAGGAGAATACTGCATCAACCCGGGATCAGAGCAGATTCGTTTCACTATTGAACGCGACGGCTTCCTGAAAGTGTTCAGCGAAATCGGAGCAACAGTGTTCACTAACGCATGCGGCCCTTGCATCGGAATGTGGGATCGTATGGGCGCTGAAAAGCAGGAGAAGAACACAATAGTTCACTCTTTCAACAGAAACTTTGCGAAGCGCGCTGACGGAAACCCGAACACTTATGCGTTCGTGGCTTCACCTGAACTGGTAACTGCACTTGCAATTGCAGGGGATCTTACTTTCAATCCGGCTACTGATTATCTCATCAACGAAAAAGGTGAGAAAGTAAAACTGGATGAACCAGCAGGTGATGAATTACCGCAACGCGGATTCGCTGTAGAGGACGCCGGTTATCAGGCTCCTGCAGAAGATGGATCAAATCTTACAGTGAATGTTTCTCCGACTTCAGATCGTTTGCAGTTGCTCGATCCTTTTGCAGCCTGGGAAGGTGTTGATCTGAAAGGATTGAAACTCCTCATCAAAGCAAAAGGTAAGTGTACAACGGATCACATCTCAATGGCAGGCCCATGGTTGAAGTACCGCGGTCACCTCGACAACATTTCAAATAACATGTTGATCGGTGCTGTGAACTTCTTCAATGAGAAAACAGATAACGTAAAAAATCAGTTAACCGGCGCTTACGAAGGTGTTCCGAAAGTGCAGCGCGCTTACAAAGCGGCTAACATCGGTTCGATTGTAGTTGGTGACGAAAACTACGGTGAAGGATCATCGCGCGAACATGCAGCAATGGAACCGCGTCACCTTGGTGTTCGTGCAGTACTCGTAAAATCATTCGCGCGTATCCACGAAACAAACCTGAAGAAACAGGGTATGTTGGCATTGACATTCTCAGACAAAGCGGATTACGACAAGATCAAGGAAGACGACACAATGGATATCCTTGGATTGACAACATTCGCTCCGAATGTGCCGTTGACAATTGCATTGCATCATGCTGACGGAACTTCCGAAGAGATCAAAGTGAATCATACCTACAACGCACAGCAGATCGAATGGTTCAAAGCCGGTGGTGCATTGAACATCATTCGCGCGAGCATCAAAGCGTAATTGAACAAAATGATGAAATGGCTGACTTCAGAAACGAGGTCAGCCATTTTTATTGAATCACGGAAAAATTGTAGATTAGTTTTCAGTATGCGTTTTCTGCTCGCTGTTCTTCTCATTATTCTGACGTTTCACGTTCAGGCGCGTGATTTCGGTGGTGATAATCCGAAACGTGATTCGTTGCTGCGTTATCGCAACACGGTTGATACGAATTATATAAGAAAGTATCCTGATCGGTTTATTGTAACGCTGAGTCAGTCATTGCGCACATACGACATCCGCTTTCGTCAAACCATGACGGAAGATTCACTCGGTTGGGCTTCTCCGATTATGATGTCCAACCTGAAATGGTCCAGCGGCGTTGCATTGGATTTTGATAAACTTTCATTAACTGTTGGATTGAGTTCGCAACCTTACACCAATGAAGAATTGCGGCTCAAAGGAAAAACCAAGTACACGGCACTAGGACTTTCTTTTGTGCTCTATCGCTTTCGATTTGAGTCGAGCTACAGGAAGTATCAGGGTTTTTACGATACACGAACAGCGATTTACGACACGTTGCAGGATTCAACCTGGACATATTATCAGGATCCTGATTTCATGGCGCGATCGGTGCGGGTGAAAGCACTTTTCATTTTCAATAAGCGCAAGTTCTCTTACAACGCCGCTTACTTTAATACGCAACGACAGCTGAAATCAGCTGGTTCGTGGTTGATGGTCGGTAACATTTATGATAATCTCTTCAGCACACGTACTTCTCTCATTCCTGATTCTTCCAGGTATTTCTTTCAGCAATATGGACTGATGAATCATGCACATCTGCAGGGAATTTCATTTGGACCGGGATATTCTTATAACCTAGTGATCTGGAAAACACTTTTCGTGAATCTTACATTGACAAGCGGATTCGACATTCAACATCGTCAGATAAAAACTTCTGACAATAGTTACTCAGCTGATTATTGGAAAATAGGAGCGGCTGGAGATTTCAGAGCGGCAATCGGACTCAATGGTAAGCGAATGTTTCTGTCTGTTACCTACAGGCAGGATTACAATTCATACGTGATGCAGGGAATGACGATACAGTCGCGCTATCATGCGGTTGACCTTAACTTCGGTTATCGATTTAAAATGCGTCGCGGAAGATTGTACAAGAAATTGAATCAGAATAAATGGTACCAGCTCATATGACCGAATTCAAAATCAACGGCGACTATATTGAATTGATTGCATTGCTGAAAGTAACTGGTATTGCAGAAACCGGAGGCGTTGCAGGAATTCTTGTTACGCAAGGTGAAGTAACCGTGAACGGTCAGATAGAACTCCGTAAGAGAGCTAAATTGAAACCCGGTGATGTAGTGGAAACTTCAGGTCAGAAAATTGTCCTGACCTGATCTCCGAAAATTATTTCGTGTTTTCCATGATGTAGCCTGCAATCTTGGTGAGCAGGTGTACGCGATCACGTCCGAATACATTGTGAAGGTGTCCGGGATAGATGTAGTAATCTGTCTGTACGCCTTTGCTCACTGCTTCTTTCGTGTAAGCAATGGAATGCTGCCATACCACAACATCGTCTGAAGTACCGTGTATGAGTAACAGTTTTCCGCGCAGTTGATCTACGTAATTCAACGTGCTCGATTCTTTGTATCCGATCGGATTTTCCTGCGGAGTATCCATGTATCTCTCTGTGTACATAATCTCGTAATACTTCCAATCGATAACAGGTCCGCCGGCAACACCGCAACGGTACACATCAGGTGTGCGTGTCATCATTGACGTGGTCATGAATCCGCCGTAGCTCCAACCGTAAACCGCCATGCGTTTCGGGTCGATGTATGATTTGGATTTCAGAAAGTCAGATCCTTTTTTCTGATCTGCAATTTCCTGAGTTCCCAAATGCTGATAGATCGCCTGCGCAAAATCGCGACCGCGGTTTGCAGATCCTCTGCCGTCTACGGTAAATACAACGTATCCCTGCTGCGCCATGTAGTAAAGGAACAAATCCGAACCGCCCATCCACGAGTTGAGAATCAATTGTACGTTCGGTCCGTTATATACGTAAGTCAGTGACGGATATTTTTTCGTTGAATCGAAGTTCGCAGGATAAATCATGCGGCACCAAAGCGGAGTTTCTCCGTCTGCTGCAGTAATCGTGAACAATTCGATTTTACATTGATTATAATCTTTCAAAGGATTTTCAGCACGATACATCTCTGTTGACTTTCCGGCTTTGGTTTCGATATGTGAAATCACTTTTGGTGTATTCACATCAGAATAAGAGCAAATAAATTGCGAGAAATCTTTGCTGAAAATTGCATGACTAACTCCATTCCATGGCGTCAGAGCTTTGCTGGAGAAAGCACCCGTTTTTATATCAACAGAAAAAACAACACGGTTGCAATTACCGATTGAAGCAGCCTGGTAATAAAGTTTAGTTCCTTTCGGGTCAAAACCATACACATCTGTTACGATCAACACAGGGATAAGTTTGGTTACCTGCGTCGGACTCAATTGCGTAATTAGGGTTCCGTCGGTTTTGTAGAGATAAATCGAGTTGTATCCGTCACGTTCCGATTGCCAGATGAATTTATCGGGTTGTCCTGGTACGAATTGCATAGTATGTAAAGGTTGCACCCATTTGTCACTTTTCTCTTCGAAAAGTGTTTTGATGAAATCTCCGGTTTCAGCGTTGTAGCAATTGAACTTCAAATGGTTTTGACCACGATTCAACACAGCAATGTAAATCTGTTTGCAATCCGGACTCCAAGAGATGTTGGTGAGATATTGTTCTGCAGGTTCTCCTGTTTTCAGATATATCGTTTTACCTGTTACAACATTGTAAACTCCAACTGTAACATGATGACTTGAATCGCCGGCCATAGGGTAGCGGATCATTCTCGCAGTCGCAGGCTTTGCATCAATTTCGATAATCGGATATTCCGTTACCATCGTTTGATCCATTCGGTAAAATGCCAGCAACTGACTGTTCGGTGCCCAGAATGTACCTTTGTCAATTCCGAATTCTTCTCTATGAACTGATTGTCCGCACACAATACCCGGATTCAATTCTTTAGTAACCTGCACAACTGTTCCGTTGTTCGATAGATAGAGATTGTTCCCAACAGTGTAAGCTTCATTTTTTCCATCCGGAGCCATGTCGAAGTGAGAGGCGCTTGCATCACGTGTTCCGGCAAATTTTGCCTGCAGTGTTTTCGATTTCAAACTATATGTTACGATGTAATCATTCGCCTGAAACGTGAAAGTATAAGCGTCTTTCCACTGAATGAATGGAAACGTTTTCTGAGGTGCAAGCGCGGTAAGCTGTGACGCCTTGATCTTCTCATTTAACTCAGTAAGTGTGATCAAAGTGGAATATTTCTCCGTCTTGCCTCCTGTTGCAGAAACCAGTGCCTCTTCAGTTGCAGAAATATTTGTGACCCAGGTGTAGGCGTTCATATCTGCACGCCATTGTAACTGACGCATTCCCGCCGGTGCAAGTTTCGAACGGTTGAGAACGGTTTCTTCAATCGTCAGATTTTTCTGTGCAACAGCTGCAGTGAAAATGAAGAGGGCAAAGAGAATGGAAAGATGTTTTTTCATATTTAGAGAGAAATGATTCCTTCTATTTCAGAAGCTTTTTTGTAAATGTTAATGATCTGTTCTGCATCCATCATTACAACTCTTGCCGTAACGCTGGTGTATGTTCCTTTCGAGGATGGTTGCAACTTTATTTCAGCATCATCTTCGAACAAACTTTCTGTCAATGCGATTTTCTGATTGTCAGACGGAACGATGAATTTAAACATATAAACCTGCGGCCAGGAACCGCCGGCGTTGAGTTTTTTTCTCAGTTCATCGTAATTGAATTCTGCCATCCGGCAAAGTTAATCACTATTGCGTACCATGAACTTAATCAGCGATTGCATTTGTCAATATCCGAATCCTTCATCCAGCTTCCTTCGGTCTTTTTTCGTAGGTCGACCTTTTCCCGTGTAGAAAAACGGTTTTTCAAATTCGCGGGCCACCTTCAGTTTTTCATATTCTTCAGGAGGTGTAAGATCTTCACAATATTCTTTCACCAATGGCGCTCCTACACGAGAAGTCGGAAAACCAACAACACGAAACGATTTAATAATCGGGCCGAATCTGAAACTGATCGTGTCGTTGACTTTCAGCTCCTTTGATGGTTTCACCGGCTCTCCGTTCAGTTTGATTTTACCTCCTCGTACAGATTCAGCTGCAAGCGATCGCGTCTTATACAAACGCACGCTCCACAACCATTTATCGATACGGTGATTTTCTGACATGCTATAAAGTTAATCAGTTCAGGGTTCGTCACGTCTACCAATACCATTTCCTCAAAACCAATTACATTTGCCGCATGATTGCGTATAACCCCAAAGACTGGTACAAGCTCATCTTGTCTTTTCACAAGAGTGATACATTCCGCATGCTGCTCCCTGCAATTATCGGAATAGCAATTTTCAGCGCAATTCTTGTGTATCTGATCACTTGTGTTTGGAAGTGGAATTTTGAAGGTACGATAGCTATCCATTCTTTGTTGGGGTTTGTGATTTCGCTGATGCTTGTTTTTCGCACCAATACAGCATATGATCGCTGGTGGGAGGGAAGAAGACTTTGGGGCGGGTTTGTAAATCACAGCAGAAGCATTGCGATGAAACTGCATGCGTTCCTTACGAGAGAGGATTCTGCTAAAGCACAGGCACTCCTCACAAATTATTTCTTCGCATGTAAGGATCATTTGCGTAAAGAAATGTCGACGAAGGACTGGATGGAAGTTCCTGGTGTTTCGCCTGACAGATACACAGGTGCGGGACACGTTCCCAATGCACTTCTAACTGATCTTGTTGCGGAGATACAGAGATTACAGAAAGCGGGCAAGATTTCCGAAGTGCAGATGCTCATGTTGAACGACGAGCTTCGTTCCTTCGCTGAATTGATGGGCGCGTGTGAAAGAATCAAGTCAACACCGATTCCGTATTCCTACAGCATGTTCATCAAGAAGATCATTTTCTTCTATACGATCACAATTCCATTCGGAATCTCAACTACCTATCACTTCTGGACGGTATTGATCGTGTCTTTCATTTTTTATGCATTTGCCAGTCTCGAAATGCTCGCAGAGGAAATTGAAGATCCATTCGGAAAGGATGCCAATGATCTTCCAACAGATGAAATCGCTCTGAAGATTAAGAAAGCAACGGAGGATATTTTCCGGATGTCAAAGTAATTTACTTCAATCCGAATTTCTCAGTAGCCATTTCCTCAATGGCTTTTCCGATTGACAAACAAGCTGTAGCTGCAGGTGATGGTGCATTCAATACGTGAATCGCATTGTTGCGGTGCTCAATCTTAAAATCGTCCAACATATTTCCTTCCGGTGAAAGTGCCATGGCACGTACTCCTGAACGTGAAGCAACAATATCATCAGATTCAAGAGAAGGAATCAATGTGCGCAAACGCTTAAGGAAGAATTTTTTCGAAAACGCTCCGCGATATTCGTCCAGTCCGAATTTCATATTATCGAAGAAGAACTTCCACGTTCCTTTAAACGTTAAAGCTTCCCATGTGTCTTTGAAACTGAACGATGTTTTCCCATATCCTTCACGCTTGAAAACGAAAACTGCATTCGGACCGCATTCCACACCACCGTGTACCATTCTCGTAAAATGTACGCCGAGGAACGGATACTTCGGATTAGGAACAGGATAAATGAGGTTCTTAACCTTCTTCATTCCTTTTTCCGTGAGATCGTAGTAGTCACCTCGGAAACCTACAATTGCAGCATCCGACTTGGTGCCTTCTTTTTTCGCAATACGATCACTGTGAAGACCGGCGCACGTTACAATGAATTTCGCATTAAACGTTCCGTTGTTGGTAATTATATCTGTTGAGTCACCGTGATGCACGAAATCCTGCGCTTCTGTCTTTATAAACACACGACTTCCCGAGAAATTCTTTTCGAGAAGTTCTCCAAGTTTTCGTGTTACTCCGGGAAAATCGATAATGCCGGTACATCCTACCCAGATTCCTGCAATGCCTTCTACAAACGGTTCAATTTCTTTGAGACGTTTCGCGTCGATGAGTTCAATATCTTCAACACCATTCGCTTTTCCATTGTTGAACACTTTATTCATGTGAGCCAATTCACTTTCGTGGGTGGCAACGATAATCTTCCCGCAAATGTCATGTGCAATTCCGTGCTCCTTGGCAAAAGCTACCAACTCACGACGACCTTCAACACACAGTTTCGCTTTGTATGATCCGGGTTTGTAATATATTCCCGAGTGTATAACGCCTGAATTGTGCCCTGTCTGGTGCGGAGATAAATGATCTTCTTTTTCAAGTACCGCAACTTTCAAATGCGGATATCGCGTGTTGATCTTATATGCAGCTGCAAGGCCAACGCAACCGCCGCCAACAACCACAATATCGAATGAATGCTTTGTACTCACTGGGTGTTTATTTGCGGCAAAGATACTTATTCCCTTGCTGGTGATGAAGTATTCAAGTTCAAAGTACTAATGTTTAACTTTGCGCCATGATTTTGCAAAATGATCTGATCCTTCGTGCGGCTCGTGGTGAGAAAACCGAACGCACTCCCGTATGGCTAATGCGTCAGGCCGGACGCGTTCTGCCTGAATACCGTGAGGTGCGCGCCAAGATGGGCGGCTTTATTGAATTAGTGAAAACACCTGAGTTTGCTGCTGAAGTAACTATTCAACCTGTTGATATTCTTGGTGTGGATGCTGCAATCATATTCTCAGATATTCTGGTTATACCGGAAGCTATGGGATTGCCATACACGATGGTGGAAGCACGTGGTCCATGGTTTGAAAAAACGGTGAAGACAGAAGCGGATATTAATAAGCTTCGCATTGCTGATGGCGAAAATGATTTGTCCTATGTGTGTGATGCTATTCGCCTTACTAAAACAGCTTTGGCAGGTCGAGTTCCGTTGATCGGATTTGCGGGCGCTCCATGGACATTGCTGGCGTATATGGTGGAAGGAAGCGGATCGAAAACATTCTCAAGAGCTAAAAAGTTTCTCTATACAGAGCCGCGACTGGCACACATGTTATTGGAGAAAATAACAGAGAGTACGATTCATTACCTCAAAGCTCAAGTGAAAGCGGGCGCAGATATGCTTCAGATTTTTGATTCTTGGGCGGGAATTCTTTCTCCCGCGCAGTATCGCGAGTTTGCGTTGCCTTACATCGCGGATATCTGCAATGCATTACACGGTGTGGTTCCGATTACTGTTTTCGCCAAAGATGCATTCTTCGTTCGCGAAGATCTTGGCAAATTGAAATGTAACACCATCGGACTTGACTGGACAATGGATGTTGCTGAATCGCGCGCCTTGATAGGAAATGAAAAAACACTGCAGGGCAATGCGGATCCGTGTTTGCTGTATGCAGATTTCGATACCATCAAATCAGAAACAGAGAAGATGTTGCGGGCTTTCGGACCGTCAAAGCATATCGCCAATCTCGGGCATGGATTGTATCCTGATCTTGAAAAAGAAAAGGTGAAGTTTTTCGTAGATACCATCAAGCAGTTTCGTTTCTGATTTGCAAAAAGCGCAAGTCGCGGATTGAATCTGTTGCAGTTTTTCACAACTTCAATTCGACTTTGTCGTATTTCGCAAAGCCTCTTGTTTCATTAAAACAGTGTTCTACCTTTGGTCAAAACATGGTTTATGAAACACGTTTTTCTTTTCGTTTTACTTATTATTTCACTTGACGCATTTACCCAGGGAACTACTTCCGTAAGAGGTAATGTTGTTGATAAAGAAACGCGTGTTCCGCTGATTGGAGCCGTGGTGGAATTGTACAACGATTCCAATAAAGCAGATGGCGGAGTTACGGATATGGATGGTAATTTTCGTTTTACAAATGTTGCTCCGGGCCGTTTCAGCGTACGTGTAAAGTACACTGGTTATCTTCCGTTAACCGTTCCCAATGTAATTGTAAACACCGGTAAGGAAACAATTCTGAATCTGGAACTCGAATCGAGTACTGTAGATGTTGGAGAAGTGGTGATTAAAGCAACAGGAAAAGACGGCACAGTGAATGAAATGGGAGCGGGAAGCGGACGCATGTTTTCCGTTGAAGAAACGAATCGTTACAGCGGCAGTCGCGGCGATCCTGCGCGAATGGCTTCCAACTTCGCAGGCGTTCAAGGTGCAAACGATTCACGTAACGATATTGTGGTTCGCGGAAATTCTCCTGCCGGAGTGTTGTGGCGCTTCGAAGGAATTGATATTCCGAATCCGAATCACTTTGCAATTGAAGGTACAACCGGCGGTCCGGTAAGTATGCTTAACAATAAGGTACTTGCCAATTCCGATTTCTACACCGGAGCTTTCTCTGCAGAATACGGTAACAGCATCGCAGCCGCATTCGATTTGAAAATGCGCAATGGTAATAACGAGAAGTTTGAGTTCAACGGACAATTCGGATTCCTTGGTACTGAGCTAACAGGCGAAGGTCCTATCAACAAAGACAAAGGTTCTTCATTCCTCGTCAATTATCGTTATTCCACTTTGAAGATGTTTGAAGCGCTGAATATTCCAATCGGAACGGGTGCAGTGCCGAACTATATGGACGGTGCGTTCAAATTCAATTTTCCATTGCGACACGGAGGAAATTTATCCTGGTTCGGAGTAGCGGGTAACAGCAAGATAGATATTGTGGTCAGTCAATATACCGATCCTCAGGATGAATTGTATGGCGTGGACAATCGCGATCAGTATTTCCGTTCAGGAATGGGATTCACCGGATTGGTTTATGCAAAACCGCTCTCTGAACGCACATACTTCAGAATGGTTGTTGCGGGAAGTCATCGTTATTCCGCAGCGAATCATGATCTCGTTTGGCGTGATACCACTTTCGCAGTTGATTCCATCACAGCAAAAATGGGTTACCGCAATACGGAGACGAAGTACAGTGCCAACTTCTATTTCCTGCATCGAATCAATAAGAATCAAACTATCAAAGCAGGAATGATGAATGATCTTTACATGAATGTACTGACCGATAGCATTCATTCTGAAGTGACTTATCAATTTTACAATCGTCAGGATTATTCAGGTTCTGCGGTTTCTCTTCAGCCTTATGTGCAAGTGAAATTACGTCCGAACGATGATGTAACTGTGAATCTCGGATTACATGGACATTATTTCACATTGAATGGCAGTAAATCCATCGAGCCACGCGCTTCATTGCGATTCAACACTACATCAAGAAGTTCAGTTCAACTCGCGGCGGGAATGCACAGTCAGATGTTGCCGGCTTATGTGTACTACACACATTTGCCATCATCTGCACAGCCGTTTACTTTGCACAACAAAAACGTAGATTTTATCCGTAGTATACACACCGTTGCAGGTTACGATGTAATGGTGACGGAAAATCTCCGCATCAAAGTGGAAACGTATTATCAGTATCTGTATAATGTTCCTGTCGAAAAACGTTCTTCATCGTTCTCTGTTTTGAATCAGGGTTCCGGATTCAGTCGCTTCTTCCCGGATACCTTGGTGAACGAAGGAACAGGACGCAACTATGGTGCTGAATTAACGATCGAGAAATTCTTCAGTAAGAAATATTTCGTCTTGTTTACGGCCAGTGTTTTCGATGCGAAGTACAAAGGCAGCGATGGCGTTCTGCGCAATACAGATTTCAATACGCGCTATGCAGTGAACCTTTTAGGTGCGCGTGAATTCGAACTCGGACCGAAACAATCGCTTCAGGTAGGAACCAAACTTACTATGGCCGGAAAACGTTGGTACACGCCGATTGATACAGCTGCATCACGCATGGAGAATGATGAAGTGCTGGTTGATTCTCTTCGCAATACTTTACAATTCAGTTCACCTTATTTCCGAATGGATTTAAAAGTTGTCTGGAAATTGAACGCAAAGAAAGTTACACATGAAATCGGTTTGGATATCGTGAATCTTACAGGACAGAAAAACATTCTCGGGCTCACGTATTCACCTGACTCCCGCAATCCGGATAAGTATCCTGTTGCGGAACAGTATCAGCTCGGGTTTCTTCCGTTGTTTTATTATCAGATTGATTTCTGATTTAATGATTGCAGATTATGTATTCCATCAAATCCATCCTCGTTTACTGCGGCTCAGCCAAAGGCAATAATCCTGTTTACACTGAAGCAGCTCAACGCTTGGGATCCGTTCTTGCCGCCAATAAAATCCAACTCATTTACGGAGGAGGCAGCATTGGATTGATGGGCGTTGTTGCCGATACAGTGATGAAGAACAGGGGAGAAGTGATTGGTGTAATTCCGAAATTTCTGAATGTAAAGGAAGTCGGACACGGCGGATTAACTTCTCTAATTGAAGTTTCATCCATGCACGAACGTAAAGCGAAAATGGAAGAGCTGTGCGACGCAGCCATCGCTTTGCCAGGCGGCTACGGAACACTTGATGAATTATTTGAAATTCTGACGTGGTCGCAATTGGGATTGCACAAAAAACCGATTGGAATTCTGAACGTGAATGGATACTTCAACGGGCTCATCGCTCAGCTTGACACAATGGTGAAGGAAGGATTTCTTTCTCCTGCCAATCGCCGATTGCTCATCGAATCCGATGATGTTACGGAGCTGCTGAATTTATTAGGCGATTTCCGCCCGGAAAGCGGTACGAAGTGGCTGGAGCGGAATCAGACGTGATCAGATTCCGAAGTAATCTTTCAGATCGCGAACTAAAACACCGACATTCTCAAGGTTCTTCACATCATTTGTCTTTGTGAGAATACCGTTGAGTTTTTCCTGATACTGTTTACGGCCGGAGCTGATCCATTGCGCAGCGTAGTAATACGCTTTGATGGTCAAATCATTTTCCTGCAACTTGGAAGAATTGGCGGTCAGTTTCTCATAACGCTTGTAGCATTCCTGAACTTTCATGTAATCTTCAAGAATGAAATACGCCATGATCAATGTTGCAAATATCTGATCGTACATTCTGTGGAACGAAACCTGCTGATAATTGAAAAGCAATCCTTCAATCAGCGTAGGCACTTTCTTTACATCTTCCATGCTGTTCATGAGCAGGAAACAGCAGTAAATGTTGCTCACATTGATGTAACGTACATACAGTGATTCTTCCTCCCACATCGGGTTGGCAAGAATTTCCTCACACGCTTTTTTGTAGCCGGCAATTTCTTCGCGGAATTCTTTTGGCTGCTGTTCGTACCATCCTTTGCGGTAACAGAATCCTTGCGTGCTCGCCAATAAACTTCCCTGTATGCTGATGAAACCGATTTGTGCCGTGTTGAGGTAGTTTCTCCAGAAACGCGGAGTCTCACGCTTCTTCAATAATCCCGAAGCTACTTTCTGTAACTCATCTTTATCCAGCCATGAAACCAGAAGTTTGAGTTTGAGATAATCGATATTCAACTCCACATCATCCACGAAAGAGAATACTACGTAAGGTGCTTTCTCCAGTTCATCGGCAAGTGAATTCAACTGATCCTGCATTTCCTGTGTGTAGAAACGCTCATCATTCAGAAAGTGCAGTGTGTAACACCAGGCGTAACCGGAAAGTATACGAACTGCAAATGATGGATGCTGGTGAAACGATTTAAAAAACGAAAGATGCTTTTCGGTTTCTGAATATTCTCCGCTGGTCTTATCCTTGAAATGAAGATTGGTACGCAGGTACAGATAAATATCATTCAGCGCTTTCTCCGCTTCAATAATTCTGGCGTTGTGTTCCAGATATCGTATCGACTCCGTTTTCTTTTCCCGAATATGCGACTGCTGTGCGAAGAAAGTAAGCACGACACGGCAGGTGGAGAAATCTTCAATTTTATCTGCGATATCCAACAGAATTTCCGCCAGATTGTTTGCCTCCTTCAGTTTTCCCTGATTAATCAGCAACTCAATCTTGGAAATGTTGTGCAGCAGATAGGACGGATAGTTACGACTGAGATACCCTGTGAGCTTGAAAGTGTGGTGTGCGAGCTGAAAAAATTTGCGTTTTTCGGCTGCTCCGTTCTTCTTGTAAATGATTTTGCACAGATCATCAGAATCTGCTTCTTCCCATCCGTGTGAATGAACTGCGTCAACCAAGGCCAATGGCAACTCCGCACCCGAATTCTTCAGATGATTGCGGAATTCCTGAAGGTGATAATCACTGAGAAGTGCAACAACTTTCTGTATACTGAGCATGCTTAAAGGTAAATTTTTGGTCTGATAACCCGCAAAGTGAGAGATTTTTTTTCGGCCGGTTGCCGCAACATGTTTGCATCATGAAAAAAATCATCTGCCTTTTTGTACTGGCCTTAGCGACCAATTCCCTGTTGGCGCAGAGTTATGCTGTAGGTCATATTCAGATTACTTACAATGACCCGGCCCGACAGAATCGTGCAATACAAACAGAGATTTACTATCCGGCTGCCGTTGCCGGGGAAAGCGTTCCGGTTGCATCGGGTACATTTCCTGTTATTGCGTATGGACACGGCTTCGTAATGGTTTGGAGTGCGTATCAAAACATCTGGGAAGCTTTGGTTCCGGCAGGATACATTGTTGCTTTTCCAAGAACAGAAGGGAATGTCAGTCCTGTGCATGCAGAGTTCGGCGCAGACCTCGCATTTCTGATTGCCAAAATTCAATCGGAAGGTGCACAGAATACATCGTCTTTATTTTACAATCACGTCGGATCAACTTCTGCTGTTATGGGACATTCCATGGGCGGCGGTTCATCATTTCTCGCGGCGGAGAACAATAATTCGATCACAACAATGGTAACCATGGCTGCGGCGAACACAAATCCTTCATCGATTGCCGCGGCATCTAACATCACCATTCCGTCACTCGTTATTGCCGGTCAGAACGATTGTGTTGCGCCACCGGCTCAGCATCAGTTGCCGATGTATGATTCTTTGAATTCATCCTGCAAAGCTTATGTCGAAATTCTTGGAGGCGGGCACTGCTATTTCGCAGAGAATAATTTCAATTGCTCTTTCGGAGAAGGCACGTGTACTCCGAATCCAACGATCAGTCGGGCGGAACAGCAGGATGCATCTCAGGATTTTGCTTTGATGTGGCTCAACTTCTATCTGAAAAATGATTGCGCAGCATGGACTGCTTTTCAGGACAGCATGGTTTCATCCGCTCGTGTGAATGCACAAATGTCATGTGCGATCGTTTCTCCTGTTATCACTTCCAGCGGTAATCAATTGAACAGTACCGCGGCAGCAACTTATCAATGGCTTTTAAACGGAAGTCCTGTTGCCGGCGCCACATCTCAGAATTACACGCCGACACAGAATGGTTTGTATGAAGTTGTCGTAACGTACAACGGCTCACCTTGTCCGGATACTTCCAATCAGATCAACTGGGTCATGACCGGATTGCAGGAAATTGCGCCTGAGTTTTTGCAGGTGTTTCCGGTGCCTGCCGATCAGCAGTTGAATTTTGTTTCTTCAACTTCCGGCGACTTCGAGATTGTTATCACCGATATGGCAGGAAGATCGGTTTTCAGTACTGTGCAATTCCTTGAAGCAGGACAAAACGCATCATTGAATACATCCGTGTTGACTGAAGGCATGTATCAATTGCAGATTTTCTCGGAAACGAACGGAAGCAGATCGCAGAAACTTTTCAGTGTGATGCATCGGTAATTAGCCGAGTGCAACCCAATTGATGGGAGTTTGCCCGCTTTGCATAAGCAGATAATTTGCTCTGGAGAAGTGGCGGCAACCGAAGAATCCGTTTGCTGAAAACGGAGAAGGATGCGCTGCTTCAAGAATATGGTGACGCGTCAGATCAATCAAAGGTTTTTTATTCTGCGCATGACGACCCCAAAGGATGAATATCACTCCATTCCTGTGTTCGGAAAGAGAACGGATAACTGAATCAGTAAACTCTTCCCATCCTTTACCTTGATGCGATGCAGGAGAATGCTCTCGCACAGTGAGTGTGGTATTCAATAAAAGCACACCTTGTTTTGCCCACCCGGTCAGATCGCCGGTTTTAGGATAAGGTACATTTAGATCCTTCTGCATTTCCTTGAAAATATTCACAAGAGATGGCGGATGTTTTATTCCGGCAGAAACTGAAAAACAAAGTCCGTTCGCTTGTCCCGGACCGTGATACGGATCTTGGCCGAGGATAACCACTTTTACTTCGTTAAACGGGGTCTGATTGAAAGTGTTAAAAATAAGAGGTCCCGGTGGGTAAACCGGATAAACTTTCTTCTCTTCCACGAGGAAGTTCTTCAAGTCGGAAAAGTACGGTTTGTCAAATTCAGGTTGAAGTACATTAAGCCAGCTTTCATGGATTTTCGGGGCTGCGGAATTCGAATTACTCATAAAAATCAAATCAGTTTCAGTATCAAGTACAAAAGGGAACAATATCTAAAGTGCGTAAAAGTAAATTATTGACGCCTTGTTGAAAAATGTACAAACATATTTTTCCGGAATTGACGGATACTCATACTTTTGCATGGTATTTGCAAACACAACACACATCATCAAACCCAAAGTCATGAAAAAACTCGTATTCGCTTTCGCAGTATTGTTCTTAGCTGCGGTATCAATTACTTCATGCAAGAGCAAAGAAAAGTGCGATGCATACAGTTCAAAAGCTGACAAGGTGCAGACATCAAAGTCTTACTAAGTAATGCTTAACACATGAAAAGGCTTCGCATGAAGCCTTTTTTTTTATTCTCTACAATGGAAAATCTCGAAACACTGGCAAGACTTGAAGAGCTGAACAATCAGGGAGATTTTATCTTGTTTAAACACAGCCCGCGCTGTTCGATCAGCAACATGGCTTATGATCGATACCAAAGATTCATAGAAGCCTTACCTGCTGGTGTGAAAACTTATGTAGTGAACGTCCTTACATCACGGGATATTTCACAATTCATAGCTGGTAAATATGGTGTTCAGCACGAGTCGCCTCAGGTGCTGTACATACGCAACGGAACCTGCATTTACAACGCATCACACTCTTTAATTGATCCGCGGTTAGTCGCAGAGTCCGTTACAGCCAGTTAAAGGAAACGGTCTGCTTCAGATCCGGATGAAGGCTTTTAGCAACCGGACAAGTCATTGCAGCGTTAATCAATAATTGCCTCTCGTTGTCCGTATAGTTTAAGGTGGGCATCGTGAAATCCACTTTTATCTCAACAACTCTTCTCGGGTCGGTACCCATAACCTTCGTAATATCCGCCTTCATTCCTTCCAGTGAAATTTTGTGTCGTTCAGCCACAATTCCCATAATTGTCATCATGCAACACCCCAGTGATGTAGACAGTAAATCCGTTGGTGAAAATGCTTCGCCACGCCCGTTATTGTCGGTGGGTGCATCGGTAATCACTACCTGGCCGGAACGCAGATGAATACTGCTGGTGCGTAAACCTCCTGTGTATTCTATTGTTGATGTTAAGCTCATTGTATCTGAGATTAGGGTTAAAGCCGAATTCTTGTTAACTTTGTTACTGCTGCGCAAATTTCGTTAATCTGATGAGAACATTCGCTGTCATTCTTTTTCTGCTCATTGGCAGTTTCGCATATGCGCAGGATCCGCAGGTTGTACAAACGAACGAGAATCTTTACGAAGATGCAGGTTTATTGTACCGAAATGAAGCCAACGGCGGCATCATCATCAATTCGCATGGCTTTGGCTTGAATTATCGACGTTGTAAACACATTACAGCTGCACGAAAAGGTGTGTGGGAATTCGATCTTGTGAATTACCGCCATCCAAAGGAAATCAAAGTAACTAATCCGTTTTACGATAACGCAAAAGGATATTATTACGGTAAGCTGAACAGCTTCTTTATTCTGAGATCCGGGGTAGGTTTTCAGAATGTGATGTACACTAAACCGGAAAAGAACGGAGTTGAAATCAGATACGTGGCTTTTCTGGGAGCTTCCATTGGATTGGCTAAGCCTGTTTATCTCGAAATCTTGTACGATAACCCGGTTCCGGGAACCAAGCTGGTGGTAACAGAAAAATACGATCCGGATAAACATTTCCCTGACAATATTTACGGACGAGCTCCTTTCGTGCGTGGATTGGGTGAATTAGGAATCAGACCCGGCGGCTATGCTAAAGTCGGACTGAATTTCGAGTACGGACCGCTCGATACCGAAATAAAATCTCTTGAGGTTGGATTTATTACCGACGTATATCTTACACCGGTTGAAATAATGGCTACGGAACGTAAGCAAATGGTATTGCTCTCTCTGTATCTCCAGTTCAGCATGGGTAAAAAATGGTTTTGATCAGATGAAGGAAGAAAGTGCCGTACAGCCGCGTTTAAAAAAACCTGATTGGCTACGAGTGAAATTACCGACCGGCGAGAATTATCTCAAGGTGCGCGGTTTGGTCGATCAGCATAAACTCCATACAATTTGCGAAAGCGGCAACTGTCCGAATATGGGCGAATGCTGGGGCGAAGGAACCGCTACCTTCATGATTCTCGGTAATATCTGTACAAGATCCTGTGGCTTCTGTGCCGTGGCAACCGGTCGACCTTTACCTGCAGACACAAAAGAACCTGAACGTGTTGCGGAATCGGTAAAGTTGATGGGCGTTAAGCACTGTGTTATTACTTCCGTTGATCGGGATGATCTCAAGGATGGCGGTGCAGAAATCTGGGCTGAAACCATACGTGCGGTACGCCGTGCAAGTCCGCAAACCACAATGGAAACTTTGATTCCCGATTTCAAAGGAGAAATGCATAATGTGCAGAAGATTGTGGATGTAATGCCTGAAATCGTTTCTCACAATATGGAGACCGTTCGGCGTTTAACAAAACAGGTTCGGATTCAGGCTAAGTACGATAGGAGTCTTGCGGTTTTGAAGTTTCTCCACGATGGCGGATGCAAAACCAAATCCGGAATAATGGTAGGATTAGGAGAAACAGATGAAGAAGTGTTTGAAACCATGCGGGATCTGAAAAACGTTGGTGTTGAAATAATGACCATAGGACAGTACCTCCAGCCTACACGAAACCATATTCCTGTTAAGGAATTCGTGCACCCTGAAAAGTTTGCGCTCTACAAAAAAATCGGGCAGGAGGTAGGCTTCCGTTACATTGAAAGCGGACCGCTCGTTCGCTCATCTTATCACGCTGAAAAGCATATCTGAAAATATTCAGAGAATACTTGCATTCAGGACTTTGACACAGTATATTTGTATAAAGGTCTTGATTAGTGCTGATTGCATCCCCCCTTGTTGAAAGGCTTTCCGTATCTCGTCCTGTGTTGATAAAGATGAAGTTTCATCGATTTATTAACTGTATTGGTACTTAGTATAAAAAACATTAGTTTTGGATGCTTTATACATACCGATATACCTGACATAAAAAGTCGGATAAATTAAACGCAATCCAATGAAACGAAACATTACTCTTGCCGGTACCGGAATAGCTGCAGTAGGTCTGGCGATTTTCTCTGTGATTTCATTGACGGATAACGCTCCGTCTATGTATCATGCGAATGCTGATCAATTCAAAGCGCCGTTGAGTAAACAGGCGAAAAGTTCAAAAGGTGCATCTGAATGGTGGTTCAACCGCGTGAAAGATGTGAACGGAAACCTCAACCTCGCAGAAATGCAGGAAGTGGCAAAACGCCATTCACAGACTGTGCTTGCATCTCAGAGCCAACCTTCTGCTCAGGCAACAAACTGGACTGAACTCGGTCCGGATAACGTGGGCGGAAGAACCCGTGCACTTTTGATGGATCGCAACAATTCCAACCACTTCTTTGCAGGTGGTGTTTCCGGTGGACTGTGGGAATCAACTGATGGTTGTAACTCATGGCATCCATGTGCTGGCTATTGGGCGGTACCGGGTGTAAACATGAACGTAACCAGTATTGCACAGGCTCCAAACGGAGATATTTATGTGGGTACCGGTGAAGGTTTGTATTACTTCTTAGGAACCGGTGCAGGTGGATTTGTTGGTAATGGTATTTACAAGTCTACTGATGGTGGTGCAACATTCACTCACCTTTCTGCTACATCTCTTCAAACTGCTAACAACCCTAACTCCAACTGGGCGGCAACAAATGATATTTGTGTTGACCCGAACAACTCAAACCGTATTTATGCAGCAACAAACAACGGTTTGCGTGTTTCAACTGATGGAGGAAACAGTTGGAGTATTGCAGCTAACATTTCCAGCACCGCAGACGTTACTGATGTTGACATGAACGGTCAGGGAACAATTATTACATGTGTTGGCGGCAAGCCATGGCGCTCTGCTGATGACGGTGCTACTTTTACTAACGTTGGAAACACAGCAGCCGGATTCTTCGGAAGCGGTGCTAACAGAACAGAAGTTGATTTTGCTCCATCTGACCCTAACTATGTGTACGCTATCGTAGCGAATACTTCTGACTTCCTCGGTGGAGTATATTTCAGTAACAACGGTGGTGCTTCCTGGCAGCAGGTTTGCGGAGCAGGTAATGCTCAGTTTGAGCCATTCGGTACAGGTCAGGGACGTTATGACATGTTCCTCGAAGTGAACCCTTTCAATAAGAATGATGTAATTATCGGTGGTGTTGAATTGTGGCGCTTCGAACTCGTTACACCTTCACCTGCAGCTATTCAGTGGGAACGTATCGCGTTGGAATTCCCTGATTCTCCTTTCAACCCTTGGTTCGTGCATTCTGATAAACACGCACTTGTGTTTGACCCTGCAGTACAAGGGCGTTGGTTCGTAGGAACTGACGGTGGCGTTTCACGTACTCTTAACGATGGAGACACTTACCAGCAAATGAATGCAGGTTACAATGTAACACAGGCATATTCAATTGCATTCGACCATTTCGATGTTGAACGCGATCAGGCGATGATCGGTACTCAGGATAACGGTACTCAATTCGTAAACAACGAAGGAAATACGCTGATGTCAGCAACCGAAATCAGTGGTGGTGACGGCGGGCATTGCGAAATCTCTGCATTAAATCGTGATGCGGTGTTTGCTACAGTTTATTATGGTTCAGTTTCGCGTTCCAACAACCGCGGAGATGGTATGGCCTCTTTCTATGATCCACGTGTAAGCGGAGACGCTACACTTGGACAGCCAGGATTTGCAAGTTTCGTTACACCGATCCGTCTTTGGGAATCAGCAAACGATATGCTTAGCACTGACTCGGTTGTGATCTATAACGGTTGGCAGGATCAGAACAAGCACGTTACAGATGGTACTACTGCGACATATACAGGTGTACTTTCTGTTCCTCTGCCTGTAGCTAACCCGGCTGCAATTATCGATGAAGGCTCAGTGAAGTTCTATCTGGGTGCAACTGATTCAACTACTAACGACGGCAACGGAAACTTCAGCGGTGGTGCCATCGGAAGTGTTGATGCTCAGGGTAACTATACTATAACCTGGAACACTACACCACCTGCTAACAAGGTTATCCGTGTTGTATTTACAGTGACTTACGGATCCGGAACAGTATTCACTTTGAATTCAAATGTTGCAGGACAGCAATTCACTTACACAACTCCTACAACTATCACTGCTGGCGGAACAATCAAAGCGCAGGATCGTATTCAATCACACCTTGCTGTTGGTTACAATGGTAACAAAGGTGTTTGGGTAATCAAACACGCCCTCGACTTCTCGACTAATCCTACTTGGTATAAGATCGGTGGTACGGCTAACGGATATGCAGGAACTGCTTCACAGCTGGCATGGTCAGCAGACGGAAACATCCTGTATGTTGGAACTGAAAGCGGAGCGGTTTACCGTTTCTCAGGAATTGCAAATATCACAAGCCAACACAATGGTGACCTTGATACAGCAGGTGTTGCTAATATGGTAGTGACTTGCACTCGTATCTTCCTTTCTTCTAACCGTCAGATCACCGGTTTGGATACTGATCCGAATGGCGACCGTGTTATCGTATCATTGAGCGGATACTCAAGCACTGACTATGTTTATCTGATCAATAACGCGAGCACAGCTCCTTCTTCAGCGAATACTTCTAATGGTACTAACAAAACAGGTACGCTCGTATCACTCGGAGGAGTTCCGGTTTACACTGTATGTTTTGATAAGTACAACGCTAACCGAGTACTGATCGGAACAGAACACGGTATTTACGAAAGCTCAACAATCAATGCTACTCCGGCTTGGTCGTATGCCGGTAACGCTTCAATGGGCGATGTTGCGGTGGATATGATCCGCCAGCAGCGCTGGGATCCATGGGTTGTGTCAAACGCAGGATGCTTTTATGCCGGAACACATGGACGTGGTGCATGGCGAGATGATTCTTCATGGCAGATGCCAACTTCTATCGGCGGACCTGTTGCACCTGGTGCAAACGGTACTGCAAACAGCAATAAAGATCTTCGCATTTTCCCTAACCCGGTAATTGACAACAGCAATGTTACGTTCATGATGCCGGCGCAAGGTGATGTAACCGTAGAAATCTATGACCTTAGCGGTAAAGTAGTTCGCAGCGAAAGCTATCAGAACCTGCAGAGCGGTGCAAACACTGTTCAGTTCGGAACTGACGGACTCAACAAAGGAACTTACCTCATCTCAGTTAAGTTGACTGACGGAAGAACGATCGGAACCGGTCGCTTCCTGAAGATGAACTAAGCATACCAGTTACAACGAAAAAGTCCCTCCAATAATTTTGGAGGGACTTTTTTATTCTGGAAAGTTGGAATTTAGTTAGGCTCAGAGAGATCTGCAGGAGCAAGATCACGGAAGGTGCAAGGCACTGCTTTAACCGCATTCAGAAGCGCAGGCACATCAACCATCAGTAAGTCTTGCAGTTCTTTTTCACGGGTAGGGAAGTAATCGAAGTTGATGCCGGGGAGAGAGGTTTTTTCTGTCGGAGCCGGGCGTAAATCCGCGTCCGCAAGATGGAACATGAATTCGCTGGAGAAACTCCGGTCTTTGTATTGTGAAATCAGGAACCGCAGATAACTTTCGCTGGGCTGACCATAGAATTCATCAAGCAGACAGTAGGTTGTTTTTAATCCGCTTTGAGCTGTAATGTTCATGCGCTTTCCGACTAACGGAGCAGACAGGGCACGCTTCAAAAAGCCGAGAGAGATTCCTTCTCTGAAAGCCGGATTGAACAGCATGCCGTCTTCATTACTTGTTTTGAGTTTGGATTTGCTCCATGGACGCGCACTGCGAATAGGAATTCCGTAATTGGTAATTACTGAAACGTAATCACGGAACAACCTGTTGTCAATGTAAACTACACCGTGGTGATTGGAGACACTGTCGATTCGTTTACTGCTTTGATCATAACCGGCATCATGCAGAATTGCTTCCAGAGCTTCGATTTGCTCGTTAAGTTCAACAGTAATATCAGCGCGTTCGTAATGTCCGCGATCGAAAAAATCCGACGGATCATGAAACTCCGGACGAGGTGCTGAAGCGTTTTTTACCAATGAATCAGTGTTGGATAACGGATATCCGGCTGTTACACTGAAATGCAATCCGATGCCGAAGCTGAGATTGTTATCTCTTCTGAATTTCAACAGGTTTTCAATTCTGTCGTGTGAATCCGGGAAGCAAACGAAAGCTGCAACCGAATTGATTCTCTTCTGTAACAGTGCTTTTTTAATTCCGGAATCGATGTAGTTGTGCGCACCGAAATCATCGGCGGTAAGAATGATTTTCGACATATAGTATGGGTTTGTTTATTCGGTTTCGATTCCGCTGTCTCCTTCACCGATAATCTTCCCTGCATCTTCCGGATTCAGTGTTTCAACTTCGCGCAGCTTGCGGTTTATTGCTCTGGAACGTACACCGACCAGTTTGTCGATTTCATCGTGCGCTCCAATGATTTTTTCTTGCGCCTTCGCCAACACAGCACTGAAAGTGCCGAATTCTGTCTTCACTGCCTTCAAAACTTCCCAAACTTCACTGCTTCGTTTCTGAATGGCAAGTGTGCGGAATCCCATTTGCAGACTATTGAGGATGGCGGCGAAAGTTGTCGGTCCTGTTACTACAATTTTGTAATCGCGCATGAGCATATCCACAAAACCTGCTTTACGTATAATCTCTGCGTAAATATTTTCGAATGGCAGGAACATGATTGCGAAATCGGTTGTGTTCGGTGGATCCAGATACTTGTCGCGAATATCCTTGGCCATAATTTTCACTGTATTTTCCAGCGCTTTGGATTCTTTCTCAACCTGCAAGGGATCTCCTGTTTCATATGCTTCCTGCAGACGTGCGAACATGTCTTGAGGAAATTTGGCATCAACCGGAAGCCACATCGGATTTCCATCGTCATTTTTTCCCGGAAGCTTAATGGCGAATTCAACCAGATCCGCAGATCCTTTTTTCGTTTTTACGTTGGCCTGATATTGCTCCGGTGCCAGAATCTGTTCGAGCAGCATTGATAACTGAACCTCGCCGATACCGCCTCGTGTTTTTACGTTGCTCAGCACTTTCTTTAATCCGCCCACGTCCTGTGCCAGCGTCTGCATTTCTCCTAATCCCTTCTGCACTTCTCCGAGTTGTTTGCTTACCAACTCAAACGATTGTCCTAATCTCTCATTGAGAGTTTTTTGCAGTTTTTCATCCACCGTAACCCGCATCTGTTCCAGTTTGTTCTCCGTGGATTGAATCAATTCTTTTTGCTGCTTATCGAGTTGAGAGAATTTTTCCCTCTGTAAATCGTTGAACGACGCTACGTTTTTATCGAAACGTTCCTGGAATTCCCGCAACGATTTTTCCTGGCTTTCACGCAGTGTTTTGTTTTCATCACGGGTCTGCAAATTCACCTGTTCCAGTTTCTGTTCCAGTTTCAGATTTACTTTTTCCAGCTGTTCGTCATTCTTATTAATAAGAGCGGTGAGGCGGGTTTCCAGAACTTCCCCCAATTTCTCCAATGAAATACGGTTCTGATCGTTAAGTCCCTGCATGGAATCACGGAGTTCTTTACGGAAATCACTTATAGTTGAGTTGAGCTCGGATCGGTTATCGCGCATCTGAGTGAGCATTTCGTTTCTGAAATTATTCAGTTCGGCGGATGAATCGTTTCCTGAAGCAGGTTTACGCACAAGGAGCACCACCAGCAGGATGATGCAGAGTACGGTTAGAATTAGAGATATGATGGTAATCATGACGTGATGCTAAGATACTTCAGTGCCCCGTGCTGTAACAGTAAAGGCAATAAAAAAACCCTTCCGATTGGAAGGGTTTTTTGTAATCAACCGTTAAGGCTTACTTTACGTGCTTCGAAACGATTTTCGCGAGCTCGAACATAGAGATCTGCGACTTGCTTCCGAAGATGCCTTTCAGTTTTCCGTCAGCATTGATCATGCGGCGGTTTTTCTTGTCCTGAAGACCGTTCTTCTTGATGTAAGCCCAGATTTTAGAAACGATCTCAGTACGAGGCATAGCCTTGTTACCTACTACTTCAGCAAGAGCTGCAGAAGGAGTGAGAGGCTTCATGAACGCAGGATTAGGCTTGCGTGCAGATTTTTTCTTAGCAACTTTCTTCTTTGGAGCAGCTGCCTTCTTTTTAGCAGCCTTCTTAGGAGCTGCTTTCTTCTTAGCTTTTTTAGCCATGGTTAATTAGGATTGATTAGTTAAGTGTTTGGTCAAAAATACATTGATGTATATAGTGTGCAATAGGTGAGTGCAAGATGTTTTCAACCGTTTTGGCCATTGGAGTATTGATAACTTTTTTCACTTTTCCCCAATGAAAAACCGTTTTCGAGGTCATTTTTCGCTTGGAAAATGAAAATCGGGATTTTGTTTTACCAATGAAAAAACGCTGCACAGGAGTCGTTTTTATGATGAGATTTCATGTGCGCTCCAATGAAAAATCAGGATGAAAAAATCACTGTCACACAATAAGCGCTGAAGGTGTGTGATAATGCATCAATGGAAACCGAAGGAGAAAAATCAAAAACGCTGCAGCCCTTTGTTTGTAAGGCTTTCAGAGGTTTTTCATTGTGAAGAAACCTCGCGACTGGAAATAAAAAAAGTCACTCTTTTCAGAGTGACTTTTCGTAGCCCGTAGGGGAATCGAACCCCTGTTTACAGAATGAAAATCTGCTGTCCTAACCCCTAGACGAACGGGCCGATTTTTAAAGAACGCCAACCGTTATTTTCCGGTTTGGGAGCGCAAATGTAGGATTTTTTTTAATTCTGCAAAAATTCAGGAAGAAATGTTGAAGGAAAAAATCGCGGCGCGTTTGCAGGCGTTTTAAGCCATCTTAAATTTTTTCGGCTACTCCACGTCGGTGTCGGCCTGATAACGGAATCCAAGCCGCTTTCCTGTCTTCACAGACATCATGGCACTGGTTTCCTGAACCTGGGCCAGGCTGATGACTTTCACTTCATCATACGGCGGGGTAAACAGGTCGAAGTCTAAACAATATAAAACCGCCGATTCCAGAATCTTGACCATATCGTCCTTGCTGATTTTGCTGGAAGCGAAGTCGTTATAGAGGAATCCAAGTTGACGTTTACCTTCAACGAAGTAATGTCCTTCGTGATTCACGAATATTCGTGCTACCAGATATCCCAGATCATTGTAGCGGTTGTACTTGAATGAATCCGACAGGAAGTTGTAGATGTTGATCATGCCGCAATAGGAGCGGGCTGCATTCTCACGGATGTATGAGGTCTTCCACATCGGATGTGAGGTGTCGAACTCAAAAACATTTGTGTGTGCGCTGAAGATGAGAACATCGCCCGCTACACGGAGTTCGAATTCAAACTCGCTCTTGTTGCGGTATTCAACTACCAAACGCTTATCAATTGCTGCAGCCTGAGGCTTCAGTTTATCTGCGAACTCGGAAACGGCTTCGCGCAGCATACTGAATACTTCAAGGTTGCGGGCGTAAACGTCCTGCTTCATTGCGGATTTCTCCTTCAGGACCTGGAGTATTGTATCGTGAGTTGCCATCTTGGTTTGATTTAGGGGTTATAAAAAAACAGCAGCAACTTCCAGGGAAATTACTGCTGCGTCTCGATCATCTTTTAATATGCACGCGCAAATACCACACGTTCTTTGGAAGGCTTGCCGGTCAGAATGCACTGTCCGTCTTCCTGTTTGTTGTTAAGCGGGATGCAGCGAATGGTCGCTTTCGTCTGCTCCTTGATTCGGGCTTCTGTTTCTGCAGTTCCGTCCCAATGTGCCATAACGAATCCGCCTTTGTCCAGCGCAGCTTCGAATTCTGCCCATGTGTTTACATAATGCGTCATTGCTTCGCGCCGCTCCAATGCTTTCTTGTACATATTGGATTGAATATCATCCAAAGTGTCAGCGATTCGTTGAGCAAGTCCTTCCATTGGTACAACTTCTTTCGTCATCAGATCTCGACGTGCCATTTCAACACTGCCGTTGGCCAGATCTTTCGGGCCGATTCCAAGTCGCACCGGAACTCCTTTGAGTTCATGCTGTGCAAATTTGAATCCCGGACGATCCTTATCGTTGTTGTCAAACTTCACCGTGATATTCTTCGCACGCAAATCTGTCATCAGTTTATTTGCAGCATCCGTGATCGCTTTCAGTTCTTCTTCTGAGCGGAAAATCGGAACAATCACTACCTGAATCGGCGCCAGTTTCGGTGGAATCACCAATCCTGCATCGTCGCTATGACTCATGATCAATGCGCCCATCAATCGGGTTGAAACGCCCCACGAAGTAGCCCAAACGTATTCGAGTTTGTTTTCGCTGTTCGCAAATTTCACTTCAAATGCTTTGGCGAAGTTCTGTCCGAGGAAGTGAGAAGTTCCGGCCTGCAGTGCTTTTCCGTCCTGCATCATTGCTTCAATGCAATAGGTTTCTTCTGCACCTGCAAAACGCTCATTCGGAGTTTTGATTCCCTTAATAACCGGAATAGCCATGAAGTTCTCTGCGAACTCTGCATAAACATCCAGCATGCGTTCTGTTTCTTCAATTGCTTCCTGTTTGGTTGCATGCGCCGTGTGACCTTCCTGCCAAAGAAATTCTGCTGTGCGAAGGAACAAACGTGTGCGCATTTCCCAACGAACTACATTGGCCCATTGGTTAATCAGAAGCGGTAAATCGCGGTGACTCTTGATCCAGTCGCGATAAGTATTCCAGATAATTGTTTCCGAAGTAGGACGAACGATCAGCTCTTCATCGAGTTTCGCTTTCTCGTCTACCACTACTTGTCTTGTTTCCGGTGTATCGCCGATTGTTTTAAGGCGATGGTGTGTTACCACGGCACATTCCTGCGCGAAACCGTCAACGTGCTTTGCTTCTTTACTGAGGAACGACTTGGGTATGAACAGCGGGAAGTATGCGTTAACGTGTCCTGTGTCTTTGAACATTTTGTCCAGCGCCTGCTGCATCTTTTCCCAGATGGCATAGCCATGCGGTTTGATTACCATGCAACCGCGAACTGCAGAATGGTCGGCAAGATCTGCTTTGGTTACGAGATCCTGATACCACTGATTGTAATCATCTGCCCGGCTTGTCAATACTTTTGCCATAATTCCCGCGTTTTTTTGGAATGATTTTTGTAACTTTACTTCAATACGTGAATGCAAAAATAGCACAAATCATCCCCGGTGCGAATTTGCAGGAATAAACTACAAAAACGTCGACTCATGAAAACGGTTTACAATGTGGTTCTTGCTTCAGCTCTGATTGCAGGCATTTCGTCATGCAATTCATTCAAAGACCTGACAAAGCAAAAGAACGGGGATGATCTCTATTTTTCAATGAAAGACGCTAAAAAAGAGCGTGCGGCAGAGAAAAAGCGCAAAGAAGAGGAAGCTAAGAAGAAGGAAGAAGAAGCTCGTCAGCGTCAGATTCAGGAGAACAATGCCAAAGCAATGGCTACTTCTCCGGGAACGGATTATTACAATGAACCGTTCGACTACGATGATTATTATGATTACGAATATGCTGCCCGATTGAGACGCTTCAATCATCCGGTTGCAGGTAGCGGTTACTATGGTAACTATTACACAAACTCTTATTACTACAATCAGAATCCGTATTACTACGGAACGAGCGTTTATAACAGTTACCCTTGGTGGGGGCCGTCATCTTACGCTTACAACTATTGTCCTTCTTCCTACTTCTACTATAACAGTGGTTGGCCTTGGGGAACTGGAATGTATTACGGAAATTCTTATGGATACAATCCATACGGCTACTACGATCCGTGGATGAACGGTGGTTGGGGCTACAATCCTTATTACAGTTACGGTCCGGGTTGGAACGGCGGTTGGTACGGACCTATGACTCCGATTTATGCGAACTATTGGGGTGGCCCTTTCCTCGGTTGGAGCAACGGTAACGGAGGATATGGTTACGGCGGGTTCGGCAATAACAACAACTATTACTTCAACAGTTTCGATCAGAACAGTTATTACTACGGACCTCGCAGAACTGCAACTTCAACTGATGGACGTCCGGTAGGATCAGGCGGACCTGCATTCGGTGAGCGTTTTGCAAGCAATATTGCTGCTGAAAATAATCTGCCATCTGCGGATATACAGAGTGTAAATCAGGTTGTAGGCGTTGCTCCGGCAATGAATACAGCTCCGGTTCCATCTTCTACATCACCGGTTCAGGGAACTACGCCTGTTGCGCGTCCTGATGCTCCGGTAATGTCTCCTTCATCCGGAATTCCTGCACCGCCGCCAAGCAATAATCAGCCGACGCAGTCAAGAACAGATGGAAACACACCGCCTGCTCCTGTGTTCGGTAATCCCGGATCAAGTCAACCATCATCTGCTCCTTCAACGCAGCCTCGTAACGATGCACCGGCTCCGAATTACAGCACACCGCGCGGAACGAGCAACGACAGAGGGAATTCTGCTCCTTCTATTTCTGCTCCTTCAGGTGGAAGCAATAACAGCAGCCCGGCTCCACGCAGTTCAGGTGGTAATAACTCCACAACACGACCGCGTTAATCCGGATTTATGAGAAAACTTGTTTTAACTGCAGGATTATTTCTTGCCGGCGTTGTTATTCACGCGCAGAATGAGCAGGATGTACTTCGCTATTCGCGTACTGGTTTCGGCGGAAGTGCACGTTACTCTTCAATGGGCGGTGCTTACGGAGCATTAGGTGCTGATCTTTCCGTGATGTCATCGAATCCTGCCGGACTCGGTGTTTATCGCAAAAGCGATTTCACATTCACACCTTCGTTCTTCAATCAGAGTGTTGAGTCGAAATACGGAGATACAATAACTTCTGATGAACGCTTTAATGTGAAAGTGGATCAGTTCGGATTTGTGATCGCATCTAAACCGGATAACAGAACTGATCATGGATGGCAGTACATGTCAATGGCCATCAACTATTCACGCACCAACGCATTTCAGTCGAATGTGCTGATGGCGGGTGTTGCGAATTCATCATTAATGGACAGCTGGATCCGCAGTGCTTCCGGTAACGGACCATCTCAGTTGGATCCGTTCAACGAAGGATTGGCTTGGAATTCATACATGATTGATCCGGTATCGTGGACAGACACAACACATTATGTTGATCGCGTTCCGGACAGCACACAGATTCGTCAATTGAAATCGGTAGAGATTCGAGGCGGAATGGGAGAGTGGACTTTCGGTGCGGCAGGTAATTTCGACAACCGTATTTACATAGGAGCGAGTGTAGGAATTCCAACTGTGAATTACGAAGAACAATCCTATTATTCGGAGAAAGAAGTTTACGATACCATTTCCAACTTCGATTATTTCTCTTTCGATCAGTATCTTCAAACGAAAGGGCGCGGAATCAATTTCAAAGCAGGCGTTATTTTCCGTCCGTTTGATTTTCTGCGACTGGGTGTTGCATTTCATTCACCGAGTTCACTGAAACTGACAGATTCGTATTTCAGCAAGATGTCTTCCATTCTTGGAGATACTGTTCGATATGCTGAATCACCAACGGGAAGTTATCGCTACAGCATTCGCACTCCGATGCGCGTTATCGGAAGTGTTGCGTTTGTGGCAGGTAAAATGGCTGTTGTAAGCTTCGATTATGAACTTGTGGATTATTCGGATGGACGATTGAAGTCGCAGGACTATGCTTTCTTCGATGAGAATGCTGCAGTACGTGCGAAGTACAAATCGGCGAGTAATATCCGTGGCGGTGTTGAATTCCGAATGTTGCCATTCAGTTTGCGCGCCGGCTTTGCCTATTACGGAAGTCCTTATCAGGAAACTGTGAACAACGAAGTTTCACGTCTGTACATTACAGGAGGAGCAGGCTATCGCGATCCGAAAGATGTGTACTACGTGGATATCGGTTTCATTTCTCAGCGTTATACTGAGAACTACTATTTCTATGATCAGAGTCTTGTTGACCCTGTCGAGAACAAGTGGAAGTCGATCAACATCATGATCACTTTCGGTTTGCGATTCGGTGAAGAGCCGCCAAAATCCGAATAACGAAACTCTATTTAGTTGCCTGCCGGACTTGTTCTCGAAATGTTGAAGGACGGGCCGAAAGACATACTCGTATTGTCGTAATACGTGCGCGATTGACCTGTTTCGGTATCCCATACGATTACAGCCCACATCGTTTTATCGTCGTGTGTTGCAACCGACATACTCATCTGGTATTTGCCGATTTTATCAGTTCCGGATTGAATGAATTCCTGAGGTGAAGGTGGTTCTGCATTTGCAGTAGTGATGCTGAAATTGAATGCGGTTAACGCGAGTACAATGGCTGTGATGCCCAGACTTACTTTGAGAAAGTCGTTGGATGAAATTTTCATGGTTGAATGATTTTCGATCAAGTTACCACGAAGGGATGAGAATGCAAATCTTAGTAATCAACTTTCCGTGATTTGATACCAGATTAGTGAGGCAAAGTTCACTTATAAGTGGCCATACGGAAAGACTATTGCGTATTCATCGCAATATAATGTTCGATCAGTTTGTTGCGGTCAACCTTATGACTTACGCTGTACGGGAATTCACTCACTGCAACGATGTCGCCGGGAATCATGTAGTAAGGCAATTTTTTCTGCAATGAATCTCTGAAGTATTCATTCGGATTGCTGATGCCGCGTGACAGAATTACAAATGAAATCAGTTTTTTTACTTCGTTGTTTCTTTTCAACGCCACAGTAACAGCATCTGTTACTTCATCAAATGAGAGCAGGACGTTGCTGATTTCATGCATTTCAATTCTGAATCCGTGCAGTTTGACCTGATCATCATTTCTGCCTAGATAATAGAACATGCCGTTTTCCTTGTATGCCAGATCGCCTGAACGAAAAGCGCGATGTCCGTTGTGTATGAAGAATTTCTGTGCATTGAGTTCCGGGCGTTTGAAGTATCCGGTTGAAACATGCGGGCCGCTGATAACGAGTTCGCCTTCTCCGCGATCGCCTGCAGGATTTTCAATGAACAAATCACTGCCCGTCATAGCATATCCGATAGGCAGAACTGATTGCTGCGAAAGCATTTCGTCGGTGATGGTTACCAACGTTGTAATGATTGTAGCTTCTGTTGGGCCATAACCGTTCATGATACGGGCTTGTGGAAAGAGTTTCCGTAATTGCTGACAAATACGCGGTTGCAATTCTTCACCCATTAACACAAACGTATTAAGGTTGGGTAGATTGTTGCTGTTGAATTGAGGATGACGGAGGAATAGGTATGTAAATGAAGGAGTGGACATCCAAACTGTACAGCCGGTTGTTCCGATGCGTTCAATAAAGAGATTCTGATCTTTCGCGATTGCTGTGCTGTTCAGAACAACTGTTCCGCCAAGTGACATTGCATGAAATAAATCTCCGAGGGAAACGTCGAATGTGAACGGAGATTGATTCATGAACACATCTTTATCGGTGAAGCCGAATTCTGATGTGGTCCAGTCTATGTATGATAATGTTGAATTGCGCGTGATCTGTACACCTTTCGGTTCACCCGTTGAACCGGAAGTGAACATGATGTATTGTAACAGATCCTGTTCAGGGATTGTAGCTTCAACTGTAAAATTCAGCGGCTGCGACTGCCTTATCGAGTTGTCGTATTCAATCACACATGGGAAGTTCATATCCACCGAACCGCCTGTGCAATTAATCATTATCTGAACATTGGCGATCGAAGCAACTTTTGCGATGCGTTCGGCAGGGTAGATTACATCAACAGGAATGTAAGTAACTGAAGAGTGAATACATGCCATGATAGCAACCAGATATCTCGCCTCTTTATGACCATATATTATCACCGGTGCTCCATGCGGAATTTTCATTTTGCTTAAAGTTTCCGCAAGCGATTCAATTTCCGTTTGCAACTCTTCCCACGTCAATGTCTTTTCACTTCCGACAACGGCGGGATGTGTAGCCGGTTGAGAGGAAGGTTCAAATCTCTTCTGGTGAAAATTGTAACGCATGATCAGAACAGGAATGGGCAACGACCACTGAAAATAAAGAGAGATATTGCTACCAGGTTAATCATTACAAAGATACTGATCCACTTAACAGCACGCGGTGGAAGATTTCCGAAAACAATGTCACGATTTTTTTTGCGACACGTCATCACATACCAGTTGTGTATTGCAGAATAAACTCCGAACAGAGCACCACTGAGAATATAATTCAGTGTAAATCCGTTCCAGCAGCCCATCAGAAGAAACGTGAGAAACAGAGCTACATTCTGACGCGTAAGCGGAAACTTCTTCAGGCTCTTCATTCGGCTGAATTGCATGTAGAGTGGTGTGAAGAAATAATCTTTCAGCCATTCGCCCAATGAAATATGAAACCGTCTCCAGAAATCCTGAGGATTCACAGCTACGAAAGGATTACTGAAGTTGACCGGAACAGTAATGCCCATTAGTTTTCCGAGACCGAGTGCCATCCATGAATAACCTGCGAAATCGAAAAAGAGATAGACGTAATAGGCATACATTGTGCTGAGCATAGCCAGTGCTTCGTTGCTTCCGAATTCGAACTGCTGCAGCCAGTAACGATCTGTGATTTCTGCGAGTACAAATTTGAATGCTATGCCGCGCATCAGATATTGAATTCCGGTACTGAAATTATCAGTAGTTATGTTTGTGAAACCGGTGGATTCTGTCTTTACATAGCGACTGAATTTTTCTATTGGTCCTATGAGAAGTGTTGGGGTGAAAGCCAGAAAATTAAAATAAGAAACAATATGGGGCAGTTTGCTTTCCGGTTGTGCATCCATGTAGAAGCCCATTACGCGGAATGTTGCATACGACAAACCGGCAAATGAGAGCACATCGCTCCAATGGAACGGATACTGATATGTCCGGATGTCAAATTTGACCAAAAGCATCGGTAATAAGAGAAGTAGAACTCCCCAGATTTTTTTTCGAAACCGAAAAACACGAATCAACAGCGCAGTCATTCCGAATGAATAAACCAAGTAAAGCAGGAAGTGAATGGGCTGCGGATAAACGAAAATCAAGTACGTAAGATTCAGCACTGCCAATACGTAACGATAATGAACATCTTTCAACACCTGTTTGCATGCGGCGAGAACCAGCACGAACAGGAGCATCAGGACGAAGAAATCAGACAGACTGAAAGGCAGCATAATTTAGAACTGCTGATAAACGAATTGAGATGAGGATCCCGGTTTATTGTTCGGGTGATGATTGTGCGATGAATACAACCAGAACAGACAGCATACGATTGCTGAATACATCAGGACGTTGATTACAAAATCTTTTGCATTACTGTCGTTCATAGTTGAGGTGGTAATTATCGATAATGAATCTTGAAATTTTCAGCCATCCGTAATCGCCGGGATGCATCACATCTGTAAACAGTTCTTTTTCGAATTGGTCAGTTTTAACTGTAAACATATTATAACAAGGGTAGTTGGCTGCAGAAATGGCATCAGTTAATTCGTTAACCAGAGGTTGCAGCTCTGCGGCATTTTCGTAATAAAGAATGTTTACCGGGAGAATTACAAATGATACGTTGGCACCTCTGGTCTTGAGAAAATTAATCAGCATGTGAAAGTCATTCATCTCAACATTCTGTGAGCGTGGCACGGTCCAGAATCTGCCGTGACGTCCTTTAATGAAGGCGTCATAATATTCATTGTTCACTCCCATTGAGTTATTCGTAGAAGCCGCTCGGGCCTTGTTCTTCGCAGCATTATACAAGCTGTCCCAATTGATAAGTACTGTGTCCGTGTGCAGAGGAGAGCGATGAAAAATTCCGGTCATTGATTTCGGTGATCCGGAATAGGAGCCACTGAACAGCGGCATAGTGTATTTCATCGGAGCATATACTGCTGCAGATAACGGGTTACGTTGAAGTTGATGTTCGTAAAAGAAATATTTGTGCTCCGGCGACGGATGGTTGATGTCAAAAAACATCTCTGAAAAGCGTTCAGCGAAAACGGTTTTTTCATTTGCACTGGTATCCTTGTTGATTCGTTGCAACATCGAAGGAGAGTTGAACTTGAGCCAGATTTCTGAGGGCGTGCCCGTTGCAGCATCATTGCCTGCGAACCAACCCGGAGATAGTATAATAACTACCGGTGCGTTCTTCAGGCGATCAGCATGCGCAAGTAGTTGCGAGTAGATAGAAAAGCATTGATTCCCTGCTTCGCCGATGCCAATGACTTGTGTTGTGAATCGTTGAGAAATAAAACGATAGGAAACGGCATCACTATGGCTGGTCAGTTCTGACGAGCCAAACAGAAATATGTTCTCATATCCTTCACCTGTTGAGAGCAGGTAATTTTCGTAAACAGGCTCACCGTTAAATTCAGGTATGTATCGTATGCCAGCAATAGCATCAGCTTTTACATTGAACTGTTCTGGCTCGAATAACTCGTTTTGGAGTTGCGGATTATGTTGCAGATAGACCCCCAGAGATGCCGCTATTGCAAGCGGAAGCAGAACAGTGGCCAGCAACTTTCTCATTTCAATCAGAGTGTTTCAGTCAATGCGGCAATCTGATTGATTGTATCCATATTTTCTTCTGTAATCAGATGCTGCGGAATACGCTTGCCTGTTTTTTCTTCTATGCTGATTACAAGATCTACCACTGTAATGGAATCAAGTAGGTTTGATCGGATCAACGATTCATCAAATGCCACTTTCTTAAATGCCAGTTGCGCAATTTCCTGTTGGATAAATGTCTTCAGATCATCCATAGACTTGATTTATTCAGCGAAGATACAATTTACGCCAATGAATAAAGGAACGGCAGAGGCTTGGGCCCTGAATGGGTAAAATAAAAAGCCTTCCTGATTGACAGAAAGGCTTTTCGGAAAGACTATTGGAATTATTTTGCTTTTGCGCGGCTTGGTTTTTTCTCAACCACCGGCTCTACCGGGCGACCGTTTCCAAGCAGGAAGTCAGCATCAACAAGGATGCGTCCGCAATGTTCGCACACGATGATTTTCTTGTGTGTACGGATATCGAGCTGGCGCTGTGGCGGGATTTTATTGAAGCATCCGCCGCAAGCATCACGCTGAACGTGAACAACAGCAAGACCGTTGCGCACATTGAGGCGAACACGGTGATATGCATTCAGCAGACGCTCTTCAATTTTCTGAGCAGCAACTTCTGATTTTGCGAGAAGTTCTTCTTCGTCTTTGCGTGTTTCCGCAACGATGTCTTCAAGTTCTTCTTTCTTAAGACGGAGGTCTTCACGACGCTCGTCAAGAACTGCTTGTGAGCTTTCAATGATTTCTTTCTTCGCAGCGATCTGAGCTTTGAACTCTTTCACGCGTTTTTCAGAAAGCTGGATTTCGAGGTTCTGGAATTCGATTTCTTTTGTCAATGAATCGAACTCGCGGTTGTTACGCACTTTGCCCTGCTGACCTTCGTATTTCTTGATTGCAGCAAGAGCATCTTTCGCAACGTTTTTCTTTTCTGTGATCTGATCTTCCAACGCCTGAACTTCGCTGTTGAGGTTGTTCATGCGTGTTTCAAGTCCAGCAACTTCATCTTCAAGATCACGAACCTCCAATGGAAGTTCACCACGTACCGTGCGAATACGGTCAATCTGTGAATCAATCTGCTGCAGCTCGTACAGCGCTCTCAGTTTATCTTCTACAGGAATGTCCGCTTTTTCGTCGGCTTTTTTCGCTTTCGTGGTCATATGTAATAGGTTATCGGATTCGTGTTGGTTTCCGTTTTACGGACTGCAAATGTAGGAATTATTCCGTTTAGTTTGTCAATGATAAGGTCAATCGTAAACTGCTCAGTTTCAAAGTGTCCCACGTCCGCAATCAGGATTTTTCCTTCCCCGTCAAAGAACTGGTGGTATTTGAAGTCCCCGGTAACCAACGCGTCAGCCCCTGAATTCATGGCTTCTTTGAGCAAGAAACTGCCACTTCCGCCGCAAATCGCCACTTTTGATATGGTTTTGCCCGAAACGGGCGTGTAGCGGATCACTTTGGCGTTGAGCTGCTGTTTCACGTGTTTCAGAAACTCATCCTGACTCATGGGTTTTTCAAGATTTCCGATCATTCCTGACCCGATTTGTTGCCATGAATTATCCATCGGAAAAAGGTCGTAGGCTATTTCTTCATAGGGATGAGATTCACGCAGTGCTGCCATCAGTTTTCCTTCGATAAATGACGGGTAAATTATTTCAATCCGCTCTTCTGGTTCCTGCATGAATTTCCCTTTTTCTCCAATGACAGGATTGGAATTCTCGTTACCGCGATAGGTTCCTGTTCCTTCGGAATTAAAACTCACTTTGTCGTAATTCCCAATGTAACCGGCACCTGCAGCCCATAATGCTTCCCGAACTTTTGATGCCGAATCTTTAGGGCAGAAAGTAACCAGTTTGCGAAGTAATCCCCGCTTTGGTGACAGAATCGATGGAGATTTTATTCCCAGCCGCTTCGCAATTTCGGCATTAACACCGGTGTGCACATTGTCAAGATTGGTGTGAATGGCGTAAATGGCAATGTTGTTTCGAATGGCAGCAATAACCGTTCTTTCGATGTAATTCTTCCCGGTGATTTTCTTCAATCCTGAGAACACGATCGGGTGATGAGCTATAATCATGTTGCAACTTGTACGAACGGCTTCATCAACTACGGCTTCAATGCAGTCCAACGCCACCAGAATTCCGGTTACTTCATCATTTTGATTACCGGTGATGAGTCCGCAATTATCATACGACTCCTGCAGTGCCGGTGGTGCCCAGCTTTCGAGTACGGAAATGATTTCCTTAATTTTCATTCAGCAAATATAGGTTTTCATTATGGAGAAATCCTCTGTTTGCAGAGCGATTGAACCCGTTTCAACGCTTATCTTCGCAGGAATGAAATTGCTCCGCATCCTCGCATATCCTTTCGCTCTGATTTACGGGCTGATTACAGCGTTGCGGAACAAGTTGTTTGATATCGGGATTCTTCCGGTAACTGAATTCAGAAATGTGCGACTGATCGGAGTGGGGAATCTTGCAGCAGGTGGAACAGGTAAAACGCCGCATGTGGAATACATCGTTCGTTTGTTGAAATTGAATTACAATGTTGCCACATTGAGTCGCGGATACGGTCGCAAGACATCAGGATTTCTTGTGGCAGAGAAATCAATGACGACTGCGGATATCGGTGATGAGCCAAAGCAGTTTCGGAATCGTTTTGAAGAAAGCGTAGTGGTTGCGGTGGACGGTAATCGTGTACGCGGAACAGAGAAAATCATGGAGCAATTTCCGGAAACGGATATTATCGTGCTAGATGATGTTTTTCAGCACCGAAGAATAAAACCGGGATTGCAGATCATGCTAACTGATTACACCAATCTGTATTATCAGGATCAGGTTTTGCCAACAGGATATCTGCGCGAATTCAAGAGTGGTTCGAAACGGGCAGATATAATTGTGGTGACGAAAACACCTGAAATGTTTTCACCATTAGAGCGGAAACGGATAATGAAAGAGATGCGTGCAGAGGCATACCAAAAGATATTTTTCTCTACTATTCGCTATGGTAATCTTGTTCCGCTTTTTGCGGAATCTGTTGAAGAGGGAATGTGCAGAGAAAAGTGCTTTAAAGAGGGGTATTCTGTTGTTCTGATGACCGGAATAGCCAACGCACATTCATTGGAGTATTATCTGAAAGACAAGGTGCAGGAACTTGTTCCGTATAAATTCCGGGATCATCACGAGTTTTCTGCTTCCGATCTATTAGGTTTGCAGGAGCTTTTTTCGAAAATCAAAAATGATCGCAAGATCATTCTGACGACGGAGAAAGATGCCATGCGTCTGGATAAACCGGAACTTAGGGATCTGCTCAATAAATTGCCGATTTATTATGTTCCGATTGAGATCGGATTTCATGATAAAGACGAAGAAGAATTCAATGCTCAAATTGTAAACTATGTACGATCGCACAACATCAACCGCCGCGTTTCTAAAGTCTGAGATCAAAGGATTTGTTCCTGAAACGGGGATTATTCTCGGAACCGGGCTCGGAGGATTGGTTAACGAAATTCAGGCTGAATTTGTAATCCCATATGATAAGATACCGGAGTTTCCTGTGTCAACAGTGGAAGGACATTCCGGAAAAATGATTTTCGGGAAATTGAACGGTAAGAATGTGGTGGCCATGCAGGGGCGCTTTCATTTTTATGAAGGTTATACCATGCAACAGGTTACATTCCCTGTTCGGGTTATGAAGATGTTGGGTATTCAACGTCTGTTCGTATCGAATGCATCCGGCGGTGTGAATCCTGATTTTGAAATCGGTGATCTCATGATTCAGACGGATCATATTAATTTATTTCCGGCTCATCCGTTGACTGGTCCGAACGATAAACGATTTGGTCCGCGTTTCCCGGATATGAGTGAAGCCTACGATAAATCACTCATTGCATTGGCTGAGAAGGTTGCGGCTTCATTGGAAATCAAAGTTGTAAAAGGAGTTTACGCAGGTCTGAGCGGACCTACTTTTGAAACTCCGGCAGAATACAAAATGGTTCGTGTGCTGGGAGCAGATACTGTAGGAATGAGTACGGTTCCGGAAGTGATCGTGGCACGTCACATGAACGTTCCTTGCTTTGCAATGAGTGTGATTACAGACCTCGGTGTTCCGGGTAAGATTGTAGAGGTGACGCACGAGGAAGTGCAACATGTAGCTTCGATTGCAGAAAAGAAAATGACGAAGATTATCAGCGAAATGATCAAGGCGCTGTAATTGATGGTCTGGTCTCGTCAATTTTCGTAACTTACATAAAAGTAAACCACCGAAATGAAAAATATATTTCACTTAATTGCATTGACTTTTTTGGTTCTTGCATCAAACAATTCAAATGCTCAGAATTACGCTTCACAGAATGTGAACATGATAGGACACTGGTACAATCCTACTCAGGATGCAGAACCGGTTTACGGAATTAAATATCAGAGTGTGTGGGGATGGCACGATTCGATCAACAACCGCGAATACGGAATAATCGGGGCTTCAGACGGGACATTTTTTATTGACGTTACAAATCCTGCCGCTCCGGTGATGTGCGACTTCGTTCCTGCTGTTCATGGCGATCTGATCTGGCATGAAATCAAAACGTACCAGAATTACTGTTATATCGTTTCTGATGACGGAGGAGGAAATTCGTTCATCATTGCAGATCTGAGTTACCTTCCGGATTCCGTGCATGTTGTTCGTGATGACAACACGATATTCGAGCAGTGCCACACAATTTATGTTGATGGCGATAAACTCTGGGGTGGAAGCGTAACGGGAGATAACGGACAGTTTTTCTACTCGATGGCGTGTTATGATCTTTCTGCTGACCCTACAACACCAACATTGATTCGTTCCCTTAATCAGGATTATCCTCAGATCCAGAGTGTGCATGATATGTTTGTACGCAACGATACCGTTTACGCATCAGCAGGTTATCAGGGGCTGCATATTTATACATTCACTACAACTTTTCAGGAGATCGGAGTTCTCACTTCTTATCCTGAAGCAGGTTACAATCACAGTAGCTTCCTCACATCAGACGGAAATACTTTGATTTTTATGGATGAAGTTCCGGCTGGTATGGGCATCAAGAGTATTGATGTTTCGAATATGGGCAACATCTCTGTCAATCAAACTTTCCGTTCCAATCAAGGAAACACTCCGCACAATCCGTACATCATGGGTAATGATATTCTGATTGCGGCAAACTACACGGATGGGGTGCAGATTTATAACATCAGTAATCCGTCTGCAATTTACAGAAGCGGTTACTTTGACAGTGATACACTGATCAACTATCCGAATTACACACAACCATACCACGGATGCTGGGCGGCATACACCGATTTACCTTCAGGATTGCTGTTGATCTCCGATATGCAGAACGGATTATATGTGCTTGATATATCCAGTGCAATTACTTCCGCACCTCAGCCGGGATCAGCCACTCTTGCGGCCAACGCATATCCGAATCCGTTCAACGGTAATTTCTTCATCAGCTCGAGCGTGACACATGCACAACCGCTGAACTGGACCGTGTACGATGCAACAGGTCGCGCAGTACTGACCGGTAACGAAAGTTTGCCTGCAGGTGCTGTTATCCTTGAAATTCCTGCAGAAGGATTGCCTTCGGGCGTTTACTCCGTGAAAATGGAAAGCGATGAATTGAACGGAAGCGTGAAGATGGTTAAAGAGTAGGTTTATCGGTACGATATTTGAGGTTAAGGAGCAGTGAAAAAACTGCTCCTTTTCTTTTTCTGTTTATCGGTCATTCACGCTGCTGCACGTAAGCCGGTTCTGGCTGTATCGCCTGCGGTCGTTAACGTTGATACGCTGTCATTTCAATACCATTCTTCCTCCGCTTATATTACAAAATACAAGCTGGCATCAACCTGGCTACAAGTTGGTGGATGTGACACTTTGAAGATTTCGCACGTTTACCATTGTAACGACAACGGCCAGCGCTATGAGGTGCGCAGAAATAAATTGACTGCATTTCCGGAGTATTGTGTCCCGGGGAATTCGTATGAAGTGTTTTTTGAAGTTTATTATCCTAAGGCACATCGGTTTGTGATCTGCACAGATGATAACGATTCCGTTGTGTTCAACGTGATCGGTCGTGGATTACAAAACATGTTGATTGAACCGTTGAATGATATATCTCGTCCGGTTGTGCATGGACAGTTGGCTCAGACTGAAGTGCGAATTACAAACACTTCGGGTCAATATCAGATTTTGGATTCGATCGTAATTCCGGGAGGGAAATGGAAGTGTTATAATCAATTTCCGGTTGTAGTTTCTCCGAGTGGTGTATATCTAGTCAAGTGCTATACAAGTTATTCAGATCATCCCGGTGGTGCAGCTCATGATTTCATTGGAGTTTTCTATCATCTCAAAAATGGAGAAGCAGGCGATATGCTTTCGTGTTATGTCCGGGCTTCGTTTACACATGGTGTTGTAATAACTGACGCACGGATTAAAGATTTCGGTTTTGTGCGAAATGGAGACACGTTGCAAGCGAAGCTGCATCTGTTGAATGAAGGAAGCTCCGTTGTTGTGCTTGAACCGCATGTTGAATACGGTACGTATGCCGTGTCCAAATCAAGTATGCGGCAAGGTGATACTGCTACCATCTGGTTGCGATGGGTTGTGAAATATGCCGAAGGAAATTTCCTGTTCAATCAACCTTTATTCTACGATTCACGCAACGGCAAATGCACGTTTACATTCAAAGGTACCACCGACAAAAAAGACAAGCTACCGCATCATTACGTCAATGTGGATTCCTTGATCTGGATTGAAACGGACAGATATAATTTTGGCGAATTGAATCAAAGTCAAGGTCGGGCAGAACGTGCGTTCAAATGCAAAAACAATTCACCGGTTCCGATTATCATTACCAATTGTGTAACCGGCGATGGCGGTTCCATGGCATGGAGTACAAGAGAACCTATTCTTCCCGGACAGGAATTCACCATTCACTTTCTGCAGGACTTGAAATGCCGAATAGGACCATTCAACAGAGCGATATCCGTTACGATTATGATGGACGGCCAAACCTGCCAGAGATACATACGCTGCAGCGGAGTGGTGAAACAGAATAGTCAGCCTGACTAAAATATTTAGTTTTCCGTTAAAACGCTTCAAGCCTGATTTTGCCTGGTCTAGTTTTGGTTTCATCAAATCAGAACTTATGCAGGTACAGACACAGGATTTCAGAGGACGCGGTGCGCAGTTCAACCCAATGAACCGTTTCATGAAGCAGGAGCGCGTTCAGCAACACATGGAAGTGATTGATGAGCCTTTGCTGCTCAATGACAGAACGGATTACACGGAGATTTTCCCGAAGTCCATCATCAACAAAGTAGACAGCCCTGATTTGATGAATCTTTCTCTGAATCCTTACCAAGGATGCGAGCACGGGTGTGTTTACTGTTACGCCAGAAACTCGCATGAGTTCTGGGGTTACAGTTCAGGTCTTGATTTCGAACGAAAGATTCTGGTGAAGAAGAATGCGGCGGAGTTGCTGGAAAAAGAATTGAGCAATCCGCGACACAAACCGGAGCCGATGATGTTCAGCGGGAATACGGATTGCTATCAACCGATTGAGCGCAAACTGGGAATCACGCGTCAGATGCTGGAAGTGTTGCTGAAGTATCGCCACCCTGCAGCGATCATTACCAAGAACTCTTTGGTGTGTCGCGATATTGATATTCTTGCAGAAATGGCGAAGAAAAATCTCGTGTCCGTTATGATCAGTGTTACCGGAATGGATGAGAAAGTGCGTGAGAAAATGGAGCCGCGTACTTCGACATACAAGAATCGTTTCGAGACAATGCGCATTTTATCAGAGGCAGGAATCCGGACAGGAGTTTTATTCGGACCTGTGATTCCGGGATTGAACTCGCATGAAATTCCTGAAGTTCTGGAACGCGCTGCAGAAAACGGTGCACGCAGTGCGGGCTATACAATGGTTCGCTTGAACGGACAGATCGGAGATTTATTCACCGATTGGCTGCGAAGAAATATGCCGGATCGTGCAGATAAGATTCTGAATCACATTCGCGCAGCGCATGATGGAAAGCTTAACGACAGTCGTTTCGGTGTGCGCATGAAAGGGGAAGGGCAAATGGCGGAGAGTATTGCGAAACTGTTCCGACTGACAGCAGAACGTTTGGGTTTGAATCAGGATAAAATGATCTGGAATCTCAGCGACTTCAATCCGAAAGCGGGGCAGGCGCAGCTGACGCTTTTTTAAAGAACCACGTTAAGCCGATGTTGCAATACGTAGGTCGGTAATTGACCGGGAGTTTGTACGATTGAGTGTTGACGGAGTAATGTAAATTACCCGAAGCTGCATAAAGCTGAACCGGAACATGCTGAATGTTCACATCGATAAACAGGGTTTTGGCCATTCGGAAACTGCAGCCGAGAACGATTCCCGAGGCAAACTTTCGCACTGAACTTTTAATGGAATCTTCTGCACCTTCAATATTGAACTGCAGATAAGTTGGATTCGGATCGTTACTGTTGTGGTATTCATAAACGGAATAATCAGTACCTAAGATTAAATTTCCACTGAGTCCGCCGTATGGTTTTATGTTCTTGTTTCTCAATGGAACAATAACATGAATCGCGGTTTCAATCATGCGTTGACGAATAGTAAAGGCACTTCCGGAATGTAAACGGAAACGTGTTTTATCCACTGCATAACCTACGGCAATCTGCATTCCGAAACCGGTTCGGTTGGCAAGTTTATTCTCGTAAATCACACGGATTTTGCTGAGAGCAAGAGGCGAGAAGTTGGATGATGCAAATCGACTGAAATCGTATTTGGGAGCAAAAGATGTATTGATTCCCCAGACATGAGTATTCTTTTGCGCAAGCGAAAGATTGGTTATCAATATCAGTACCAACGCGATCAGAACTCGTATCATAATTCTAAATGTAAGATATTTCTGATATGCGCCTTCTCGCTTTTTGTAAATTTGGTTTATGAAACAGCTGTTACAAATTGCTTTTATTCTTCTAACCTTTTCGCTCTCTGCACAAATCAACATTTACGATGGATTTGACGACAATTCCAACGAGTGGCCGGAAGGAAAAAGCGAATGGCATGCGGTTGGTGTCAAGAACGGCACATTGGAAGTTATGAGTCAGAAGGAAGGAAGTTGGATGGTTTCCAAAAATCCGGGATTGGATTTCAATAAGTACTATCGCTTTGAGTTGACTGTTAATCAGGTGAGCATGAAATCAGCTGAACAAGGATCAGGTCTCACTTGGGGCGTTCGCGGAGATACCACGTGTTTTATGTTTCTGGTTTACAATGACGGCTCTTTCGCCGTGATTAACAGGACATCAACACTATCGCAAACTGAATTGATCAAACGACAGAAGCATCCTGCAGTAAAGATCGGTACAAACAATCTCAGAGTGGAGCACAAATTGAATGGAGAGATTTATTATTTCTCCGTCAACGAACAATTGGTCGGTACAGTAAAGTATGTTCTCCCTAGCGGAACTGAATTCGGAATGATTAGTGATATGCCTGCTACCGTTCGCTTTGATAATTTCTGGCTCGTTCAGGACGATCATACTCGGGAAGATTACTGTCCGTCCAGTCTGCGCAGCGGACCATGCGGTGAGGCCCGTTTGCGATACACAAATATGTACTCTCTGTACAGTTTGTGTGTGCCTGAAGGATGGAGAGTTGATGAAACGGGGTCGTACGCCAATATATGGACAGTGCAGAATCATGTTGGTGCAGCCGGTATCCGCGTCAGTTATTCCACAATTCCGCCACAGGAAGATTACAAAATTGTTGCGGCTGGTGATTTTTCGTCCATTGTAGACTCAACAGATGGAATTTCCGATGTGAAAAAAGCCGAGCCCCAAGCCGTAGTCGGTGTTAAGGAGGGAACCGAAGCCTGGAAGTTCTCCTGTACGTTCAAATATCAGACGGATGGTGTGGTTTACAAGGTGATCCGGTACTATATTTTCAATAAATCCACAGGGCAATTCCTGCTTTTTCAGATACAATTGCCTCTGAATCGACAGGATGTTTGGGAGAATTACGATCGTGTAGCCGTAGCTATGATTTCCTCTGTTACCTGGCCGTTGGAATAGGCCGTCCGTTTCACGTAGATTAACAGCCTTCCTTCCCCTTATTTTCTGTAATTTCGTGAGCCCGATTTCATTGGGCAACACGAATTATGAGTGAATCTGTTTATGATAAGTACCAGGCTGTAATCGGTCTGGAAGTGCACGCGCAAATGCTGACGAAAAGCAAGGCGTATGCATCTGATGCTGCGGAATACGGCGCAATGCCCAATACACTGGTGAGTCCTGTTACACTCGGACTTCCGGGAGTACTTCCGAAGGCCAACAAAAAAGTAATTGAATTTGCCGTGCGCATCGGACTCGCTACACATTGCGAAATCCGCGAGCGCAACGAATATGCGCGCAAGAATTACTTCTACGCCGATCTTCCGAAAGGTTACCAGATCACACAGGATAAAACGCCGATCTGTACTAACGGATATATCACCATCAAGGACGACAACGGAGAGGAAAAGCGTATCCGCATTCAGCGTATTCACATGGAAGAAGATGCGGGCAAGTCCATGCACGATGTGGATCTTACCGATACACTTGTCGATCTGAACCGCGCCGGTGTACCGCTGGTGGAAATTGTTTCCGAGCCGGATATCCGTTCGGGCGATGAAGCTTTCCGTTATCTCACGGAAGTGCGCCGTCTGGTGCGTTATCTGGAAATCTGTGACGGCAACATGGAAGAAGGTTCGCTGCGTTGCGATGCTAACGTTTCCGTTATGCTGAAAGGCAGCGAGAAGTTCGGTCGTCGCGTGGAAGTGAAAAACATGAACTCCATTTCTAACGTAAAGCGTGCTATCGAACACGAAGTGAAACGCCATATCGATATCATCGAAGCAGGCGGAATCGTGGATCAGGATACACGGACATTCGATGCACTTACCGGAACTACAATGTCTTTGCGCAGCAAAGAGCAGGCAAACGATTATCGTTATTTTCCTGAACCGGATCTGCAACCTGTGATTGTTACGCAGGAAGATATTGCGAAAGTAAAATCGGAGTTGCCTCCGTTGCCGGCGGAATTGCTGGAGAAATACACAAAACAACTCGGACTTTCTGCTTATGATGCTTCTGTGTTGACAGACGCAAAAGAAGTTGCGTTGTATTACGAAGCGGTTCTCAAACACACCACCAATGCAAAAGCAGCGGCGAACTGGGTAATGGGTCCGGTAAAATCATATCTGAACGAAAACGCAATTCACATTTCTGATTTCCAGGTGGAAGCTTCGCGCCTTGCAGAAATTATCAATCTTGTTGATTCAGGAAAAGTAAGTTTCAGTGTTGCAAGCTCGAAGATTTTCCCTGAGATGGCGGCGGATAAATCAGCAACTGCAATGGGAATTGCTGAGAAGAACAATCTCATTCAGGAAAGTGATGAAGGTGCATTGCTGGCTATCGTACGTGAAGCCGTAGCGAAGTATCCTGCAAAAGTGGCGGAATACAAGAGCGGCAAAACCGGATTGGTGGGAATGTTCATGGGTGAAGTGATGAAACTCTCCAAAGGAAAAGCCGATCCGAAAGTGGCGAGTGAATTGGTTACTAAAGTGCTAAACGAACAATGATGAAGAATTTATTGACTGTTGCTGCTGCAGCATCACTGCTTCTAACGGCTTGCGGAGATGCAGCGCGTACAGGTGGAAATACAATTGTTTCGGGGCGACTCGAAAACAGTTCAGGAGATACATTGTATCTGGTAAATGTTTCACAGCGTGATTTCATTGTTGTGGATTCGTGTGTAACAACAGAAGACGGATCTTTTGAATTCCGTCCTACTTTGGAGTATAAAGGATTTTACAACATTGAGGTGGGAAAAGATCCTGAACAGTTTGCAACTATAATTCTGGAGCCGGAAGATTCTGTGAGCTTCAATGGCAACGCTCAGAATCTGGGTTATACCTGGATCACAACGGGCTCCGAAGATTCCAAACATTTCGAAGAGTTCAATCGCTATTTTACTCAGTACGATCAGAAGCGCCGACCGCTTACAACGCGAATTGATTCCATTCAGCGTGCATTCCAGATTCAGATGAGTATGATGACGGATACAGTTGCGATGAAGAAACTCGAGAAAGATGTGATCGAGCCGCTGTTCAATGCTACTCAGGAGAAATTGAACCTTTACGCAGATACGGCAACAATCTGGCTGCATTCGTTCATCGAAGCGCATCCTGCATCATTTGCAAATATCCCTGCATTGCGTTTGCTTGATCCTTATGAGAATTTCCAATGGTGGGAAATGACCATCAATGCATTGGAGAAAGATCACAAGACAGCACCGAATGTTGTATTGTTGCGTGATCTGGTTGAGCGTGAACGTCCGTATGCGCTCGGACAGGTTGTTCCGGATATCGTCTTGAACGACGTGAACGGTCAGCCTATGAAACTTTCTGATACACGCGGAAGCGTTGTGCTGGTTGATTTCTGGGCATCGTGGTGCGCACCTTGCCGTCAGGAATTACCGAACGTGGTGAGCAATTACAAAAAGTACAAAGACAAAGGCTTTGATGTGTTCAGCGTATCTCTTGATAGCGATAAAGAAGCATGGAAGAAAGCGATTGCAAGTGATGGCTTAACATGGAAATGGCATGTAAGCGATTTGATGCAATGGCAATCTCCGGTTGTACAATTGTACCGCTTTCAGGGTATTCCGCACACGGTGCTGATTGATCGTGAAGGACGACTCATCGGAAAGAATCTCCGTGGTGAGGATCTGTCTAACAAGCTCAAAGAAATTTTTGAATCGGATTCTTCAACTGTAAAGTAACATTTCAGGACTTTGTCCGTCACATGCGTTAAACGCACACTTATGAGAAAGATTTTCCTCTTCGCACTTTTGCTCCTCACGGTTTCTGCCGTTAAAGTGAACGCCGCTTATTGGCAACAGTTCGTGCATTATGAGATTGACGTAAAGCTCGATGACCAGAAACATTTCCTTCACGGATATGAGAAACTGACTTACATAAACAATTCTCCGGATCAGTTGACATATATCTATATGCACATCTGGCCGAACGCGTATAAGAATAACAATACCGCTTTGGGGCAGCAGCTGAAAGAGAACGGAGAACTCTTCTTCTATTATGCAAAAGATGAAGATCGCGGTTATATAGACAGCCTTGATTGGCATGTTGACGGAGAAATGGTACCTGCAGAGCAGGACGTTAAGAATCCGGATATCGTGAAACTGCTGCTTCGTCAGCCTTTGGCTCCAGGTGCATCTATCGTGATCACAACACCTTTCCGTGTGAAAATTCCCAGCGGACAGATTTCACGTTTGGGTCATATCGGACAACAGTATCAGATTACACAGTGGTACCCGAAACCTGCGGTGTACGATGTGAATGGCTGGAATCCGATTCCTTATCTCGATCAGGGTGAATTCTATTCTGAATACGGTACATACGATGTGAAAATCACACTGCCGAAGAATTATGTTCTCGGTGCAACCGGCGATATTCAGAACAATCAGGAAGAAATTGATTGGCTGACAAAGAAAGCGGAGGAAACAAAGAAGATCAAAGATTACGATAAGAAAGATCTCAAACATCCGGAGTCGTCTTCCGAAATGAAAACCATTCATTTCCACCAGGAAAATGTACACGATTTCGCATGGTTCTGTGATAAGCGTTATCACGTTCTGAAAGGAGAAGTAGAGTTGCCTCACAGTAAACGGAAAGTCACAACGTGGGTGATGTACACCAATCAGTACGCAAGTCTTTGGAAAAACTCTATCGAGTACATCAACGATGCTGTTTACTATTACTCGCTTTGGAACGGTGATTATGCTTACAATCATTGTACTGCGGTTGATGGAGCGTTATCTGCCGGTGGCGGTATGGAGTATCCGAATATTACTGTAATCGGTGGAGTTCAATCTGCAGGAATACTGGAAACGGTTATAATGCATGAAGTCGGACACAACTGGTTTTATGGAATGCTCGGAAGCAACGAGCGCGTTCATCCGTGGATGGACGAAGGTTTGAATTCTGCGAACGAGTTGCGCTACAACGAAACAAAGTATCCGAACGGTGCGCTTGTAGGCGGGAAGAATGGTCCAAGCGGACTGGCCAAGCCATTTGATCTAACACGTTACAAACAGAAGGCACAGTATTATCAGCTTTATGCGTTTTCTGCCCGTACGGGAACAGATCAACCATGCGAAATGCATTCTGCAGAATATACTTCAACCAATTACGGTGCGATTGTATATATGAAAACAGCAGTTTGTTTTGATTACCTGCGCGGGTATCTGGGTGACTCATTGTATGATAAATGTTTCCGAACCTATTTTGATCGCTGGCATTTCAAGCATCCTCAACCTTCAGATTTGCGTGCAACCTTTGAAGAGGTTTCAGGCCGTCAGTTAGGTTGGTTGTTCGATGATATGATCGGCACAACAAAAAAACTCGATTATAAGTTGATGAGCGTTCATCGTGAAGGTGCGGGATGGGAATTAAAAATCAAGAATGTTGGTGAGATTGCCGCTCCGGTTTGTGTGTCCGCTGTGAAAAACGGATCAGTTGTCAAAACAGTATGGTATGAAGGATTCACAGGAATGAGTACTCCGAATTTTCCTGATGTGGATGCCGATTACTTTATTATTGACCAGCCAGAGGATATGCCCGAGGTGAATCGCAAGAACAATACAGTAAAAACACATGGTGTTCTGAAGAAAACAGAACCATTGCGACTGCAGCTCTTCGGTAGTCTGGATAATCCTTCGAAAACACAATTGTTCTGGTCTCCTGCAATGGGATTCAATCAGTACGATCGATTTATGGTTGGTGCTGCGTTCTACAATCATCTTGTTCCGCAGAAAAAGTTTGAATGGCTTGCAATGCCGATGTACAGTTTCGGTACAGGTCAGGTTGTCGGACATGCGGATGCGTTTCTGAATTTCACGCCGGACAAATTATTCCAGTCTGTACGAATCGGTGTTAACGCAAATCGTTATCACTATTATAAAATTCTGGCAACAGATTATCCGTTGGGCATAGAAGTTCCGGATCGCGAATTGATGTTACAAAAGTGGCCCCGGAATTATCATTGACCTTCATGAAGAAGCGCAAGCGTAATCCTGTAACACACTCCGTTCTGGTACGTGCCAATTGGATTCTCACTGATGAAATCAATTATCAATTTGACTCCAACTCAACAGTGATCAGCTACGGAAATAATGAGAAGCTCATCTGGCAGGCGAAGTATATGATTCGCAATAACCGAAATGTACATCCGTGGAATACAGAGCTCGAATATCAGATGGGCGATGGTATGTCGAAGTTGAGTCTGACTGCGAATTACACAATCAATTACGCGAACGGAAAAGGAATTCACTTGAGATTCTTCGGAGGAACATTCCTTGATAAAGAGGATGGAAATGAAGGCAATTACCGCTGGAGAATGAGTGGATACGGTCCGCGTGGCTTCGGTAACCACGATTATCTGTTCGAGCACATTTACTTCGGAAGAAGTGAGAATGATGGATTTGCAGGAGCTCAGTTCAGTGAGCGTGACGGAGCGTTCAAAGTATACTCTCCGGTAGGACAAAGTAACACCTGGCTTGCTGCATTGAATATCAAACTTGATCTTCCTGTGAAGAGCAGATTCCTGAACAAGTTCAAGATTTATGCAGATATCGGTACCGCAGATGCGAACGCACTGGCAGGAAATAATATCCTGTATGACGCAGGTGTTCAGTTTTCGCTCTTCGGAAACGGAATCTGTGATGTTTACTTCCCGATTCTACTCGCTCCGGATATCAAGGATTATTATTCGGCTAATGGATTGGGTTACGGAAGCATGATTCGCTTCACGTTCAACATTGAACGATTCGGATTGCAGAATCTGGGAACAATGATCAGCGAAGGTTTATAATGCCGGAATTGAAAGGCAAGATATATTTCGCTTCGGATTTTCATTTGGGAATTCCGGATGCAGCTTCGAGTCTCGAACGTGAGAAGCGCATTGTGCGCTGGCTTACAGAGGCGGAGAAAGACGCTGCGGAAATATTTCTTGTCGGAGATTTATTCGACGCTTGGTTCGAATACAAACGTGCAGTTCCGAAAGGCTTTATCCGTTTACTTGGAAAGATCGCGGAAATCACTGACAGAGGTATTCCTGTTCATGTGTTTACGGGTAATCATGATATGTGGATGTTTGGTTACCTCGAGAAAGAATGCGGTGTGAAATTGTATCACGCTCCGATAGAACGTGAATGGAACGGTAAGAAGTTTTTCATTGGACACGGTGACGGATTAGGTCCGGGAGATCACGGATACAAATTCATCAAGAAGGTATTCCGTAATCCTGCCGCTCAATGGTTTTATGCGCGACTGCATCCGAACTTCGGATTATGGCTGGCAGACTTTTTCTCCCGCAAAGGATACGATAAGAAAGACGCAGAGCGTGACTATCACGGTGACGATAAGGAGTTCCTGATGGTATTCTGCAAGGAATATCTTGCCAAGCGACACGCCGATTATTTTATTTTCGGACATCGTCATTTGCCTTTGGATAAGAAAGTAGGAGAGAAGTCACGTTATATCAATCTAGGCGATTGGATCGTGTACAACACTTACGCAGTATTTGACGGAAACGAACTGAAACTTCTTGAGTACAAAGGTTGATTAAATCAACCCTTGTAGAACTTCGGAATCAGGTCAGCCAATCGGGAAGAATACCCCATCTCATTATCGTACCAGCCCATTACTTTTACCATGTTGCCAACAACGCTGGTGAATTCTGCATCATAAACACAGGAGCTTGGATTACCTACGATGTCGATTGATACAATTGGATCTTCGGTGTATTCGAGAATACCTTTCAATTCTCCTTCCGCTGCTTTTTTGAAAGCGGCGTTTATCTCTTCCGGTGTCGGAAGTTTCTTCAGTTGACAAGTGATGTCGGTGATTGAACCATCCGGAACAGGTACGCGGATTCCGCATCCTCCTAGTCGACCATCGAGATGCGGGAAAATTTTTGTGATTGCTTTCGCAGCTCCTGTTGAAGTAGGAACCATGCTTACAGCAGCAGCACGAGCACGACGGAGATCTTTGTGCGGAGCATCGTGTAAACGTTGATCGCCGGTGTATGAATGTACAGTTGTGATGTAACCATCATCAATCTGCCAATTATCATCAAGAATCTTGATCATTGGTGCAGCACAGTTCGTTGTGCACGAAGCGTTGGAGATGATGTCGCCGGCTGTCGCTATGATGTGATCATTAACTCCAAGAACAACCGCAGGAACATCGTTGCCTTTCGGTGGCGCGGAGAGAATCACTTTCTTCGCTCCGGCTTTCAGATGCAAAGTTGCGGATTCACGATCCAGAAACTTTCCGGTGCATTCCAGAACTACATCTACGTTGTGCTTTTTCCAATCCAGCTGTGCAGGATCCTTGATAGCTGTTACAGGAATGCGAACATTGTTAATCACAATTCCGTCGGCATCACTTGTTACGGTTCCGTTGAAACGACGATGAACCGAATCGTATTTGAAAAGATGAGCAAGTGTAACGCTGTCTGTGAGATCGTTAATCACAACAACTTCAAGGTTCTTTCTTTCAAGAAGAACACGTAGTGTGGTTCTGCCTATGCGGCCGAATCCGTTTATTGCAACGCGTATTTTGCTCATGATTTAAATTGATTTGTACAAATATCGGAAGGAATAATGCATTACAACTCTATAAAAACTGTTAATGCATGAGGCATCAGGAATTTCTTTACAACGTCTCGATCCTTTCAACTGCAATTCCGCTGTAATTCCAGATACCGTACACGCGCACCTTCTTTTTACCAACGAGGTTGCCCTTGTTGTCGTGAACTTTGATGTCGGATGGTGAATAATTCTCCGGAATATCTTCAACCTTATTCGGAGTGTTTCCGATCAGAATATCTGCGGTAATGTAGCTTTCTGAGTTGGTTGTTGGTTTAAGATAGAAATAGATGTACTCCCGAACACTTACGAATGATGGTAATTCCAGATAACCTTCCGCAACGACCAGCTTATCCTGATTCTTATAAATGCCGGTGGTGTCATCAATGTTAATCACTACAGGCTTAGCTGCAACGTAATCGTATTCCGCCGTGTCTTCAAGTTTTTCAATCATCTGTACATCAACAGTGCCGTAGCCTTCATCATAAGGTTTATGGAAAACTCCTGTAATGCGAACATAATCACCGACACCGATTTTTTCCTCTGAGTTTCCTGTTATAATTACATCTTCCGACTGAAAATCTTCTTTCAAGCGCTTCATTTCATTCTTATTTTTTCCTGTGTTCAGGAAGCATGAAATGGCATTGCCTCGGTATTGTCCGCGACGTTCCCACAGTTTGATTGTTGTGGAGCTGTTGGATTGGTACACGTAAGAACTGATTCCCACATAACCTTCAATCACAATACGCGATTCATCCATAGCACTGCTGGTGTCGTCAGCCTCGGCAAACGTTATTGCTTTGGGTGTGCCCCATTTTTTCAGTGAATCGGCTTTGTTGATGGAATCATACATCTTACTTACCGGATCATTTTCTGCAGAATATTCTTTATTGCCGCCGCAACCGAAAGAGAACAACAAAAGTGCGAAAGCCGAAGAGGTTAACAGGACTTTTTTCATAAATGAATTCTTTGATCAAACTTACGAAAAACCCACTGGCGGTGCGAATGGCGCGGGTTCAATTTGTAGATTTGTGTGATGCTAGAATCCCTGATCTCGGCTGATCAATCGGCTTTTATTGCCATACACTCGTTCAGAAATGATTTTCTGGATGCTGTGATGCCGGTGATCACCAACCGATGGATATGGATTCCGTTTTATCTTCTATTGGCTTATTGGGTGTTCAGAACATTCAGTCTTCGGGCGATAGGAATTCTGCTTACCGCCGGTGTTCTCATTCTTGTTTCCGATCAGGGAGCCAATCTTTTTAAAAACGGAATCAAACGCCCGCGTCCATGTCACAATGTTGCATTAATTAAACAGACCACCATTGTTACTCCTCAAGGTTGCGGTGGTCCGTATGGTTTTTTCAGCGGGCACGCTTCCAACAGTTTTGCTTTGGCGATGTTCATGTTTTTATTGGCACGTCGGGCCGGTGGGGAGCGGAAGAGTCTTTGGCTGCTCATGTTTCTTTGGGCAACAGTAGTAGCATGGAGCAGAATTTACATGGGCGTGCATTATCCCGGAGATGTTTTGTGCGGAGCGCTCTTCGGTACAGGAGTAGGTGCATTCCTGTTTTTCGGAATGACGAAATTGAAATTCATGCGCAATGCTTAACCTCATTTACATATTCATTGGTGGCGGCATAGGTTGTCTGGCGCGCTATGGAGTATCGAAAATTCTGTTAACCTCCGGAGAAGCGAATTTCCCGTGGGCTACCCTGATTGCTAATTTGCTCAGTGTAGTTGTGATGGGAGTGGCTTTAGGATTGTTCAGCACTAAGTTGCAGAACGAAGGATTGCGTTTATTAATCATTACCGGATTCTGCGGCGGATTCAGTACGTTTTCCACTTTCAGTCTGGAGACACTGGAATTGTTCCGTCGCGGGAATTATATGTTCGCAGCAGGTAACATTGCGCTTAGTGTGATACTCTGTATAGTTGTACTGGCTGTATTAATCAGAAAGTGATATGAAGAAAATTGTATTTATTCTGCCTCTGGCATTCCTCATTCTGGCGTTTGCAAACAAAGGCAAGACGCCTGCTCCTGAAGCACCACCAGCCAAGCCGAAACTGGTTGTGGGAATTGTGATTGATCAGATGCGTTACGATTATGTTTATCGTTTCTGGGATAAACTCGGTAACGACGGTTTCAAGCGCTTGCTCAATCAGGGATTCCAATGCCGCAATACAAATTACAACTACATGCCCACTTTCACAGGTCCCGGGCACGCTTCCATTTACACGGGTACAACACCGGCAGTACATGGAATTGTGGCGAACGACTGGCCTGAGCGCGAAAGCAACAGAGAAGTTTACTGTGTTGAAGATTTGAAGGTTAAAGGTATTGGCACTGATGGAGAAGAAGGCAAACGTTCTCCGGATCGTTTATTGTCTACAACAATCGGATCGCAGTTGCATTTGGCAACCAATCATGGCAGCAAAGTATTCGGAATTGCATTGAAAGACCGTGCTGCAATTCTTCCTGCAGGTCATACAGCCAACGCAGCGTATTGGTACGATGGTATCAGCGGAAATTTCATTTCAAGCAGTTGGTATCTGAAAGAACTCCCGAAATGGGTGATGGAGTTTAACGACAAAAAGCTCGCCGCAAAATATTTATCGCAGCAATGGAATACTGTTTTGCCCGTTGAACAATACACAGAAAGTCTGCCGGACAATAATCCATACGAAGGAATCTGGAAAGGGGAAGCTCAGCCGGTATTCCCTCATGATCTTCCGAAACTCATGGATGCAAACGGAAAGTTGGGAATGATTCGCGCAACTCCGTTCGGTAATACATTGACGCGTGATTTCGCGCAGGCATTGATTCAGAATGAAAATCTGGGCAAAGGCAACTTCACTGATTTTCTCGCAGTGAGTTTTTCTTCTCCGGATTACATCGGGCACATGTTCGGACCGCAGAGTGTGGAAGTTGAAGACTGTTACATCCGTCTGGATAAAGAGCTGGCGGAGTTATTACGTTTCCTCGATAACTGGATTGGTAAGAACAATGCTTTGGTGTTTCTGACTGCCGATCACGGTGCAGTGGAGAATCCGCAGTTTCTGAAAGATGCCGGAATTCCTGCAGGATTTTTCGATGAAGAAAAAGCAATGGATTCGCTTAAGCGCAATCTGAAACGCATTTACGGAGATACGCTGGTATGGATGTACTCCAACGATCAGATTTATCTTCATCAGAAAACCATTCAGACCAAAGGATTGAATAAGGCTGATGTTGAGCGTTACGTTGCGAATTTCATAACGCGCTTCAACGGCGTTGCTTCTGCACTTACGTCTCATGATCTCGCGTACACCGAGTTTAAGGAAACTCCGAAGCATCAGGTGCAGAAAGGATATTACTTCAAACGTTCCGGTGATGTAGCTGTGATTCTTAATCCTGGTTGGATTTCCGGGTATCATCGCAGTACAGGAACAACTCACGGAGCGCCTTGGTCGTATGATACACATGTTCCGCTTTACTGGTGGGGATGGAAAGTGAAAAACGGAGAAACCGAGAACAACGTAAACATTACTGATATTGCGCCTACTGTTTGTCAATTCCTGAGTATTCAGTTCACAGACGGATGTACAGGTAAACCGATTGAAGGAATTATCAAATAGTTTTTACTTACAGCGCTGCGACTTCCTCATGAAACAGGTTCATCCGGAAATACACCGACTTACTACGCTGCAGAAGCAGATTCTTCGTTGGATCAGATTGGAAGGTGGCGGTTGCCTGCCTGTGCCCAGATTGTTTAATTCTCTCTACAATACACAGTCGCAAGCTTATCCGGACGCGACAAGTCTTTGCCAGAGAATGGCTGAAGCTGTGGAGCAATTGTGCCGTTCCGGTCATGCCGAAGTACGTTATGCAGGAAGTGATAAAGTGAAATTTCCTTCTCTGTACGACCTCGGAGGAATTGATCGCAATCTGGAATTTACCGAAGAAGGTTTCTGGATTTGGAAAACGACGGATGTTCCCGAAGTTGCGTTGACTGATTTCGGAAGTCATTACGCCGCAATGTATTCGTGAACCGATGTTATTTTCACGTGTACCGGTTTTGCATGTGCCCGTGAAATTAGTACCTTCAAATCCCTGTGATTTAATCCCATTACCGTGAAAAAATATAAACTGCGTGATCTGCGTACCTTCTCCTCTGATGAGTGGATGGTGAATTCAACCAAGAAGTACAGAAAAGTATTTGACAAGGCGGAATTGACATACGTACGCTGCGAATTTTCATTCTTCAATAAGCTGTTCGACGAACAGGATTGGAGCTGCACTGTAATTCTGAAGTGCTTTGAAATTAATGGTGAAGAGCGTAAAGAGATTTGTTCTCTCGATACCAAACGCGATATCAAGATGGATGAGAATATCGTTTATCTGCGCGATGGTTGGGGTAACCCGAAAGAAGGAGCTTATTGGAAGAAAGGCGAATATGTGTGGGAAGCTTGGATCGATCAGGACAAAGTGGGAGAGACCAAGTTTATCATCAATGATATCGGAAAAGTAACGCGAGATACTAATCCGTATTTCAAGGTGAATCATTTAAAGTTACATGTGGGTGATGGCAAAGCATGGGAAAATGAGAATCGTGTTTATCTCAAAACAATTCGTCGTGATACGACACAATATGTTTGGGCAGAACTTGAAATACAGAATCTCTCAAATCTGGAATGGGATTACGAATTGACTTTCAATTTTCTCGACGACGCACATCAGCACAAGGGGCAGGTTTTCAGAGAAGGAAAAGTCGGTGCAGGTAAAAAGGATTACAAATACACGTTTGATGTGGGCTGGGGAAATGATGTGGCAGGTTCATGGAAAGATGATTTGTATTATGTGGAAATACTTTTCATGGACACTCTTGTTGCGCTGGTGAAGTTTGATGTGGGTACGCAGGAGTCTGAAGGAATTCCGGAATTGCTTACAGGTAACGAGATTCTTGTTCCGGCGAAATCGAAAGATGGCGGAGAGAACAAAGAAGAGGAGAAGAAGGAAGAAGTGAAAGAAGAATCACTGGATGAACTTCTCGCAAAACTGGATGCGCTGATCGGTCTTACCGGAATCAAGAAAAGTGTTCGGGATCATATCAGCTATCTGAACTTCCTGAAGCTTCGTAAAGACAAAGGTTTTGAAGAGAGCGGAAAGATTAACATCCACAGTATTTTCACCGGAAATCCCGGAACCGGAAAAACAACGGTTGTCAATATGCTTGGAAAGATTTACAAGCAGATGGGAATTCTCTCGAAAGGACATGTTGTTGAAGCGGATCGTGCGGATTTGGTAGCTGAATACATCGGACAAACCGCTCCGAAAACCAAGAAGGTAATTGAATCGGCGCGAGGCGGAATTCTGTTTATTGACGAAGCGTATGCTTTGGCGCGCAAAGGAGATGATGCTAAGGATTTCGGAAAAGAAGTTATTGAAATTCTCCTCAAAGAAATGTCAGACGGTCCGGGAGATATTGCCATTATGGGGGCAGGTTATCCTGATGAGATGCACAACTTCCTAGATTCAAATCCGGGAATGAAATCACGATTCAGTCACTATTATGTTTTTGAAGATTACCTGCCGGATGAGCTGCTTGCTATTGCATTAAGCGGTGCAGAGAAAAAAGGTGTGAAGCTGGACGCTGATGCGCAGAGATTTCTTGAAGAACAGTTTATCGAAGTGTACAGAACACGCGATAAGTCATTTGGAAATGCGCGTATGGCATTAGGCATCATTGAAACTGCGAAGATGAATATGGCTTTGCGTTTGATGAAGAGCGGAGATCTGGATAAACTGGATAATGATGCATTGAGTACAATAACGCGATCTGATATTGAACTGGCATTCGGTGGAACCAAGCGTCGTACGCCTGATCTCGGAATCAATGAGAAATTACTGCGTGAAGGATTGGATGAGTTGAACGCGCTTGTTGGTATGAATAATATCAAAGCTGAAGTGAATGAGTTGGTGAAATTGGTGCGCTTCTATCGTGAAACCGGTAAGGATGTACTGAATCGTTTTTCATTGCACGCCGTGTTTTCAGGAAATCCCGGAACAGGTAAAACCACTGTAGCGAGAATCATCGCGAAGATCTACAAAGGTCTTGGTCTGATTGAGAAAGGTCATTTGGTGGAAACCGACAGAGAAGGTTTGATCGCGGGTTATGTTGGTCAGACTGCTTTGAAAACAGGAGAGAAAATTCAGGAAGCAATTGGCGGTGTTTTATTTATTGATGAAGCATACGCTTTGTCTGACGGTAGTGGTAAAACTGCAGGCGGAGGAAATTTCGGAGACGAAGCGATTCAGGTAATTCTGAAACGTATGGAAGATATGCGAGGACAATTTGCCGTGATCGTTGCAGGTTATCCTGACAATATGCATAAGTTTCTTGAAGCGAATCCGGGATTGAAATCGCGATTTGACCGACACTACGAGTTTTACGATTATACGTCTGAAGAGTTGTACACGATCTGCAGAACACTTCTCGATAAAGAAAAACTCAAACCTACTGATGAAGCAGATGCACATCTGCGCAACTACCTGAATCAGCTTTATACGAATCGTGACAAGTTTTTCGGAAACGCACGTTCTGTACGTCAAGTGGTTGGAGAAGCTGTGAAGAATCAACACTTGCGTATGGCGTCTTATGATGCTTCGCAACGTACACAGGAAGCACTTACGACTTTGACCATGGAAGATGTTGCAGAGTTTGAAGTGAAGGAAGAGAAATCACGCGGTACGCTTGGATTCCGTTACGGATCGAACGCCTGATTACTGGAAACGATAGCCGACTTGTAATGTCAGGCAGGAATTCTTGATGAGCAACTCGTTGGTATTGTAGTTGCCTTTGTAGATGTAACGCGAAAGGTTGTATCGGTACATGAGTTCGAACGAAAGGAATTTGTTCTCCCAGCCCATGCGTTTGTCAAGTCCGATTCCTGCCATGATCACATTGCCCATTTGTTCATTGATGAACCAATTCTCGAATGTAAGTTCGGAAGAACCACCCCAAACATCTTTCCCAGTGGCATCCTGTGTTACAATTGCGGTTGATCCAAGGAAAACTTTCGGCGCATAGCCGATCAAACAGTAAAACGCTGACGGAGCATTGGACTCCTGAGGATTTGTTCCGAATCGCGCAATGACCGGAATGTACATTTCATACGTGCGCAAACGATGCGTGTAGCCGAACGAACGATCATACAATAGCGAATAACCGTCTGCGAAGTAATAGGTGTTGAACTTGCATTTCTGACTCAGGATTTCCAATCCGAATTGCACATGAACATTCTGTTTTATGAAGGCATGAAAACGAAACATCCCGCCAAGCCCAAGTAATGAAGAAGCTTTTTCGCTGTGGCGTTCATCAACATTGGTGAATGAGTAACCTAAAGATCCTGCATAGCTGAACCCGTATCGGCGGTTTTCATACTTCTCAGGAGGAGGAATTGCTCCGACACGAAAAGTGCAGATAATCAGCAACAGAAACAGAATGCGTTTTTTCATTTCAGTTCGTAAACTTTGCGGCCGGCTGACCAGGTTTGCAATACTTTGATGGAAGGAATTTCATCTTCAGAACATTTCATCGGATCCTTATCCAATACAATGAAATCTGCGTACTTGCCCGGAGCAAGGCTTCCTTTTTCTTCTTCTTCAAATGCAGCATAAGCGGCCCAAGCGGTCATTCCCCAAATGGTTTCTTTGCGCGAAAGCGATTCCTGTTTCATAAAACCACCTTGCGGAAATCCTTTGAGATCTTTTCTCGCTACTGCAGCATACAGCGTATTCATCGGATTAATGTCCTCTACCGGGAAATCCGTACCCAAGGCTATTTGCTTGCATTCATTCAAAAGCGAACGGAATGCATATGCTCCGGCCATTCGCGCTGCGCCCAAACGTTTTTCTGCCCAATACATATCCGATGTGGCATGTGTAGGTTGTACGGAAGGAATAACTGCATAACGTGCAAACCACTGACGATCTTCCGGGTGAACGATCTGCGCATGTTCAATTCTCCAGCGCGCTTCGTTGTTTTCACCTAAGATCTCGCCGTAAAGTTTCAATACCATTCTGTTTGCTGAATCGCCTATGCAATGAGTACACACCTGAAATCCTTTATCGCGCAAAAGTGTGAACTTATCACGATAGTGTTTTTCGCTGCGGAGCAGAAAGCCGCGGTGACCGGGCATATCACTATATGGTTCCAGCAGAAATGCACCTCGTGATCCTAACGCGCCGTCGCCATAAAATTTAAACGACCGAACATTGATGTGTGATGTTTTGAACGGACCTTTACTCAGATAGTAATCGTAATTCGGAGTACTGTCGCTGAGCATTGCATAAATTCTCAATTGAAGTTGCCCCGATGTTTCGAGTGCTGAGAGTTCATCAATTTCACGTTTCATCAAACCTGCATCCGTTACAGATGTCAGTCCGACCTTCAGACAATTCTGCTGTGCTTCAAGCAATGCATCGCGCATATCTTCAGTGCTCAATGGAGGCACTACACGATCCACGAGATCAACAGCGTTGTCAATGAGAATTCCTGTTGCAGGACCTGCAACAGTTTTTTCCCTGTTTCTTCTGCCTGCACCCGGAACAGAAATCATTTCGCGCAGAATTTCTCCACCCGTGATTTCAGTTGAGTCGGTAATTCCTGCCGCACGCAACGCAGCGCCATTGGCCAGAGCGGCATGTCCGTCAATTCTTTTCAGAACAACCGGAGTATTCGGAAACAGACTGTCCAGTATTTTCCGGTTCGGATATTGTTTCACCGGCCAGTCGTTCTGATCCCAGCCGCGTCCGATAATCCATGTTCTTTTATTGGTTTTCGCGAAAGACTGCACGCGTGCAATTACTTCGTCAAATGATTTTGTTCCGATTAGATTGCACTCGCGCAATCCTTTTGCATAGCCGTAGAAATGGCAATGCGCATCGATCAGTCCGGGTAAAACAGTTTTGCCTTGAAGATCAATTACACTATCCGACTGAAATGCAATTTCAATACTTGCATCAGTGCCTACCGCTATAATTTTATCTTCTTTCACTGCGAAACTTTGCAGCACAGTGAAGGAAGGATCTGCAGTGTAAACAACTGCATTCTTTACAATGAAATCAGCATCCTGTTTTTTCCCTCCGCCGCACGAGGTAAAAAACAGAGATAATGCAGTGATGCATATCAGCAGTGTTCTCATGATTTGCGTTGCGCAGTAGTGGAATTCGCCTGAGCAGAAGGCATGATTACAATATCATTGATATTCACATGCGCAGGCCGCGATGCTACCCACCAGATTGTTTCCGCTATATCTGTTGCGGTAAGCGGTTGTAATCCGAGATATACTTTCTTTGCACGTTCTTCGTCGCCTTTGAATCGTACAATTGAAAATTCGGTCTCCGCCATTCCGGGAGCAATTTGAGAGACACGAATGCCGTGTGGAAGAAGATCGATGCGCATTCCTTTGGTCAGTGCATCAACGGCATGCTTTGTTGCACAGTAAACGTTGCCATTTGCATACACTTCTTTTCCTGCTATTGAACCGATATTGATAATATGACCTTTACCGTTCCTGATCATCCACGGTGCTACAATACGTGTTGCATAGAGCAAGCCTTTCACATTGGTGTCGATCATGTCTTCCCAATCTGACAACGCACCTTCCTGAATAGAAGAAAGACCTGATGCAAGTCCTGCATTATTTACAAGCAAATCCACCTTGCGCCATTGATCAGGAACAGATTCCAGTGCTTTTTTTACTTCATCCGCTTTGCGGATATCAAAGCAGAGTGTAAGAACATCAATTGAATATTTTTCACGCAGCTGACGTTCCAATACTTCGAGTCGCGTTTTACGTCGACCGGTAATGATAACATTCCAACCATTAGATGCGAAAAGTTCCGCTGTTGCCTTGCCGAATCCTGCCGTGGCACCTGTAATTAATGCGATCATACTTATTGAGCAGTATTAAGTTTGCTCTTGCGATATCCATAGAGGAAGTAAACCACTAATCCGATAACGAGCCAGATCGCGAAGTACTTCCAGTTTGCAATACTGAAACCGGTGAAGAGGTAAATGCACGAAAGCAAACCTAGAACCGGAATCAGCGAGTATTTTTTAATGAACGACATTATCGAAAGGAAAACGCAGCTCAGGAAGAATACGAGCATCGGGATGTTCTTTACTGCGTTATCCGCATTTATCGAGAAAGTGTCAGTGATCAAAGCAGGATTAACCGCGAACACAATGATTGCCGCAATCAATACCATAACAGGAACAATGTACTGAGCATTGATATAAGGCAATCTGAATTTTCCATCGTTGGTTTTTTCTTTCCTCGGTGGCAAAACCAGAACACCTCCGCATACCAGAGCAAACGCAAACAATGTTCCGATACTTGTGAAGTCCAGAATGAAAGTACGATCAGTGAAGAAGATCGGTACACCGACAACTACTCCGGTCATGATTGTAGAGAAGCCCGGTGTTTTGTATTTCGGATGTATCTCTGCGAATTTCTTCGGAAGCAATCCGTCACGGCTCATGGTCATCCAGATACGCGGTTGTCCCATCTGGAATACAAGAATCACACTGGTCATTGCAACTACTGCAGAAATAGAAACGATATACAGCATCCATTTTACTCCGCGAGCGCCGAATATATCTGCAAGCGGATCAGAAACATTAAGGTTTTTGTAGGATGTCATTCCGGTAAGGACCAACGCAAGAACAATGAAGATCACAGTACTGATGACCAGGGAAAAAATCATTCCTCTCGGAAGATCGCGTTGCGGATTCTTACATTCTTCAGCCAGTGTGGAAACTGCGTCAAACCCGATGAAAGCAAAGAATACTGCAGCTATCGCGGCCATTACACCAACGGTTTCTCCGTTTACTTCATTCGGAGCAAATCCGTTCGGCATGAATGGTGTCCAGTTGTCAATGTCAACATAAAACACACCTACAATAATCACCAATGCGATAATTGCGAGTTTCACAATCACCATGAAGTTGCTTGCGTTACGAGATTCCTTCACACCAACAAGAACGAGCCAAGTGATGATAACGTTGATCGCGACCGCAGGTAGATCAAAGATGATACGTAATCCACCCAGTTGAGGTGCATTCATCCACGCGTTGTATTCTTCTCCTGTTGCGTTGCTGAGAAAAGCCTGATGTGACTCTGAATAATTGGAAGTCAACCATGCCGGTAAATGAATGTGTACGGCTTCCAGCAGATTGGTGAAATATCCGCTCCAGGAGAAGGCAACATAAATATTCCCAATGGAATATTCCATGAGCAGCGCCCATCCGATAATCCAAGCAAATATTTCTCCGAATGAAACATACGCATATGTGTATGCACTTCCTGACATCGGAACACGTGAAGCGAACTCAGCATAACACATAGCAGTGAATCCGCAAGCTACGGCGCAGATAATGAACAGAAGTATAACTGCAGGTCCACCCGCATAGCAGGCGCTGCCGATACTGGAGAATATTCCGGCGCCGATAATTGCAGCGATACCGAAAAACGTCAGGTCGCGTACGGAAAGGACTTTGTGAAGTCCGTGTCCGTGAATATCTTCTTCATCGGAGGTTACAACCGCCGTCGATTTTTTTCTGAAAAGTGATTTAAACATCAGTAGTGTTTGATGGTAGGGTGCCTAAACGGGCATTCAGGCAAAAATAGCTAAAAACACTATAGAAAACGGGCCAAAATCGGCCACTTCCGGATGAGTTTTTCCCGGTCGGCAACCTGCAAAAGTGCTATGATCAGAAAGGGCAGAGCCGTAATTCTGTAACGAACAATAGCACCCAGCACGGGAGTGGTTAATCCGATCACCGCAATGTTGATCGCAGCCAGAGTTACGCAGAACCAGAAAACACGGGGATCCGTGATATTTCTCCGGAAGAAAAATGCGGCAATCAGTAGAATAACAATAAAAAGGTTCTCCAGTAAAGATGGAAATATCAAAGCGCTTCGTGCTTCCCAAGGATAAGGTCGCAGCACTACGTTCATTGCGGATTTCGGTATTGCCAATAATATGCTTGTAAAATCAGGTTTCAGAAATCGGTTATCGATAATGCTTCCTGCTTTGGGTATATCCGTAAGTACTTTATAGTTGACTCTTGATGTATTGCCTTCGCTCTTGAGCGTATCGGCGAAATTATCTTCTATTCTCCAATAACTGAATGGTGTGTTTTTCTCCAATGTACAGGAGTCGCCATTCGTGCAAACAAGAAACGATCGGCGTTCCGCTTCCAGGTAAACCACCACGGTGTCATTGTACATGTAAGTGCCTCCATGTGCAAGCCTGACGAAATCATTGTGTTTCATGGCGAGAATGCGTGCAGGAGAAAGCTGTGGCCGGAAATGTTCAATCAGTTTACCTGTTCCGAAAAGCGCGATAATAACGATGACAAACTTAATTATGCCGAAGCCCGGTCTTATTCTCAGCCATATTGCCATGATAATGGCAGGAGCCAGAAATGCCAGCATGTAAAGTTTCGTTATTGCAAGTAATGCAGCAGCTAACAGAATATATATAATGCGAACTTTCTTTTTGTCCTGCAGATACTTCCAGAATTGCTCAATGAATATACCTAATGCGAAAAGCATCAAGCCCTCTTTGAGTACACCTGAACTCCAGAACACTAAAGAGGGAAGAAGAAAGAGCGTGAAAAGCAGCAGCCGTTTCCAATGAGGAACAATTTTGTATGCCCAACGATAGAGCGCGCCAAGACCCATAAAAGACAACAGGCACATGATTAATGTATGCGTATGGTAATTGCCCAGAGAGAAAATCCGAACCATAGCATTGAATCTGATAATCGTGTGCGAATCATTAAACAGATTACTCTCAAATGGTTGATGCCAATGATTCATGCGCATGAGATATGTTTCTTCAATTCGATTGTCGATTCCGATACCGGTCAACATGGAAAAGAAATCGCCCGGATTTTCATGCACAGCTTCGTGCATTATCGCGCTGTCGTCATAGAATTTCCAGATATCTGCGTAGGTCCGATCCGGATAATACACTGTATAAACATACCACAGGGCAAAACCGGCTGCTACTTTTAGCAGGAACAGTAACGTAGTTGTATTACGATTGAAACCGGGAAGTCTAAAAGCGGGGCGCGTCCGGATCAGGACGACACTGAATGCAGCAATTATTATGAAAACAACCCACGCCATTAAAGCAAATGTATGCGAATGTTAAACAAGTTATGCGATTATACATCGAATCGCTAGTTTCGTAAGATGGATTTAACCCGAATCTTGTCAGTCCTGCTGGCGGGATTATCCTATGTTCTCTACGCACAGGATAATTGTCGTTGTCCCCAGCAGAGTGTCGCTATTGAAAAGTATCAATCTTTTACCGCAGCTTCCAACAGCAGTGCTTCGGACAGTATTGCCCGTGTCTTCGAAAAGCGAGCAGAACCGGCATGTTTCTATTTAGGAGCTTATTTCAAAGCTGATATGTTTACCCGTTCAGGTCAACATGATTCTTCATTAGCGGTAATGAATCGTTCCGGTGTTCTGCGAAGTTCAAAGCCGTGCTTTGATTCAATAAAGGCAATGTGCAGCTTTTTAGCAGCCAAAAATTATCATTTGTTGAATCAGAAGGATTCGGCGGTAAAGTACCAGTTGTTGTGCAGCGAGATTTGCGAGAAGAACCGTTATCTGGAAATGCTCGCAAAATCATATGCCAATCTGGGAATAATGCTCGGCGATATTGAGCAGCCGGATAAAGCTGTTTTGTATCAACTAAAGGCTGTGCGCGTTCTCGAAGAGCTGAAAGATACTTCCGGTTTGGCGCGATTGAATGTTCTGGTTGCAGGCAGTTATGGTACAATGCATGATTTGCACGGGCAGAAAATTTATCTCGATAGTGTCCTGTACTATCTCGCTATTGGAATGCCATTGGCCAAGCAATCCGGAAATCGAAAGGCTTTGATACATGGATATGATCTTTATGCAGGTTACTATAATACAAGCGGTGACCAGGAGAGGGCATTGTTGTATTGCGATAGTGCAATGATGAATATCAAGAGAAATTCGGACGTGATTACTCTGATCCGTATTTATATTAAACGTAGTTCCGCACTTAAGGAGCTGAACAAGCCTCTGGAGTCTGTGTTGTATGCTGACTCAGCTTTGGCACTTGCGGAGGAGCTCGGACAAGTGGATTTGATCATTGCGGCTCTTGAATTTCAGATTGACGCCAATGTGAAATTGCGAAGATTTGAGCAGGCGTTTAATGCGCAAACAGAATTGAATCATCTGAACGACAGCCTCGTTTCACTGGAAAAGATGAATGTGATGAATGAGTTGGAGCAGAAGTATAACAAGGCGCGCAATGAAGAAGCGATATTACGATTGACACATGAAGCGGAATTGAAATCGTTACGGATCAATGTTCTCATTCTCGGTATCATTGTTCTGATTGTTTTACTTGGCGCATTGATTGTGTTCTTCCGTCAGCGTGCACTGAAAAACAAGCAAGTT
>JAKLJE010000004.1:149287-195377 GCA_023151315.1 Bacteroidia bacterium
CTTGAGACTGAACAGCGTCTGAACAGAGCCCGGATGAATCCGCACTTCTTTTTCAATGTGTTGACTTCGTTGCAGACATACAGCATGAAACCGGAGAACGCAAAAATGGTTCCGCTCTATCTTGCCAAGTACGCCAGGATTATGCGCCAAACACTGGAAAGTACTTACAACGAACTGGTGCCACTCAATGAAGAAGTTGAGTTCATTCGTGGTTATATGGACATGCAGCAACTCATGCATCCGCAGAAGTTTACATATGAAATTGATACGGACGGTTTGGAAGATGAAGGACTTCTTATGCCATCAATGATTATTCAACCGTTCCTCGAAAATTCCGTAGAACACGGATTTCGTAGTATTGATTACACCGGCGTGATCCGAATTGAATTCCGTGCAGACAATAATCACCTTCGCGTTGCTGTGACAGACAACGGTACTGTAACCGGCAGCAGTAAGAATCATGAAGGTTATCCGTCAAGAGCGGCTCAGATTATTCAGGATCGTCTCTTTCTTCTTGATAAGAATACCGGCAAGCTCTCCAGCTATGAGCTCGGTCCGAATAAGTCTGATAAAGGATATACCGTTAATATTACAATACCACTGATCAAAGAATGAAAGCACTAATTGTAGATAACCAGCCAGAAATCAGAGAAGGTTTAATCCTGATGTTGCAGACGTATTGTCCACAGATTACGGAATTGCGTGAAGCGGAAGGTGTGGCGAGCGGTGTAAAAGCAGTACACGAGTTCAAACCGGATCTCGTGTTTACGGATGTTGAAATGGACGATGGAACGGGAATGGACTTTCTGAGTCGCTTGCCGGAAATTAATTTTCAGGTCATTTTCATTACGGCGTACAACAAGTATGCTGTTGATGCATTTCGATTTGCTGCTATCGATTTTCTTCTGAAGCCTATTGAGCCGGATCTTCTGGTAACTGCTGTACAACGTGCGGTAGAGTCGAGCAGAAAGCAGAAAATGATTGATCAGCTTTCAGTACTTAACGGGAAAATGAAATCCGGAAATGATGAGAAACGAATTGTGCTGAAAGATCAGAAGGCAATTTATGTCGTGAAGGTGAGCGAGGTGGTTTTTCTCCAGGCTGATGGAGTATACACGCATTTCAATCTGATTAACGGAGATAAGATCATGGTGTCGCATAATATTAAAGAGTACGATGAAGCTCTCACTCCTTACGGTTTTATGCGCGTGCACAACTCGTATCTCGTTAATCTGGCGCTTATCAGGAAGTTTGATAAAGCGGATGGGGGTTCATTGATCATGGAAGGTAATTCGGTTGTGCCGGTAAGTACGAGGAAGCGGGAAGTGATTCTCGACTATTTGAAAAACATTTAATGACCGATGTGTTTAAAAAAAGTCTGCCTTTGCCGGCAGACTTTTTTTTGGGGGATTATGGGGATTATTGCTTGATGAATCGTGTAACATGCACTTGGTTTCCTTCTATGATGGTGAGGAGATAATTACCGGATGCAAGCGCTGCTGTATTTGCTTCTCTGGACTGCATAGTACTCAAGACAACTCTGCCTGTCAGATCGGAGATGATCAGTTGATCCGGCATTTGAACGGAGTTCACGGTGAGTTTATCGGCAACCGGATTGGGATAAATATTGTATTGAATACTTGCGTGTTCGTTTATATCAACAGAGGTGAAGTATCCGCAAGATGAAGTATCGATGCAGCCATTCAGATCTACGATTACAGCATAATTTCCGCTTGACGGTGGAAAATACTGCTGATTGTTCTGCCCTGCAATAACAATCATATTGCTGTCACAATTCAACCATTGATAGGCTGAGGCACCAACTTGATCGGATTCGATATAACCTGATGTAATGTTTACAGTAGTTGCTGGCATCGGATTAACGACACATGTCACAGGGTAAAGCGGCGTCGGGCAGCCGTTGTTTGCGGCGGACACGTAATAAGTAGTTGAATTAAACAGCGGTCCTGTATTGATAAAATTCGCGGAATCAAACGGAGTCATTGAAACAGTATCGTAGTACCAATAGATGCTGTTGCCTGAAGTGCTCGTAACAAAAACGGTGGATTGACCTGCGCAAATTGTATCATCGGGACCATAAATAATAACAGGAATTGTATTCACAGAAACAGGTAGTGCAGCAGCAGAAGAAGAACCGCAATTGTTATTTGCAGTAACAGTGATAGTGCCGTTATTAGTTCCTGCAGTTGCCATTATACTGGTGCCGGTACTTGCACCGTTCCAGCCGTTCGGCAGCGTCCACGTGTATGATGTTGCTCCCGGGACAGAAGTGATGCTGTAAGAGTTCGTTGAGTTTTCACACACAGTTACAGCACCTGCAACGGAAGACGGAGCAGATGGGGCCTGATTTACCGTGACTGAGAATGTAGTAGGCGCGGAACTGCCGCAGGAATTATTAGCCGTAATTGTAATGTTACCGCCGTTACTTCCACTGGTTGCAGATATTGAATTGGATGTGCTTGTTCCGCTCCATCCAACAGGAAGCGTCCATGTGTATGAAGTTGCAGTCGGAATAGCTGTGACACTATACGTATTTACCGTATTCAAACATATCGAGGCTGAACCGATTACTGACGCAGGCGAAGGAGGAGCATTATTCACAATAATAGCAAGATTGGAGTTCGTGGAAGTTCCGCATGAGTTTGCTGCGCTTACTGAAATAGTGCCGCCTGTTAGTCCGGCTGTTACGGTAATACTATTACTTGTGCTTGATCCGCTCCACCCTCCGGGTAAAGACCATACATAATTGCTGGCTCCTGCTACCGGACTTACGGAGTATGTGTTCGTTGAATTCTGGCAGATCGAAGACGATCCTGAAATCGTTCCCGGTGCGGATGGTGCTGCCGTACATGTTACCCATTGAAATGTAAAACCATCTCGCGTGCTCGAAGGAGTTATAGTGTTGGTTCCTGTGCCCGGATCAAAATCCGCTGCGGCAGCGAACTGTCCGCAACCGCGAACACAGTCAAAATAAGAAACGTCTATTCCGTTGAACTGATCTAATCCGGTGCTTCCGATTCTCGAAACGGCATAGAATGCTCCCGACGGAGTAAGACACCAGATAAATGCATCTTCAACACCTACAACTCCGAGATTCTGAGTGCCGGAACCCGGATCAAAGTCTGTGAGACCTTTGTATGAACCCGCAATGTAAACGTAGCCGTTCTGGTCTACATCAATTGCATTACCGAAATCAACATTATTGCTTCCTGCTCCTGCCGCCCAACCAAAATTTCCGTTGGCGTTTAATTTGAAAACATAAATATCCCATGTTGACAAAGTGGAATTCAGTGTGAATGTTCCTGCGCCCGGATCAAAATCTACACTGCCTCCATATGATCCGGTAGCGTAAACATTCCCTGCAGCGTCGGTTGTAATCGCCCAAAGATCTTCATCTCCGGCACCTCCGATGTCCGATACCCAGACATAATTTCCTGAAGCATCAAGTCGCTCAACAAAAATGTCGTACATAGAATTAACGCTGGAAATGTTTTGAACTCCGGAGTTCGGATCAAAATCTACTGTACCCGAAAAATTACCTCCGATCAGGATGTTGTTATTAATTCCGATTGCAACAGACCAGCAACGCGATGCATTCGCACCTTCCAGATTCCTGGCCCACACCAAGCTTCCGGCACCGTTCAGTTTAATTATAAATCCTCTTTGTCCTGAAGAAGCGATATTCAACGTAGTGGTTCCGCTTCCGGGGTCAGCATCAAAACTTGAACGCATAATGCCGCATACAACCGGGTTGCCGTTCGCATCAATTGCAATGCCTCTCCCTTCATTCAAAGTTGATCCTCCTGTAAGCGCAGCTACCCAAACGAATGAACCGGTAGAATTTAATTTCCATACAAATGGAGATCCTGCAGTCCCGCCATTCTGATTGCTCGTTCCCGTGCCAGGATCAAAGTCTACAGAGTTGATAAAGTACCCGGTTACATAAACACTTCCGGCACTGTCTACCGCTACATCCCATCCTACGTCGTTACCGGTACCTCCGGCCTTAACCGCCCAAATCAGATTTCCATTGAAGTCCAGCTTACGGACAAAAATGTCATACGCACCGGAAGAGCTCAGATTACTTGTGCCGGAACCCGGATCAAAATCCACAGTTCCGGAGAAATATCCGGCTTCAATTATGTTACCGGACTGATCGTGATCAATTGCACTTACAGCATCGTTGCCGGTAGAGCCTGTTTTTGTTGCCCAATCGAAGTAAAAGTTTTGACTGAACATTGAATTGGTCAGGCTGATACCAATCAGGAATATCAGATTTCGGAGTTTCATATTTAGGGATTTAGTGTTAGTAGAGGTGAATTATATATGTAAAGCTACTTTCACTTTCAGTCTTTAATTGTTCACTTTAATACACGCGCTGAATTGGATAAACAGCGTGGATCGTTTTCTAATTTTTGCGGAATTCGGTTATTGAGAATTGCTGTTGTATAAAAGCGAAGAGGCTGTACGAACAGCCCCTTCACACGAGTTGGTGTAATAAGTATAAACAGCTTATTTAATCAGTATGGTGGTCATAAAGTCACTGTTGTTTCTGATAACCACGGAGTACGTTCCCTGAGCAAGGTGATCTGTATTAATCACGCTATTCGATGCCCTTACAATAGATTCATGAACTGTTTCTCCAAGAACGTTTGAGATGGTTACCCGTGTTCCGACCGGCACGTTCATAACATTTATAATATCATCGAACGGATTGGGTGTGACCATAGCATTACGAAGAGAGTTTTCGCTTACACCCACATCGTTGATTGCCATACAGGCAGAAGTGTCGGTTGTGCAATTGCCGTAATTTATTATTACGGCATATGAACCGTTTTGTACGGGAGTGAACGATTGAGAGGTGGCGCCGGAAACCGGGGTGTAGCCGGCATTGCAATCGACCCATTGATAACTTGCGTTATTCTGCTGAGCAGTGAATACACCGTTGTTGAGTGTGATGCCGGTGTCAGGTGGTAATATAAGGTACAGATCCCAGCGAACAATACTGTCAGATCCGCAGGATGATGTCAAGGTATCGTAGAACGTAGATGGAACAGGATGTGCTACGTTGTTATGATAGTAGATAGTGTCACACACATTGATTCCGGTTTGTACAGAAATGGTTGAGCACGGAGCCCATGAAAAAGTGAACCCGTCTTCAATTAAAGAAGTAGTGTTTAACATAGCGGTTCCTGAGGTTGGATCGTAATCACATGAGCCGTTTACAACTCCGGCAACCCATATGTTGTAGCCCGTTGCGGAAAACCATGTTGTTGCAGCTTTAGATTGCCGTAAAGCAATTCCGGATGGCACAAGACCCGCATTCTGAATAATACCGGTCAAATGATCAAGTATAAATGCAAATGCGTCATTTCCAGTTCCGGGTAAATGCAAAGTATCGGCACTTGCATTTGGCAATGAAAATACTCCAGAAGTTGAACTGCCGGCAAGTACGCACTGGTTATAACGCGATCCTGTTGCAGTTAGGATATCATCTCCGGTGCCTCCGAATACGTAAGGGTTAGTTGCAGAATTCAGATATTCGAATGTGGCGAGCAGAAAAATGTCATATCCTCCGTTCGAATAAATGTAATTACTAAGAGTATCCATATCTACATTCAGCGAATCCGTGAATGACCCTGCTACAAGGATGCGGTAAGTGCCTTCATCGTACATTAATTCGCCGCGTTTTTTAGTTGTCAGAAAACCATGGTTGTAATAGGCCAGATTGGTATCAAGAGACAATAGAAACATAGTTGTGTCAGTGGCATTCAGTTGCTGTGTTGCTGCGCCGGGATCCAAATCGATTGAGTTGAAGAATCCGCCGCAGATTACAGCATTTCCGTTAGGTCCTGTGGCTGCGTCGTAAAGCAAGTCATTATCCGTCCCACCGAACCGGGCCCCTCTCATATATTGTCCGGCGGATGAGTATCGTGCTGTAAATATGTCTTCATTGCCTTGACTGATGAAAATGTCGGTTGTGATTCCGGGTGCGAGATCGACACTGTTTGTGAAATTTCCTGCAACGGTAATCACGTCATTTTGATTACGACCCACTGCAGTTACTGCTTCATTACCGGCGCCCGCTGCAACGTGTTGCACCCAAATCAGATTTCCGTTTACAATATCTATTTTCATCAGAAAGCCGTCAGTGCCACCTGCTGAAGTAAGATTAACAGTACCCGGACCCGGATCAAAATCTACAGTTCCGGAAAAACTTCCGCCAACAAGAATGTTGTAGTCTGAAGTTCGTTCAATGACCAAGGCTTTATCATCACCATTGGATCCGATGCTGATCGCCCAAGCCGGAGCATTGTTAGTTGCGTTCTGTCTGGTAATAAAAATATCGCTGCCTCCCTGAGAAGTTAACGGAAGTGTACCACTGCTTAAATCGGCGTCCAATGTTCCGGTGTACTCGCCGCACGTTACGAGGTGGTGACCCACTCCGGGTGTACTCCAAACCATTGCATTGGCCCTTGATGAACCATTCATCGTTTCATAAGTTTTTGCCCAATCAAACTGCGCTTGCTGGGCATTCAGCGTTATTGTAGTTATTAAGGCTATTGAGCCAGCGAGAAAAAGTCGGTTATTGTTCATGGATCAGGTTTTGAACAAAACTAGTGTTCACGAATCTTCCGGACGATGCGGTTTAACGGATGCCGCCGGCGGTTTAATTTTTGTAAGGGTTTCGCAGATTCAATTGACGTGCTGATGTGTTCTGACAGACGGATGATTACCCGCATCTTCATTCGTCTGTTGGCATTAGCTGTGAAAACAATTCATATCAACCGACGTCTTCCACATAATAGAAACGCTTTACATCTGTTCGATCTGTAGTATTGCTCATCACTTGTTTAGTCATACGTTGCAACTGTTAATCTTATGTGCGACTGTGTTAAAGGACAAATAATATGTGCGGTTACTGAACTATTTTCGTCGGGAACTAAAAAATATTACAGGAAAGTGAACGAAAGTAGAGGTTCGTTTCACTGACATGCAGTATGCACCCCGACTGTATTAAGTTTCATGTGATTTGGGTTAAATCTTAGAACTACGTACAGGCATACTGTTAAATGCTGCTTCGAAAGGAGCAGCATTTTTTTTACCCGGCAACGTTAGCATTACCTGAGCAAGTTCATATAAGATTAACTTTTTGAAGAGTTGAAAGTATCGGGTAAGCAGGTATAATGAGTTAAGACAAATAACAAAAAACGGGACACTTTCGGTATCCCGTTTTTAACTGTGAAGTTCAGGCTCTATTGTTTGATCAGTTTGGTTCGTACTGTTCCCGATTTAGTTTGTATCTGCATAATATAGCCTCCGGCTGATAAAGATGATGTGTTAATCCTGGTTGTATTCATGCCGGAGCTCAACACAACATGACCGCTCATATCCTGAATTTCAACGGAGAATATAACATCATCTGCTGAAATGTTAAGTTCATCGTCGACAGGATTCGGGTAAATGTTAACAGCGGAAGTTGATTGAAGATTTTCAATTCCTACTGTTGTTGTTATACATGCAGATGTATCTGAACATCCGTTTTGAGTGATGATTACGGCATAAGTACCATTAAGATTCATAACGAAACTTTGGTTCGTTTCTCCCGGCAAAGGTTGATTGGAATTGCAATCAATCCATTGATAGCTGTCTGCTCCTGCATGATCCGCGGTAAGTATATTAATGTTCAGCGATACACCGGTGTCAATTACCGTAACGTATGCAGTTACGGGATCGAATGCTGAAAGACAACCGTTATCGTTGATCTGCACATAATATGTGGTTGTTGCTGAAAGCGCCGGAGTGTTATATGCGTTTCCTGTCGTGAGAGGTGATCCGGGTGCAGGTGATGCGTACCAATTGATGTTGCCCGCAGAAGCGAACGCACCTAACAACGCTGAACCTCCATTGCAAATTGAGTCATTTGAGACAGATTGTAAAACCGGAGAGGGTGTAACCGTAACCGACAGAACAGCATTTGGAGATGATCCGCAGTTATTGTTTGCGGTAAGAAAGATTGTTCCTCCGCTGTTTCCGGCATTGATAAATATACTGTTTGAAGAGGAACTGCCTGACCAGGTTCCGGGAATTGTCCAGGTATACGATGTAGTATTGGGAACAGCAGTCACAGAGTAGGTTGCGGTGTCATTTTCACAAAGCATATTCAGCCCTGTTATCGCAGAAGGTGCCGTCGGTACATCATCAGCTGAAACACCAATCGAAGTCGCCAAACTTGTTCCGCATATGTTGGAAGCAGTTACTGTGATGTTTCCGCCTGAAGAGCCGGCAGTGGCGTTAATAGTATTGGATGTTGAATTGCCCGACCAACCTGACGGTAATGTCCAGTTGTAGATAACCGCATCCGGTGTGAGGCTGGCTGTATATGTAGTTGTACTTCCGCTGCACACAGTTGAAAGACCTGAAATGGATGCAGGTGCTGCAGGAGCCGATAAAACAGTTACAGAGAAAGACGTGGTTCCACTTGAGCCGCAATTATTGGAAGCTGCTACTGTTATAATTCCTCCTGCAGTGCCGGCAGTTGCAGCAATAGCGGAAGTGCTGCTGCTCCCGGTCCATGTAGCAGGAAGTGTCCACGAATATGTTGTGGCACCGGCAACGCTGCTGCAGGTATAAGCAGCATTTGATCCTGCACATACAGTATCATTTCCGCTGGTGATTGCAGGAGATACCGGAATTGAGGAAACCGTTGTCGCCATTGTTCGTGCAGCTGAGGACCCGCACTGGTTTGCTGCTGAAACAGTAATATTGCCTCCGTTGATTCCAACATTTACTGTAATAGAGTTCGTGGTTGAGTTTCCCGTCCATCCTGCAGGCAACGTCCAGTTATATGATGCCGCTCCCGCAACAGGTGCAACAGAATATGTTTGTGTGCTTCCCTGACACACACTTGAGGTTCCTGATATTGCACCGGGCATCAACGGAATTGAAAGTGCAGTAACAGAATAGGTAACAACAGGAGATAGTCCGCAAGAATTTGTAGCTCGTACTGTAACGTTTCCTGATGTAGTTCCCGCTGTGGCATTGATTGCATTGGTGTTGCTGCTGCCCGTCCAGCCCGAAGGTAACGTCCAGTTGTAGTTAGTTGCACCGGGCACCGGAGTTACTGCATAAGCATTTACGGTGCCGCTGCAAACTGTATCGTCACCGATTATGGAGCCCGGAGAAGCAGGGGCGCTGTTTACTGTCAGCGTTGCTGCATTCGAAGTATCAGCTCCGCATGTGTTCTGAATTATACATCTGTACTGATAACCGTTGTAGGTAATTGATACAGGAGAAACTGTAAGATTGGCGGTTGTTGTCCCGGAATACGGAGGCGTATTGGTTATATTCACAAATCCTGATCCGGTATTTACCTGCCACTGATATGTGAGTACTCCGTTGCCGGTTGCAGTAACACTGAAGTTGTCTGCCACCCCTGAACACTCTGTTGAGTTTTGAGGATCCGTCGCCACGTTTGCAGGTATACAAATGGAATTTCCGCACGTAAAAACACTTGCCGATGTTGTTGTTCCGTTTCCGAATTGTCCGTAAGCGTTGGAGCCGGTATTGCAAATTGTTTGACGCGGTGTTGAACACTTCGAGCCAAACAAACTACCGCAACCCGTGAGAACAACATTGTTTTGTCCGGTTACTTGTCCCGGTGCATTGCGTTGCCCCGTTGCGCCGTCACCTAATTGTCCGAAGTTGTGCCTGCCCCATGAAAACAAAGCACCGTCATTGCGAATTGCGTACGCATGATAATCGCCGCTTGATACATTCAATGCCGATGTTAGTCCGACTGTAGCGGTGAATGTGGTTCTTTGCGTTGTTGTGTTATCGCCAAGAGTACCGAATGTGTTGTTGCCTGTACCGTAAATTAGTCCTTGTGTATTCAATGCATATGAGTTGGCATAGTTTGCAGAAACCTGTTTCCAGCCTTGTGAAGTCAGAATCACAGTCGGAGCATTTCTGTCGGTGGTCGTTCCGTCACCCAGCCTGCCATCAATATTTCTTCCCCAGGCGTATGCAACTCCTGTAGATTGTAAACCAATCGCGTGCACATCTCCTGCATCTGCACACGTCCAGTTTGTTGCCGTTCCGATTTGAACCGGCGCTGTTCGATCAATTGTTGTGCCGTCGCCTAATTGCGATAAACCGTTTTCACCCCAGGCCCATAATGTACCATCAGCACGAATACCGAGACTGAAATTATTTCCTGCCGATACACTCACCCAGGTATTGACAGTGCCAACCTGTACAGGCGAAAGCTGTGATGTGGTTGAACCGATTCCAAGTTGTCCGCTGGTATTACTTCCCCACGCCCACAATGTCCCATCGGTGCGAATCGCAAGTGTGTGCGACACGCCGCACGCTACACCCTTCCAGTTTGTACCCGGAACCTGATATGGGTAAGGCTGATCTGTTGTGCCCCCATTACCGATTTGTCCTCCGTTCCCGCGACCGCATATATACAGTTCACCTTCAGATGAAATTGCCGCTGTATGAAAACCTCCGTTCTCAAGAGCAATCCATTCATTGGTGAATGAAAGATGTACAAAGCCGAATGAGCCGCCGCCCGGACCGTTGCCCATCTGTCCGTAAAAATCATTGCCAGTCATTTGCAATGAGCCGCTTCCTGTAATGGCCATTGTACTGTTGTAGCCGGCAGAAACCTGAACCCAATTGTTTGAAGTTCCGATCTGCATCGGACTTGGCGGCTGAAATGATCCGTTTCCAAGTTGACCGAAATTATTATTGCCCCAACTCCACAGTGTTCCATCTGCTTTTATTCCAAGCGTATAATCTGCTCCGCATTGAATGCTGAGCCATTTGTTATCTGTACCCATTTGTGCAAGTGCAACATTCGTATTGCCCGCTGTGGCAGAGTTACCCAATTGTCCAAGTCCGTTGTTTCCACAACTCCATGCTGTGCCGTTGGCTTTGACAATGATTGAAAATGCTTCTCCGCAGGAAACACTTGCCCAATTGAAATCGGTACCGACTTGCGCCGGACTGGTGTAATTGGAACTGGTCGGTTGCGCAATCTGGTTATTTGCATTGCGACCGAATCCCCATAAACTGCCGTTTGTTTTTATTGCCATGGAATGATGGTGTCCTGCTGCAACCGTATACCAGTCGCTGGCAGTTCCTACCTGCACGGGTGTCGATTGGCTTGTGGTGTTACCGATTCCCAATTGACCATCTGCATTATTGCCCCAGGCCCAAAGTGTCCCGTCGCTTTTGATGGCTAACACATGCGTGTTACCCCCGCTAACTGCAACCCAGTCTGTTGCCGTGCCGATCTGAATCGGGGTTAAACGATTAATGATTGTTCCGTCGCCGAGTTGTCCGTTACTATTACTGCCCCAGGCCCACAAAGTTCCGTTTGCCTTAATCGCATATGATGATGCACCACCCCCGCTCACTTGTACCCAACTGTTGTCGGTTCCGATTTGTGTCGGAACCAGGACATCTGTTGTGGAGTTGTTACCGATTTGCCCGGAATTGTTGCGTCCCCAAGCCCATAATGTTCCGCTGCGGATTTCAAGCATGTGATATCCGCCTGCATCTCCCCGCTGGTAATGTGCATTGTAAGGCGATGATTTCCTGTAGTTGCTTCTATTGATTTGCGAATGAAGATCAACTGCAAATAAATAAATCAACGTTAGAGTTAGTAGGGTTATTTTGTTTTTCATGTGAATAGTATTTGAAACAAAATAACTTCATACGCTTTTCTTGATAGAGTCCGTTTAATATTCGAAGTGTTCAATTTAAAAACCGCTGACCGTCCCGTTACGTTCGTGTTACGTTTACCAGAAAAGTTAAATCACTGCCGGCGACGCAATACGAAGCAAATCAGGATTTGAAATCACATCTGTTCCTGAAATAACTCAAAAGCGGAAATCATAGGTCATCCGGAGAATGTTTCATACTCCGGTTTCATCGGGCAACTTGTTAATCAATACATCGGTTGTCTTAACAGATTACAAGTGAACCGGCTGATGCAGCATTCATAACCGTTGCTATGTTCGCGTTTTTTTATTCAGACAAAACAGTTTGCAGATTGCGAACGCATCACTATTCAGCAACAATCACATTCGAAGGATTCCCTTTCTCATACCGCAATGGAACTTCATCACCTTCACTAAGCTTAACATACGTCGCGCCATCAACCTGAATTTCTGCAGTCTGATAATCGCCGAACTTAACATCTATCGTTAATCCTTCGATGATTTCATCTACGGTTTTCGGAGAATCTGATTTCACTTTTGGTTTAGGATTTTCTGCGTCCGGTTGTGTAAAGAAGTTGACCGTGATGTAATAATCCGTGCCGCTTCTTTTACGGTAAACATCTCGCTTTCCGATAACAGTTCCGGAGGCAGGAATACCGTCTTTTTGGAGGTCAACACCATTGCAGGATGGGAATATTGTAATCAGAAAGATCATTAATGCCGGAATCAATATCGTCGTGCTATATTTTGCTGCTTTCATTTTCATGGACTAAATGTAGTTTTTTGCACAATTTTTCCTGTTTGTGAATGTGTTTTGTTGATAATTCACTTTACAGACGCACGGGTTCTGAGTAAATTTGCAGTCTAATTTACAATCCATGTCAGTTACCTCTTCTGAAACGCAAATTGCCACACTTGATCAGGCAAAACAACTCGGGCTTCTTCCTGAAGAATTTGATAAGATCACTTCTATTCTCGGTCGTACACCGAATTTTACCGAGCTGAGCATTTACTCAGTAATGTGGTCGGAGCACTGCTCTTACAAAAATTCTATTGTTTGGCTTAAAACATTGCCGAAAGACGGTCCGCATATGCTTGCGAAAGCAGGAGAAGAGAACGCAGGACTTGTAGACATCGGAGAAGGTTTGGCCTGTGCATTCAAAATTGAATCACACAATCACCCGTCTGCTCTGGAGCCTTATCAGGGCGCAGCTACAGGTGTTGGCGGAATTAACCGCGATATTTTCACAATGGGCGCGCGTCCTATTGCGGGATTGAATTCATTGCGTTTCGGTGATCTGAAACTGGAGAAAACGAAGTGGCTCGTTCGCGGTGTTGTGAAAGGAATTGGCGACTACGGTAACGCATTCGGTATTCCGACTGTAGGTGGTGAGGTTTTCTTCGATGAATGCTACAATGTGAATCCGCTTGTGAATGCAATGAGCGCGGGAATTGTGAAAGTAGGAGAGACCGTATCCGCAATTTCTTATGGCGCAGGTAATCCTGTGTTCATCGTGGGTTCATCAACAGGTAAAGATGGAATTCATGGAGCGGCGTTCGCTTCAAAAGATATCACAGAAGATTCAGCTAAAGATCTTCCTGCAGTTCAGGTCGGCGATCCGTTCCAGGAGAAATTGTTGCTCGAAGCAACGCTTGAAGTAATTAAAACCGGTGCCGTTGTAGGTATGCAGGATATGGGTGCGGCAGGAATCACTTGCTCCACTTCTGAAATGTCTGCAAAAGGTGAAAGCGGAATGAATGTGTGGCTCGATAAGGTTCCTACGCGTCAGGAAAACATGAAGGCTTGGGAGATTCTGCTTTCTGAATCACAGGAACGTATGCTGATCGTGGTGAAGAAGGGAATGGAGAAAGCAGTATTTGATGTTTTCGAAAAGTGGGACCTCAACTGCGTACAGATCGGTGAAGTTACAGACGGAGATCGTTTGAAGTATTATATGCATGGAGAGCTGGTTGCTGATGTGCCTGCTGAATCTCTTGTACTTGGTGGCGGTGCTCCTGTTTACAAGCGCGAGTGGAAGGAACCGGCTTATTTCGCTGAAGCCAAGAAGTTTTCGATTGACTCTGTTAAACTTCCTTCAGATTACGCTGCAGTAGCCAAGCATCTGGCTTCACATCCGAATATTGCTTCCAAGCGTTGGGTGTACAATCAATATGATTCAATGGTTGGTACTGTGAACATGAGCACCAATGCACCTTCAGATGCAGCCATTGTAAATATCAAGGGAAGTGAGAAAGCAATTGCATTGAAAGTGGATTGTAATTCACGTTACGTAAATGCAGATCCTGAACAAGGTTGTGCAATTGCGGTAAGTGAAGCAGCACGTAACATCGTTTGTTCCGGTGGCGAACCTTCAGCAATCACAAATTGCCTCAACTTCGGTAATCCTTACAATCCTGAAGTGTACTGGCAGTTTGTAGGTTCCATTAAAGGAATGGGCAAGGCCTGCGAGAAATTCAAAACTCCTGTTACAGGCGGTAACGTAAGTTTCTACAATCAATCTTCTTACGAAGGTCCGGTTTTCCCTACACCAACAATCGGAATGCTGGGTATTGTGCCATCGAAAAAGAATGTGATGACGCTGAACTTCAAAAATGAAGGAGACTCAATCATTCTTGTTGGCAATTGCCGTAATGATATTTCATCTTCTGAATATTTATACTCGTTCGTTGGAGTGAAGAATACTCCTGCTCCTTATTTCGATCTTGATGAAGAGTTCACAATGCAGAATGCATTGAAAGAGACTCTGAAATCCGGACTGGTAAAATCCGCACATGATTGTTCTGATGGTGGATTGTTTGTTACCCTGATGGAAAGCGCAATTGCGGGCAATCTCGGCTTCGATATCAAATCATACGATCAGGTGCGTAAGGATGCATTCCTTTTCGGTGAGTCGCAGTCACGTGTTGTAATTACCTGCAGCAATGGCGACGAGCAGAAAGTAATAGATATTCTGCAGAAGAACGGTTCGAAAGGGAACGTAATCGGAACGGTGAAAGGAAATTCACTTGTTGTGGATGGAGAAAATTTCGGAGCTGTATCAGAATACAACGACTCGTACAACAATTCGCTTGGTGCAATGCTGAATTGATTCAGACCGATGAAGGACTGGTTATTAAGTTGAAGGTGTGGATTAATCCACACCTTCCTTGCAAAGTTCGATACCTCTACTCACATCTCCGCCTATTTAAACACTTACAATCGAGTGTAAGTATTTAAAACGAACGGACCTGAATCATTACGCCACGTCGCATATTGAGATTGATGAGCGAACAGGCGGTAATATGAAGGTTTGTGGTCAGAGATCTTAACGGATCACCGATGGTGAAGTCTTCAGTTGAGTAAACGCATACGATTCCCGTTATAACACATCTCACGCAATACGCAGATTTGATTCAGACGAGTTCAGAATCTTTCATCACACCGAACGTGTAATACGCTGCGCGCGCCGTATTTGTGAGCAGCATAATGAGTGCGAAGTCGGTTTTATCAGTTTCCCAATCGTGCATCAGTAGAGGCAGATAGAGACTTAATTCCACCAGGAACGCGAGAATTATTTTGCGTACCGTTAAATCGGACTTGACGATCATGACCATTTTCACGAGCATCTGAGCCATCAGATACAATGCGATGAAGATGTAGAAGTAATGTTCGTTTTTGAAATTCTCTTCTCCGGTAAGCACGTGAATCCCTACGAGCATAAGAATGCAGGAGAGCACAAGCGAAATAATGTTCATGATCCGCGAAGGCGGATAAGCACTCGGTTCCGGAGCTGCCGGTTCCTGCGGTGGCTCTATCGTGAAATTGTCTCCGACTGATTCACTCATAGTTTAATCAACTTACGGTTTGCTGCTCAGCAAATGAACGAATCCGGAAACGTTCTCAGATTCAGCTCTGAAATCAGTAACGGTTGCAACCCAATAGTAAACTCCGTCAGTTGCCATTTTGCCGTTGCTGGTTTTTCCGTTCCATCCGGTAGTATTCACAGCGGCACCATCTGCATACCATTCATAAATCTGCAAACCCCAACGATCGTAAATCAACACTTTGATGTCACGTACACCCGAAGTGGTGGGAAGGAAAATATCATTGCTTCCATCTGCATTCGGTGTGAACACGTTCGGGAAGGAGAAAATTGCTTCGCTGTTAACTTCCACGCAGATTGAGGTGGTGTCAAGACAACCGTTGGCATCCTGTACCGCAAGTAATGTGCAGTATGTTCCTGTATCGTTCACAGTAAAGCATGGCGCCGACAAACTGGAAGTTTGTGTTGAATTGAAAATCCAATTCCACGTAGTGATATTCTGTGGAGCAGTTGTGCTTAAGCAGATATCCACAGGTGCGCCCGGACCGGCTTGGGTAATTTGTCCGTTCGTTGCATTCGTCGCAACAACAGGATTGACAGCTGGATTAGTATTAATTACCACAACTGTATCCTGAGTAGCACAACCTGCCTGATCCAGAACAGTTACTATGTATGTTCCTGCACCCAGTCCTGTAATGGTTTGAGTTGTTTGACCACCGGGTTGCCATAAGTATGTGAACGGTGCAGAGCCGGAAGGCGTTGTTGTTGCTGTTCCTGTGTTGTTCGCACACACATCCGGGGTGGATGTCGAAGTTGTGGTCACGTTACCCGGACTGATGCCAACTGTAACTGTGTCCCAAACTGTTATTACTCCGGAGCAAGAGGTGTTATTCAGCACAGCAACATAGGAAGTGGTTGTTGAAGGACAAACCTGATATGTAGGAGAGTTGCTCAAAAGATTCGCGCTCATATCGTACCAGCCGAAAGTGTAATTCGGTGCACCGGAAGGCATAAATCTCCAACCTTCATTTGTTGCGGTCCACTGAGTCGGATAATTGTAATTGGAAGCAGTATATGCAGTGCTTCCTGTTGCATCCTGAATTCCTAAAATTGCAGCTCCTGCATTCCATGTTGAGCAAAGCGGCTTATCCTGAATGTAAATGTCAATGATGTTCGTGGTTTCGTGAAGCACCAACTGAGATGTTGCGATCATTGAGTTGCAGCTGAACATCGGAACGAAAGCCCAGTTCACAACAAACTGACGGCAAGGAGCTGTTCCGTAAACTTCCCAATTGATGTTTGCTGTTGCGCCTACTGAAGGATCGATGTCGTGAAACGGAGCCATAATGGAATTCATCGGATTCTGATTCGAAGGAATTGCAGCATTGATTGGCCACTGGCAATATGCATTCGGTGTGCTCACATCGAATGTGATGATTGCGTTGGAACCGATCAGACAGCTGTTGTAAGTCTGACCGAAAAATTCAAAACAGAAAGGAAGAGGAATTACGCTGCTCCACACATCATCAATAGCGATGAGAATCTGGTTACCACCAGTGAATGAATACGGTGAATATGGAATCGCACCTACGCTGTAAACATTGGTCGCATTGGTTCCCTGAATAGCTGCATTCAGGTTCACACAGCCACCGGTTCCGCACAGGGAGGTATCAGGTGTAGCGAAGACGTCCGGACATGCAGATGCCTGAGCAAAAGCAACAGAAGCGGAGAAAGTAAGCAGAGCAGCAGTGAGCAGTTTTTTCATCATGTTCAAAGTAAACCACTAATATACGAAACCCGAATGATTAGTCCAGCGGAACTTTCAGTAAGGCGTGTGTGCCACGTTTTACATCGTCCACGTATTGGAATTCTGCATCAATCTGGTCGCTGAGGGCATGAATGATTGTCATTCCTAATGATTCGCTGTTTTGCGGATTAAATCCTTTGGGTATGCCGCAACCATTATCAATAACCTCAACAATCATTTTACCTTCTTCGTGGCGCACAATTACATCGATCTGCCCGATTTCTTCGTCTCGGAATGCATGCTTGAACGCATTAGAAAGAAGTTCATTCAGGATAAGTCCGGCCGGGACGGCTTTGGTCAGATTTATTATTGTTTTATCGCCCGACAAGCGGATTTCAGGAACCGTGGTTTTATTCTGCTGGTAAGTGAAAGTCACTTCGTTAATCAATTCACCGGCATAGCTTCCGAAATCAATGGACTCTGCATTTTCCTGCGAATACAGCTTACGATGAATGAGAGCCATTGAGTTTACACGATTAACAGATTCACGCAGTACGGATTTTGCTTCTTCGTTATTGGTACTGTTCATCTGAAGATTCAGAAGGCTTCGGATGACCGCGAGATTGTTTTTAACGCGATGGTGAATCTCCGCAACGAGAATTTCTTTGGCTTTCAAGGTCTGTTCAAGTTCCGCTGCAACGCGCTCCTTCTCCTCAATTTTGTTTTCCAGAATTTTATGTCGGCTGTAATTCATCCAAACAATAACAACCGTGTTAATGGCTACAAGGAGTACGGAAGCAACAAGATTGAATACAAATGAGTAGTGGACGGATTGTCCCGTAAGTGGTGGTCCGAAGAGGTGTTCCGGTAATACGAGCAGAAGAATTATACTTATCAGGGTGAATGAACCAAGTATCAGGTTATACCACGGTTTGCGGAATTCAAGCAACCACGCAACTGCGAAAAATTGCGGGAAGTAGAAAAGGTATGTTGCCGTTTCAAGACCTTGACTGTTGCAGAAAAATAAGATTACTGCATTAGCTAGAAACATAAGATATGCCGCTGCAAAGTAGGCTGATCGGCGAATAAACAGCGGAGTGATGCCGAACGCGAATATCATGCCGGCATCTACATACTGATAAACGAGTGGTTCATTAAAATAAACCGAGTCTATGTACGCTAGTGTGAATGTAAACACGGCCAGTGCCGAGAACGTGTTTAACAGTATTACACGCTTACGCTGTCCGTCATCCGATTTCGGATGAAGACCGTATTGAACAAGCTTGTGTAGATAAGACCTGAACTTATTCATGCGCCTGATCCGGTTGTTTAATAAATTTGATCCGGATTCTGATTTATGAAAGACAAGTTTCGGGATTTATTACGGACAATACTACGATTTGCGGGCTTTTCCGTGATATTCAGTGTTGTACTCGTTGTGGTACTGAGTATTATTCCGGTATCGTGGACGCCACTTATGTTTTTCAGAGAAATGGGCGATAAGATTCCTGATGAAACTCCGATTCGTCACGCATGGATATCATCTGATGAAATTCCACCGGCTATGGATCTCGCTGTGGTTTGTACAGAAGATCAGCGTTTTCTTTCTCACTACGGATTCGATTTTGAGCAGATTCAGGATGCGTTGGAAGAGTCCGAAGAAGGCGGTCGTTCGCGCGGTGCGAGCACGATTTCACAACAAACCGCGAAAAATATTTTTCTCTGGCCAACAAGTTCATGGATTCGCAAAGGCTTTGAAGTTTGGTTTACCGTGTTGATCGAAACATTCTGGACGAAAGAAAGAATTCTTGAAGTGTATTTGAACTCGGTTGAATTCGGTCCGGGAGTGTACGGTTGCGAAGCCGCAGCGCATTATTTTTTCAATAAACCCGCGGTTGGAATGTCTTACACTGAATGTGCAAAGCTCGCTGTTGTATTACCGAATCCATTGAAGTACGATGCGGGTCATCCCGGGAAGTATGTCAATCGCAGAATGAATTGGGCGCTGGCGCAAATGCGTAATTACGGTTACGATATTGAAGCCACGAGGGCCGCGGCGGAAAAGGAAAAATCTCCACCAAAGAAGAAAAAGAAAAAATGAAGTGGCCTAGCCTTTCATTGTTCATTCTGTTATTAGCCTCCTGCTCGAGGTTCAGCACACCGCATTACCGTAAACTTAAACTCGTGCCCGCTCAGGAGAATTCATTCTCAGTCAGCAGCATTGCAGATCGCGAGTCGATTTTGAGTTCTTCCTATCCAGAATTTTCCGCAAGTGTTGATCGCACAATCACAGATCCGGATACTTTAAATATTTCTTCAGGAAGTGCTGATACGTTACTCAGCGGAACAGTGATTCAGTTTGATGAAGTGAATGAAACGTTCGCGAAAAAACCGGAAAGATCTTCTGTAGAGTCGAACAACGCACCGCCAATCCCGATGCGCAGAGATTGGTCTGTCTTCATCGCGATACTATTGCTTTTTGCCGGAGTAATGCTGCTGCTTTGGTCGATCGCCATCTTTTTCACAATTCCGGCTGCATTCTGGATTCGTTTGCTGATTGGAATTGGAATGTTCCCGCTTGCAATTCGTATGATATTACTCGGCGCACGAATTCTTGCCAATCGTTGGAGAAATCCGGTTAACTACAAGGAGTCGGAACGTTAGATCACACGAAGAATCAGCAAGCCGTCACGAATCGGAAGTAACAAAGGCGTGACACGCGGATGCGACGATGCCACTGCAGTGAAGTTCATGAGTGCCTTGGTTTCGTGATCATTTTCTTTCACCGGTGCCACCACTTTACCGCTCCACAAAACATTATCTGCTATGATAATTCCTCCGGAATTCATCTTACCAATGATCAGATTGAAATAGTTCAGATAATTTCCTTTGTCGGCATCAATGAATACGAGATCAGGAGTCTGTTCCAGTTTCGGAATTATCTCCCGGGCATCACCGGTTATTGCTTCAATCTGTCCGGCATGCGGACTCATCGCAAAATATTTTTTCGCGATCACCATGGTTTCATCATTGGTGTCAATCGTAATCAGTTTACCTGTAGTCGTTAATCCTTCAGCCAGACATAAAGCAGAGTATCCTGTAAAAGTTCCGATTTCAAGAATACACTGAGGTTGCTGCATTTTACTTAATAAGCTCAGTAATCGTCCCTGCAGATGACCGGACAACATTCTGGGCATTGTAGTTCTGAGATGCGTTTCCCGCGATAACTCATTCAACAGCGCATTTTCCTGCTCGCTGAACTGTGATGAATACGATTCTATTTCTTTCGGCAAAAAATCCATGATGTTGTAGATCGGCTTATGGTGTAAAGAAAAACATTTCGCTGCATTTTCCTGTCGTGGAACATCGATTTTATAATGGCTCGGTAAAATTTCAACACAACCTCATTTATTCTATAACTGCAATGAAATTCAACGTGTTCAACTTCGAGTACGTATCGTGAAACATTGAAATACGACGCACTTATTAACGCGAGCCTGTTTGTAATTACGATTTCACCGGTCTTAGTCATGCTTTGCGTTTTTGGATTTTAGCGTTTATGATAGGTATCAGGCATACTGCGTTTTTATTATTTCTGCTGTTTTCCCCCGCAGTAGTATTGGCTGGTAGTCGCGATAAAGACAAGCAAAAGAAAGAAGAGAAGCTTCTTGAAAGTGCAGAGTATTATTACGGCGAGAAGAATTATATCCGTGCGGTTCCGTTTTATGTGGAACTCGTGAAGCTGGATTCGTTGAATCCGTTTTACCATTATCGATTGGGAACATGCTATCTCTACAAAAGCGACGAGCGAGTGAAATCGGTAACTGAGCTGGAGAAAGCCAAAGCCATGGATCCGGAACTCGAGATGGTGGATTTCTATCTGGGACGGGCCTATCACCTGAATTATCGCTTTGATGACGCGATAAAATCATTTGAAACCGCTCTGTCAGATCCGGATATAAAACCGAAGGAAGCGCAAGACATTCGTCGCTATATTTCGTATTGCGAAAGCGGGAAAAAGCTTGTTAAGGACACGGTGGAAGTTGACATTCGAAATGTAGGCGGTGATGTAAATACAGAAGCAGGAGAGTACGTTCCTGTAATTACCATTGACGAAAGTATGCTGATCTACACGTATCGCGGTGCGCGCAGTACGGGCGGATTACAGGATCCTAAGTTCCGTCCGGATACAACCGGTGAATATTACGAAGACATTATGATGACCCAGAAAGTGGGTGATCGTTGGTTAGGACCTGAGCCTATCGGCAGTCTGAATACAAATCAGCACGACGCAAGTATTGCGCTCTCAAACGATGGTCAGATACTCTTTATTTTCAAGAGTACCACGAAGGACGGCGGAGATATTTTCCAAAGCTCCTTAAAAGGAATGGAATGGAGCACACCGGAGCGTTTGGGACCAAACATCAATACGAAGTACTGGGAAGGCAGTTGTTCACTTTCATCTGACGGACAGTTGCTTTATTTTGCAAGTGACAGACCCGGCGGATTAGGTGGTCGTGATATTTATGTATCACGCAAGCAATCTGACGGTACTTGGGGCCCTGCACAGAATCTCGGACCATCTGTGAATACTCCATATAACGATGATGCACCGCATATTCACCCTGACGGAATTCACCTGTTCTTCAGTTCTGAAGGACATTCGTCAATGGGAGGATACGATCTTTTCTATACAACAATGAAGGCAGGTGTTTGGGGAGAACCGATCAACCTCGGCTTTCCTATCAATACTCCTGCAGATGAGCGTTACTATGTACTTTCTGCTGACGGCGGAACAGCATATTATTCTTCTGATGACAAAGGAGGTTTCGGTCAACAGGATTTGTACACTGTAACACCGGGCTTTCAGGGTGATCCTCCGATTCTTGCACTCGTAGTAGGTTTCATTACTCTCAATGGCAATCCTGTTGATGCGAACATCAATGTAACTGACTCTTTAACCGGCAACAGCTACGGACAATATCATTCCAACGCTATGAGTGGAAAGTATCTCGTTGCATTAAAGCCGGGGAATACGTATAAGGTTGCAATTGAAGTAGAAGGAGCGGAAACGATGTTCGAATACGTGAACGTAAAAGGTATTGATACTTACGTTCAGGTTAATAAAGATTACAATTTCGTGAGCGATACATCTGCTCAAGGTACTCCTACCAATGTGCGACCAATGGTTGCGGATTCGAATGATGTGTTGCAGAAGAAACTGGATGATCAGATCAAGAGAATCAAAGAAGAACAGAACGATCAGGTGTACGAACAACGCATGTATCAGCAAGTGTTGAAGAAACACGGTTCTGATTACGACACTTCAGTAACTTACATGGTTGAGTTGGGTACTTTCGAGAATCCTGCGGACTTTGATTCTACGAAGTTTGCTTCTCTGGGAACTCTGCATCGAACCGTAACACCGGAAGGTTATGTACGCTATTCTTACGGTCCGTTCAAGACATTACTTGACGCGGAGTTGTACAGATCAAGAGCGAATACCAAAGATTCTTTGATCGCAACAACATCTGAAGTAGTTGCTATTCGCAATGGAAAGAGAACAACTATTCCTTCCATGTACAGAACGGAGTACCGACGCAAGGGTTATGTACCGCGCGAAGAAACGGCTGTAATCAAAGGCAAATCGGGAACCTTGAAAACCACAACACCTGAATCACAAGGTGTAGGTTATGATAAAATCGTGGAAGATAACGGGACATTCCAGGCCGACGGATTATCATATAAACTTGAGCTGGCTGCAGTGAAGGATTCCACACAGTTTAATCGCAAGTATTGGGAACAATACGGTCCTGTAGAGAAAAAGATTTATCCTGACGGCACAATTCGTTACACAATGGGGCCTTGGAATACGCTCAAAGAAGCTGAGGATTTCAAGAAGTATCTGATGGCGAAGGACAGTGCAGCTGCAAGTTCAATCGTAACGATTTTCTATTTCGGTCAGAGAAAAACAGTTCCTGAATTCTTTGCAGATCCTCCATGTAACGATTCACCCGTTGATTTGTCCTGGTTCAAAGGAAAGACCTTGCGCGATACAGCGGTTTACAACAGGTTTCTGCGTACAACAGGTGGCTATTGCGGAACAGGTTTGATTTACACCGTACAGATCGGTGCATACCGTCATCCTGAGAATTTCAAGTATCCGCAGCTAAAAGAATTCGGTCCTGCAAAGATCATAGACTATCCGGATGGTATCACACGATTCACGATGAAAGAATTCAAGACGATTCGTGAAGCGGAAGTGTTCAGACAGGAATGTATCCGCCGCGGAATTACTGACGCCTGGATTACGGCAACTTACAAGGGGGAAAGAAAGACGCTGGAAGAGCTGATTGATGCCAATTTCTTCGGGCACACTATCCAGTAAACGCTGAATTTATTTAGCAGCTTTTTTCGGAATCAATACAAAGTTCATCTGATTGGTTGAATGATCTATCCGCAGAATCATTCGAATGTTCCTGTTGTGTGTGTCAATCAGTGAACAGGTTCCCAAGGGTACATTTTTACCGCAATTCATTTTCGGGAAATGCTGTTTCAGTTTTGCGAGTGCATTGCTGATTTCAGTTTTACCGTTTACGTAGATAAACACGTATCCTAATTCTTCGCTGCAGAATTCGTAGTGAATTGCGCTCGCAACAAATCCGTTCAACTTCAGGTTCTCATCGGCTTTGTAGTAAAGATGGCAACGGGTATTACGTATAAAAGCGGCGGAATCTGTGTACGAGCTTGTGCTGTCAATGATCAGACGTCGATTAGAAAGCATTTCAGGTTTCATGCCGAAAGTTACTCCCGGCAAGCCCAGAAACTCCAGAGATTGCGATGCTGCGGAGCCGAAAAGCCCGGTCAGAAGAAGAAGGATCAACGCGAATCTCATGAGGTAAATTTACAATTGTTTTGCGTGCATCATTAAGTCAAACGGTGATCTGAGTCGGCGGAGTACGGATTCTGAACGGTTATTTCCATTAAACGTTCAGGATGTTTCACAACGGAGAATCCGTATTTCTCATACAAAGTGTGCGCATCTCTCGTTGCCAGCATGAATCTTCGGAGTCCCTGAAGATCCTTATGCTTCATGATATATTCCATCAGCATTTTCCCTGCGCCTTTGCCCTGAGCTTCTTCTGCAATGATCACATCGCACAGATATGCGAAAGTTGAATGATCAGTAATAACGCGTGCAAATCCGATTTGTTTTCTTTCAATGTAAACACCGAAGCACATGGAATGTGTAATCGATTTTTGCACAAGTTCCATGGGAATATTCTTCGCCCAATAACTCCGGGACAATTCGTAGTGGATAAAACCGATATCCAGCAAGTCTTTATTATCAGAAATGTGATAAGACATGGCTTACGGGGTGGCGTTGTTTACGAGGGCCAGTTGAAATCCGTTCGGACTTATCGCAACACGTGATATGGACGTAATTCCGAATCCGCTCAGATCTGCAAATTGAAGCCACTCTGTGCTGGTTCCTATTTTCCAGGAATACAATTTCGAACCTGAACCCATGATGAGAAATCCTCGCTTGTCCACAGCAAAATCTTCGGAACCTTCTACACAGGGAACCGGAGTGAATTCTTCTGCTTTCACACCGTTCTTGTCCACGGCCTTTATCCAGCGTTTTCCTTCACTGTCTTCCTGCGTATAAAGCATGATCTTGCGTTTCTCCGTCTTGTAAACGCTCATACAGCGGCCTATGTTGTTCGCTACAATTTTTGTGGACTGCGATTTAACATCACATACCACCATAGAAACAGGCGTGGTCAGTTGAAACAAGAACAGCGTGTTTTCATCCAGCCATGCATGATATCCAACCGCATAAACTTTAGGAAGGAGTAATTGTGATTTACCTGAGACCTTGTGGTATTTCCAGAGACGTTGTGTGGAATCGCGCTCCACAACTACTGCAGAAATATATTTATTCCCGTACATGTATGTGGGAGAGTATTCACTCACCGGAGTTTGTGTAATGCGGTTGATCACTTTGCCATCAACACTGTAGCGGTAAATTTCCGTTTGTCCATTATCGCGTTCTGATGACCACAATAAATAAGAGCCGTTTTCAGAAAACGAAGGTTGACTATCGTATCCATTATTGTTACTGATGTTACGACCTGCAATGATGTTGTGCTTGCCTGCGTCATAGGTATAATTGAACAACCACACATCAGTTCCTTGTGGCAATACATTGAAGCCGGTGAAAGAAGTTGCGCCGATCAGAATAACAGCGCAAATGATATAGAATCTGCTTTTCATTTTTTGTTACATGTATTTTGCAAGGTCACTGCTATTCCCGTCTTGAGAAAAATGTTTTTTAATTCGTTCTTTTTCGACGGACGATTTATTCTGACTCAGCTTAAATTTCCCGTCCAGTTTTTCTACAACTAATTTAAAAGCAACAATCGCTTTCTTCATCGGATTCAGATAATCCGGCGCAAGGGAATCATATTGTTTGCGGTATTCCGGCTCATAACTTTCAATCATCGCTTTCAGCAGTTCTTCCTTTTCGGATTCACTGCAGATTTCAATTCTCCCATGGGCATGCACAGCTATATAATTCCAGGTAGGAACATTTTGCTTCGAATCATAATGCGAAGGAGAAACGTAACCATGCGGACCATTGAAAACGATTGTAGCCAGACTTCCGTTGCTGATGGATTTACCATGCGGATTTGCCGCAGCCATATGACTGCTCAGTATCAATGGTTCCGTGGTTTCAATTGCAAATGGCAAATGCGTGATGTACGGCAGTTCAGCTCCGTTGCTTACCAAAGCTCCGAACGAGTTGGAACGAATGAAGGTAATCAGTTCTTCTGTATCGGCATTACGGAAGTGATGCGGAATGTACATAGCCCCTAAAATAGTGAAAAGTAAGTCAGGAAAATGCCCGGTCGCAATTATATGCCGATTGCGTAAATTGCATTATGAGAAAGTTGTTGTTCGTCGTAATGTGTGTAGCATTCATCGTGTCCTGCCGCAAGGAGGAAGACCGTGAAGCGCCGGGTGTAGCAATAACATCTCCTGCGGCCGGATCACAATTGAATGTGCTGGATGTTGTGAATGTTGGAGTGAACATTACAGATAACGAAGAACTGAGCAGAGTGGATTTGCGCCTGGTGAGCAATGATATGATTCCGGTATTGCCTGTTTCGTCACGCAATATCAGTGGTACCAGTCAATCAGTGACAATTACTTACGTGCTTGATGATATTCGTCTGGAGACGGGATCATACTATTTCGAGGTTATAGCATATGATGCAACCGGAAATGAAGAACATGCTTTTGTGCAGGTTAACGTAACCGCACTTCCACTTCAATTGAAGAGCATAATTGCGGCATATACAGCTCCTGGAACAATAGATGTAATGCAGATTGATTCCGCATGGAATCTTTCATCCTTAGGTGCATTCACCGGCGACTTTACTGATTTAGCAGTAAGCTCATGGTGGCAGCAAGTCGGATATACCGGAAAAATCAGCGGACCGTTCAGAAGCTGGTCGCTCGATGGAAATTATTCTGGATGGACAACGAACGCATTCCCGAGTACCGGAGATTATTGGGGGAAATGTGAAGCGATCGGTCGTGATTGGTTCATTAATTTTCGCGCAGATGGTGTTATCCGTTCGAAGACATGGACGGGGCAGAATACCGCGCAGTACACTGCCAATTCAGGTTACTTCTTCAACGCATTCACAGTTTCAGGAAGTTATTTTTTCGCTGATCAGGTTGATGCAACGGGAACGAATCGTGTGTTGTCTGTTTTCGATAAAGCTACAGGTGGAGGAGCAGTGCAACAGACAACATTAACTGCTGTTCCGTTGAAAATGTTTCCGAGGGATAACAGCAGCATCTACATTGCCGCTAACAATGGCAATCAGGCCAAGTTGCTGATATATGATTTCAGCATGAACGGAACATGGGAACCGGTGTCACTTCCTGCCGGACGACTTTTGTCTGCGACACAGGTAGATTCAAACACGTTGTTACTGGCGATGGATAACGGCAACATTTATAAGTTTACTTACAATCCTGTAGGTGCTGTGGTTTGGGCAACACGTTCTGCGCAGCAAGTGCGTTATGATCCTGCAGGTAATACTGTGATTACTGCGGAAGGAGTGAATGTGCGGCAATATGATTACAATAATGCAGCACAGATCAACAGCATTGCAATGCCAGATTCAGTAGATGATGTTGAATTAAGGTATAACCGTTGATCGTAATTACTCGATCACTACACCCATCTTGCAGAACTTATCGATACGCTGATTAATGCGCTCGTCAGCTTTCAACTTTGAAAGCTCATCAATGTTCTCAAGAATTGCTTTTTTGGTTGCTGCGAATGTGTCGTCCCAATTGGTATGCGCTCCGCCGATCGGTTCAGGAATAATTCCGTCAATCAATCCTTGTCCCTGCATATCTGTTGCAGTGAGTTTGAGTGCTTCTGCTGCACGCTCTTTGAAATCCCAGGTGCGCCAGAGAATCGTTGAACAGTTCTCCGGAGAAATTACAGAGTACCATGAATTTTCCAGCATAAGTACACGATCACCCACACCGATTCCCAATGCACCACCTGAAGCTCCTTCTCCGATGATGATGCAGATTACAGGAACTTTCAATCGCGACATCTCAAGAAGATTTCTCGCGATCGCTTCTCCTTGTCCGCGTTCTTCTGCTTCCAATCCCGGAAATGCGCCCGGTGTATCGATCAAAGTGACAACAGGCTTATTGAATTTCTCAGCGAGTTTCATCAAGCGCAAAGCTTTCCGATATCCTTCAGGATTCGGCATACCGAAATTATGATACTGACGTTGCTTGGTGTTGCGACCTTTCTGCTGACCGATGAACATTACTGTTTTTCCGTCAATGCTTCCAAAGCCGCCAACCATCGCACGATCATCACGAACGGTACGATCTCCGTGTAACTCGATGTATTCTCCGTTGGTCAGATACTTGATATAATCATTCGAGTACGGACGATCCGGATGACGGGAAACCTGAACGCGTTGCCACGGTGTAAGTTTTCCGTATATCTCTTTCTGCTTAGCTACTATCTTTTCTTCGATCTCAGCAACAGATGATGACACGTCAACACCGTTTTTCTCAGCAGTATGTTTCATTTTGTCGCGAAGCTCAACGAGTTCAGCGATCGGCTTTTCAAAATCAAGATAATTCATGGTTCATGAATTTATTCGCGGCAAAGATAACAATTCCTGTTCCTTATCCGTGCCGCTGAAAAACTCGTTTTGACTCTGTTTTTGCGTTAATTTCGCCGCAATGATCAGTTATCCGAAATCCAAGATCAATTTAGGTCTGCACGTGACCGAAAAGCGCAGCGATGGTTATCACAACATCGAAACAGTTTTTCATTGTGTAGATTGGACGGATATTATCGAAGTGTTGCCGGGACCTAAACATTCCAGAGGTGTTGAAATTCATATTTCAGGACTTTCTGTTTCCGGAAAACACAGTGATAATCTGATTGTGAAAGCCTATAATCAACTTGCACAGGATTATTCAATTGACGCTGTGAAAGTATATCTGCACAAACAGGTACCGATGGGCGCAGGTTTGGGTGGCGGTTCTGCGGATGCAGCTGCAATGCTTAAATCGTTGAGTGAAATTTTTCAATTGAAAATATCCGTTGAGGAACTGGAGCAGCGTGCAGCAAAACTTGGTGCTGATTGCGCTTTTTTCATTGAAGGCAAACCGGTTTATGCAACCGGAACCGGAACGCAGTTTTCTTCCTGTACTGTGAATCTTGGCGGATGGTATATTTACATTATACATCCCGGCATTCACGTGGGTACTGCGGAAGCATATTCCGGAGTTGTGCCGAAGAAATCCGAAGTCTCCATTCCTGAAATATTATCGCGTCCGGTAGAAGAGTGGAAGTATCATCTCAGCAATGACTTTGAAAATTCTGTTTTCGCAAAGCATGACGAGATCGCTGCGGTAAAAGCGAACTTGTATAATCACGGCGCCGTTTACGCGGCAATGAGCGGAAGCGGTTCTGCTGTATTCGGATTGTTTCGTGATAAACCAGTGCAGATGAATCTGCCTTCGCATTATCGCAGTAAGATTACTGTACTCTGATTATTTCGGTGCTGTACGTATCATGTACGCAGCAATTAAAGCGAAAATTGCATTCGGAATCCACACTGCAACTGCAGGATGCATAACACCGGACGAAGCATAGCTGGTGAAAATCTGCATGAAGAAAATGAACACGAAGCTCATCGCGATTCCAATTCCCAATTGCTTTCCGATTCCTCCGCGTACTTTTCTGCTGGAAACCGCCACACCGAGGATCGTCATGATGAACGTGGCAAAAGGGAATGCAATGCGTCGCTGTTTCTCGATTTCATACAGATGAACGTTTTCCGATCCCTTGATTTTCTCGTTCGCAATATATTGTGAAAGCTCAGTGGAGTTCATACTTTCCATTACGTTCTGAACACGGCCGAAATCCTTCGGAGAAAGATTGATTACAGTGTCGATCTGAGCTCCTTTGAAAAGCCGCTCCTTGTCACCGTTGATAATACGACCGGAATAATCAACGATACTCCATTTCGAAGTCGTACTGTCCCAACGGATTTCACGTGCAGAGATTTTCATCTTCAGTTCCATTCCTGAAAATTTCTCAAGCGTGAATCGTGTTCCGACGTTATTCTCCGAATTGTAACGTTCCATGTAAATGAATACACCCGGCGCTACCTGACGGTGAATATTCTGATCCATGTTCACGAAGTGTGATCCTACGTACTTCGATTCAAATTCGAGTCGTTTTTTATTAGCTTCAGGAATGATATAGTTGCTGAGAACAAAAGATAGTACTGCAATCATTGTTGCGCCGATCATGTATGGACGAAGCAGACGATAAAAGCTGACACCTCCGCTGAGCATGGCTACGATTTCAGTTCTTGCAGCGAGTCGCGATGTGAAGAAAATCACTGCGATGAAGGTGAAGAGATAGGCGAAAAGATTGACGAAATACGGAATGAAGTTGACGTAATAATCAAACACGATTTCTTTAAGCGGAATATCATGCGTGATGAAATCTTCGATCTTCTCCGAAATATCGAATACAATCACGATACATATGATCAGCAATATGGAAAAGAAAAACGTTCCGAGGAATTTCTTCAGAATGTAACGATCCAGTATGGGCAGAAAGCTGAACAAATCAAAGTCGGTTTTTCAATTGAGGCACAAGTTCGGATTTCCACGCAGAAAACGTACCATCCAGTATGCGCAGACGTGCTTCTTTAACAAGACTTAAGTAAAATGCAAGATTGTGCACGGAAGCAATCATTGCACCGAGAATTTCTTCGCTGTGAACGAGATGGCGCAGGTATGCTTTGCTGTAAGTTTGATCAACATAACTGGTACCGTTTTCGTCGAGTGCGGAATGATCGTTTCTCCACTTCTCGTTCCGGATATTGATGATTCCTTTGCGCGTGAAAAGGAGTCCGTGACGCGCATTTCGGGTTGGCATTACACAATCGAACATATCTACACCGAGAGCAATACATTCAAGAATGTTTTCAGGTGTTCCTACGCCCATCAGGTAACGTGGTTTTTCTGCCGGGAGAATATCCGTTACAACATCCGTAAGTTCATACATCTGCTCTGCAGGTTCGCCAACTGATAATCCTCCGATCGCGTTCCCTTCGCGGTTCTGATCAGCGATGTATTTGGCAGATTGCTGACGCAGATCTTTATATACACTTCCCTGTACAATCGGGAATAATGTCTGTTGATGACCGTAAATCGGCTGCGTGGAGTCAAATCGTTTGATGCAGCGATCCAGCCAGCGATGTGTCATGGCCATGGACTTACGTGCATAATCATACTCACACGGATATGGTGTGCATTCATCAAAAGCCATGATGATGTCTGCTCCGATAGTACGTTGAACATCCATCACATTTTCAGGTGTGAAAATATGTTTTGATCCGTCGATGTGAGAGCGGAATTCAACACCTTCTTCTTTCAGTTTGCGTGTACCGGAAAGGGAATACACCTGAAATCCGCCACTGTCAGTGAGTATAGGTTTTTCCCATCCGTTGAACTTATGAAGTCCGCCGGCAGTTTGAAGAACCTGCATTCCCGGACGCAGATAAAGGTGATAAGTATTACCAAGGATAATCTGCGCTTTAATATCATCACGCAACTCACGCTGATGCACCGCTTTCACTGTACCCGCTGTACCAACCGGCATGAATATCGGAGTCTCAATGGTTCCGTGATCGGTAGTGATCAGTCCGGCACGCGCTTTTGAAGAAGCGTCTGTCTGTAACAGTTCAAATTTCACGAGGCAAAGATACTTATTCGGAATGAAGGAGGAGGAAGGGCAGACAATAGCGGCAAACGCTGATTCCGGAGCTCGAAAAGAACACTTGAGATGTTAATATTTTTGTTCAAATCCATCTTCTGTACGCCATTTCCACCCCTGCAGCGCATTTACCTTTGAGCCATGTTTGACTGGAACGCGCTGATACAGGTTTCTCCCGGAATGATAGTATTCTGGTTGCTGGTATTGGCGCTGCTGATTCTGCTTTTTTATTACCTGCGGTTCTACCTTCTTCTGGGACGCTATAAGTCAAGCTACAAACCAGTTGAAGAGTGGCCAAAAGTTTCAGTTGTTATTTGTGCCCGTAACGAGGAAGTGAATCTCACGCGTTATCTGCAGCAGGTTTTGGATCAGGATTATCCCGATTTTGAAGTTGTTGTGGTGAATGATTGCAGCTGGGACAACACCGGTGATATTCTTGAAGAGTTTGCCAAGCGTAATAAGCATCTCAAAATTGTAACCATCAAAGAGGATGAATACTATCAACACGGCAAGAAAGTGGCGTTGATGATGGGTATCAAAGGTGCAAGTAATGATTTGCTGGTTCTTACCGATGCGGATTGTTATCCTGCTTCCAATCAATGGTTGAAGAAGATGACTTCCGGATTCGGAGCCGGTAAAGAAATTGTTCTTGGTTACGGACCTTACAAACGCGAGAAAGGTTTTCTCAATACACTCATTCGTTATGACGCTGCCACTATAGGCATTCAGTATTTGTCATTCGGATTAGCCGGAAGAACTTACATGGGTGTAGGACGAAATCTGGCTTACCGCAAAGCGTTGTTTTACAAAGTCAAAGGATTTGCCTCGCATTATCACATTCCGAGCGGAGATGACGATTTGTTTGTGAATGAAGCAGCTACGCATTCGAATGCAATTGTAATGGCCGATAAGGACGCATTCACTTATACCGATGCCAAAGACACATTCCGGAAATGGTGGAGACAGAAACAACGTCATCTTCTGACGGGCAAACGATACAAAGCTTCTGATAAATTCCGCCTTGGAACCTACGTTGCGGCGCAATGGTTGTTTTATGCAGCCTTAACTGCGGCATTGGTCATGCAATTTCAATGGATGGTCGTAACAGGAATATTTGTGTTCCGCCTGTTGATTCAAATGCTTATCTTTAATAGCTGTTTCAGAAAGCTGGATGAAAAAGGATTGCTGGCGTTATTGCCCTTCCTCGAAATATTCTTCCTGCTGTTCTATCCGGTAATTACGCTGGCACGCGCATTGAGAAGGAAAACACCATGGAATTGAGCGAGAACGAAAATCTGTCGGATAAAGGTTTGTACGATTACAAACTTGTGCGGAAGGCGCTGGAGGAAGGCGATCAGAAAGCGTATGCCGAATTAATGGGGCGTTACCGCGATTCAGTGTATTTCATGTTGCTGAAAATGGTCAACAACAAAGACGACGCTGAAGATCTTACCGTTGAGGCATTCGGGAAAGCATTCAAAAGATTGGGACAATACACTCCGAATTTCGCATTCAGTACCTGGTTATTCCGTATTGCAACCAACAATTGCATTGACTTTATCCGACGCAAGCGAAAAAATACTTTTTCATTGGATCGAACTATTCAGGACGATGAAGGCGGCGAAATGGTAATTGATATCAAAGCTGAAACACTCGATCCTGAAGAGCACATCATGAAGAAGCAGAAAATTATTCTGCTTCGTGAGCTGGTGGATAAACTGAAACCTCGCTACCGCACATTGATTGAAATGCGTTACTTTCAGGAGTTATCGTACGAAGAGATTGCTGCAGAACTGGATCTTCCGCTTGGAACGGTAAAGGCACAATTGTTCCGTGCACGTGAATTTCTGTACAACGTACTGAAGAATACACAGGGCAAAATCTGATGACTGTGAAAGGTTCTGAATTAATTCTCAAATATTTCCCCGGTATTACTCCTGAACAAACAGCTCAGTTCGATAAACTGCAGGAGCTTTACGCGGATTGGAATTCCAAGATCAACGTGATTTCCCGTAAAGACATGGATGCGTTTTACGTACATCATGTTCTGCACTCATTGGCAATTGCGAAGGTGATTCGTTTTACGAAAGGAACAACTATTCTTGATGTGGGTACAGGCGGTGGATTTCCCGGAATTCCATTGGCAATCATGTTCCCGGAATGCAGATTTCATCTGGTGGATTCTATCGGCAAGAAAATAAAAGTGGTGAGTGAAGTGGCCCTTGCTTTGGGATTGAAGAATGTTGTTGCGGAACAGAAACGTGCGGAACAACTGGAGAATACTTACGATTTTATTGTTTCACGTGCCGTTGCGCCTTGGGAGGAAATTTATAATTGGACGCGCGATCTCATTCACGAAGAAGGACAGAATGCTTTACCGAACGGTTGGTTGCTTCTGAAAGGCGGAGACCTCAAAGAAGAATTGAAATCAGCGCGCAAGTGGCTTGTGGACCACGAAATCTCCAAAATGTTTTCTGAAGATTTTTTTGAGACGAAGCACGTGATTTATATTCCTGCCTGAACGTCAGCAGGAGTATTCTGAAATTGCAACTGATTCAGACTTCTGTAAACACCGTTCTCGATATTCATCAGTTCATCGTGCGTGCCTGTTTCAACTACAACACCTTTATCAATCACAACAATTTGATCGGCGTTTCGGATAGTACTTAAGCGGTGCGCAATCACGAAAGAAGTTCTTCCGACCATCAATTTATCCAAAGCTTCCTGAACCACGCGTTCGCTCTCAGAATCCAATGAGCTTGTAGCTTCATCCAGAATCAGAATTCCCGGATTCTTCAGGACTGCACGTGCAATGGCAATACGCTGACGTTGTCCGCCTGAAAGTTGAATACCACGATCGCCGACTTTGGTTTCAAATTTATCCGGGAAGCTTTCAATGAATCCTAAAGCATTTGCTTTGATGGCAGCATCTCGGATTTCTTCTGCAGAAGCTCCGGGTTTACCGTAAGCAATATTCTCTGCAATCGTGCCGCCGAAAAGAAGAACTTCCTGAGGAACGATCGCCATGTTCTCACGCAACTGAGTGAGATTATATTCTCGTGCATCCTTGCCGTCAATCACAACACGACCGGAATCCGGGTTGTAGAAACGCATCAGCATTCCTGCCATCGTTGATTTTCCTGATCCGCTGTGTCCGACCAATGCAATGGTTTGACCTTGCTTCGCTGAGAATGAAATGTCTTTCAGAACCGTGAATTCTTTACGGGTAGGATAGGAGAAAGATACATTCTCGAAGTTCACGTTTCCTTGCAGTTTCATTGATGAACGTACGCGATTGTCGTCGAGGCTGATATCTTCTGCTTCTTCGTTGAGGATATCAAACACGCGATCCGCAGCTCCAACAGCTCTTTGAATCTGTGCATATTGTTCCGGAAGTCCGCCAATGGAAGCCGCCACAAACATGGTTGTCATAAGGAATGCTACCATTTCATTCGGTTGAATTTCACCACTTACTTTGAGGCGTACACCAAACCAAACGATAAGCATTATTGATCCGAAGAGACAGAAAATGATGAATGCGAAGAAAGATCCGCGTGAGCGCGCATTACGCATTGCTGCTTTGATAACATTATCGGCAATACGATTGTAACGACCGGCTTCATAACCTTCGTTGGTAAACGCTTTAACGTTTGAAATTCCCTGAAGACTTTCGCCAACAACAGTGTTTGATTCTCCGACAAGTTCCTGAACTTCCTTCGCAATATTTCTGATTTTTCTGCCGAAATACATTGCGAGAATTGCAACCGGCGGCACAACGCAGAGCATAAGCAATGCAAGTTTCCAGGAAGTAATGCTGATGAGAATGATACCGCCTACAACAATGATGAATTGTCTGAAAAATTCCGCAAGAGCTGTGGTGAATGTTTCTCCGATCTGAGTGATATCGGCGCTGATCCGGCTATTCAGTTCCGACGCAATGTTTTTTGAGAAAAACGTCATCGGAAGTTTCATAAGATGGGAAAATGTTGTCAAGCGCAACGTTGCCAGCATGTGCTGTGTTGCATTTTCGAAGAAGTAGACACGGAAATAGGATGCTACCGCCTGTGCGCTGAGCAATAGAATAATCCACAATCCGAACTTATCGGCCTGATCGAGAAGCATGGCTTCATTGAGACTTGGATTTCCAATCAAACCCATGAGTTCTCCCAATAATCTCGGAAAAATCAAGGCGGTGGCACCGGTACACAATAGAAAGAACATGCCGAGCCCGAACTTCCACTTGTGTTTCCCCATATAACCGAACAGGCGCGATGCCCTTTTCAGTGAATCTCCTGTAAGTTTCGCCTTCGGCAGCTCATCTCCGGGTGTCGTCTTCGTTCTTAAACTGTTGCGTTTGGCCATAGGGCTGCAAAGGTAGTGCTAGTTAAAGTGCAGTTTGTTCGTTTTGTATCTGAAATTCATTCCCCACGCACAGAATTACACGGTGAAATCCGTTTTGTCGTGTAGTTTAAAGTCGTTTTTGGAGGATTTCTATTTTATTATGCCCCCAACATGACCTTTATGGCGCTGAAAATCAACGTTTTTAATAAAATATTCATTTCAGCGTTGTCTAATTAATCAGGAAACCTATCTTTGCAACCCGAATCCACGAATTGGATGGGATTTTAAAGATTTGAGGTCATGGCACAAAAACGTACTTATCAACCTTCACAGCGTAAACGTCGCAACAAGCACGGTTTCCGCGAGCGCATGGCAACTGCGAATGGTCGCCGTGTTTTAGCAGCACGTCGCGCACGTGGTCGCAAAAAACTCACTGTTTCTGACGAACGTAAACTCAAGGGTTAATCCGTGATACGTTTCTCTGATATTAAAGCCGATTCTTTTTTGAATCGGCTTTTTTTATGCCATATCGATAATTCCAGCTCATTACGCTGCTATTAACAACCGTTGAAAACAAATCCGAAACGCCCTTTTACGATTCGCTAACTTCGCACGATTTATCTGCACTATGCCAAAAGACAACAGCATTAAACACGTTTTGATCATCGGAAGCGGTCCAATTATCATTGGTCAGGCTTGCGAATTTGACTATTCCGGATCTCAGGCTGCCCGTTCACTGCGCCAGGAAGGAATTGAAGTAACGCTGATCAACAGCAATCCGGCTACAATTATGACGGATAAAGTAACGGCAGATAATATTTATCTCCTGCCGCTTACGGCTCAGTCTATCGTCAAAATCCTGGAAACGCATAAAATTGATGCTGTTCTTCCGACAATGGGCGGACAAACTGCATTGAACCTTGCGTTGAAGTGCGATGAACTTGGCATTTGGAAAAAGTACAATGTGCGAATGATCGGTGTTGATATCGACGCCATCAAAGTTACAGAAGATCGCGATTTGTTCCGCGCGCGCATGGAGAGCATTGGAGTAGGCATGGCTCCGTCACGCATTGCAAAATCTTTCCTCGAAGGAAAAGCAATTGCTCAGGAGTTCGGATTCCCGCTGGTGATCCGTCCTTCATTCACACTCGGAGGAAGCGGCGGTGCTGTAGTTTACGTAAAAGAAGATTTTGATAAAGCACTCAATCGCGGATTGCAGACTTCTCCGATCCATGAAGTGCTCATCGATAAAGCGGTGTTGGGCTGGAAAGAGTTCGAGCTCGAATTGCTCCGCGATGCAAATGATAATGTGTGCATCATCTGTTCGATTGAAAACTTCGATCCTATGGGCGTGCATACCGGCGACTCCATAACAGTTGCGCCTGCACAAACGCTTTCCGATACAACTTATCAGTTGATGCGTACTATGGCGATCAAGATGATGCGCTCAATCGGAAATTTCGCCGGCGGTTGTAACGTACAATTTGCGGTTAGTCCCGATAACGACGAAGAAATTATTGCAATAGAAATCAATCCGCGTGTTTCGCGTTCATCTGCGCTCGCATCGAAAGCAACGGGATATCCGATTGCAAAGATTGCATCCAAACTCGCGATCGGTTACCAGCTGGATGAGTTGATGAACCAGATCACGCAAAGCACTTCGGCTTACTTCGAGCCAACGCTCGATTACGTAATCGTAAAAGTGCCGCGCTGGAACTTCGATAAGTTCAAAGGAACAAACCGTGAACTCGGATTCCAGATGAAATCCGTTGGTGAAGTAATGGCCATCGGCCGTTCTTTTCAGGAAGCATTGCAGAAAGCCGCACAGAGTCTTGAGATCAAGAGAAACGGTTTGGGTGCGGACGGAAAAGAGAATACCAATCAGCAGGAATTGCTTGCAGGTTTGGAGCGCCCGTCATGGAATCGTTTGTTCATGATTTACGACGCGTTTAAACTCGGTATTTCGCTAAAGACAATACACAAGCTCACGCGTATCGACAATTGGTTCCTTTCTCAGATTGAAGAACTCGTGATCTTCGAACGTGAAATCGAACGTTACAATATCAATACAATCACGAAAGATCTGCTCTTCGAAGCAAAGCAGAAAGGTTATGCCGATCGTCAGATTGCACACCTGTTGCGTTGTCTCGAGAGCGAAGTTTATAAGAAGCGTGCTGAAGAATTCAATATTCATCGCGTATACAAATTGGTTGATACGTGTGCTGCGGAATTTGAAGCCCGCACACCTTACTACTACTCAACATTTGAAACCGAAAACGAATCTGTTTCTTCCAATAAGAAAAAGATTGTGGTACTCGGTTCCGGTCCGAACCGTATCGGACAAGGAATTGAGTTTGATTACTCATGCGTTCACGGTGTTCTTGCCGCGAAGGAAGAAGGTTTCGAGACCATCATGATCAACTGCAATCCGGAAACCGTTTCAACGGACTTCAATGTTGCAGACAAACTCTATTTCGAGCCGGTGTTCTGGGAGCATATCTATGAAATCATCCGTCACGAAAAACCGGAAGGCGTAATTGTTCAGCTCGGTGGACAGACCGCGTTGAAACTTGCTGAAAAACTGGAGCGTTATGGAATCAAGATCATTGGTACTGATTTCAAATCACTCGATCTTGCTGAAGACCGCGGTAGTTTCTCCACATTGCTGAAAGAATGCAACATTCCTTATCCGAAATTCGGGGTGATTGAAGACGCTGATCAGGCCATTGAATTGTCACGTGAACTCGGTTATCCGTTGCTGGTTCGTCCTTCTTACGTATTGGGCGGACAAAGCATGAAGATCGTGATCAATGAGCAGGAACTCGAGCAGCACGTTGTGAAACTGCTTAATGATATCCCGGGCAACAAAGTATTGCTCGATCATTTCCTTGAAGGAGCAATAGAAGCAGAAGCAGACGCCATCTGCGACGGAAAAGATGTGTACATCATCGGAATAATGGAACACATCGAACCTGCAGGAATTCACTCCGGAGATTCGTATGCGGTGTTACCTCCGTTTGATCTCTCCGAGAACGTGATGAAGCAGATTGAAGATCACACAAGAAAAATTGCGCTTGCGCTGAATACCGTCGGATTGATCAATATTCAGTTCGCGGTGAAGAATGAAGTGGTGTATATCATCGAAGCCAATCCGCGCGCATCACGTACCGTTCCATTCATTGCCAAAGCATACGACGAACCGTATGTGAATTACGCAACGAAAGTGATGTTGGGTACGAAGAAGGTGAGTGATTTCAAATTCAATCCGCGCAAGAAAGGTTACGCCATCAAGATTCCGGTGTTCTCTTATGAGAAATTCCCGGATGTTCAGAAGGAGCTGGGGCCTGAGATGAAATCAACCGGTGAAGCAATCTACTTCATTGATGATCTTCATGACGAATATTTCCACCAGATCTATTCGGAACGGAATCTGTACCTTTCCAAGTAGAAAGGGAATCTTCCGGATGTTTACACATTCAATGACACAACGCAAGAGCAGGAGTCTGATGATTTCTGCTCTTGCAGTTTTTACACTGTTGCTTCAAGGTTGCAGTTTTGTGAACGAATTACTACTGGTGAATGCTTCATCCGATACGATTGTCGTACGTTGGAGGCACGGCAGTAAATCTGATGTGCAGAATTCAGCACGTCCGATTTGTTACAAAGCAAGTGTTATGAACGATGATGTGGAAGTGTCGGGTGACACCGCTAAATTCTATTGCAGGAAAGAAGGCGACAGTTTATGGTATGCAGAAGTTCCGCCGAACAGTGCGCTTGTATTGGGTTCAGGTCTTAATCAGGATCTTGCTAAGAATGAAATTAGAGATCGTTTTGTCGGTGAACTTGAGCATTTGAGTATTCTGTCCCCGAATGACGCATCCTTCCAATGTTCCGGTAAGGGGTGTTCTCCGTCGTTTCGATCGGTAAGAAAGGCGCGTGCGGTAATGATATACCGTTGATTAGCCTACGAATTCCTGTTATACTCCGCCTTCGTGTGGAATCCACTACGTACTTTCTTATTTTCGGTGAATATGGAATTATCGCGTAACAGGCGGATTATTATTCATGTTGCTGGCGTGCTGGCGTTTCTGGCTATTCCGATTGTTTTTTCACCGGATTTCGGAATGGGAGTGCGCATGTTTGAGGTCGCACCGTTACGAAGAGATGTAATATCCTATCTCCTTCTGATTCTTATTTTCTATTTTCAATACTACTATGCCATTCCGAAGTTCTTTCACACCAGAAAGTTTTTCGTTTTCGGATTGATCGCTTTGGCGTGTTGGGTAATCGCTTCGTATCTGCCTGAGTTATTCAACCATGGTCTGCGTCCGCATGATATGCCTCCACCGCCAAACATGCCGAATAAGGTTCATCATGGGCCACCGTTGATTCATTTTTTCGAACGCACTTTTTTCAGATTCGCCATTGTTCTTATTACTGCCCTGCTCATCAGTATCGTTTCCCGTTTGAAGGAAGTAGAACGTGCGCGCACAGAAGCAGAATTGTCGTATCTGAAAGCTCAAATCAATCCGCATTTTCTCTTCAATACACTAAACAGTATTTACTCTCTCGCCATCGTTCGTTCGGAGAATACTCCGGCGGCCGTTCAGAAGTTATCTGACATGATGCGTTATGTTACCACGGAAGCGCACAACGAATCTGTTCCACTAAGTAAAGAAATCGCATATGTTGCCAATTACGTTGACCTGCAACGAATCCGATTGGGAAATACCGTGAAGGTTCAATTCGATGTAGACGGCGATTCAGGAATTAAAAAGATTGCACCGTTGGTCTTGATCCCGTTTGTAGAGAACGCATTCAAGTATGGTGTTAACCCGGAAGAGGACAGCTATGTGCAAATCAGAATTACGATCAGTGGTAATAGATTGACAATGCTGGTGCGTAACAGAATTGTACGCGTTGATTATCTTGATGAATATAAAAGCGGACATGGAATGTCGAATGCTTCTCAACGACTCAACAGCAGCTACGGAGGCAGACATAAACTTGACGCCAGACGCGAGAATGACGAGTTCAAAGTGGACCTTGAAATCGAACTATGAAATTAACTGCAATAGCCATTGATGATGAGCCGCCTGCATTGCAGGTTCTGGAACATTTATGTGGACAACGTAACGATATAGAACTGGTCAAGACATTCACTCGTCCGACAGAAGCGTTGAAGCACATACATAAGTTTCCTGTTGATGTGGTATTTCTGGATATCAAAATGCCATCTATGTCGGGACTCGATCTTGCCAAGGAGATTCCGGAAACTACGCAGGTCATCTTCACAACTGCTCACAGCGAATTTGCTGTTGAGGGATTCAATCTTAAAGCGGCGGATTATCTATTAAAACCTTTTTCGCCGGAACGATTTGAACAGGCAATTAACAAAGTGCTGCAAACTTCTGAATTGTTACGCAGCTCTCAACAACAGTCGGCAGGACACATGCTCATCAGAGCAGATTACAGTCTTATTAAAGTGAATTTTACTGACATCAGGTATATTGAAGGTCTTGATGATTATGTGAAGATTCATCAGAAGAACAGTAAGACTATTGTGGCGCGCCTGACAATGAAGAAACTTCTGGAAAAACTTCCGTCGAACGCTTTTGTGCGCATACATCGATCGTTCATTGTACCATTCGCGGAGATAACATCTGTGCGCAATAAGAGCGTTTTTCTCAATGAAACCGAGCTGCCTCTAGGTGCGAGCTACGAAAGTGATTTTCTGCGCCTTTACGGAAAAACAGTATAGTTTCCATAGTGCCGACACATTCTGAGTATTCACCTCTAAATTTTTAATCGACTTAACAATTTAGTGACCTTACCATAAAATTGAAAATCATGATCATGACTGCCCGTAAGTTCATTTCTGCAATTGCCGTTGTAATCGGTGTAGGTAGTGTAAGCGCTCAACAGTGGGGCGACTATACACTCATAGCACCAAAGAACAGTACAAGCGCAACATTAATTGACACAAACAATACTACGTTTCACACCTGGTCTGGAATGACCGGACAAACCGCATATTCAAACTATGTTTTGCCGGGTGGAACATTATTACGGACAGTTAAAACTACGAACAGTACTTTCTCGGGAGGCGGAATGCATGGCCGCGTTCAAAAGGTTTCATATTCCGGAACGTTGCTGTGGGATTATACATATTCCACGTCCAGCTACTGCAGTCATCATGACATTTGTTGCCTTCCTAACGGCAATGTGTTGCTTATTGCTTATGAATCGAAGTCCGGTTCCGTTGCAACAGCTGCCGGTTCAAATTATAACGGAACTCTGTGGCCGGATCACATTGTTGAAGTACAGCCTACGGGAACTACGACAGGAACGATAGTTTGGGAATGGCATTTGTGGGATCATTTGTGTCAGGATGATAATCCGAATTCCGGGAATTATGTAACCAGTGTAAATGATCATCCGGAGTTGTATGATATAAATGCTGTAACCATCACTGCACAAACCAAGGACTTCTGGCATATGAATGGAATTGATTACAATCCGATGTTGGATCAGATTGTGGTGAGTGCGCACAATACAAATGAGTTTTATGTAATTGACCATAGTACCACAACTGCAGAGGCTGCAGGACATACAGGTGGACGTGGCGGGCGCGGAGGAGATTTTCTGTATCGTTGGGGAAATCCGACACGATACGGTGAATCAGGAACGCATTTCAACGTGCTGCATGACGCGCACTGGATTCCTCAGGACTGTCCATATGCCGGAAATATTTCTGCATTTCACAACAAAGGAATTTCGGCAACAATATCCAGCGTTGATCACATTGCTCCTCCATATGCAGGATTCAATTACTCATATACTCCGAATACTGCGTACGCTCCTTCTACTACTACCAGCCAGATTGCTTGTGTAAGCGGAACAACAAATGAAGGTAACGCACAGCAATTGCCGAACGGCAACACGCTTTATTGCTTGGCGTTGAGTGGAAATATTGTTGAGGTTAATTCTGCCGGGACCACATTATGGTCTTACACGGCCTCCGGTGGAGTGTCTCATGCATATCGTTATTCTGCCTGTCAAATTACAAATGCGGCTCCGGCAATTCCTACGATTTCAAGTGCCGGTAATGTTCTCACTGCAAGTGCAGCAACAACTTATCAATGGTATGTTGATGGTGTACTGATTCCCGGTGCTACATCGCAGTACTATACTGCAACAGGATCAGGTGCTTATTGCGTGCGTGTAACAGATTCAAATGGTTGCTGGCTCAGTTATTCTTCTCTTTTCGATCACGTACTGATTACCGATATTTCTGCTTTTGATCAGTCTTTTCGTTTCTCTGTATATCCGAATCCGTCCAGCGGTATTGTGAACCTCTCGGGAGATATCCTCTCCGGCGGCAATTTTTCAGTGGAAGTATATGACAATGCAGGTCGTCTCGTTTTTACTTCGGTTAACGAAATGGTTCTTGACCTCAGCGGATTGGAGAATGGTATTTATACTCTCAATATACGTACTGAAGGAGCGGCGCCGATTTCGAAGCAGATTTATATCACTAAGTAGAATTTTACTTCCGCTTATGCATTTCAGAAGGCACTTTTCTTTAAATTAAGGTCCTGATTATAATAACTTAACCTTAAAGCTGAACCTGCTCATGTTCCGAAAATCTTTACAGATCACTTTTGCTTTACTAGCTATTACCGCTCATCTTACAGCACAACAGTGGGGAGAGTACACGTTGATTCCGATCAATGGTAGTACTACTGTGCGATTGCGCGATACCGCAAGCGTAACATATCATACCTGGTCCGGACTCACCGGAACTACCGCTTATTCGAGCTATATGTTGCCGGGAGGAGTTCTGCTTCGTACTGTAGACGTAACGAACAACGTCTTCACCGGCGGCGGAATGTCAGGTCGTGTGCAGAAAGTGGATTGGAATGGAACATTATTGTGGGACTATACTTACTCTTCCAGCACGTATTGCGCGCATCACGACATTTGCGGATTGCCTAACGGTAACGTATTGCTCATCGCATATGAACTTAAAACGTCAAGCGATGCAAGTGCAGCCGGAGCAACTTACAATGGTACGCTTTGGCCGGATCACATTATTGAAGTGCAGCCAACCGGTACAACAACCGGTACAATCGTTTGGGAGTGGCACTTGTGGGATCATCTTTGTCAGGACGTGAATTCCAACGCGGCCAACTATGTAACCAACACTGCCGATCATCCGGAATTGTACGACATCAATGCTGTGACGATTACTTCACAGACAAAAGATTTCTGGCACATGAACGGTATCGATTACAATCCGATGACCGATCAAATCGTTGTATCTGCACACAATACGGATGAGTTTTATGTAATTGATCACAGCACAACCACAGCAGAAGCTGCAGGGCATACCGGCGGTCGCGGCGGTCGTGGCGGTGATTTTCTTTATCGTTGGGGAAATCCTGCACGTTACGGCCAAAGCGGATCTGCTAATTTCAATGTACTTCATGATGCGCACTGGGTTCCGCAGGATTGTCCGAACGCAGGATACATTGTTGCGTTAAATAACAAAGGGATTTCCACAACTCAGTCGTGCATTGATATGGTGAATCCGCCGGTGAGTGGTTTTAACTTCAGTTACACTCCGAACACAGCATGGTTGCCTTCTACTTATACGTTACGTCAGAATTGCACGGGAGGAACTAGTAACATGGGAAATTCTCAGCAACTCCCGAACGGGAACATGCTGATCTGTTTGGCAATGAGCGGAACTATCTATGAAATCAATTCTGCAGGAACTACATTGTGGTCTTACACAGCAACAGGTGCAGTTTCTCAGGCGTTTCGTTATTCTGCTTGTCAGCTTACAAGTCCGGGACCTGCAATTCCGACCATCACAGCAAACGGAAATATCCTTACCGCGTCATCGGCTACAACCTATCAGTGGTACGTTGATGGTGTCTTGATTCCGGGTGCAACCGGTCAATCGCATACTGCAACGCAATCCGGAGCTTATGTTGTTCGCGTTACAGATTCAGATGGATGTTGGTTCAGCTACTCAACGCTGTTCGATTTCTCTTTGATCACTGATATTTCTTCGTTTGATCAATCATTCCGATTCAATGTTTATCCGAATCCATCTAATGGAATTGTGAATCTTTCTTCTGCAGTTTTGCCTGGAACGAATTTCAGTGTGCAGGTCATGGATTCGCGCGGACGTCTCGTTGCTAATGAAAAGAATAATTTGATTCTGGATCTGACGCATTTGGAGAACGGTGTGTACTTCATGAATTTATATCCGGAAATCGGCGGCGTATATACCGAGAGAATTGTAATCAGTAAATAATATTTCAGAATGAAAAAATTAGTTCTGTTGGGCGCCCTTTGCGTATTTGCATTCAACGCCGAAGCGAAAAAAGTTAAGTTCTCAGTGAATATGCAAGGTCAAGTGGTTGACACAGGCGGTGTTCACATTACGGGAGATTTTCAGAATGAAGCCGGATATACTCCGGGAGACTGGGATCCGGGCTCCACGGAGATGTTTCAGGAAGTTTCTGATACAAACATCTACAGCCTGGTAGTGGATATTCCTGCATTCGCCAAGTATGAATATAAGTTTGTAAATGGTATTCATGGCTATCAGCAGGAGTTCGTTCCTCTGGAATCACGCGTGAATTACAACTTCATCGATAATCGTTGGATCTATGTTGACTCCCTCGCGAATGATACATTGAACATCGGGGCGATTCGTTTTGGCGGTAATGCACCAGCGGGAAAGAACCTCGTGCGTTTTTATGTAGATATGTCATTGCAGACTGTAAGCTCAAATGGAGTTCACGTTGCCGGCGGATTCAATAGCTGGAATCCGACTTCATGCATAATGTACAGTTTCGATGCGGCTGTCTATGAGTATATCACATACGTTGACAGCGGACTCACAGTTGCGCGTGAGCACATGTTCATCAATGGTAATACTGCCGGTAATACTGAATTACTTGCAGGATGGTGTCAGAACGGAAATGGCTATCGTGAAACGTCAACGCCAACTGATATAATGTTGCCTGTGGTTTGTTATACTTTCTGTGAT
>JAKLJE010000050.1 GCA_023151315.1 Bacteroidia bacterium
ACAGTCTGAATTACCATTTCGGACGAATCTTGCGCACTTTGTAACGCACTTTTCCGGGGCCATCATACTTTGATGGACGCTGTTTGATCCAAGGATAATGCGGCTTATCAAACGCGCTTCTTCCTTTGAATGCGTAGCTGAATTCCACCGTGGAAGTGAGATAAGAATCATTGTGCGATGAGTCTCCACGCTTGCTGCCCGGCGAAAAATTTTCAGCGAAGTCAGACGGAATATTGCTCAACTCATCTGTCCGGTTGGAAATATCTGCCGCAAGAGGTGAAATCATTGTGGAAGGATCTGCATAGCGTGTTGAGATATCATCGAGATAATCCGTGAAGGTGGTTCTCCAGCTGAGATCCAATCCGACTTTGTATCGTTTATCAAATGTGAACGTGAATCCGCCGGAAACAGGAACTACCGCGGTAACCTTAGAGTATCGCACATTTTCAGTTTGCAACGGACGCAGCGGGATATATACTCCCTGATAGAAAGCTTTCGGATTGTGATACACCAAACCTGCGCCTGCACCTACGTATGCACGGAAATTGTCTTTGTGACGGAAGGACCTTCCCAAATCATTAATCTGAATGAAATTGATTTGACCGATCGCTGCCAGTTCAATAAGATCGTTACGGAAACTCAAATTGCGTGTGTTACGCGCGGGATTCGAGGAGAATTTATCATATCCGGCAATTCTCGCCCAACTGCAATTGCCTTTAATGCTCAACCAGGAATTAACACGATGTCGGACAAATATACCCGCAGTTGTCCGGGTCTGATGAACTTTCATATCCGCAACAAAATCGCGACGGGTAAGAACATCTCCGCCAATATCGCCGAGATAATTAGCGGCACCTAGTGAAAAGCCGAATTCAGTTCTGTACTGCGCATGGCAAATGTCTGCAGACAATACCAAAGTCAGACACGCAGCAACGGAGAATAGGGTACGTTTCATATTCATAAACAGCGGTTTAGATAATGTTTACGCTGAACCGAATAGAAAGTTGCACAATGTACCCGTGTTGTTGATTTCGTTCTGGCGAATCAATAAAAAAAGGTCAATCTGAACGATTGACCTTTTTGAATGTTGATAACCAAGATTAGAACTTAGCACGTACTTTACGGCGCTTGTACTTCTTGCCTTTGAAAAGGTTTCCGTATTTGGATTTGTAAATCGAGCTTTTACCTCTGATCACGTAGCTGTATTCAATCTGCGTTGTGAGGTAAGAATCGTTGTGCGAAGGATCGCCACGTTTGTTGAAACGCTGAACTCCGTTCTGATCAACATAAGTTGAATACCCGAAGTTATTACCCCAATCTCTGCCATATGTTGGATTCGCTGCTCCGAAAGCATCAGCAGCAGCATGATCTGTACGATCGTAAAGAGCGACAGCAGTAGAATTAGGCAGTGTAGACGGATCAACGTAATAACTGCTTACGTCATCAAGGTAATCGGAGAAAGCTGTTCTCCAGCAGATATTCCAACCAATGCGGTGGTGTTTGTTGATTGTGAAGTACACACCAGTGCTCGCAGGGATCACAAAAGTAACCTGAGTGTAACGTACACCTTCCGTGGTAAGCGGACGCAGATTCACCCAATCTCCCTGATAAAATGCTTTCGGGTTGTGGTAAACCGCGCCGGCACCAAGACCGATATAAGCTCTGAACCCATTCTTGTAACGATAGGTGTGACCAAGGTCGGTTGATTCGTAATAAACCCACTGGGCCTCAGCAATGGCTTCAATCAGGTTGTTCTTGAAACTTAAATTCCGGTAATAACGGGCAGGGTTACTGGACAGACTGTCAGCGCCGCGCACAATTGCCCAGGTAACAGTTCCCTTGACATAAAAATCAGGATTGATTTTGTAGCGAGCAAAACCGCTGGTCGCAGTTCGTGTCTGCGTCAGTTTCATATCCACAACAAAGTCGCGACGCGTAAGTTCATCACCACCCATTTCACCAAGGAAATTGGATGCTCCGAATCCTACACCGAAATCCCAGTTGTACTGCGCCTTAGCTAATACAGGTGCTGCAAGCAAAGCGAATAAAACAAGTGTCTTCTTCATCAGTTCAGTTTTAGCCTGAATACAATTCTTACGAAGTTATTTAAAATCATGGGTTTTACCAAATTTCCGGCTTTTCGTTGATAAAATCCGCGAATTCCAGCCTTCATTTACACGTACATTTGCCTCATGGCAATTAGAACTAGAATCACTGAACTTTTCGGAATTGAAAAACCGATCATTCAGGGTGGAATGATCTGGTGCAGCAACTGGCAATTGGCCGCAGCGGTGAGCAATGCAGGCGGCTTGGGGTTGATTGGCGCCGGTTCCATGTATCCGGATGTTCTCAGAGAACATATCCGCAAATGTAAAGCTGCTACAACCAAACCTTTCGGAGTTAATGTTCCGTTGCTTTATCCGGATATCGAACAGCTGATGAACATCATCGTTGAAGAAGGGGTGAAGATTGTATTCACTTCTGCAGGTAATCCGAAAACATGGACCGGATTTCTGAAGCAACACGGTATTAAAGTGGTGCATGTAATTGCCAATACAAAATTTGCTTTGAAATGTCAGGAAGCCGGCGTTGACGCAATTGTTGCGGAAGGATTTGAAGCGGGCGGACATAACGGTCGTGAAGAAACAACAACGCTTGTGCTTATCCCGATGATTTGCACTGCAGTTTCAATTCCGGTTATTGCAGCCGGTGGAATCGGTAATGGAAAACAGATGCTCGCTGCTTTTGCATTGGGTGCTGAAGGTGTACAGGTGGGCTCACGATTTGTGGCATCGGTTGAGTCATCTGCTCACGAATCTTTCAAGAAAGCCGTGATCTCTGCTAACGAAGGAGACACTCAATTGACATTGAAACAACTCGTCCCTGTTCGCTTGCTGAAGAATGAATTCTTCAAACGCATTGAAGAAGCGGAGTTGCGCGGTGCCAGTGCTGAAGAACAGAAACAGATACTCGGGCGTGCACGTGCGAAGAAAGGTATGTTCGAAGGCGATATGATTGAAGGTGAATTGGAAATCGGACAGGTAAGCGCGATGCTGGATGAAATTTTACCTGCTGGAGATATTGTAAATAATATGATGAACGAGTTTGAAGCAACGCGCAATGCGCTATGCAAACTCAATGGATAAAACCCTATGATTAAATACGATCGTTTCAAACTGGATAACGGATTGACCGTTATAGTGCATAATGACGAAGCGACTCCGCTTGCTTGCGTAAATATTCTTTACGACGTTGGAGCTCGTGATGAAGATGAGAACCGAACCGGATTCGCGCATCTTTTTGAACATCTCATGTTCGGCGGAAGTGTTAACATTCCGTCGTACGATGAACCTCTGCAAAGAGTAGGCGGAGAAAACAACGCGTTCACCACCAATGATATCACCAACTATTATCTGACGCTTCCTGCAGCCAATCTGGAAACAGCAATGTGGCTCGAATCCGACAGAATGCTGAGTCTTGCATTTTCAGAGAAGAGCCTCGAGGTGCAGCGAAACGTTGTGATCGAGGAATTCAAACAGCGTTACCTCAATCAGCCTTACGGCGATGTATGGTTGCTGATCCGCCCGTTGACATACAAAGTTCACCCTTATCGCTGGGCAACAATCGGTAAGGAAATTTCTCACATCGAGAATGCAACAATGGAAGATGTGAAAGCTTTCTTCAAAAAGTTTTACTGTCCTTCCAACGCAATCATGGTGGTGAGCGGACCGGTACAAACTGCAGAAGTAAAGCAGCTGGCGGAGAAATGGTTCGGACCAATTCCATCAGGTGTTAAGCATAAGCGTTCTTTGCCTGCAGAACCTAGGCAGGAAGAATACCGCTCTGAGACAGTTTACAGAGATGTTCCGTACGATGCCGTGTATCTGAACTTTCACATGTGTGCCCGTGAAGATGCCGAGTATCCTGCGATGGATCTCATCTCTGATATTCTTTCGCGCGGAAATTCAGCTCGCCTTTACAATGCTCTCGTTAAAGACAAGGAAATTTTCAGCGAGATCAACGCTTTCGTAATGGGCGATCACGATAAAGGAACTTTTGTGGTAAGCGGTAAAGTGACTGAAGAATTCTCAACGGAGCAGGCAGAAGAAGCTGTGTTTGCAGAACTTCAGAAATTGTGCGACGAGAAAGTGGGTGAGCGTGAGCTGCAGAAAGTGAAGAACAAAGTTGAATCTTCATTGTTGTTTGCAGAAATGGGAATACTCGACAAATCCATGAATCTCGCGTTCTATGAATTGATGGGTGATGCCAATAAAATCAACACAGAACTGAGCGAATATCTGGCGGTTACTCCTGATGCAATTCAGTCGGCAGCGCGGGAAGTGTTCCGCAAAACAAATTGTTCCGTTTTACATTATAAGCGTAAGAAATAATATGAGCACACTGAACAGAGTACAGGCTCCTGAGTTTCATGCCGTGAAGCATGTAGATCTGAAAAGATCGGAAGATGTAACACTGAACAATGGCATGCCTTTGTTCATGGTTAATGCAGGAACCCAGGATGTAATGAAACTGGAGTTCATTTTCAGCGGTGGAATGCGCAATACGCAACTGCCGATAATTGCAACTGCCGTAAATGATATGCTGGATGAAGGGACGAAGAAACGCAGTGCAATGGACATCGCAGAAGAGCTGGATTTCTACGGAGCGTTCATTGAAACTGAAGTAACACACGATCAGGCATCGTTTACGCTCTGGACGCTGAACAAGTATCTGGAGCCCGCATTGGAAATCGTAAATGATGTTATTCGGAATGCAGCATTTCCTGAGAAGGAATTTTCGATTTACCGCAACAACCGAAAACAGAAATATGTGGTTGATACCGATAAAGTTTCTGTATTGGCTCGTCGCCGCTTTGCGGAGTTGTTATTCGGTGATGATCACGCATACGGAAAACGAACTCATCTCGCAGATTTCGATTTGTTGAAGACTTCTGATCTGGATTTGTTTCACAAACAATATTATCACGCCGGCAACGGTTGCATATTGGCAGCAGGAAATCTTCCTTCGAATCTCAGAGAAGTACTGAATAAACATTTCGGTGGAGAAGATTGGAAGGGTAGTGCAAACGGCAACATTCCTGTTGCGCCGGCAAGTTCAAATCCGCAGCGGGAACACCTCGTTAAAAAAGAAGGAGCTATGCAATCTGCACTGCGCGTGGGTCGTGTATTATTCAATCGCGAGCACACAGATTTCCCTGCCATGCAGGTGTTGAATTGCGCACTTGGCGGATACTTCGGTTCCCGCTTAATGGCTAACATTCGAGAAGATAAAGGATATACATACGGAATCGGATCGGGACTTGCGTCGATGTACGGAAACGGATATTTCTATATCTCAGCTGAAGTAGGAGTGGATGTTACCAACGCGGCATTGAAGGAAGTTTACTTTGAGATTGATCGACTGCAACAGGATTTGATTCCGGACGGAGAACTTGAACTGGTTCGCAATTACATGACCGGGGTTTTCCTCCGCAGCACAGACGGTCCGTTTGCAATTGCAGACAGAAGAAGAGCATTGATCGGGTACGACCTTGATTATAATTACTACGATCGCTATCTGGAAACGATCCAGTCCGTTTCCTCTTCTTCATTGCGAGATCTTGCGCAGAAGTATCTGAAGAAAGAAGATCTGATCGAACTGGTTGCGGGTGATCGCAAGTAAGATTTAACCTCGTTCCTGATGAAGAAGGTAACACTCAGAGAAGTTCATGCATTGCGGCAGGCGGTTACTGCGTGTGATGAGAATGCAGTTTTATCTTTACTCAGAACTTTCGATAAGACTGATTTTTCTGCTGAGTCACTGGTCGGTTATCACGATGCGCTGCTTTTCATAGCGGCATATCCTTCATCAGAATCGTTATACCGTGAAGCCTGTTCGCGTTTGGACAAGTTCGCATCTTTGATTCGCCGGTTCAATTCAAAACATAAAAACAGTTTTGAAAAGCTGATCAATTCCGGAATAGATGGAACAGAAGTTCAAGGTGCGTTCACTTTGCCCTTGCTTCACCAGTTCGTTTCACTGTATCCCGATAGTATTTCTCTGCATTCATTCGGGGAAACAAGCGGTGATGCAGGAGACATTCTGAAACCATTTGTTCTGCCAACGGAATCTGATCTGTGTGATACAGATTTATCAATTGAAGAACTTGCAGAAAAGTTATTCGGTCGAAAGAAACAATTGCACAAATTGGTTGAACTGTTTTCAACAGAACGTGTTCCTGAAACAATTTGCGAAAATCAATTTTCAAAACTGAATGCATTCGCAACATTGAAACTGAATTCTGAATTGCGAGGCAGGACAACTGCGCGATTAGCTTGTAACAAACCGTTTGCGCATAAAGAATTCATCAGAAAAGCGGATCCGGTTGCATTTGTGAATTCCGCACTTCCGGCTCACGTGGACTTATCAATAAGTGAGAAAGTAGCGTTACGCAGAACTGCTATGTGCATGCTCGCTTCTCTTAGTAGAGAAACGGATCCGATTACGTTAAGTGAGGACAGCGATCTTGAATATTTCGAATTGGAACGTGGTGTATCCGTAGCCTTGTTCAGTACACGCGCTTCGCGACGCATGCCGATTGATTCGTACATCGGATACATGCTTTTCAAGAACGGAATTCCGCTGGCATACGGAGGTTCCTGGATTTTCGGAAACAGAGCATTGTTCGGAATCAACATTTTCGAACCTTTCCGCGGTGGCGAATCCAATCTGATCATATTGCAATTGTTACGCGTATACCGACAGAATTTCGGAATAGACTCTTTCAGTGTTGAACCATACCAGTACGGTAAGGACAATCCTGAAGGAATTGCATCAGGTGCATATTGGTTCTATTACAAACTCGGATTTCGTTCTGACGATCGTCAATTGCGCAAGCTTGCAGATGTTGAAATGAAGCACATGAAAAAGAACAGTGAGTACCGTTCTTCATCCAAGGTGCTGACAAATTTTACTGCTTCAAACATTACATGGGTTGTCGATGCTTCCGCCAAAATTGTACCGGATCCTGCAAAAGTTTCAGCGGCAATCACAAAGAATATCCTTAAGGCTAGCGATGGTGACCGCATGCAACATTTGATGAAGCTCAGACAAGAATGCTCGGTGAATGGTTCTGATTCAGACACCATGTTGCTTCTTCTGGAAGCGCTGGGAGTAGACAAGAACAGATCAGTATCATCTGCGGAGAGGCTGGCCGAGTTGAAGCGCACCTCTGAGCGTTTGTATAACGTCGAACTGAAGAAGTTTCTTTAAGACCGATATTGTCTAAGCGCGCTATGGTATTCTGTCAAGTAGCTTGAATTCAGGATAATACACTTGATTTCGCCTGCTGTTCGTACCACATTAATAATTATCTTTAGGACTTCATATTTTTTATGCGGTTCCGAAAATTCCCCCTGCTACGGGCTGTTGCATTACTGGTTCTGATTTTCAATGTTTCGAGCATTGATCTTCATGCGTCACATGTCATGGGAGGAGAAATCACATGGACATGTCAAGGTGGCGGACAGTTTATTTTCAAAATGAAACTGTATCGCGATTGCAATGGCGTCTCTTTCGGACCGAATCTTGATCTTAACGTTGACAATCATCCGATAATCGGAAAGATTCCTCTTGTACAGGTTTCAAGTGCTGATATTTCTCCGGTGTGTAATGGTATTGGTCCTTCGATCTCCTGTAATGCTGCTCAATCATTACCGGGATGGCCGAATGCTCCGGCTCCGATGGCCGGTGCTGTTCAGGAGTTTGTTTATGAATCTGCCCCGATTTTATTAAATGGAACTCCACCTGCTCAAGGATGGATATTCAGTTATACGACATGTTGCAGAAATCCAACAATCACGAATCTGAACAATCCTGCTGCTACAGGTTTCACGCTTCGCGCGGTAATGTATCCGTACAATGCGGCGAATATGAATCCGTGTTATGATAATTCACCGGAGTTTCTGGAAAGTCCGAAAACGATTATCTGTACAGGGTATCCGTTTTCATACAATCACAATGCCGTTGATGCGGAGCGCGACTCACTTGCTTATTCTTGGGCCACTTCGTTAGGTGATACGGTTGCAGGTAATCCTGCATGGAATCCCGGAGTTTCTCCAATGAATGTTTCTTATGCCGCAGGATTCAGTGCCAATAGTCCCATGCCGGGAGTGAATCTTGATCCTAATAACGTTCCGGCATCAATCAATCCGCTGACGGGTGAAATCACTTATACTTCATTCACTCAGGGGAATTTTATTACATGTGTGAAAGTGGAAGCATGGAAGTGCGGTCAGTTGGTTGCTGAAATATATCGCGAGATGCAGGTTGTATTGCTTCCTTGCGGAACTAACGGTCCTCCGGTTGTACCACCGCCGTTGAATGGCGGAACTACGTTTTCAGATACTGTAGTAGCAGGAACACTCGTGAATTTCACTCTGAGTGGAACTGATTTTGATCTGCTTCCGAATAACAATCCGCAAACACTGACCATTACTGCAACGGGTAATCAGTTCGGAACTGGATTTACCAATGCAGCCAGCGGTTGTCTGAACGCACCTTGCGCAACACTTAACGGAGCTCCTCCGGTTGTGAATGCTGTTAACGCATCAACTGTATTTACGTGGCAGACCGATTGTGCACACGTCGGTTACGCCAATACTTGTGCAGTTCAATCCAATACATACAACTTCATCTTTAAAGTTGAAGATGATTTCTGTCCGGCGCCTGCGCAGAAAATAGCGACGATATCCATAACGGTGTTGGCCCTTCCAATGGTTCCATCTCCGAATCTGCATTGTCTTGCTGTACAACCTAACGGAGATGTTGTACTGACATGGGATCAACCGATTGATACTGTAGGAACATTCAACAGCTATCAGATATTCTCGTCCACGAACCCGAACGGTCCTTTCACAGTAGTGGATTCCGTATTTAACTACAATCAGCTGACGTATACACACGTTGGTGCGAACGCAAATGCAGGTCCTGTTTATTATATGGTTCAGACACGCTCCGGTTGTAACGGAATGGCGTTGTCGCCTGCACAGGATACGCTGAGCACGATCTTCCTTCAGGTTGTGAATAATAACAACGGAACAGCTACACTGCAGTGGAATAATATCGGAAATCCTCCTCCGGCTTCTCAGTTCGGAAGTTTCCACATTTTTAAAGAATATCCTGCAGGTGTATGGACTTTAATCGACAGTACTTCAGGACTTAATTTCCTGGATACGGTGAATGTCTGTAACGCTCTCGTGAATTACAGAATTGAAATTTACGATACGGCAGGCTGCTGGTCGGTTTCTAATGTTGATGGTGATGTCTTTCAGGATCTCATCATTCCTGTTATTCCTGCGATTGATTCTGTGAGTGTTGATGCGAACGGAAATGCAGTGCTCGGGTGGCAAAGCAGCAGCTCGGGCGATGTAGTCGGATATGTTGTATATCAGTTCATCAACAATATCTGGACGGCTCTGGATACAGTTTTCGGTCTGAATAACACATCGTACATCAATCTGATTTCAAATGCCGACCAGCAATCAGAACAATACGTAATTGCTGCATTTGATTCCTGCGGAAATATCAGTGCGTTCAGTCCCACACACAACACGATACTTCTCAGCACGGCGATCGATATCTGTAACGAAACAGCATTGCTTACTTGGAATGTTTACAATAACATGAATCCATCAGTGGCGGGATACTCTGTGTATGTAAGTGAAAACAACGGTCCTCTGGTTTATCTCGGAACTAATCCCGCTAACGATCAGAGCTTCGAACACTCGGGATTGAATCAGCTTTCGACGTATTGTTATTATGTTGTGGCTTTCAACGCAGCAGGTACAATTTCATCCACTTCCAATGAATCCTGCGTTTATGTGAATGTTGCTCAGGCTCCACTGTTCCAATATTTGCGCGTCGCAACCGTAAGCGCTCCGGGACAGGTAATGCTGAATGTTTATGTGGATAACACTGCGGACGTTCAGGGCTATGAAATTCAGCGCACGGATTCAGCAACCGGCGTGTTTGCTGCAATAGCTTTTGTGCCTTTCAACGCAACAACGCAGGTAATTTATTATGACAACACTGCAGAGACTGAGCAGCAAAGTTATTTCTATCGGGTTGTGGCTATTGACAGTTGCGGTGAACCGAATCTGATTTCCAATATTGCCCGCACAATGTATTGCGAAGCAATTGCGAATAATGAATTCACGAATACTGTACGTTGGAACGATTACGGAAGTTGGTCGGGAGGAACGGATTATTACAATATCTATCGATCTATTGACGGCGTTTTCGATCCGATTCCTATCGCCAGTGTTCCATACCAGGCTTTGGATTCAAATACGTATGTTGATGACGTAAGCGCATATTCTCCTTCCGTTAGCGGTTTGTTCACATACTACATTGAAGCAGTGGAAGGCAACACAAACATTTACGGATTCTCGGATTCAAGCCGATCCAACTTTGCTGAAGCCATGCAGAAACCATTGGTTTTTGTTCCAAATGCATTTACTCCGAATAACAACGGTGTGAATGATGTTTTCATTCCATCAACAGGATTTATTGATTTGGAAGAATATAAATTCGACATCTTCGATCGCTGGGGCGAGAATATTTTCTCGACTACTGATCGCTTCACAGGTTGGGACGGTAAAATCGGAAACAATAAATGCCAGCCTGGAATTTATGTGTGGACACTCACGTTCCGTACCTCAACAGGTCAGTTCATTGATATGAAAGGAACTGTTGCGTTGATTCGATAGAACAGTACAATTACAAAACAGAAATGCCGGCCATAGTGCCGGCATTTTCATTTTATTTCGCTTACTGATTAAAGCAGTGTAGCATCAGAAGTAATGTTTGACTTCAGCGTTGCTGAGATAGGGCAGGTAGTTTCTGCTGTTTTCACACACTCTTCAAATTTCTCTTTTGTGATTCCCGGAACTTTTGCGGAAACAGTAAGGTGAGAAGCTTCAATCAAACCTTTCTCACGGTTCAATGTAACATCGCAACGGGTATCGATAGTTTCAGGAGTGAAGCCGGCAGCGCCAAGTACGAATGCAAGTTTCATAGAGAAACAACCTGCATGTGCAGCAGCGATGAGTTCTTCTGGGTTGGTACCAACACCTTCTTCGAAGCGGCTTGAGAATGAATATTGAGTCTTGTTAAGCGTTGTGCTTTGTGTGGAAAGATTGCCTTTCCCTTCTTTACCGGAACCTGTCCAGTTGGCAGTAGCGTGACGTTTCATAATTGAAAGTTATGTTTGTGAGGCGCTAAGATAAAGCATTCCGCTTATTGATCGGAACGCGATCGGAACGGAATGTTGTTGAAGAGAACAATCTGAAGCTGGTTGCGCTCACGGCCGCTGAACATCTGTTCCATGAATCCGGCTTCAATTCTGAGATTGTTCGTGATATTATAGCCTAAAGCAAAATACCAGCGATCACGATCAAATACTTCGTCCTGAGAGTTAACAAATATTTCATTGTAAGTTGAGAAGTAAAGTACTCGCGCCTGCATCTCTTTGGAGTTTATAGGAATGTTGATCGCGAAAAAGTAGCGGAATCTTAATTTGAAATTATCGCGAATGAATCGCTCTTCTATACGGTAGCGATGCTGCAGATAGAAACGTCCGAAGTTCTGTTTGGTGATGAACTGCTGAAATAATCGGTGTTCTTCACTCACACTTTTAGTGTTTCCTCCGTTTATATAATTCTCGCTTCGTATGTATGCATATCCCAACAGAACATTGTTATTTTTCGGTGTGAGATTATAGCCGATTCCAGTTCTCAGAAGTAACTGCTCTAAATCACCGGCCAGATTGTAATTGCGATCTTGTACTTCGTTGTGCCAGTTCCAGTTTTTTTTAAAGCTTTGGTTGCCGAAATAAATGAACCAGTTGCCGAACTTCGACTGCTGAGCGTTCAGCATTCCGACAGAGATCAAACCGCAAAGTGCAGCTATAAGCGCAATCCTTTTTACCATACTGCAATTGTTTCTATCAGCCAACGCTTCTTAGATGTTTGATAAATGTATCCCGATCTGTGCGCCACACGTGTACATCAATTTCATTCCACACTGTCTGCTTTTCAATTGTCAACCCGTTCTTCACGGCAACACGTTGTGATTTTGTGTTGTGAATATTGATCAGAGAAATCACTCGTGTTAACGACAATTCTTCGAAGGCGTAACTGAAAAAAGCACGTGCTGCTTCAGGAGCGAAACCTTTTCCCCAATACTGCGGCATGATGTGATACCCGACTTCAACTTCAGAAACCCCGTCAACATCCTGAGTGATGAGTCC
>JAKLJE010000051.1 GCA_023151315.1 Bacteroidia bacterium
ATTGCGCGCTAACTGTTCAGCAACCGACTTCGCCTCTTTTTCATGAGTACTGTCCGGAGAATCGATCTTCAACGGTTGCCCTGAAGATCTATTCTCTACGGACTTTGTTGTTTTTTCAGCGTGCGTCATGAAATTTTCATCATACTAAAATTGTTCCATTCGAAACAGAATGTAATTCCCGTTTGGAAACAGAATGTAATTCCCGTTTGGAAACTGCTGTTTTCTACAACGACAACAACGGCACTATCGACTTCACTTTATCTTTCGGGCCCACAAGCACCGGAGTCTGTTCAAACTGCAACTCAGCCAATCGTTCTGCCGCCAGTTTCATCAGTTGCTCATAGGTCACTTTCTTCTTTTTACGATTCAGATCACGCAGAATAGTAGTAATCGAATAAGTGAATGCACCGTATGAAGTTACACCGTGACGGTATTCATAAGAATATTGTTTTTCATCACATGCTTCAATGATCAACGGCATGAATGCTCCGTCATGACCATATTGCTTTTTAGCTTTTTCAAAGTGACGCGAATCGCTCCACAGCGGAACGCCGCGTCCGAATCGACGTGTAGCGCCGTCTTCACCAGTGTAAAGTGCCTGAGCTTTTTCACCGGCGGTAAACACTTTTTTCTTCGCAAGATTCAGTGTGCGCGGAATCCACATTTGTCGCTGCGCATCCCATTTCAGTTCGCGGTGACGGATATCATCCGGTGCGGAAATTCCTCTCGCCTTGTTTGCTCCGTCGCGGGATACTCCGCCGGAATGGCAACAATCGAGCATGGTGATGAAGTTGACTCCGTATGGCAACTGGCTGTACATTTCAACAAATTCTTTGTCGGTGTAAGCGGTGGAGCGGTCGTCCCAATTGAAATCGTACGTTACGAGACATTCATCTTTGTGATCGGATTCAAGTTCATCATGCGATGCAGGAATCTGTGCTCCGTGTCCGCTGTAATAGAAGAAGCGTACATCACCATCCTGTGCATCGCCGAGCAACCATTGCAGACGCGTACGCAGGTTCGCCGCTGTGGCGCGCTCATCAAGTGTTACGCGAATATCTTCAGGAGCGAATCCCATTTCCTGAAGCACTTCGCTCATGCGGAATACATCGTTGTGGCATCCCTGAAGATTGTTTTCCGGATCCGGATAATTGTTGATGCCCACAAGCACTGCCTTACGCGTCGGCTCACGCTTGATCACTTTCGCAGAGAAACGTGCAACAGATAGCGAACGGGCGTTGCGTGGGCCTGAAATCATTGAAGCAATTTGCGGCCACGCAATGTTCACCGCGTTCTCGTGCGACATGTAATCCAGCACCTCGTGATTGATGAATGCTTTCTTGAATTCCGTTTCAATTTCAGAATACGAAGGATGTGATACTACAATAGGTTTATATGCAAACACACGGTCATTGTCGTTATGGAAATTGTACCAGAACTTCACGTTCAGCATACGGATGAGTCCGCCGAAATTGGAACGCATGGCAGGATGACCGATCTGTGAACCGGAAGTGACGAGTACAAAATCGCGGCGTTTGTTCTGTGCGGCTTCTTGCGCAAGCAAATCATAGGTGATTAATGTTCCCAGACTATGCGCATATACCAGATCAGGCTGAAAGCGATTAAGTGTATCCGTCAAACGGCGTTGTAATTGTGAACGCAGTACACTGTCGGTTGCAAACTGCGCTACCATTCCGGCATACCAGCGTACAGCATTTTTCAATCCAAACACTTTTGTTCGGTCTTCAAAAGCATAAGTTACCCAACTCGCCAGCAGTTCTTTAAACATGCGACCGTATTCAATACCGCCGGTCTCCGATTCCCGCTGAGAAAAAAGATCATCAAACAGGAAAAACTCAAACTGCGTTGTGGCAGGATCCAATCCCGAACCCGCAATGATTTTTTCTTTCCAATCATTACTCCATTGATCAACGGAAGCATCTTTACCTCCGATACCGTGAATGCATAGAATCCTTGTCATATGATGTGTTTTACTGTTTACTGTTTCAAAAACTCCCCACTCACCCATTTCTCCTCTACTCCTACTCTGCACCATCCGTTCTCTTCTTTGTAAATAAAAAGTTCATCTCCTTTTTTGAATGAACCTTTTTTCTCGAAGTTCGTCCCCGGACCGGTTCGCATGTTCAGTGTATCTGCGGTAACTATGGCACGCTTTGCTTCTGCTGTGAATTTTCCGTTCACCCAATGATTCATGGAAGCGGAAATTTTCAGCCAGCCGTCTTTCTCCTTGTACACGCGCAATACAGCACCAAGCGCGGCAGGTTCACGATCTGCAACCTTATCGAAATCTGCTCCGGCGCCTTTGCGTACGTTCAGCGTATTTGTAGTCACCCATGCATAACGCAACACCTCAGGCGGAGCATCCGGCACTGAAATATTTGCACCGATTTTCTTTAATGCAGATTTCACTAATGGAATAAAATTATTCTGTGCATCATCAACAGTGTTACCACCGAAAAATGCGGTACCCGGACACGACTTGGTGGAGCCGGTTCCGTTGGTGCGCTTTCCTGTATTCAGATCAAACCAATGGTGATAAACAACATGATCAGTATCAACAGGAATATTGAATTTGCGGCAGAGTGCTGCAGTCATGCGAACAATAGTTTCCGCATGCTCTTTTCGCATTTCGTCCTTGCCTTTGTCGAAGTTTCCGAAATGTTCAATGCAGATGGAATGTGAGTTGAATCCTTTAATTCCCGAAGGTGTTTTCTCAAGACTTCTTCCGGTTACGATGCTGCCATCCGGAAATGTTGTGAACTGCTGTGCGATATCAGAAAACCCTCGTTCCACTACGTGAAAATCGCGCATGGATTTCTGACGTTCAAAATGGTTGCTGCCTGTAAAATGTTCATATCCCGGAATGGCAGTGTGATGTTCCTGAATGTATTTTATGGTTCTTGCCACACTGATTTTATTCAGCCAGCTTTCGAACTCTTCAATAGACAGTTTTGTAAATCCGTATTTCGTTTCCATGACCAAGATCTATGAAACTATAATACGCTATTCGGACAGAATAAACCAGAAGTTTCGTCATGATATAGTGCTCCATCGTGTGGAATAACCATGCAGAATTACACACGTAACTCTCTTAATATCTGATCTTTAAACTTAACCGGGTAGCTGAAAACCGCTGAAGAATCATGCGAAATTGTCCAGAGCCAGCTAGGGAATGATCAGTATTCTTGCAAGTGCAGCCGACTGAAGGGTTGGCGCCCTCCAAGGGTCCGAACCCTTGCGAACTGTGTACAACGCTATCACCATTGATTTCACCTAATCTAAACCTAACGATGAGTATTATTCAGAATGAAAGTCAAAGACAAATCATGCTCAGTTTTGCATATCTTGCCTATTGCGGTGAACTGATCACCACTCCGGATCCTGAAAATCAAATTCTGAATTACATCAACTCAGCAATACCACAGATTCCTCCAATTTCAACAGCACCTTCTAACTGGCAAGTGGTTTGGGGGCCGGGAGTCTATACCGTACCCGGCGCGAAATATCAGGACAACCTCATGTTCGTTGCGCAGAATCAGTCTGACAAAACACAATACGCTATTGCAATACGTGGCACCAACTTCGAATCGAACCTCAACTTTCTTATGGACGATTTCGACTTGCTGCAACAAATGCCTTGGCCTCCTCCTTCTGCAAACGTTACAACCAATCCTGCTCCGGGCGCACTGATTTCAGAAGGTGCCAGTATCGGGCTTCAGACATTGCTTAATCTTACTCCGTATCAATCTACACAGAATATCATTTCATTCCTTGCTCAGGAAACCGCCAATGGCGCTATCAATGCCTGCGTAACCGGGCACAGTTTGGGAGGCATGTTATCCTCAACGTTTGCGTTGTATTTGCACGAAGCGCGGGCTCAATGGGATTCGAGTGCAGCATCGAACATCAGCTGTATCAGTTTCGCGGGACCGTCTGCTGGGAATCAGGCATTTGCAACGTACTCTGATCAGATATTTGCGACCATGTCGCCTCCTCCGGGTTGGGATAACTCCATAGGCTCTAACTGTGATGCGGTACGTTGTTCTCTGGATGTAGCAACGCTTATGTTCGTTCCTGAAAATCTTTATAACGATGGAACATATCCGGTGTTCGACTTGTATGTTCCGAACCACACAAACAACATTCCGAGTCCGGGTATTAATTTCAGTAAGCTGCACGGCATTCACAATGACCTGGAAGTTTCAGTGTTCAAAACGATATTAAAAACTGTAGCAGACATGCTTGAGAAGCAGAATTACACGCAGATCATGTCGAACGCACAGACATTGCCGGGAGAATTTCAGCCACCAGTTCCTCCGCTTAAGGACAGCATTATTCCGGGCTTGGGAGGAACTTTCGCTGAATACATGACAGCCTATTCTAAAGAAGGCGCGTATCAACACAGCATCAGCTACCCTACAATACTCAACGTACCGGCTTTGCTGAATGCGTCAGTGATTCAGAGAGGATCGTAAGCGTATTAACTCAAGAACAGGAACGGATTAAGTCCGCTCTGAGCCTTTCAATTGTGTGGGTCGCAGTTGGAATCGTAGATCATTTGTCTGAAGCAAAGGAATGCAGTTATGTAACTCCGGCTGAATTTAATAGTTCACGTCCGGGTTTATATCCTTGCAATCAGCTCATCAAAGTTTGCGTCAACTATCCATCGCGTAACGCAAAATAATGGCTAAATCCCTCAACACACTTTCCCGACTCCCGAATACCGATTCCCGCATACCAATTCCCAATTCCCAATTCCCGATTCCCGATTCCCGATTCCCAATTCCCGTTTCCCGTATCCCGAACCCCCAATCCCTAAAAATCCCTACCTTTAACCTTTGATGAATTTCGCGAATCCTTCCTTCCTTTTTGCACTGTTTGCACTGGCGATTCCGATCATTATTCACCTTTTCAACTTCCGGAAATTCAAACGCATTGCGTTTACCAACGTTCGGTTCCTGCGGGAAGTGCGTCACGATACCAAAGCGCGTAATAAACTCAAGCACCTGCTCATTCTTTGCGCCCGATTGCTGGCCGTTTTCTTCCTCGTGATGGCCTTTGCACAACCGTTCATTCCGCAGGAAAATACCACCGTCCGCAAAGGCGATAAAGCCATCAGCATCTGGATTGATAATTCTTTCAGCATGGATGCCGTTGGTTCAAACGGTTCTCTGCTCGATGAAGTAAAAAAGGATGCCCGCGAAATTGTCGCTGCTTACAGCGTAACCGATCGCTTTCAATTACTCACCAACGACTTCGAAGGTCGTCACCAGCGATTCGTAACGAAAGAAGAATTTTTGGAATTGCTTGAGGAAGTGAAACCTTCTCCTGCAGTGCGATCTGTTTCCGAAGTGGTACGTCGTCAACGCGACCTGCTGAAGACTACCAACGATATTCCGGATGAGAACAAAGAGTGTTTCCTCCTCTCCGACTTTCAGCAAACCATTTGTGATTACGGAAGAATCGACAAAGACACGTCCATTCGCTACAGAGAAATCATTGCGTCTGCACAGAACAGAAACAATCTTTACATCGATTCTGTTTGGTTTGAAAGTCCCGTCCGGAAAAGCAATCAGCCGGAAGCCATGCACGTGCGTATTCGCTCACGATCAGAAACGGACATGGAAAACGTTCCGATGCGTTTATACATCAACGGTCAGGCGAAAACTCCTGCAAGCTTCAGCGTGGAAGCTAACGGTGTAACGGATACTGTGCTGTTTTTCACTGTGCGTGAACCGGGTTTACAGCAAGGAATGATAGAGATCAACGATTATCCCGTGACATTCGATGATCGATTCTATTTTTCATTCAATGTGCTGAAAAATATTCCGGTATTGAGTATTGAACCATCTTCTGTAATGAATCCTGCCGGAACAGAGCCGCACTATCTGAAAACGCTCTTCGGAACAGATTCCGCTTTTGTTTTCACTGAAGCAGAGGAAGGAAAAGTGGATTACACTTCTTTCGCTTCTTACAATTTCATTGTGGTAAACGGCTTGCGTGAAATCTCTTCCGGACTTGCTGCTGAACTGAGAAAGTTTGTTGACAATGGCGGAAGCCTTATGATTTTCCCGGGCACCAATGCAGATGTTGCTTCATACAACGCACTCCTGAATCCTCTCGGTCTTTCGGGGTATTCTGCTCTTGACACCACAACACAGCCCGTCGATCATCTGAACTTCGAACATCCGTTGTATACAGGTGTTTTCGAAAGTGTGAACGGTCGCATGGACATGCCTGTTGCAGCCGATCATTATCGCATCCTCTCTTCCACCCGATCACGGGAAGAAGAGCTCATGCGCCTTCGCAACGGCGATCTGTTCATGGCCAGCTATCGTAGCGGAAAGGGCAATGTGTATTTGTCAGCGGTCGGACTTTACGGCCCGTTCGGAAATCTGCCGCGTCACGCCTTATTCGTGCCAACGCTTTATCAGGCAGCCTTGTTCTCTCAGCCGCAGAATGAATTGTTCTACACCATTTCGAAAAGCAAATCCATTGATCTCGGAAGTGTAACCGGCATTGGAGAAAATCCGTTTCATATTACAGATCCTTCTAAAAAATCAGATGTGATTCCTTCGCATCGCGTGCAGGACGGAAAAACATTGCTCGATGTTCAGAAGATTGTTCCTGAACCCGGTAATTACTTCGTAACGCTTGACGAAAAACTGATTACGGGCGTTTCTTTCAATTACGATCGTAAAGAATCTGACCTGCGTGTTTTCACTAAAGAAGAATTGCAGGCTCAACATGATGTTGCGGGTCTTACCGCGTTTTCCATTTTAGACAAAGGTCCGCAGGGACTGACAGTCACACTCTCAGAAAAAGACCACGGTATTCGTTTATGGAAAATCTGTCTTTGGTTGACATTGATTTTCATATTGGCAGAAATACTTTTAATTCGTTTCTGGCCAACACAACGCAACATTGACACAACAGCACAAACAGTAATCGCAGGTTGATTATGACAAAAGTTATTCTTCGCGACGCACGCATCATCGATCCCAATTCACCGCACAACGGCAAGCAGGCTGATATCGTAATTGAAAACGGAACAATCACACGAATCAGCAGTGCGCTGCGTGTAGATGACGCAGAAGAAATCACATCACCTGATCTGCATGTTGCTCCGGGATTCATGGATCTGCATGCACACATCTGCGATCCGGGAATGGAACACAAAGAAACGCTGGCGTCCGCAGCTGCAGCCGCTAAAGCCGGTGGATTCACTGCAATTCTTGCGATGCCGGACACTGATCCTGTGATTGACAACAAAGCGCAAGTGGAATACATTCTGCGTCGATCGAAAGATCTTCCTGTGAATATTCTCCCTGCCGGTGCATTGTCAGTTGGTTTGGAAGGCAAAGACATGGCCGAGTTGTTTGACATGTATTCCGCCGGTGCGCGCATATTCTGTGATGCAGACAAATCAATTTCACATGCAGGATTGCTCGTACGCGCAATGATGTACGCGAATCAGTTTGGTGGTAAAATCTTCACACGCTGCGACGATAAAACCGTTTCTCACGGCGGTCAGATGAACGAAGGGCCAATGAGCACTATGCTTGGGCTGAAAGGTATTCCTGCGTTGGCAGAAGAACTGATGGTGGCGCGCAATATTGCCCTGGCAGAATATGCGGAAACACCGGTACATTTCATGGCAATCAGCACTGCAAAAAGTGTGGAATTGATTCGTGAAGCAAAAGCCAAAGGATTACCTGTAACAGCTGCCGTTCACGCTTACAATATTTGCTGGAACGATGAAATGCTCTCTGAGTTTGATACAAACTACAAAGTGAATCCGCCCCTGCGCAGTGAAGCGGATCGTGTGGCATTGCTCAACGCAGTTGCAGACGGAACAATCGATTGCATTACTTCCGGACACAAACCTGAAGATGTGGAAAGCAAAGTTGTTGAGTTCGATCTCGCCGCGTTCGGAATTACAGGCTTGGAAACGTGTTACTCTCTTGCGAATATGCCGGGCGTACTTACACAGGAACAATTAGTACGCGCTTTGTCTGTGAATCCGCGTCGCATTTCAGGTCTTTCGGTACCTGTGATTAAAGAAGGAGAAAAAGCAGAGCTGACCGCGTTTGATCCGAAAGCGTCATGGATTTATTCAAAGACGAAGAGTTTATCGAAGAATACGCCGTTGCTGGGCAAGAATGTAAACGGCGGCGTTATTGCAACATTCTGCTGAATCAGAATGCACCTTTGCGTGATGTGCTGATCATCACATCTTCACTTACCAGTTTCAGGAATTCCGGTGTGATGTAGAATTCGTAAACATTGTTGTAGATGTTCCCGAAAGTATCCGAATCATAAATCTCAATGTATATCGCTTCTGATCTCCATTTGGCATGAACGGCCTCTGAATTGAATCCGGGAAGAATTACTGTTCCGTCTTTGTGCAATTGCATTGTTTCTGACTTACCCTTTGAGAAGTCAGTGTACAATCCCAATGTATTCGGCTGAAGTCGAGTTACACCATTTACCATTACGGTATCCACACACCAAGTGGTTTCAGTCAGAATATTCTTCTCTGACTTGTATCCGGACGTAAATAAGGCAAGCGTTAATACAGACGCAATTACAATTCCTATCACGAAAGCGCGCGCGCTCACCTCTTGTTTTCCCAACCAGGGAATACGGGAAGTGGATTGTTCAAATCGCTGAAGGAGTGTCATTTCGCTGCTCACGCGTCAAAAGTACAGAGTTCAAGGCAATTTGCCCGAAGTAAAGAACACTTTATAAATTCTTTATATAAGCTGAAGTACCTTTGTAATGCATGAACCTGTTCGGCGTACGCAGATATCCAGCCTGGCTCCAGCTGACCATCAGTCTTGGATTGATTGTTACGCTAAGCGTGGCATCCTATTTCGCGTCCGACTTCATTGGATATCGAACCGTGGCGTTGGTACTGCTGTTGGCAGTTTCCGTTCTTGCAATGCTTTTTGATGTAATGCCGGTTCTGGTTACTGCGTTCTTCAGCGCGGTGATCTGGAATTTCTTCTTCATCCCTCCTGTTTTCACCTTACACATCGGTTCGCCGGAAGACGCTTTAATGGCGTTAATGTACTTCGTTGTTGCGTTGATTAATGTGGTGCTCTCATCTAAGATCCGCCAATTTGAAAAAGAAGCACGCGACAAACAGGAACGAGATGAAACGATACGATTGTACGACACTATGCTCAATTCATTGTCGCATGAACTCCGTACACCGATTGCGGCGATAATCGGTTCAGTTGATGCAATCAAATCCGAACAAGGGAAAATCACGGAAGAACAAAAGGAGGAACTGATAGCAGAGATTGAAGTTGCGGCAGAACGCCTTAATCAGCAGGTTGGAAATCTGATCAGCATGAGTCGGCTCGAATCAGGAGTTCTGAAAATGCGTCCGGATTGGTGCGACGTGAACGAACTTGTTCACTATGTACTGAAACGTAATGAACAACACAGGGTCAATCGCGAAGTCAGTTTTGCACAAAATGAAAAGTTGCCGTTGATGTATCTAGACAGAAAAGTTGTAGAACAGGTATTGCAGAATCTGATCGTGAACAGCTATCAACATACGCCTGACTATTCAATCATCGAAATTCAGGTGAAGTACAGCGATGGGGCCTGTGAAATTATTGTGAGCGATAACGGCAACGGATTTCCGCCGGAATTCATAGAGAATGTATTCGAAAAGTTCTACCGACTTCCGGGTTCAGGAACCGGAGGAATCGGATTGGGACTTTCGATTGCACGCGGCTTCGTGCTTGCACACGGAGGAACTTTGCATCTTACACAGAATAATCCGAAAGGTGCTGTGTTTACAGTACGAATTCCTTGCGAAGCATCTAAAATAAAAATCGGCGTATGACGGCACAGGAAATATTGATCATCGACGATGAACCGCAAATTCGTAAGCTGCTACAGATTACACTGGAAAGCAATGGCTACATTGTTCGCCTGGCCAGCACGTCCAAAGAAGGATTGTTGATGGCCGCAAATCATCCGCCTGCCATGATTTTGTTGGATCTGGGTTTACCGGATGTAAGCGGACACGAGCTTTTAAAACAGCTTCGCGAATGGTACACACGACCAATTATCATTCTCAGCGTGCTGAGTCATGAAGAAGACATCATTCGAGCCTTGGACAATGGTGCTAACGACTACCTCACAAAACCGTTCCGCACCGGAGAATTGCTTGCACGTATCCGTTCTTCACTCCGTAAAGAAAACGCACCGGAAAACAATCCGTTGATTGAAGCGGGAGATTTGCAGATTGATCTTGTTGCACGAACACTTAAACGTAACGGCGAATTGCTGAAACTTACGGCTACGGAATACAATCTCATCGCGTTGTTCGCACGCAATGAAGGCAAAGTACTCACGCACCAGTTTATTCTTAAAGAAATCTGGGGCGTTGGATTTCAATCCGAGACTCAGTACTTGCGTGTGTTCGTTGCGCAATTGCGCAAGAAGATTGAAAGCGATCCGAATCATCCGAAGCATATCGTAACAGAAAGCGGTGTTGGATATCGCTTCTGTTGAGTCTGCATCTTTATAATTTCTTTATATACCTCACATTTACTTTTATTCGGCCTTGATGGAAAGCCCGATTCCTTTGTATTCAAATTCAAAAGGAAATGTCTGGCATTCACAACAAGTTATCGGCAGCGGGAGTAATTGTTACACTGGGAATTATTTTCGGCGACATCGGCACTTCTCCCTTGTACGTTTTAAAATCTGTGATCGGAGAACGTGAAATCACGCAAGAGTTGGTGTTCGGCGGATTATCGCTTGTATTTTGGACGCTCACACTGCAAACCACATTTAAATACATCTGGCTCACACTTCAAGCTGACAACCATGGAGAAGGAGGAATTTTCTCTCTGTACACCATTGTTCGCCGCTATAAGAAGTGGTTGTATTTCCCTGCGTTCGTCGGTGCCGGAGCGTTGCTCGCAGACGGCATGATTACTCCGCCTATTTCAGTTACTTCCGCCATTGAAGGTCTTGAATTAGTGGTTCCGCATATTCCGGTTATACCGATTGTTGTGGCAATCATCTTCTCCATTTTCGCATTTCAAAGATTCGGAACTAAAATTGTCGGCGCAGCTTTCGGTCCGATAATGCTGGTGTGGTTTACAATGCTTGCTGTTCTGGGCGTAGCATCCATCTCAGCATTTCCCGGAATAGTGAAAGCGGTGAATCCGTTTTATGCAATTCAGTTTCTTATTGATTATCCCGGTGCTTTCTGGATCCTCGGAGCCGTATTCCTCGCTACTACAGGTGCGGAAGCATTGTATTCGGATCTCGGTCATTGCGGAAGAAAGAATGTACGTGTAAGTTGGGTATTCGTAAAGCTGGCATTGTTTCTCAATTATATGGGACAAGGCGCATGGCTTTTGGCACGCAGCGAGAAACATCTTAACGGACTAAATCCGTTTTATGAAATCATGCCGGATTGGTTTCTCCTTTCCGGAATCATCATCGCCACGGCAGCAACTATCATTGCAAGTCAGGCCTTGATCAGCGGATCATTCACATTGATCAGCGAAGCAGTGAGTCTTAACTTCTGGCCTCGTGTTACCATAAAATATCCAACGGATGTACGCGGACAATTGTATGTTCCCAGCATCAATTGGCTGATGTGCATGGGATGCATTGGCGTTGTATTGTATTTCAAAGAATCAAGTGCAATGGAATCGATTTACGGATTCAACATTACGCTGGCGATGTTGATGACTACCACATTAATGATTTACTACCTGCGCTTCGTAAGAAAGTTCAGTCTGCTGCTTGTGATTGCAATTGTTGGAATATTCCTAATGGTAGAAGTATCATTCTTCATTGCGAACATCGTAAAACTGAAAGAAGCCTGGATGTTCTTACTTATCGTTGCCGGAATTATTTCTACAATGTTTATCTGGTATCGTGCCCGAAAGATTCTGAATA
>JAKLJE010000052.1 GCA_023151315.1 Bacteroidia bacterium
ATCTATGAAGAGTGATGCAAACGGATTGGCTGAAGTGAACCTTCCGAAGAAGAAACCTGCATTGCTTATTGCGAAACACGGAACACAACGTGGTTACCTGAAACTCGATGACGGATCTGCGCTCACTCTAAGTGCATTTGATGTAGCTGGTCAGGAAGTGCAGAAAGGAATCAAAGGAATGATCTACGGCGAACGCGGTGTTTGGCGTCCGGGCGATACTTTGTTCTTAGGATTTATCCTCGAAGATAAAATGCACGTTTTGCCGCAGACGCATCCTGTTACGTTCGAATTATACAATGCACGCGGACAGATGGTGAACCGCACTGTAAAATCGCAATCGGTAAACGGATTCTATACTTTCCCTACTCCTACAGATGCAGACGCACCTACGGGCTTCTGGTATGCAAAAGTGAAAGTGGGCGGCGCGGTGTTTACTAAAAACATCAAAGTGGAAACCATCATGCCGAATCGTCTGAAAATTCTGATGGACTTCGGCAAAACAGGATTATCAGCATCCAACGGCAGTAAGATTGCATTGGAATCAAATTGGCTTCATGGTTCTCCGGCGAAAAATCTGAAAGCTCAGGTTGATGTTACGCTGTACGCGAGCGACACAAAATTCAAAGGTTACGACAACTATGAGTTTGATGATCCTACCAGCAATTTCTACACTGAGAATCAAACCATTTTTGACGGCACATTGGATGCGAACGGTAAAGCAAACTTTGCAGCGAATCTGAAAGCTTCGAAAGCTCCGGGGAAACTTAACGCATCATTCAACACAAGAGTATTTGAGCAAAGCGGTGCATTCAGTATTGATTATTTCACCACCGAATATTCTCCATATTCACATTACGTTGGTCTGTATGCACCAACAGGAGACAATTGGGGCGGTGCTCTCAACACAGGACAATCACATACTTTCCTCGTTGCATCACTTGATGAAACAGGTAAACCTGCACAGCGTAGCGATCTTGAAGTTAAAGCATACAAAGTGAGCTGGAGATGGTGGTGGAGTTCCGGATACGACAATCTTGCTTACTATGTTAACGGAGATTACTACGAACCTGTTCTCGATACAACTATTTCAACTGATGCAAACGGACGCGGTTCATTTAAGTTGAAAGTTCCGGACGACCAATACGGGCGATATGTACTTCGTGTTTTCGACAGGAAATCCGGACACGCAACAGGTAAAGTTGTCTGGTTCGATTGGCCATACTGGGATGGAAGTTCTACACGTACGAATGAAACTGCAAGTCTCCTTCAGTTCAATTCCGATAAGAAATCTTATACTGTTGGTGAAGAAATCAAACTGAGCATTCCATCACCGGGACAAGGTCGTGCATTGATTACTGTTGAGAGCGGAGCGAAAATTCTCAATCGTTACTGGATTGAATCAGCAACAGCAGGTAACATGACTTACACCATTCCGGTTACTTCTGAAATGGCCCCGAACGTGTATGTAAGCGTTACGCTGATTCAGCCGCATGCGCAAACAAAGAATGATGCACCGATCCGTATGTATGGTGTAATTCCGATTGTTGTTGACGATCCGAAAACACACATCACTCCTGTCATTACTACAGCAGCAACGTGGCGACCTGAAACTTCAGCACCGGTTACTGTTTCCGAAACGAGCGGGAAACCGATGACATATACATTGGCAGTCGTTGATGAAGGATTGCTGGATCTCACACGTTACAAAACACCGGATCCATGGAATCACTTCTATGCACGTGAAGCTCTCGGCGTAAAAACCTGGGATATGTATGATCTTGTTATGGGTGCGTATGGTGCGGAACTGGAACGCGTTCTTGGAATCGGTGGTGACGGAGAAGCGGGAGAAAAAGGAGCTCAGAAGGCCAATCGTTTCAAACCAATGGTGCGTTTCATAGGTCCGTTTGTATTGGGTGCCAATGAAAAGAAAACTCACAACATTGATATCCCGCAATACATCGGTAGTGTTAAGGTCATGGTGGTTGCCGGACAGAACGGTGCATATGGAAATGCAGAAAAAGTTGTTCCGGTACGCAAACCGTTGATGATTCTGGGAACACTGCCTCGCGTGGTCGGACCGGGAGAAACCGTTGATTTGCCTGTGAACATCTTCGCAATGGAAATCAAAGTAAAAGGTGTGAACTTATCATTGGTTACCAATGATAAGTTCACTGTAGCCGACGGGACTTCACGAAATGTTACATTCAATGGACCGGGAGAGCAAGTTGTTACATTCAAACTCAATGTTGCAAAAACTGCCGGGCTTGGCAAAGTTCAGATTGTTGCCACAGGAGGTGGAGAACGTTCTGTTTTCGATATTGAAATTGATGTACGAAATCCGAATCCGAGAATGACGAACGCCATTGAAGCAGTTGTTGATCCGGGCAAATCATGGTCCACCGATTTCATTCCTGTAGGCTTACCAGGAACCAACAATGGTGTGTTGGAGATCAGCAGTATTCCTCCTTTGAATCTGGGTTCGCGTCTCGATTACCTCACGCGTTATCCGCATGGTTGTCTTGAACAAACAACATCTGCAGCATTCCCTCAATTGTATCTATCGGAAGTTGTTGAAATGACTGATCAGAAAAAGAATCTGGTGAATGAGAATATCAAAGTTGCCATCAATCATTTGACGGATTTCCAAACTGCATCAGGCGCATTCGGTTATTGGCCGGGCGATCAATATCCAAGTGAATGGGGATCTAATTACGCCGGACATTTTCTGTTGGAAGCTGAGGCGAAAGGATTCACACTTCCTGCCGGCATGATTGATAACTGGAAAAAATTCCAGCGGGAACAGGCATCCAACTGGACACCGCGTTACGATCGATACTACTACCGCAACGATGACCTCATCCAGGCGTATCGTTTATACACGCTCGCATTGGCGAAATCTCCTGAGCTCGGAGCTATGAACCGATTAAAAGAAGTCAAGACACTCAGCGTACAGGCGAAATGGCGATTGGCAGCTGCTTATCAGTTGGCCGGACAAACCGATATTGCCAAGCAAATGGTTGCTGGACTTTCCATGACAATTGCACCATATTACGAGTATTCTTACTCATACGGTAGCGGCGATCGCGATGAAGCAATGATACTGGAAACTCTTTGTCTCCTCGGAAACGATTGGAGAGCAAAAGGTGCAACAATTGCGAAATCACTCTCTGAACATCTGAGTGCGAATTACTACTACATGAATACCCAGGCAACCGCTTATTCATTACTTGCACTTTGCAAATTCTCCGGTGGAGATAAAACAGCAAAAGGTGTCAATGCAGATTATGTAGTAAACGGCAAATCCGGCAAAGTGAATATCACTACGGCCATTTCACAGAATGAAATTGCTGTGAAGGACGATCAGAAAGGTTCTGTTACAGTTAAGAATAACGGGACAAATGTGATTTTTGTCCGCGTGATACTTAGCGGTGTTCCGGATGTCGGTAAAGAGACTGACAATGCATCCAACTTATTGATGGAAGTGAAATACAGATCGCTGAACGGATTGGATCTGAATCCTGCAACCATTACACAGGGAACAGACTTCTTCGCAGAGGTGACTGTAAGCAATCCGGGAATGCGGGGTGAATATCGTGAGATGGCTTTAACTCAGATTTTCCCTTCAGGATGGGAAATCCGGAATCAGAGAATGATGGCCGGCCCTGAAGCGCAGAATGAACGATCAGATTATTATGACTACCGTGATATTCGTGACGATCGGTGCCTGACTTACTTCTACGTTGGACCAAATCAAAGTAAGACGTATCGAGTACAGCTTCATGCAACTTATACAGGACATTTCTATCTTCCGGCTGTGTATTGCGAAACTATGTATGACGGAGCCGTAAATGCACGGAAAGCAGGAATGTGGGTTGATGTTATTCCTGAAAAACTGAATTAAAGATCGTACCAAGTGAATATGGAAGGGAATCTGTGTCAGATTCCCTTCTCTGTTTTACAGTTATTGAATATTGAGCCACACTTGTCCGGCAGTAACATTTTCTAACATTTTACTGTCACGCCGGCTCACTACATTTGAATCATGATCAAAGCAGTAATAGTGGACGATGCTCCTGAAGCCCGTCAAAGCCTTTTCGCAGATATTCAACGCTGGTGTCCTGAAGTTGAAATAACAGCTATGGCCGGAAGCATGAAAGAAGGTTTGACGATTTTACGTCAACACAATCCGGATGTTGTATTCCTGGATATACAACTGGGAGACGGAGATGGATTTACTTTACTTGAACAGCTTGGAGAAACGGATACACAAGTAATATTCACAACCGGTCTTGACAGTGAAGGAATCCGTGCAATCAAATTCAGCGCGCTGGATTACCTTCTGAAGCCGGTTGATCCGGATGAACTTGCAATTGCAGTCGGAAAGCTGAAAGAAGCCAAGAAGAATCAATCAATCTCGGAAAACATCAAATTACTTGCTGAGCATTTGAATACACAAGGCACTGCTTCCGTTCGTCGCCTCGCATTAAACAGTGCTGACAAAGTACAGATTGTCCGTGTAGATGAAATCATTCGTTGTGAATCCGAACGCAACTACACCACTTTCTTTTTAAAGGGAGGCAAGCAGATTGTAGTAACGCGCACATTAAAAGAATATGAGGAACTGCTGGAGCCACTTGGCTTCGTACGCGTACACCACTCTCATCTCATCAACCTCGAGTACCTGAAAGAATTCATTAAAGCTGATGGAGGCTATACGGTAATGAATGATGGCGCGCATGTGCCTGTTTCTGTTCGTAAACGCGAGGATCTGATGAAAGCTCTTGGCATATAATTACAAACAGCACCATAAAAAAAAGGGATCGTAGATACGATCCCTTTTTCATTTTAAACTGTTTCGATTAACGCGGCTTCGTTACCGGAGTTGAAGAACCGCCACCACGAGGAGTGCTCGATGGTGTTGGTGTTGTCTTCGGTGCTTCTTTCGGTGTTTCTTTCTGAGGTTCCGATTTCTGAGGTTCTGACTTCTTCGGCTCTGACGACTTCGGAGTATTGTTGCCCGGCGAAGTTCTGCTAGGAGCATTGTAAGTTATTGTCAGTGTTTTGGTATCAGAACCGTATGTATTGGTAGCAGTAACTACAATCGTATTGCTTCCTGAACCCAGAGGAGCTGTGAAAGTCAACTGTTTTGATGTTGTGTTGTAACTCACACCTGAAGTTAAAGTTGAGTTATTCACTTTCACAACAACGTTCTGCGTGCCGGTGATTCCTGTTACGCTCATCGTTACTGCATACTGTTGAGTTGAAGTAGTAGCAGTAGCAGACGACGGAGTAATAAGTGCAATTACCGGAGCTGAATTCATCGGATTCTGATTGGCCTTGTAAACCACTGTTGCCTGATCAGAAGCCTGTCCGTTTGCGTTCTGTGCACCAACTTTGAACACAGTGCTTCCCTGTACAAGATTCGTTGGATACGAAAGAATCTTCGTATTCATATCGTAAGTCCAACCGGTTACAACAGTTGTTCCAACCTTCACCGTGATTTCAGAAGCACTGCTCACATTCTGTACGATCGCAGTCATTGTGAATGCAGCATTATAAACGTCATAAGGGCTGCTTGGCGGATTGTTAATATCAACAGTCGGAGGAACAGTGTTCACACGATAAACAAGATCTGCTGATTTTGTATCACTACCCGCAGTATTGGTTCCTTTAACAGTTGCCGTATTTGTTCCGGAAACCAGAGTTACCGGGAAAGAAACACTCGAGCTGCTCGCACCTGCAGTGAATGTAAAGTTAGTTACCGGATTTCCGTTAAATGTCACGGACACCTGAGACGCCTTTGACACATTGGTAATCGTTGCAGTAATTGTCTGCGCCACTGTTGATGTCTGATATGGCGATGTAGCAGGATTGGTAATCGTAACAACCGGAGGAGCAATTGGAGTCGGATTATTCGACACTTGTGAAGAATAATTCAGAACGCAGCTCTTGGAATCAGTTCCGGCTGTGTTAGTACCGGTAATCATCACATTATTCGCTCCTGAATTCAGGTTAGCTACAAACGATATCTGAGCATTGCTACCCTGCTGGGTATAGTTGAAGTTAGTAATCGACTGATTGTTGTAGACTACAGTCACCTGACTCTTTTGCGACACATTGGTAACAGTTGCTGTTACAGTATGTGATGAACTACGTGAGGTAAACGGACAAGCAGAAGGTGATGTGATCGTCACAACCGGTGGTGCTGCAGGCGGATCATTAGTCACTTTGTAAACAATGATACATGACTTACTGTCTGTTCCTGCCGCATTTGTTCCGGTAACAGTGAACGGGTTGTTACCAGCAACCAGATTGGCTGTGAAAGTTACCACAGCCTGTGTACGCTGCTGTGAATAGTTGAAGTTGGTTACAGGCTGATTGTTCAGAACAATAGTCACCTGAGAAGCCTGAGTAACATTGGTGATAGTAGCTGTTACGGTTTGCGTCGATACTTTGGTTTGATGAGGACAAGCTGAAGGAGTTGTGATCATCACTACCGGTGGCGCAACTGTAGGCGTATTCACAGGATTGTATTTGATCACGGTTGCGTCAGAAGCTGTTCCGTACTGATTCGATCCTGTGATCTTTACATTGTTGTCGCCATTAGAAAGTGAAGCAACAAAGGAAAGCGCTCCGCTTCTGCTGTCGTACGTGAAGTTGGTAACAGGAGTGTTGTTAAGTGTTACAGTAATCGCAGATGTTGAAGATACATTGACAACAGTTGCGTTTACAGTCATATTCTGAGTTGCAGAAGTGTACGGATTGGTTGACGGTGTAGTAATGGTCACTGTCGGAGGTGTACCGCTCTGGTTGTTACTTGAGCCTTGTTTGTAAGTGATCACTTGTGTATCGTCATCACTGCCTGCGCTGTTAGTTGCAATTACATAGTAAGTGTTGTTTCCCGGCACAAGAGTGTGAGAGAAAGTCATCTGACCGTTTACCGGATTGTAATTGAAATCCGTGCTCACTTGACCGTTAATGGTCAATGAGATCTGACTCTTGGTTGCAATGTGGGTGAGTTTCACCACCAGATTCTGGTTCAGAGTATTCGACACATACGGAGTAACATTAGGAGTTGTGAACTCCACAGTAGGAGGCTGAACCGGAATATTCGGATTGTTACCGATCGGATTCGAGTTATTGTTGTTGTTCGGATTCGGATCGGTTACAACAGTGTTGTTATTGTTGTTCGGATTCGGATTCGGGTTGTTGTTGAACACATTCGGATTCGGCGGCGGTGGAGGCGGAATATGAGTCGATGAATTCGTAGAGTGATGTGAATTGAAATTCCAACGCATTACCAAACCATCGTAGTGATAAAGGTCATTGTTGCCGGTTGCTCCGCCTACACTATTATGACTGGTTCCGTCGATGATGTCATTCAACGCCCAGGTGGTGCGGTGTTCCATTCCTATCATGAAGTTGCTCCACTGATAACCGAAACCGAAGCCGGCAGACGGCATGAACGACCATGTAGCACCATTGCCGTTGGCATCTGTTTCATAAGTATCATCAAGAAGATTGTCAAGATCAGTTTTCACTGCATCTTCATCACCAAGAAGTGAAACCGCAGAATAGTTGTAGTGTGAGTTGGTTGACTCATACATCAGGTTGGTTGTGGTCTTCCAGTAGTTCAGTCCGGCACCACCGAAACCGTAAAGCAATACACCATGTTTGCGCAGTGAGTTGCTTCCTACAATCAGTTCAAATGCGAATTCGTCGAATCGCATTTTGTAATTACCAAAGTAATTCGTGTCGGTTAATGAAGATCCGTAATGTCCGTTTACAACAGAGTTCGCCTGAACCTGCTGTGTTGTCTGGCTATTGTAGTTATAACCGAAATTGCGTCCGTCAAGAAAACGGAAACGCCATCCGAAATAAACCGGACTTGGATTTGAAACGCGGGTATAACGGGAAACGGTCATACCCCAGCCTATTCCACCTACCGGCTTCATATCGCTGGTTTGCCATGTTCCGCCCATATTCACACCGATCCATAAAGGTCGGCGCTCAGTCAGGTCACGCTGTGCGTTTACCTGCAAAACTGAAAGCAGAACGACGAGGAGAGTAAGTATTCTTTTCATAGGTCGAAAGTTATTGATATGCAATTCTCTGAAGCATTAATTGTGCCTAAGAAACGTCGCGGTCAACCTCGATAACTAAAACTACTGATTATCAGACATTTGACGAAACTCAGACTTTATAACTGGCAAATCTAACCAAACACGGATGAATTTCAATCGCCGGAGAACCTATTCGCAGATTCTCTCCTTTGATAGTCATATTTTATCATTCCTGTGGAAATCAATCCGCTTCATCCCATATTAGCAGAAGCTCAATACACCAACAATCATTCACTTAAAACTCACACATGAAAAAACTTCTATCCATTATTGCGGGTGCTCTCATCGGCACCGCTTCTATCCAGGCTCAAACTACACTTACACAAGCTGTGGATTTCACTGTAACTGATGTTGACGGACATCAGCACAACCTGTTCAACATTCTTCAGGGAGGTCAATACGTTTGCATCGACTTCTTCTTTACTACCTGTCCGCCTTGTCAGGCAACAGTTCCGTATTTCAAACAGACATACCAGAATTACGGATGCAATACACAGGATGTTTTCTTTATTTCAATTGATATCGGAGATACCGATGCAGAGTGTATTCAATATGAGAACACTTATTTGGGCGGGCCTGCAGGATTCCCTGTAGTTAGCGGAACGGACGGAGGCGGTGATGCCGTATGTAACGCATATGGAATCGGTGCTTATCCAACTTATATTCTGATTGCTCCGAACCAGTCAATTGTTGAACAGGATATGTGGCCGATCAGCAGTGCAACCAGCTTTGATCCTTATTTCAGTTCGCATCAGCTTGCTTACCAGCCTTGCCTTTCGGGAATCGCAGAACCAACTTACACTTCCACAAACACAATCAACGTATTCCCTAATCCTGCTTCAGATCAACTGACCGTTAATTCGAATGAGGCGATCGTAACACTTAATGTAGTTGATGCTGCAGGTCGTGTTGTTTTCACACAACAACCGGCTGATCAAACCAAACAATTGACAATTGATGTTGCTGAATTTGCTACAGGAATGTACACCATCGAAGTTGTTGCCGAAACTTCCGTGACCCGTACACGCTTCGTACGTCAATAGGCAGCTTTTATTTCAATGAAACGGGTCGGTGCAAGCTGACCCGTTTTTGTTTTGGGATGCGCCGTCTGAACCTTTCGCGCCGAAAGTTGTATCTTCGGAAGGTAAGTTGTGGTCGAATATTCATCACATATCCGGAAAATGACAGACGCTGAGCTGGTTGCCGAATTCGGCAAAACGGGCGATAACGTGTGTATTGGCGAACTTTTTTCCAGATACCGCCATCTTGTTTACGGTGTGTGCATGAAATATCTGAAAGATGAAGATGAGGCGCAGGACGTTCAGATGCACGTATTTGAAAAGTTGCTAAAAGACCTGAATCGCCACAAAATCGATCAATTTAAGGGTTGGCTGTACACGGTTACCAAAAACGAATGCCTGATGTATCTGCGTTCGGCGAAGTCTAAAAAAGCGGCAGAGCTGGAATTAAAAAAAGATTCAGGGGGCCTTATGGAATCCGGGCTATCGGTGCATCCTGATGGTGTAACCGAAACCGAAAGACAATTGCAGACGATGGAATCTTCGTTGCAGGAGCTGAATGAAAATCAGCGACGCTGCGTGGAATTGTTTTATCTGGAAAAGAAATGTTACAAAGAAATCACGGATCTGACAGGATTCAGTCTGAATGAAGTAAAGAGCTACATACAGAACGGAAAAAGAAACCTGAAAATCCTGATGCAGAAGAAACAAGAATGAGCGACAATAAAACATATCATCAACTTCCACAGGATCCATGTCTGACACAGGATCAGATTCTGGGCTACCTTGACGGCACGCTGACTCCTCAGGAGCAGAACGCGTGTGAACGTCATATGGTGGATTGCGATATGTGCGCAGAAGCTTTGGAGGGATTGCAACTGGTGAAGGATCGGGCAGTACTCAATGCTCCGCTTCCTGCGACTTCCGGTAAAGCAGATGCGAAAGTGATACCGCTGCACAAATCCAATAAACGGATTTGGTATGCAGCGGCTGCTTCAGTAGTAGTAATATTAGGTGCAGCATTCCTGTTCAAATTAATGATCAGTAACGATGAAGCATCTTTGGCCGACAATAAAGCATCTGAAATTATTGCAAGCGATGCGCCGCCTGCTGTAATGATGGACTCTGTGAACAGCATTACGACACCGGCACAAAGCGGAAGTTCTGATCAGCAACTTGCAGCACAGGATCCAAAACTTGCTAACCAACCTGAAGTAATTTCCTCCAATCATTCCGTTGCTGAAGGAGATGTTTCAGCAGAATATTACGCTGATGACGCTCCGGTTCCTGCGGTTGCAGAGGAGTTGAAACTAAATGAAGATGAAGAACGTCCTGTTGCGGGCTTTACACAGCAATGGGAACAGGCAAACGCTGATGGTGATAAGAATGCAGAAGAACAGCAACGCAAACCCGGCCTGGTAGAAAAAGCCAAATCTGCCGTTTCGCAAGGAGCCTTGAAAAAAGATGCTGCAAAAGTAAATGCGCAGCGCAGCGAGTTATCTTCAGGCACAACTGCACCTACAGTGGTGCAGAATTCTGATTCACGTAACGATAATTATTCCGGAGCTCCGGCCACGAAAGAAAGTGCAGATGCCGTAGTTGTGTTGGCTGATTCCGCAACACCGCAATCGCCGCATCCGCTGAAACCAAGCGATCGCGATCTGGAATTATCATATATAAACGGATTGCAACTGTTCAATTCCGGACAGTACAATGCCGCACTTGTATTCTTCGAAGAAGTATTGAAGTATCCGACGCACACCCGTTTTCAGGATGCAGAATTTCAAAAAGCCAATACACTGATTAAGCTGAACAGAAAGGAAGAAGCGAGAGTGCTCTTGAAATCAATCGAAGCGAAAAAAGGTGTGCATGCTGCGGAAGCAACAGAATTGCTCAAAACAATCTGATCAATTCAATCGTCTTCGCGAAAAGGAACAAATCGGAAAGGATGTTCCAGGATCAGAGACATTTCTTCTCCTTTATCAATCATATCTTCATCTTCAACATCGTGATGCCAGTTGATCATCACGCTGACTTGCTGATCGCGGAGTTTGATAATTTTAGCGAGGATTGTTAGCAACGATCTTACAGATCCAGTATTGAGATGATCCAATTTCACATCAACAGTAACACTGTCGGATTTCTGAATCAGCACAAACTGGTCAACCCATTTCTCCAACGGACCGTAAAACTCAGTAGCATCGGCAGGAATTGATCGTCCTTTGATCAGGTAATGCTCTGTTCTTGAATCGAAACTGATTTCCGGAGTTGCTCTTGTGGCCGCAATGAAGAGAGAGTCCATTCTTAATTTAATGAAATTAAAAGATCAAGAGAGAAAAAGGTGTAGTCACCTTTGAACGGAATAAACTTGTACGTAATCGGACCGTTTATTGCACGTGCAATTTCCATCAATCCTAAACCTGCGTTGGTTCTGCTGCCGTTTTGCAGTGAACGTTCCATTTGATCAACATACATTGTTTTCAGTTGTTCACTGTCCGCAGTATTGATCAAATCCAGTTTAACC
>JAKLJE010000053.1 GCA_023151315.1 Bacteroidia bacterium
TAAGGGTGATTACTTTTTTTGTTTGCACTTTAAAAGTAACCCTTACTGTCAGATTAAGTCGAAACTACTTCAATTTATGTTTGGTATCTGATCTTTGCAGTTGTTTTAACACCGCTGAGTTTCATGCTACCTCGCGTTTCATTCGACGTTAATTTACTGGATACTTATTTCATCATTAGTTATTTTGAGTTTAGTATTGCCACATCTGCATTTTACTCTGTATGCGCATTGACTTATTATGTTTTCCGCAAGTATTGCAATTTCAGGTTATGTCTGCTTCAATTCACGCTGTCGTTACCACTTGTTATTTTGATCCAATGGATGAGCTGGCGTTCGGATAGAATGATGCAAATGGCGAATTCCGCAGAAGAGTCCGTAATTTCATCTTACGCGAGTCTGAATACACTGGTTAGTGTCTCCTTGATTATGTTTCTGTTCAATCTCATTCTGTTCGTTGTCAACATTGGTCTTTCCGTTAAAGGAATTTCGATAGATAGGCGAAGGAAGTAGTATTTGAAAATTCCGTATTTGCGGTTGGTATTAATTGCAGTAAAATTGTAAAACGAAAAATATTTCCATGAACCCCGTCGTACACTTCGAAATTCCATACACCAACGCAGAGCGTATCTCCAAATTCTACAGCAACGTTTTCGGTTGGAAACTCACGCATCTCGGTGAGAACTCCGGAAACTATATTCTGGCAACAACTGCTGTTGCTGATGCAAAACCCGGACAACCTGCAGGTGCAATCAACGGCGGATTCTATCCCGTAAAACCGGATTGGCCGGCACAATTTCCTTCGATCGTAATCGGAGTAGGAGATATGCAAGCTGCAATGAACGCCATTAACTCCAACGGCGGTAAGGTGCTCGGCGATCCTATGATGATCCCCGGATTCGGTTTGTACTTTTCATTCCTCGATACAGAAGGAAACAGAAACAGTGTGATTCAACCGACGGGAATTTGATTAAGGGTTCGCACCCTTGGAGGGTCCGCACCCTTGGAGGGTCTACACCCTTGGAGCGTCCGCACCCTTCGTGCATTTGCCTTACGCCAATCATCTCTCGCTATAATCATCCAGCAGATGATTTGCGACGTGTGTTCTCCCGTTGGAGGGTCTCCACCAACATCCTTACCTTTACCCCGCATCACCCCGAGGTTACAACATGCATAAAAAGCTTCTGCAGTATTTTCAACGCATCATGCCTTTGACAGAAACCGAGGTTGATGCAATTGTTGAAACGCTTACCATTCGCGAATATCCGAAAGGAACTGTTCTGCTGGAAGAAGGACAAGTGTCGACGGAAGTGTATTTCGTGCTCGACGGTTGTGTGCGGCAATATTATCTGGTTGACGGAGAAGAAAAGACGAGTAATTTTTTTACCGAAGAACAATGGGTGATTTCCATGAAGAGTTTCGGGCAGATCAAACCTTCCGAGCATTATCTGGATTGCGCGGCGGATTCGGTGCTGGTGGTCGGTAATCGCGAGAAAGAAGAGGATCTGTACCGCCGTTTTCCGAAATTCGAAACGGTTTCAAGAAAGGTGATGGAGCAGGTGTTTGCATCACAACAGGAAATGATGTCGTCATACACTACGGATACTGCAGAACAACGATACCTCAAACTCATGGAACAGCGACCTGAATTGCTGCAGATCATTCCGCAATATCAGATTGCGAGTTATGTAGGCGTAAAACCTGAATCGCTGAGCCGCATCCGCAAGCGCTTGTTTAAGAAGTAAGCGCAACGTCAATCACAACATTTCCGCGTTTGTGTCCTTGCTCAGTGTACGCATGCGCTTCCGCAATTGCATCCAATGTATAAATGCGATCCACAACAGATTTGTATTTTCCTTCTTCAATGAGTTGAGAGATGTATTGCAGATTGCTCTTGTTGTGTGCGGTTACACCGGCAATGAATTTTCTTCCTCCGCTCATCGATACACGCATACCCTGAAACATCTCTTTCATTCCTGCAGCGCTGAGGATCAATGTACCATTCGGCTTCAGAACCTGTTTGCAACGCGATACGCTTTCCTTGTTCACGGTGTCCATCACAACGTCGTAGCATTCCGCACTTTTTGTAAAGTCGCTTTTGTTGTAATCGATGACTGAATCCGCACCGATTTCCTTCACCGGCGAAACATTGTTTGTACTGCAAACTCCGGTTACAATTGCACCTTGCGCTTTCGCCAACTGAACGGCTGCACTTCCCACAGCGCCGGAAGCACCAACGATCAGCACTTTCTGTCCCGGTTGTATTTCCGCTTTTCGCATGAAGTGCAACGCAGTGAGCGCTCCGAAAGGAACAGAAGCCGCTTGCTGATGCGACAGTGTAACGGGCTTCAATGTCACAGTGGAATCCTCTTTTACGCTGATGTATTCTGCATATGCTCCGAATCGCATGTTGGTGTGTCCGTAAACTGCATCTCCGACTTTAAAACTCTTCACTCCGGCTCCGGTTCTTTCCACCACGCCTGAATACACGCTGCCCAACGTGCGGTATTTTGGTTTCAGCAGTCCGAAGAAAAGCCGTACTCCGAACGGATCTGCTTTGCGGATGCGCACATCGCCGGAATTCACTGCTGTGGCGTGAACCTTGATCAGAATCTCATTCTCGCCCGGTTGCGGCTTTGCGATGTCTTCGATTTTCAATACTTCCGGTGATCCGTATTTATAGAATACTGCTGCTTTCATGTTTTGTTTGTGTTTAACGCTGCAAAACTAGAGGAGTGTAAAATGCTGTGCATTGACTTGGGTTAAGAAATGGATTGAGGGTCCGCACCCTTGGAGGATCCGCACCCTTGGAGGGTCCGCACCCTTGGAGGGTTCACTCAGGATAATAAGAATTGAATCGCACAATAGCCTTAGAAAATGTTGTTTTCTGTCACTTTTAATGTGCGAAGGCTTTATTAGATTTGAGAACCAAACCTGAATACATCTAACTCACCGGTCTATGAACAGTTTCAGCAAGAAATCTCTGTGCCTTGGCGCCATAATGTTGTGCTTCGCCTTGAACCTCTCCGCACAAATTGATATTTCCGGATTCAACGCACGTTATTATGCATGGTCGGACTCAAGACTTCCGAAGGCAAGGGTTCCGCGCAAGTACAACGAACCGATTTCGCGTATAATGATGAACGTTGGTAGTCCTACTTGTTATGTTTTGTCGGCATCAAGAATTTCGTTGGAGGATTACAACAAAAGAGAACGTTCGAATCTGGATCATGATTTCTCCAGTTCTCCGGACACCACATTATATAAGCAGATTAACGCTTCCAATTTTGTGTGTGCGGATAACAAATTCAAATATCTCTACCTCAGGGATAAGGGTCTTGTTTGGTTGAGCGGCACCATACTAGTTCCGTGGGCGGTGCAGTTTCCGAATGTTGATACGGCATTGATATTGGAAAACTGTGCTGCATTTTCAGGGCAATACGGTTATGATTTCATCGCATTGAAAAAAGATGGATCGATTTCAGTTCTTTCACATGAAATTGTGAATGAATACGGAATGCATATCAACAATTTTAAGCATGAATATACAATTGGCGAAACCAATAAGTCGTGGGTAAGAAAAGAACTGGTTGCATTTTCCACGGAAGCACAGTTTCTTACAATAGCTTGTAATCAGGATTCCACATACATCAAGTTCTACCGATCAAAATCGGTTTACTATTCACTGAAACATTGGAAGTGTGAATACGAGGAATTCGGTAAACCTATTAGTATGAAAGATGAAACATTCACTAAGGCGATCGGAATGTCTCCTGATAATCAGTATCTCTATTACATCAACGGTAACTTTCGTTTGGTGAAACTTAATGTTACAACCGGGAAACGCGAATTAGTATCGACGCTCGGTTTTAAAAATGTTGAGCACGGCAAGGTAATCAGTAAGAAGCCCTATGTTTTCATGGAAACACCAGAGTACTGTGTGATGTTCGATGCCGCGGCTGATTCGGTAGTGTACAGTATTACTAAAGTGACTGCAGCAGATATTACAAATGACGGTGCAACGCTTATTGCTGCTTACCAGGGCAGATTGATGAAGTTCGATGGGTTCACTGGAAAATATATGGGTGAACATACGTTTTCCGGCGGTAATCCTATGGGCAAGTACCGTAAGAATGAAATGGACAAACCTCAGGCATCATACATTGATAAGAGCGGGAATTGGTGTGTTATCGGAGATGACCACATTAAAGTGTTCAATAAAACCGATAAGAAAGAATTGAAGAGCATTCCTTTGCCGCAGGAGAGAATGTACTCGATTTGCGTTCTTGACAATGGCAGAATCGTATCGGGGTATAATTGGTCCGGTGACAGCATTATCATTTTTTATCCGGAGGCTCCCGGTAAGACCAGATTGTATCCTGTATATCAGTATGGCTCATATAATTTCAGTGATCAGGGAAACTATTTTCTTTCTCGACATCCAAAGAGTGATACGGTCTCTGTTATTAATCTTACTACTATCGCTCCAACGCGTTACGCCGTTATACCCGAAATAAAGGGCAAGAACTATTTTCATCCGCGAATGCTGGAAGCAGAAATGAAAGTTGTCGTACACGGTTATGGTAAATACTATGGTTACAACCTGACCGCCGGTTCTCAATTTGAGGTGAACGATGAAAGTATCGATGCTGCTTTCTTTGGTTTGGTACAGGATATTGAAGCTTCAGAGGATTCAAGGTCCGCGGCCAACGTCGGAGTATACAGAGTAGTGGATAATATGAAAATCAACAATGTGATGCAATACGGTACACTCGTGTTCAGAAGTATGCAGGATAACAGCGTTATTTTACACAAATGTCATAACTCCCATTTGCTCTCATGGTCAATGTCGAAAGATGGAAAGTTGCTGACCACTACCGGGGATGAATATTATACAGGTGAATATACCCGCTCGAAAATCTGGAGAGTGGATAGAGATGCTGCCGGTCATCTCTCATTTACGCTTCTGGATTCAATCGGTTTGTATAAACCTCGCGAAGAAACAAGCTGGTCAAAAGAAGTCGTTAACCCGATCAACAAAACCGGACCTGCAACAATTACAAGAACGGTTTTGGGATTGTCGCCTTATGGTCATACTGCGGATATTCAAATCATAGACTATTATGAAAACGGCGTCTTGATCAGTTCACAAGCGGATGCATACAGAACACAGGAAAAGTGGTATCCGCTGAAAGGAGATGATCGCAGAATTAACGTTCTTGAATATCCTATGGGAATACCGTTGAAAGACGGCACTACGGGTTATGTGCATTACTACATTTATATGGCAAGCTTCGAAGGAATTTATTATTTTCAGTAACACACCTTCATGTTCCGCTTCTTCGAGCGCATTACGGAATTTATCGGTTGGCTGCAGATCGCCGCTTCTCCTTCGTTGATCGGTTTAGCTGTTGGCGCTGCAGTACTAAGGTTGTGATCTGTTATCGATTTATTCGTTAAATACTTTCATACTTTCCCACTTTAATACTTTCATACTTTCCCACTTTCATACTTCAATACTTTCCCACTTTCCCACTGATCCATGCAATACTTCCACGGAACAAAAGCCAACCTCAACATCGGTGATCTGATTCAACCGGGTTACAACTCCAATTACGGAAGCCGCAAAACAGCCGCTTTCGTTTACTTTACTGCAACACTTGACGCTGCAACTTGGGGAGCAGAACTCGCAGTGGGCGAGGGAAGAGGTCGCATTTACATTGTGGAGCCGACAGGATCTTTTGAAGATGATCCGAATCTGACGGATAAAAAGTTTCCGGGCAATCCAACGAAATCGTATCGCACTCGTGATACATTGCGAGTTGTGGGCGAAGTAAGCGACTGGGTCGGACATCCGCAGGAGCAATTGCAGGCAATGAAAGATCGTTTGGAAGAATTAAAGCGATTGGGAATCGAAGCAATTGAAGATTGATTGCGTAACTTAACAAGCATGAAACTGTTTCGCTTTGGTATTCTCATCGCCACATTGCTGCTCTCAACAATTTCCTGTTTCGCGGATTGTGGCGGCGGTTCATATTCGGTTTGGCCGAAAGGCAAAACGCTGCATCCTGACGGATTTATTGTGATCGGAGCAAGCGGCGACAAATTCGAATACGGTGCAGGTATCGGAGTGAAGTATCCTGCTTATCTGATCTGCGATTCTGTTCGGGTGAAACTCGAAGTGTTTGAACGCCACACGGGCGATTACGATATGAATCAGGTATTGCTGAAACCTGTAACACCATTGAAGTCGGGTGCAATTTATGAATTGCGGATTGATAGTCTTCCGCTTCTTGAATCCGGACCTCAGAAATACAATTACGACCTTCGTCGCAGTGAACCATGCCGATGGAAAATCAGCGAGATCAACGATACTCAGGCGCCGGTGTGGACTGCGAAACCTCATGTTGCGAGTAAATCCTACGTTCAGTACGGGTGCGGACCGGAGGCACACGTGAATTTCAAATATCAAATTGCAGATTCCTCAGCTTTTTTACTAAGAACAACTGTAACGAATTCGGACACGAAGAAAAAAACAACTTATTGTCTGGCCGCTTCTGACACGCTCGTGAGCGTTGGTATGTATATGTGCGGGGGTGAATTTGTTTTAAAGAGGAATGTAATTTATGAAGTTACTTTCGACATCATTGATGCATCCGGGAATGTAACACCATGGATAGGCAAACCGATTCTGTTTACCGCTGCCGATAAAGAAACTGATTGAATCGTCAGGTGGTTGACTGTTCATCGTTTACAGTTCCCAACTCCGAATTCCCAATCCCGAATCCCCAATCCCCAATCCCGAATCCCCAATCCCCAATTCCCAATCCCGAATCCCCAATCCCCAATTCCCAATCCCCAATCCCCAATCCCTTAATACATTTTAACAATCTGCGCATGTGGTTTGCAAATTGATCGTTGTAAATTGTAAGCGTACCAATACAACGGTTATGAGAGCAATCCTGACGATTTTACTTTCCGGTTTTGTTGTAACTGCATTCGCACAAGTTGATGTCTCTTTTTTCGGAGTGCATTCAACAGTTCCGGCTTACAGCATCAAACAAGGTTGGGGCGGAGGAATGAATATACTCTCTCCTTCCGTTCCGATTGCTTTGGGTAAGAATGCATTCCCATTGCAAACACAATTTGGAGCCGGATATGTGCTGGGAAGTGCAGGAAATAAAACGTTTCGAGATGTTCGTTTCGCCGCTCGTCCGAATGACGATGCGAAAGTAACGTATACCAATATGCATTACGGGGTTTACGGAATGAGCAGATTCTCTTCCGATAAAGATAACCGCAAGTATGCGCCATACGTTGACCTCATGGTTGGAATAAGAGGAGCCAATGCGAATATTGCCGTTTACTATAAGGATTCTGATGAACCTTATTACGAAGAAACTGTAAGCTCAGCATTTCAGTTTGGTTACGGAGCGGGAGCGGGCATGCTCGTACGAATGGGAAGATCTACAATGATGGACGTAGGCGTTGTGTGGCAGTCAATGCCCCGTGCAAAATACATTGATATGAATTCTGTTAATGCTTCGCGCCTGTCCTACGAAACTGTAAACACACCTCCGGGAACGCTGATGTTCAAAATCGGGTTGTTGGTGAGCGCCGGGACACGCAATTGTTGCGGGGTGAGTAAGTGCGGAGTGGAAGGACACCACAAGGGCAACTGTAAATCCCGTCACGAGTAAGTTGATCAGTTCAATTTCTTCTCTGCGGATTTCTGTGCCATCTGCGGCAACGTCTTTCAGTTTAACATACAATGCTCTTACTGGCGGATTCTTGCTGATTCTATGCAGAAACTACCCAAAATCATTCCCGCTTAGACTGAAAAAGCTTGTTTATGCGTAACTTTATGTAATTCAATTTTACGCCTGATGAAATTACGTTTCTTAATTGTCTTGTTGTCGGCATTTGCATTGGTTTCTTCATGCAAGAAAGATCCTGTTGATCCGCCTCCTGTTGATAATACCAGCAACAATAATAACAACAACGGAAACGACACAACGCCTCCAACAGGAAATGCAGTATGTCTGGACATAACGCACGTAGTAGGCGCATTGCCTTTGCGTCTTGATCAGACTTTGCGTTATCAGAATCTTAACGGTGATTCATTCTCCGTTGAACTCGTGAAATACTATATCAGCAATATCGTATTCATGGATTCAGCAGGGAATACATGGGCTGAGCCGGAAAGTTATCATCTGGTGAATGCAGCAGATGAATTGAGCTGTAAGATTTATGTGGAGAACATGCCGGCGGGCGTATACAATTCCGTTTCGTTCATGATTGGTGTTGACAGCACTCGAAATGTTTCCGGAGCACAGACAGGAGCATTGGATCCTGCAAACGGAATGTTCTGGACATGGAGTTCCGGTTATATAATGGCGAAGGTGGAAGGCCATTCTCCGTCTTCAACGCAAGCGTTCAATGCGTATGTGTTTCACATTGGCGGATTCAGCGGGCAATATGCCGGTCAGCGAATCGTATCTCCTTCCTTCAATTCCGCACAGGCAATTGTAACATCGTCTACCGTTCCATTGATTTCTGTAACGGGTGATATCAACGAATGGTTTCAAACTCCTAATGTGATTGATTTCTCTTCTGTAAATATCATGAATACTCCGGGACCGACTTCCACGATGTTCGCTGATAATTACATGGATATGTTTACTGTTACTTCTATTCAGAATTAACTATGAAAAAGTTATTGGTATACGGTGTAATAGCATTACCGCTTTCAATCGCCGCCGTTTTTACAGGATGTTCGGTGGATGCGGAAATTCCGGAAGAACTTACGAAGGAAGATGTGAAGTTTTATGTGCCGCAAGGTTTTCCCCAGCCGGTATATAATTTCGCTGCCAACCCGGTTTCAATTGAAGGCTTTGAATTGGGACGCAAATTGTTTTACGATCCACGTTTGTCCAGAGATAATACAATTTCCTGCGGAAGTTGTCACATGCAGTCGGGCGCATTCAGTCATATTGAGCACAGAGTAAGCCACGGAATCGATGGACTTACCGGTACTCGTAACGCTCCGGGATTGTGGAATCTCGCGTGGCATCAGACATTCATGTGGGATGGAGGAATCAATCACATCGAATCACAACCGTTAGGCCCTATTGCCAATCCGGTTGAAATGGATGAGAACATCGCAAACGTATTGGTGAAATTGCGCAACGATGCCAACTATCCGCGCATGTTTGAAGCTGCTTTCGGAAGTGACACGATCACAACGCAACGCATGATGTGGGCAATGACACAGTTTCAGGGATTGATGATTTCCGCGAACTCGAAATACGATCAGGTGCAACGTGGCGAAGCTCAATTTACTCAGGCAGAACAGAGCGGCCTCGCTACTTTCCGTTCGAAGTGTTCTTCATGCCATACAGAACCGCTCTTTACGGATGATTCATTTCATAATAACGGTTTGCCTCCTGAACCTACGGTGATGGATGCAGGCAGAATGCGCATCACGAACGATCCTGCGGATTCACTCAAGTTTAAAACGCCTTCATTGCGCAACATTGCCATTACCGGTCCGTATATGCATGATGGTCGTTTCGTTACACTCGCGCAGTGTTTGAATCACTACTCAGGAACAATGTATCCGAGTTCAACACTCGATCCGCAATTAACATCCGGAATTCCGCTTACAGCACAGGAGAAATCAGACCTGCTTGCTTTCCTTGCCACACTAACGGATTACACATTCATTCAGGATCCGAAGTTCAAGGAACAGTAGGAAACCTTTTGATATTAATTACGTCTAAACAGTATGAAAACGATCACAACATTTCTGGCGCTGCTCTTTGCGATGTTGTTCGTTTCATGCGATGATGATCCCGAAGTGGTTCCCGAAGGAACAGTGCGTTTGATCATCAATGTTAATCATCATGGAATTCCAATTGCCAACGCCGTTGTATTTCGCAAGAACGGTACTGTAATCTTTCCCGGTTACGATACCACCCTTTATGAAACGCGTTATGTAACAGACGTCAATGGTAATCTCGTGATCAGCGATGTCGGAAATGGTGATAAACAACTTGTGCTCTATGCAAAAGGCATTGATCCAAGCTGGGACACTACGCAAATCACTCCTGTTCGAGGTTATTATCTCGGATCATTCTCCACCGGCATTGGTGAGAGTAAAGATTATAGTGTTCAGATACCAGTGTCTGAATAGATACTAGACGTTAGACATTAGACGGTAGGAAGCGCTTCCAGCAGGTTTGATTCACGCGCGCATTTCGATAACTCGTATTTCGCATTTTACTCGCTTAGACAAATTCTCTAAAGTCTAAATTCAACCGTCTAAT
>JAKLJE010000054.1 GCA_023151315.1 Bacteroidia bacterium
TTCATTTTTGAAACTTAATTAACACACGCGTTATGCCGGCAGCAGCAAGAGTAGGAGATACAACAACACACGGAGGAACAGTGATGGGTCCCGGTGTTGCAACGGTTCTGATCAAGGGTAAACCTGCAGCGGTACTTGGAGATAATCATGTTTGCGCAATTCCTCCGAGTCCTAGCGGGCATCCAACTGTTACACCATATGTGAAAGGAAGCACGAAAGTTCTGATCAATAACAAACCTGCACTCCGCGCCGGAGATACTTGTGTTTGCGGTGCATCTGCAGCAGTAGGCGAACCAACGGTAATAATCGGTTAAGCACATAAGTTCATGGCTAACGAAAAAGAATTACAGGAAATATTTGATACCGGAGGATTTCTCGGGCAAGGGTGGTCGTTTCCGCCTACGTTCGTGCGCGGTACCAATTCTTTGGAACTGGTAAAAGCGGAAGAAGATATCAAGCAAAGTCTTCACATCATCCTTTCCACTATTCCGGGTGAACGTGTGATGCGTTCCGATTTCGGAGCCAATCTGCAGCAGCAGGTCTTTGAACCGATGGATGCAGCATTTCAGGCTTATGTGCAATCCATTGTTTCCGATGCGATAACCAATTATGAACCCCGCATCAATTTTGACAGCGTTGATGTGCTTGTAGACAATGAAGCAGGTCGCATTGAACTTACAGTGAATTTTACAATCATTTCCACGAATTCCAGAGCGAATATCGTGTATCCATATTACCTCAACGAGGGAACAAACATTAATCAATGAGCGACAACTGCAATAATAAGAACAGCCTGCAACGCGATGGTACGAGCCAGCCGCAACGGGTCCTTGCAGCTCTGCTTCCGGCTTACGTGTCAGTTGATGAGCGCAGTATGGAGGATTTCCGCTCATTCGCGCAACGCTTTGCCGAAGAGATACGCTTCTATAATCTGACCGATACAGCGGATGGTAACTGGGTTGACTTTTTTATCAAGTCAATTTCAGAGGATCAACGCAATGAACCTCATTACGCCCTGTTCATCGCATTGCTCGATCTATACAAGGTTGCACAGGACGATATAAACACGATCACCAAGAGACATCTCGACTATTATTATCGTGAGGTGCTCAATCTTCAGGAGCGCCCTGCAGTGCCTGATCAGGTTTACATGATTTTTACTGCTGCTGAACAGGTTGTTTCCGCACTCGTAGTAAAAGGAAAGGAACTCGATGCCAAGAAGGATGCAGATGATGTAGATCTTGTTTACAAGACCGATAAGGACATTGTTGTCAACCACGGTGTTATTACTGAACTGAAGAACGTATTCATCAACAGACCACTGGATAATACTTCTTTTCCTGTTCCGTATCCGGATGATATTCCTGTGCTTGCTCCGGGAAGCGCTCCATTCGGTGCAACCGGTGGAAATCATTGGAGAGTTTATGCTTCGCCAATCGCAAATTCTTCAGATGGCGTTGGTGGTGAAATTGAAACAGAGGAGAAGCGCTGGCGAATTTTCGGCGCACCGGAAGAAAATTCGGAAGGTGCAGCAGATCGCCCCCAGGCTCAAATCGGTTTTGCCATTGCTTCTCCGTTGTTGTTTCTTGCAGAAGGAACACGCCAGGTTGAAATAAAACTCAACTTCAACAGACCGCGGGTGCTGGGTGTTCCAGGAGGCGCTCATGCTGCTTCTATGATGCCTTCAACGTATGAAAGCCTTACAATTTCAGATTCGTTGCGTGTTTCAACTCCTGAAGAGCGTGCAGTGGCTGCAGCAGAATATGCTTACAACGCTGAGAACGCTGCGTTAACCAATGCACTCAATGTCTGCTTCAGCGGTGAAGAAGATTGGATTGTACCTGAAGGTTCGCCTTCTGCTACTTACTATGACCGAAATGGTGATTTAGTTATTATACGCACAATTTCTCAAGCACAGAAACCTGTTGTAGCGTACAATGAAGAAGTACTGTTGCAACCGATTCGCACCGAATGGCCGGTGGTGAAGATCACTCTTAACACAGAGAATCCGGCAACCGATTATATTTATCGCGCGTTGAGTGAGAAGAGCATTTTCACTGCTGAGATTACGGTTTCCGTTTCTGATGTGAAGAATCTCGTGATTCAGAACGACGATTCATTATTGTCTGCTGATAAACCATTTGAGCCTTTTGGCGGGCAGCCTGTTTCTGATTCTGCATTTTACATCGGAAGTACTGAGATATTTCAGAAGAAATTAAAGTCGATTGATATCAGCATCGCGTGGGATGGTCTTCCGAATGAAATCACACGTCCGGACCTAAGCGGTAACGCACGTTACAAATTCCCTGAAGGCTTTCGCAGTTACTATGCAAATTATCTGCCGCCGGAAGAAGCAGTAAGAAGGAAAAACTCCGCCTTCAGAGTAAATGCCGCAATTCTTGACAAGAGAAGATGGGTGAGCGTGAACAGCGGAGACGGCTACGCATTATTTGATGGTGCAGATAATGCGCCTTTGTCGGATACTACGCGTGTAATCAGCATTACTGTTCCTAACCTGCAGAACATACGTCGCGATCCGCGAATGGAAGCGGTTGAAGAGCTTGGTACTCAAACTCAGAAAGGATTCCTGCGTCTGACACTTGACGACGTTGATTTCGGACATTCCATCTATCAGAATTCATTCACACAGCAAGCGATATGGAATGTGGAACGCACAAGAAGCGGTGTTAATCCGACAAATATTCCTGCCGGAACTGTTTTAGGATTACCCAATACTCCATATACTCCGCAGATTAAGGAGATTTCTGTAGACTATGTCTCGTCTGAAACAGTGAATCTCACACGCCAGCGATTCGAATCTCAGGATGAAAAGAATTACAATAATCGAGTTGAGCAGTTCTTTCATGTGATGCCGTTTGGTGTAGCGGAGTATCATCCTCATGTGGTTAAAACCGCTACAGAAATTCCGCTGCTTCCTCAATATCCGGATGAAGGTTCATTGTACATTGGAGTGAACTCCCTTGAACCACCTCAGGTGTTATCTGTGCTTTTCAAAGCGGCAGAAGGAAGTTCAAATCCGGATTACGCCCGCCAGAATGTGAAGTGGAGTTACATGTACAACAACGAGTGGTACAGCTTTACGCAACTGCAGATTCTGTCTGATTCAACAGCAGGCCTGCTCACTTCGGGAATTGTTTCATTTGATTTACCTCGTGCATTCAACAATTCGAATACGGCATTAACGGAGGGATTGTTCTGGCTCAGGGCTAGCGTTGAACATTATTCTGCCGCAGTCTGCGATCTGATCGATGTTCGTGCTCAGGCCGTAACTGCAACATTCGCTGATAACGGAAATGATCCGAATCATTTGCGACTACCGCTTCCGGCTGAAACTATTCAGGACTTCGTAAACAGTCAGGCGGATATTGAAACTGTGGCTCAGCCTTTCGCTTCTTTCGGTGGAAAAATCAAAGAGCAAAGCGAAGAGTTTTATGTAAGAGTCAGTGAAAGACTTCGTCATAAAAACCGCGCAATCACCATCTGGGATTACGAGCATCTTGTGCTTGAGAAATTTCCGCAGATATACAAAGTGAAATGTCTGAATCACACACGTTACAATACCATCGCTGACATTAATGAACTCATGCCGGGGCATGTGGCTCTCGTCATTGTCTCAGATCTGCAGAATAAAAACGCGATTGATCCACTGAAACCTAAAACGAGTCTGATTACGCTGACGGAGATTGAAGAATTCATTGCTGCAGTGAAACCGCCTTGTGCTGAGTTGCATGTTCGCAATCCGATTTTCGAAGAGGTTCAAGTGGAGTTCAATGTGAAGTTCCATCCCGGATTCGACATAGGATTCTACGGACAACAATTGCAGTCGGAATTGAAGCAGTTCCTTGCTCCATGGACTTACGGAACCAAGGACATTGCATTCGGAGGTCGTATACACAAATCAGTTCTCATCAACTTCGTTGAAGAACGTCCGTATGTGGATTTTGTGACTTGTTTCAACATGCACCAGATCATTCCGACAGGATTGAATACTGAACCTGAGATTCGTCGGGACATTGATGAAGCAATTACATCCACATCAGCCTCGATTCTTACTTCTGCACAGGAGCATCTGATCACCGTTCTTGAAACTGAAGAGTGTGCATGTGATGATAATCTGGTACTGAAGCCGATGTTGAATCCTGCTCAACCATGTACTGACTGTGGTGATGAAGATACATTGCCGACAACCGGGATCGGTGCTGATGAAGTGGATACCACGTTCATTATCGGTCACGCACCTGCACAGGGTGTTGACTTCTGGACAATCGAACAAAATTTTGAAGTGCAATAAATACAAAAATATTTTCCAATGGCTAAGAAGAACAGATCTGAACTCTACGAAGAATTTAAGAACGGAGATATTCCTAATCAGGATGACTTTGCGGATACAATTGACTCTGCATTGAATCTTGTGGATGACGGTCTTACCAGCTATAAGGTACTCACTCCGGTTGGCGAGCTCAAACGTTTCGGAATCGGAGATAATGCTCCTACGGCACCTTTGGGGATCAAAGGTGAAACCGGTCAGGACGATCAGATGATTTGCTTCACGAGCGCTGATGAATCACAGAAATGGAACATCAATCTTAATCCGACGGGTGATGATGTTAACGGTTTCAGTATTGATGATCAGACTTCAGGCATCGGAACGAGTCGTCTGTTTATAAATCAGACGGATGGTAACATTGGTGTGAATAACGTTGAGCCGCTGCAGAAACTTCATGTCACTGGCAGCAATGATGGTGGCAATGTGTCTGTTATGATTGAGAATCTTGAATCAGGTGTTGATACAGGTTGGCTCATGAGTGCGATTGATGATAATGCCGTGGTGCAAAGACAAAATACTTTTGCTGTTCAGGAGCGAAATGGTACTGAACTTACAGAACGTATTACTGTACTTCCTACGCTTTCCAACGCAACAGGAGAAATTAAGAACGTTGGTGTTAACGAAGTGTTGCCTTTCGCAACCCTGCATGTCACCAAACCGGCTTCCGATCCATCCGAACCTGTAAATCTTGCCGAGAATACAGGAATAGTTTGCCTTGGACAGATTGATGACAACAATCTGGCAATGGACAGCCGTCGCATTCAGGCCCGCTTAGGTCAGTACGTCGGCAACGGAACAACTTTAGCGTTTACGGCCTCCGAACTGACATTGCAACCATACGGAGGCGGATTGAAAGTAAACAGCGATTCTCCGGATTTGTCGGATCATGTTTCTATTGATGGCAATGGCAGAGTGGGAATAGGACGTTCGGCCAAAGAGAAACTGGAAGTGGAAGGAGCAATAGTAGTTGGTGATACCGTTACTGATGTTCCTGCAGAAGGTACTATTCGTTTTAATGAAGCCGCACGCGATCTACAGGTGTTTCAGAACGGAAAATGGAATTCTCTTACCAAGCACACTTTGACAGACGGGCTGTGGGATGATGGCGGAAGCGGAATTATTTATTACAACCCGATCGGACAGAATGCGCGTGTCGGAATCGGTATCGAGCAACCTGTATGCAAGTTGCATGTCAAGGAAAGTTCAACATCGGCTTCGGCAACAACAACCTCAGCTATATTCCTGAATCAGGCATCTACAACAAGTGCAGATGCCGGATTGGCAAGAATCGGACTTGGCGTCAATTGTTCAGGTACCTGGAGTCCGAATCCGGATGCGCTGAACATTGGTTTGTACATTCCTACTGTAACCGGACAGACGAATGCAGCTTCCAACATCGGAGCGATGATCAATGGTAATACTGTGATCGGTTCAATAACCGGAAATCCGCTGGTAGGGGAGAACGGAACACATGTCCTTGCTCTGCAAACCGGACAAGCGCCAACCACTCACGCTGGTGTAACTGAATCTGCAGGAGTACAGTTGTATTCATCAACAATTTCGTCAGCTGCCGGTACGGATATGTCCGTGTTGAATCTGATGAATGGCGACGGATCAGTTATTCAGTTTTTCCGCCAGAAAGATATGACTCCGTCAGATATCAATGTTCCTAATACCGGTAATGCGGTTACCGATGCTCTGATTGAGAATATGCGAAAGCGAATCGACGAACTCGAATCGATGTTCAAGAAACTTGGTCTTCTGAATTCCTGAACTTTTACAGTAATAATCATTTTCAATCTGAGTTATTATGGCTGATGAAAGTTTAACCATATCAAGTGCACCGCCACCGCTGAAGAGCATGGACTACACGCTTTTGCGTGAGTACGGACTCAAGCGCGTTCAGGAGTTGTCGGGCAAGATATGGACAGATGATAACGCTCACGATCCGGGAATTACAATTCTCGAAATGTTGGCCTATGCGATTACCGATCTGGGTTATCGTACGAACTATCACATTCGCGATATCCTTACAACGGAAACACCGGAAGATATTCGCAACTTCTTTCAGGCGAAGGAAATCATGCCGATGTATCCCGTAACGTTCAACGATTACAGGAAACTGATGATTGATGTGGAAGTTCCGGGTAATATTCCGTTCTGTGAATCAGTAGGAGTGAAGAATGCGTGGATTGAGATTTTCGGTGACAATGAAATTCCATTTTATCTCGATCGTGAAAATAATTCGCTGACTTACTCACGTCCTTCTGTAAATGCTTCTCCCGTTGTGCCTCATTGTTTATACAATGTTCTTCTTGAGTTCGGAGAATGCGAAGCGTTGGGTGATCTGAATTCGAATACACTGGACAACAAATTCACAATTAATGAATTTGTCTACGGAGGCCCGGATGAAGCGTTGAATGGGACTGTTTTGCGATTTGAGCTGGAATTTCCGCGTTGGGATACTCCCGGAATTAATTGGGATGATCCGAATGATATTATGAAGAATATCAAGGCGGTGGATCTTGCGTTCTCTTTGATGCCTTCACAGTACAGTGTTGAGACATACGGAGTATACAACAGCGGTGTCAATCAGGGGAAAGTGTGGTTAAGCATGAACAAGAATTTTGTGCTTTATCCTGCTGCCGGGAATCAGATTGCACAAATCGTAAACGACAAAGTTCTTTCATACGATCCGATTTCCGCAACTTATTCCGGACTGGTGCTCACTTACCAGACCAAGGTTAAAACAATCTTCAGGATTCTGGAGCAGGTTAAAGCGGATCTGGAAGCACATCGGAATCTGGGAGAGGATTTCTTCCGCTTCAATGCGATTAAAATTGATCAGATTGCACTGTGTGCTGATGTTGAAATCAGCAACAATGCAGATGTTGAGGAAGTTCATGCTCAAATAATGTATCGTGTAGAGCAGTTCCTCGATCCGGCGATTTATTTTTATTCGCTGAGTGAAATGTATGCCAAGGGTTACACTACGGATCAGATTTTCGATGGTCCATTGCTGAAACATGGTTTTATTGACGACACCGAGCTGAAGAATAACGAACGTCGTTCTGTTATTCACGTTTCTGATCTTCTGAGTATCATCATGGATATTCCCGGAGTATTGGCTGTCCGCAAAATCCAGATAGCAGGTATTCCGCTGGATAACGACGATTCAATTCCGGTTGAAACTGTACGTTGGTGTCTCCAAATTCCAATAGAAAAAAATTACGTACCTCGACTTTCAATAACAGATTCCAAACTGCTGTTTTTTAAGGAGAATCTTCCTTACCGCGCAAACACAGATGAGGCACAGCGTTTATTGGACGAGCTGGAGGCCAATGATCGTCCGCAGAAACTGATTAATCCTTCGTTTGATATTCCAATTGAGGAAGGTGAGTATAAAGACATCGAAAATTACTTCAGTATACAGGAAGAGTTTCCGCTTGTTTACGGTACAAGCTCTGCCGGTTTGCCTGCAACTGCAAATGCAGAACGCAGAGCTCAGGCGAAGCAGCTTAAAGGATATCTCATATTCTTTGAACAGTTGCTGGCGGATTTTCTCTCGCAATTGTTCCATGTGAAGGATCTGTTTTCAATGAACGATGGAACCGGTACTGACGGAAATCCGATCATCAATAAAACATACTTCTCTCAATCTCTGATCAATCTGGTGCCGGATGCGTTACCGCTTTATGTAAATCCTGTTGGACACGCAGAGCGTCTTCAGGCAATGGTTGAAAGCGAAACAACATTCCTGGAAAGACGCAACCGTGTGCTGAATCATTTGATGGCACGCTTTGCAGAATCGTTTGCGGATTACGCAATGATTGAATACAAAGTGGAAGTAGCGAAAGCTCCGTTTGAATTGATTGAAGATAAACTCGCATTTCTGAATAATTATCCTGCAATCAGTTCACGACGTTTCAATGCATTCAATCATCTGGATCCGTGCAAACTCTGGCATATTGATAATATTTCCGGTCTTGAACGACGAAGCAGTTATCTCGCGGGAGTGGATAAACCGCTTGCTTCAGATTTGCAGTTCTCTTCCGGATTCATCATTACCGAAGCAATTACGCCTGATGAGTTTTATTTCGAGATTCAGGATGGCGCATCTAACATTCTCTTACGCAGCATTGGTGCAGACATCAATGGATTCGCATCTGTGTCGGACTCTAAAGCCGCATTGGAGCTGGTTGTGGTTAATGGAGTAAACTTTGAAAAGTTCAGGTTCTTCGATGCGAATAATTCTCCTGTTCCGGATCCGCTCAATCCACCGCTTTCAACTGTCTTCCCGTTGCATTATGATCTTGTTTGCGGTGATCAGACTCTCGGAAGAAGCCTCACTGCTTACACGAGCGGAATCGCTGCTCTGACCGATGCTCAGGCGCTCCATATCATCTTGACCGAAGAGTTTTACAATAATCCGGAATCAAACAGATACAACCTTTCCTGCTTTGTCGAAAAATATGTAACCACTCCGGCTTTACCGTTGCTGGTTGTTTTGCCTCCGCCTTGCACAACGAAGTACACATGGACATACATGTTACGTGATGGACTCACACCACCTACGGATCTGTTGTTCGGCGAACTTTCAGGTATGTGGAACGATACGCTTCCTACATCTGCTCTTGAGCAGGCTTTGGAAAACAAGGAGCAGATGCTGATGGAAATGCTGCGTCGTGCTTCTGATATTCGTAACTACCGCTATGGTGTGAACGGATTAATGCAGGAAGTATTCACTGTTGTGGATCGCTGCGGTGACGTTGTTGGTACAAGCGCGGAAGAAGATTTCAACTTTGCTGTTCAGCAGTTGCTGATTCAGGTTAAGAACGAAGTAAATCCTTCCGACGAAATTGTTGTGACCGGCTCAGATGGCAACGATGGTATTTATCACATGAACGCCAATCCGGTAATGGATACAGTGAATACCCGTTTACTCAAACTGGAGATGGTTGAGAAAATTCCTTCCGGAATTGTTGGTGGATACGTCCGTTATGATGTGAATTCAGGTAGCCCTGTAGTGTTTATTCCTTCGATAACTGATGCCAATAAAGCAGAGAGATATTTCCGTGTTGATAAAGACCTTCATCGGATACTCAAACCAGGGCAGAAAATAAACATTAACGGCGGCGCGAATCAGGGAGAGTTCACTGTGGTGAAGTGTGTTGCAGACGGAACAGACTCGTTGGTTCATGTAAAGGAGAATATCGTCTCTACTCTTGGTGGTGGTGTTGTTGAATACACATTGCTGCTCGGTATTTACAAGATTGATCGCGATCCGAATCCTCTTGTTAAGGATTCATTCTATGTGCAACCGGGAATGGACGAAGTGGCAGCACAGGAACTGGCCGATTGGATCAAAGCAAAATTCTTCAGTCATGAAGGAATGCATGTGATTGAGCATGTTTTGCTGCGACCGCACTACAATGAAGTGGGACCATCGCTTCCGATTACAACTGCCAATGGTAATGTTCTCAAAACTAATGTTCCCTACGGCAATGCAACATATCTGAAAGGATTTACAATCACTTCGGTGGACGTTGCGAACAAGAAATTCATTTTCTCTGGCAATTACGCTTCAGATCTCCAACCGCTGCAGAAGATTAAAGTAACAGGATCGCCGCTCAACGATGGTGATTATACCGTACGCTTTGCAGTTAACAGCGGTGGCAGCACTCATGTTACAATCTACGAAGCAGTTCCGGATTCCGGAGCAGGAGGGCTGTTGCAGTATTCTAAAACGGTTCCGGTTAATTCCGTTACTCCT
>JAKLJE010000055.1 GCA_023151315.1 Bacteroidia bacterium
CCGACATTGTATCTCGGAGCTGACACCACGCAATGCGGAGGCGCAGTTGTACTTGATGCGCAGATTGCAGGAGGAACTTATATGTGGAGCGACAGTTCAACATCTCAGACACTCAGCGCAACAATCAGCGGTGTCTATTGGGTGAATGTTGTTGATGCAAACGGCTGCAGCACTGCGGATACAATTTCCGTTACTATTAACGCAATTCCTACCGTAACCGCAAGCGCAAGTGATCTCACGGTGTGTGAACTCGATGGCGATGTATTCATGGTTGGTACGCCTGTTGGCGGTACATGGAGCGGAACTAGTGTAACCGGGAATCAGTTTGATCCATCTATAGGTTCAGGTACATATTCGCCGCTTTACACCTACACAGACGCTAACGGCTGCACAGGAACTGCGGGAGTAACGATTGTTGTGAGTGAGTGTACAGGAATTACGGAAAATAATTCCGGGTCATTGATGACATTGTATCCGAATCCGAACAACGGCACCTTTAACGTGTTGTTTGTAGCGGATATTTCGCAGTTACAGATCACCATTACTGATGTTCAGGGGAAATCAGTTTATACTTCACAAAATGAAAATGTATCCGCGCAGTCACTCGTATCGATTGATCTGAGTAACGAAGCAAACGGCATATACCTGATGCAAGTGAACGCAGATGGAGTTAAGACAACGACCAGAATCAGTATAGTTAAATAAATGAAAAGGATGAGAAATAAATTTTTAATTGCGGCATTTTTCACAGGAATCGTGCTGAATGCCCAGACACAATCACAGACGATCAATTATTCGGGAACGATCACAACGTTCACAGTTCCGTCTTGTGTTACATCAATGACAATAGAAGCACGGGGTGCACAAGGAGGCTATAATACGAGTAGCGGTATTATGTCCGGTAACGGAGCCGTCATGATCGGAACATTTGCAGTTACGCCGGGACAAGTGCTGAAAGTTCTGGTTGGAGAGCAACCATCAGCGGGTTCAGGCAATGGCGGAGGCGGAGGAACTTTTGTGACCGACGCGGCAGATAATCCTTTGATCATTGCCGGAGGCGGTGGTGGAAGTGCGGGAACCACAGACTCTCCTGATAAACATGGTAACATTACGACCACCGGAGGTACAGGTGCTGCTGGCGGAGGCACGGGAGGATCTGCAGGAAGCGGTGGCGGAATCGGGCCTTCCGGATTTCAATCCGGTGCTGGAGGAGGATTGCTCACCAATGGTGCTGACGGATGGACTGTTAACACAGGTGGCGCTGCATTTATCAATGGAGGTGCTGGTGGTCCGGCTAACTCTAATGCACGTGGCGGATTCGGTGGCGGCGGCAGCGGATCATCGTATGTTGTTGGCGGCGGCGGCGGTGGATATTCCGGCGGCGGTTCCGGCGGTAATCAAAGCGCGGGTGTTGGTGGAGGTGGCGGAAGCTACAATGGAGGTACGAATCAAACAAATACCGGAGGCGCAAATACCGGTCACGGACTTGTCATTTTTACATGGACTACAGGCCCTTCATCTGCACCGAATATCACGGCGCTTACTTCAATTTGTTCTGCAGATACTTTGACACTTAGCTCGAACATATTTGCAGGTGCGATCACATACAACTGGTCACTGCCTGTAGGTGCAACAATTCTTACAGGTGCCGGAACTGATGTAATCACAGTTGCGCACACAACATCAGGTGTGATGACTGCGACATTAACAGTTACTGATGCATGCGGAACAAGTCCTGCTGGAACATTCACTTATACGGTTAACGCAACACCATCTGCGGTAATCACAGTTCCATCAACAACAGTCTGCGAAGGATCGGAAGTGGCGTTGGATGCTTCTGCATCGGTCGGTGCTTCAACGTATTCATGGAGCAGCGGTGGTACTGACGTTACAGACACAGTATTAGTGAATGTTGCATCCAGTTATACTCTCACGGCAAGCAGCAATGGTTGCAGCGATACAGCAACGATTACAATTAACACAAATCCGAATCCTGTTGTAGTTCTTGGTGCTGACACAACCGTATGCTCTGCGCTCACTCTCGATGCGGGCAATGCAGGAAGCAGTTATATGTGGAGTGACAGCTCAACGTCACAGACATTAGTGGTTTCCAATGGAGGAACATATAATGTTACTGTTACGGATGTTAACGGTTGTGTCGGAGTTGATACGATCACCGTTGCTGTTGGCGGCAACTTTACCGTTACAGCCAGCGCTGCACTGACATTCGTATGTACCGGTGAGCCAACTATAAGCTTAACAGGTACTCCTGCCGGAGGATCATGGGCAGGTGCCGGCATTTTCGGAAGTGCATTTGAACCGGATACTGCTGGTGCAGGAACGCATAGCCTTGTTTACACATATACTGATGCCTTCGGATGCAGCGGTGCAGACTCTGTTTCAATTACAGTAGATCTTTGCACTGGAATTGACTATGCGAACACCGATGTGATGAATGTTTATCCGAATCCGAACAACGGACAATTCAATATTGTATTTGCAGCTGATGCTTCAGATGTTATTGTTGAGATCACTGATGTTGAAGGACGCACTGTGCAGACACAACAATTGAACTCAGTTGTTGCAGGAGCGAACAACTCTGTATCGATGGAGAATGCAGCTAATGGCTTCTACTTCGTAAAGGTAATCGCAAACGGAGTGAGCACTGTTCAGCGTATCTATGTGGTGCGCTAGTTCAGTATCGATAAATAAAAAAGCGGCTGTATGACAATCATGCAGCCGCTTTGCTTTGTGCCGTACTGATTTAAGTTGCTGTTGAAGCGGCAACCCTTCATTCAGAATTAATATATTTGAATTCACGAAAACCGACATAAGATGAATCACATTTACAAGGTAATACTTGCCTTCATTACGCTTTCTGCTTCATTGCAATTGCAAAGTCAATGCACAGGATTCTATGACGGCTTTGAGTCGGGCTCCTATACACCAACATGGCAGATGGGAACCGGAACTTACACCACAACTGTTCCGAATACGGGCTCGGCTGTGGGCACATACAATCTGCAGAATGCTTCTACAGTAGCGAACAGTTTTTATCAGGGCGTTTACACGATTTTCACTCCGCAGCAACCAACTTATTGTTCGTGGTGGATGAAAACGAACACAACGAATGTTGCCAACGGTTATGTCGTGATCGGAAATTCCAATATTGCAACCGATAACGGGATTATTTTCTGCTATTTCAATGCTAGTTCACAGCTTCGTTTTTTTAATACAGCCGGATATAATCATCCGATTACGGCGAACACCTGGTACCACATTGAAGCGCGTAACATGAACTGGACGTCGCGCACGTGTGATATATACATTGACAACGTTTTGATATTAACATCCTGGGCATTCCGTTCCACTACAGCTGCCAATATTGACAGAATTCACTGTTTTAGTTTGAACGCTGCGACAGCAAACTACGATGAATTCGTTATCGGTTCAGTACCTGTAACAGCGACTTCAACTTCAACGAACAATTTATGTGCGGGAGATAACAACGGATCGGCGTCAGTTACTGCATCAGGTGGTAATGGTGTTTACACATACTCTTGGGCGCCAAGCGGAGGGACGGGCGCATCTGCTTCCGGGCTAGCTGCCGGAACATATTCCTGCACGATCACTGATGGTGTTGGTTGTTCTGTAACTCAAACTGTAAGTATTACAGAGCCATTGCCTTTGCAATTAACTGCTGTTCCTTCAGATGTGCTTTGTAACGGTGGCTTCACCGGTTCAATTGATGCAAGTGTTACTGGCGGAACCGGTACTTATACTTACTTGTGGAGTAATGCTGCTATGACAGAAGATGTGAGCGGATTGGGAGTTGGCACATATTCGTTGTACGTTGTTGATGCGAACAACTGTGTGGATTC
>JAKLJE010000056.1 GCA_023151315.1 Bacteroidia bacterium
TAATCCGCAATTCGTAATTCGTAATCCGCAATTCGTAATCCGCAATAAATAATACTACAACGTTCTCCCCTCTTTCGCCAACTCACGCGCCAAACCTTCTCGCAGCATTGCGTCCGTAATCGTTCTGCTTCCGTTCTCCAACGACATCAATGCACACCATGAAACAATGTTGGTGATATTGGCTCCCGACATTTCATAACGATCCGAAATACGTTTCAGATCAACATCGGCAGAAAGACTCAGCTGCGAAGGCAGAGCTTTGATCCACAATTGCAGTCGCTCTTCAGGTTTAGGAAAAGGAAACTGCACCACACTGTTGAATCGTCGCATGAAAGCTTCATCCAGATTACCTTTCATGTTGCTGGCCAGAATCACAACGCCATCGTAATCTTCGATGCGCTGTAATAAATAACTGACTTCCTGATTCGCATATCGATCGTGCGAAGACGTTACCCGCGTGCGCGTTCCGAACAACGCATCGGCCTCATCAAAGAACAGGATCCATCCCGAATGTTCTGCCTTGTCAAAAACCTTCGCCAGATTCTTCTCGGTTTCTCCGATGTACTTGGAAACAATCATGGACAAATCAACTCTGAACACCGGTTTATCCATGTACTTTCCGAGCAACGTTGCAGTAAGTGTTTTTCCTGTGCCGGGCGGACCGTAAAAAAGTATTCTGTAACCGGGCTTGATGCGTTTTCCCAATCCTAGTTCCGTAATCAGAGTGTCGCCATGCCGTACCCACATCTTCACCTCCTCTATTTGCCTTTGTGTTGAGGAGGAAAGCACAACATCTTCCCAGGTCATTTCGGTGGTAATGCGTTTTGCGGGAAAGTCATTGCCAAAGTCAGGCGGACGAACCAAGCCAATCGTAACTAAATCGATTATTTCTCTGGATGGTACAAGCGCTCCACTCAATTCAGGTTCACTTTTAGGCGCAGACTCCAGAGAAAGAATATTTGCTTTCCGGAATTTATGCTCGGCACTCAACATCAACCTCAACGGAGTTTGCAAGGAATGATCATTGCCACATAGAAGAAAAAACGCGGTTTGCCCGGTTGGCAGGAAGCCCTTGTGCTGCACACCTTTGATTCCGCCGTATTCATTGTGCCGCTCCGACAGAAAAGGATCTAAAAGATCAGGCTGAATATGGGGCGCAAGCGCTAATAACAGGAGCATACGCTCCCATCCATTCAACTTATAATTATTCACGAGCCAATAATAACCGCTTTGAGCTTCTGACGCCGGTGGTTCAAAATCGTAAATGGAATTCGCGGCAGACAAGAGTTTGCATTCTTCTTCAGTAAATGATTTCAGTTTATCAGGCCATTCCCTGCGATCAAAAGTCTGCAACATTCGAAAGTTGAGCACTCGTTTGAACCACTCAAGCTCTGCTGCAATTGATAATGATGAAATTTCCGACATGCGTTATATCTTTCTTCTGATTTTCCTGATCTGCCTGTCGCGCCCCTTTTGATCCTGACCGGCATCAAACTTCAGATTCCGGATCGCACAGATATAAGACGCAGCGATATCCTTCACTCTGAATTTTCCGTCATTTCCCATTGTTGCTGTTCTGCTTCCCTCATAGCGAACAGGTTTATCACATTTGAGAAGGGGTTTGAATTCTGTAACAAGCACGTTTCCAAAACATAGAATATGCGCTCCGATGTCTCCCGTATCATCAGGAATACCCCAAGGGTTTCCAATACCTGTATAATTTTCCTGCAATGCCTTCGCGTAAATTTCTGCAACACGAAATTTCAAATCACCTTCCGGACGCCAATCGCTGTGGTCGAAAAGAATTTCGGCAGCAAAAAAAGCGGCTCGCTTCGAAAACTTATTGTCGGTTACAATTTCCTCAAGTACCTGCCTGCTGCTGTCAAGATCCCATATAGAATCAGCCTCCGAATAGTGCCCCATCATAAATACGTACTTGTATACCGCACTGTCGAAGTAGACAGCCAGATCCGCACTATTCGCAGTGCGCACACCGTTCAAAGTGTCGACTTGTGCAGTACAACGCAAAGTCCCGATCACCAGGAAGAAAAAAACAAGCCTAGTGACCATTACTTGCTGCTTTTGAGTGATTGCGGTGTATTATTTTCCAGCTCAATGGAATTCGTATTGATCCAGCCTGTACCTCCTGAAAGTGTACCATCAACTACACGCACGTAAATCATATTTGGATCTGTAGGAGTTTTATCGGTGCTGATTTTTTCGAATCGCGATGGAGTCTCAATCGGTGCTTTGTTTGCGGTAGAAAATTCCGCTCCCGGATAAAAATCACCATTGGCTTTAAGCTTATAGAAATCCTGCGTTGGAAGATCTGTTGTCGCTTTGCCTTTACTGGTTGTTCCGGCATTCCACATATGAGCTGCTTTCATGAAGGTGGGTGTAACTGCACCCATTGAAGCCAATTTAATGTGATTTTTTGTAAACGTTCCATCGGCAGCCACATCCCATCCCCACGTAACCGAGCCATAATACCTGCCTTTCTGGTTTCCCTCCAAAGCAACGGCTGCTGTTTCAAGAACTATTCCTCCTTTGTTTCCCTTGGTAATAGAAAAATTAGGAACATCAAAGATGTTCGCGACCTGACTTTTCGTTTGACCATTATCGATATAATGCCATCCATGTTGACCAGCGCCTTCCCAATAAGCGTCCTTTCCTTTTCCCTTTTCTTTCACCGGTATTTCGGTCTTTCCTTGAGAAAGTGTTTCGCCAGGATTGGCTGAAGTTACTGCATACAACGGATTCACTCCCGATCCTTCACGATCAACATGAAAACCTTCTTCATTTGCATTCAACACGGTGCTGAATTCAGAATCCTCACTCTTGACGGCATGTGATTGACGTGTCTTGTCATCGTAAAGAATCTTATCGCCATTCTTAACGTCGTCCTCGTGACCTCTTGCAATCTGAACAAGACCAATGCTCGTTGCATCTGTCGGATCCTTGGGTGTATAATTCAGTACTCCACCGAAACCATAAACAGGATATTTCTCTCCATACGAAGTATCAATACCTTCAATTTGCCAGCCCTCTTCAAAAGTTCCCCATGCAGTGGAAACCTTTTCTGCACGTTGAATAATATGCGAACTTTGATTTCGGTTCGCAGAGGCATGTGCTAATTCATGCGCCAGTAATTCTTTTCCTTCTGCTGTAAGCGTGTTATAAAATCCCTGTCCGAAATAAATATCCTTGCCATGTGTAAACGCTTTTGCATTCGCTGCTTCTGACAATTCCGCTGCTCTGCTATCCGTATGTATTCGCACATCATCCAGCTCACCGGGATTTCCCTTCATCATCGACTTCAGATGATCGGGAAGTTTATCTCCACCACCTTTTGTTGATGCAAGTTGCTCCTGAAGTCCGGCCGGAGCAATCATTCCATTCTTCGGATTCGGGTTGCCCGTAATCTGTTTATTCACGGAATTTTCCGAACCCATGATCTGACCATTGCGCGCTAACTGTTCAGCAACCGACTTCGCCTCTTTTTCATGAGTACTGTCCGGAGA
>JAKLJE010000057.1 GCA_023151315.1 Bacteroidia bacterium
CTGCTGCTAATCCGCTCCCGAATCCGGACACAGACGGAGATGGAATCGTAAACGCGCAGGATCTCGATTCAGATAACGACGGTATTACTGACGTTACTGAAGCAGGCGGCACAGATGCGAACGGAGATGGTATTCTCGACGGCTACGTTGATACAGACGGAGACGGATGGAATGATGTTGCTGACGCAAACAACGGCGGAACACCGCTTCCAACACCTGACACAGACGGAGACGGTCACAACGATTACGTAGATCTTGATTCCGACAACGACGGTATTACAGATGTAACTGAAGCCGGCGGCACAGATGCAAACGGTGACGGTATCATCGACGGGTACACGGATACTGACGGGGATGGTCTCAGCGATAACGTTGATACCAACAACGGCGGAACCATGTTGCCGAACGGCGATCAGGACGGAGACGGAATTCCAAACGTACTTGATCTTGATAGCGACAACGACGGTATCACAGACGTAACCGAAGCAGGTGGCACCGATGCAAACGGCGACGGTATCATCGACGGATATACAGACACCGACAACGACGGATTGAGCGACAACGTAGATCCGAACAACGGCGGAACACCGCTTCCAACACCTGATACAGACGGAGACGGACTCGACAACTACCTTGATGTTGACTCTGACAACGACGGTATCACAGACGTAACAGAAGCAGGCGGTACAGACGCAAACAACGACGGTATCATTGACGGATACGTTGATACAGACAACGACGGTCTGAGCGATAACGTTGATACGAACAACGGCGGAACAATGCTTGCAGTTGACGACTTCGACAACGACGGTATTGAAAACTACCTTGACCTTGACAGCGACAACGACGGCATTGTAGATGTAATCGAAGCAGGTGGAGTTGACGGTGATAACGATGGTATCATCGGCACAGGTCCGGTAGTAGATACAGACGGTGACGGCTTGAGCGATGTAGTGGATACAGACAATGGCGGAACAGCACTTCCTGTACCGAACACAGATGCAAGCGGTGGAGCTGATTATCTCGACATCGACGCAGACAACGACGGCATTGTAGACAACATCGAAGGACAACCAACAGCAAGTTATGTTGCACCAACAGGAGTTGACACAGATGGCGATGGTATCGATGATGCATACGACACCATCGTAGGCTTCGGTGGAGCAGGAGTAACACCAACCAACACAGATGGTGCAGA
>JAKLJE010000058.1 GCA_023151315.1 Bacteroidia bacterium
AGATCGCCACAAACGCTCGATGAAGATGTTGTCTATCGCTCTTCCCTTTCCATCCATGCTGATCGCGACGCCAAGCTCCAGAAGCAAGCCGGTGTATTCGTAGCTCGTGAACTGACTACCTTGATCGGAGTTGATGATTTCAGGCTTGCCATAAGCGGCAATTGCTTCCTCCGCAACCATTCGGCACCATTGTGCACTCATCGTGTTACTCAAGCTCCAATGTATCACGTAACGCGTGTGAACGTCAATGATCGCACACAGATACAGGAAGCCCCTGCGCATAGGAACGTAGGTGATGTCAATTGCCCATACCTGATTCGCTCGCGTGATTTCTAAATCCTTGAGCAGGTACGGATAAACCGGATGTTGTTTGTTGCGTAAACTCAACTTCGGTTTTCGATAAAGCGTTTGCCAACCTACAAGAGTCATCAATCGTTGAACGCGCGTTTTTGCAATAGAGTATTTTTTCTGCAACTCATCGCGCAGTTTTCGGTACCCGTAAAATGGTGTTTTCATATACTGCTCATCCATCCACCGCATGATTTCCAGATTCTCTTCGCTTTCCGGACGTGGAGAATAATACAATCCACTTCGCCAGATGCTCAGTAAAAAGCACTGCCGTTCAATACTCAAATCATGTCCACGTTCAATCATCGATCTCCGTTCCTCAAGTGGTCTTACAGTAGCTTTTTTTTTAACCAGTCAATCTCAACTTTCTGCTGGCCAATCTGCGCGTAGAGTTTCTGCGTTTCTTCATCGCGATCCTTTGCTTCATCGCTACGGGTTGTCTCTCCATCAAAAACTGCAGCAGCGTTTTCCAGAAACGATTTTTTCCAGTTGGTGATCAGATTCGGAGTGAGTTCGTATTTGCGTGCCAGCTCTTGAACTGTGCTGCGTTCACGTAGTGCCTCAAGCACCACTTTCGCCTTAAAGGCTGATGTAAATTGTCTTCGTGTTCTTTTTTCCATGGCTCAGGTAAGTTAGTGGTTTAATTTTCCACCTTAACCTCCTGTCCTAAATTATGGGTGCATCATA
>JAKLJE010000059.1 GCA_023151315.1 Bacteroidia bacterium
CCATTTTATTTGCTTCAACCAAGTCAGAGTAAAAGCGGTAAGTTATGCCGTTTGTCAAAAGTCCGAATTTTGCTTTTGAAACGTGAAAATACCTTAGTAGTTGTCCATCGTGAAGATTGAGATTTTGTCCCCAATGTTTGCACTCTACCAAAATTGTTGGATTACCGTCTTTGAAAATAGCGTAGTCAATTTTCTCCCCTTTTTTTGTCCCAATGTCAGTGATATATTCTGGAACAACTTCAAGCGGATTGAAAACGTCATAGCCCAAAGTTTGTAAAAAGGGCATAATGAATGCGTTTTTCGTTGCTTCTTCTGTCTGAATTTGTTCTTTCAGTTTGGTAACTCTGTCACCCAGTTGTTTGATTTGGTCTTTAAAGTCCATATTTATTTTTCGTTTTTAATTGATTTCGTTTTCAAAGTTAATATTTCTGTTGTGTGTCGTCCTACCATTACTGCTAACGTTTTCGTGCTTTGCGTTCGGGCGGGTTTCGAAGCACAAAACTGTCAACCTGCACTGAACTTGAATAGAAGCACAAAGCTCCAAGTTTGCACGTCACCCCGCCTGACGCAAAACCCGTGTTAGCGGTTCGGGCTTCTTTTTTATTGTCGTTTTAGTTCCCATTTCCAAATTAGTCCATCGTCCGGGTCATTGATTTCTTGAACTTTTTCAAAACCACATTTCTTTAAAACTTTAGTTGAAGGATTTTCTTGTCCGAGTGTATGAGCAATGATTACTTTTACTCTTGTGTCTCTAAAGGCATTTTCAATAAGTCCCTTCGTCATTTCAGTTGCAAGTCCGCGATTCCGGTATTCGGGTGCAATTTCATAACCGAGTTCAACTGTCCCGTCTGCTGTCGGTTTGCCTTTATAACCGCCACTTCCTATTAGTTTATTGTCTTGCTTATGAATAGGAAAATAAGTCCACCATCCGTTTTCTTCTTCGCTTTCTGTAAGTCTGTC
>JAKLJE010000005.1 GCA_023151315.1 Bacteroidia bacterium
CGCTTTTTCTTCAGCGTAATATGCTGCAAAAACATATCGGCCGTAAGCGCCGAGAACTTTCACCAGTGAATCGTACATCACACCACGACGGACAACATCCGTTTCGTTGCGTATTGCGTTCTCCAGTGAAGCCACAACACCGGCCTGATCAGGCTTCAAAAGACCTTTTTCTTCTTCGATGAGAGCATTCAGATCAACTCCGGAATGCTCAACATGCGCTTCTGTCTGAGGTTTTGCCTTCGGAACAGTATTTACAAAACTTAAAAGAACGACTGTGAGCGCACACGCGATCAATACTCCTAACTGAGCAGGACCAGGTTTGCGCATCATATTAATTATTCGCCAACCTTAACATTCTTCTTCACGCGCTCAACGAAAGTCTTCGCAGGCTTGAAAGAAGGTACATTATGTGCCGGGATGATTACTGTGGTGTTTTTTGAGATGTTACGCCCGGTTTTTTCTGCGCGACGCTTCACCACAAAACTTCCGAATCCACGGAGATAAACGTTATCGCCTTTTGCCAACGACGCTTTGATTACCTTCATGAAGGTCTCAACAGAATGCTGAACCTGAATCTTCTCGATTCCTGTTTTCTCAGCAATCTCAGCTACTACTTCTGCTTTAGTCATACTGTAATTTATTTATTTTCAAGGGTTTATCAGTCCCAACTGGGGTTTTCAAGGCTGCAAAATTACTATTTTATACGGTTCACCCAAATTTTGACCGTAATTTTGAATCGGAACTTTCAGAAAGTCAATGGATTTCGCTGCCGAATTGCTGAGTTGGTACAATAAGAATAAACGTGATTTACCGTGGAGAAACACGCGAAATCCGTACAAAATATGGCTTTCTGAAGTCATTTTGCAGCAAACCCGCGTTGAACAGGGAACTGCATATTACCATGCTTTTACGGAACGGTATCCCGACGTAAAAAAACTGGCAAAAGCCGCCGAAACCGATATTCTGAAAACCTGGGAAGGCTTGGGCTATTACAGTCGCGCCCGCAACCTGCATGCCGCCGCGAAATACATTACAAATGAACTCGACGGCAAATTCCCTGAAACGTATGAAGAGATTCTGAAGCTGAAAGGAGTTGGCGATTACACTGCATCAGCCATTGCTTCGATTTGTTTTGATGAAGTCGAACCGGTTGTTGACGGGAACGTGTTCCGTTTTCTTTCCCGCTATTTCGGAATCAGTACGCCGATTGATTCAACCAAAGGCAAGAAGGAGTTCAGGGAGTTGGCAGCAGAGTTGATTACAGAAAAAGAACCCGGCACATTCAATCAGGCGATGATGGAATTCGGAGCGCGGCAATGTGTTCCGAAGAATCCGGACTGCTCAGTATGTGTTTTCAGACTTTCGTGTTTTGCGCTGAAGAAAAAGCAAGTGGATCAATTGCCGGTGAAAGAGAAAAAGACAAAAGTCACTGACCGTTGGTTGAATTACCTCGTTGCCGAATACAAAGGGAATTTCCTTGTGCGCGAACGAACCGGAAAAGGAATCTGGACAGGATTGTATGAATTTCCATTGGTGGAAACGAACAGCAAGCTAACGGCGAATGCGCTTCGGAATCCTGATTTCTGGGAAGAGAAATGCGGATTGAAAGTGGCATCTGTTGAACATGTCTCGCAGGAAACAGTACACAAACTGAGTCACCAGAATCTTCACATTTCATTTGTGAGAGCCAAGATCAAATCGCCAAAAAAAGATGCTGATTACCGTGTGTTATCTGCCCCGGCCGTAAACAAACTTCCGTTTCCGATTGTACTGCGTAAATACTGGGACAGCTTTATGCAGGAGCGTGAAAATGAAGGATAATCAATGCGTATATTTACTTAAACATTTCACGATACGTTAATATTAAAGCAAAGCAGTTATGGCAGGAGTAAACAAAGTGATTCTTATCGGTAATCTGGGAAAAGATCCGGAAGTGCGTTATCTGGAAGGCGGAATTGCAGTGGCGAATTTTCCCGTTGCAACAACGGAAACTTTCCGTGACAAAATGGGCAACAAACAGGAGCAGACAGAATGGCATCAGATTGTGTTGTGGAGAAAACTTGCCGAGGTTGCGGAGAAATATCTTCGCAAAGGACAACAGGTTTACATTGAAGGAAAAATCCGTTCACGCAGCTGGGAAGACAAAGAAGGCAACAAGCGTTATACAACAGAAATATTCGGTGATGTGCTGACGATTTTATCGCGCCCACAGAATCAGGATCAGCAACAAGGCGGATACCAACAGCGTCCGTACAATCCGCAGGCGAATCAGAACACAAACAATCCTGCGCAACCGAGTACATATCCGTCACAACAGAATACATTCAATCCGGAAGTGATCAACGATCCGAATCACCCTGCGATGATTCCTCCGAGTGCGGATGATTTACCGTTCTAGTACAAGGCCCGCAGAAAGCGGGCTTTTTTGTGCGGGATTGTTTTGGTATGCAGGAACCGCAGAGGTTAAATATTAAATAACCACTGAGACACGGAGAAATAACGAATTCGTGTCAATGCGATTTTCCCGGCGAGGGATTGTTTGGTGTTGTCGTACATGGCGCAGGAACCGCAGAGGTTAAATATTAAATAACCACTGAGACACGGAGAAATAACGAATTCGTATCAATGCGCTTTTCCCGGCGAGGGATTGTTTGGTGTTGCCGTACATGGCGCAGGAACCGCAGAGGTTAAATCTTTAAATAACCACTGAGACACGGAGAAATAACGAATTCGCGTAAATGCGCTTTTCACTGCGGGGCATTGTTAGGTGATGGCGCAGATGGCGCAGGAACCGCAGAGAAAATTATCTGTAAAATCTGTGAAATCTGTGGCGATGTGTTTTGTCGCAGATGAGCGCAGATCATTTTCACGAACAAGAAATCTGCGTAATCAGCGAAGAAGGCGGGGCAAACAATCTAACGCAGATTTCGCAGATTACTGCCTCCTTTCACGACTGAGCCTTTGAGCCACATAAAACGTTTCTAATTGTGATTCATTTTGAAAGTTCGCTTCCAGCACTATGAATGCAATACGCAAGTAGGTCGCAAATAATTTTCCGGCAAGATTAAACTTTCTCTTCCGGCATTCGTCGTACCTTAACACTGAGCAATTCCCGTTTATGAAAAGAACTTTACTCCTCGCCTTTCTGATTTGTTCTGCGTACACAACATTTGCGCAGCCGCTTACGCCCATTGTGGATTCTGTTCCAATGCGTGACGGAAGAAAACTTCCCGTTGATATTTTTCTTCCTGCAGGATGGACATCCGGCCCGGTAATTCTGATTCAAACTCCGTACAACCGTTTGTGGTTCCGTTTGAGTTTACCGCTGGGAATCGGAACGAATATCGACAGCAGTAACTATGCATTCGTCACTGCAGACTGGCGCGGATTCTACGGAGGTGCGCAAGCGAATTATTCCGGCGCACCAACACGCGGACAAGACGGATATGATCTTGTGGAATGGATTGCAACACAAACATGGAGCAACGGAGAGACCGGGACGTGGGGACCTTCCGCATTGGGTAAAGTTCAGTTTCAAACGGCGAGAGAAAATCCTCCGCACCTGACTTGTATTTGTCCGCTTGTGGCTGGACCGCAATTCAATTATCAGGAATATTTTCCGAACGGATGTTACCGTACTGAATACGTTGAACAACTCGACGGGTTGGGTTACGGAATGTCGCCGATACTTCTTGCAAATCCCACACGCAACATTATCTGGCAATTTGCAGAAGCTGATGGATTTTATCCCGACAGTATTCTTGTTCCTGCGTTCATGATCGGCGGTTGGTACGATCACAACATTGATGTGATGCTGGATTTCTACAATGGAATCAGAACGCAATCACCGGCAAATGTTCAGAATCAACACCGCCTGCTGATGGGTCCTTGGGCGCATGGTGGTAACGGTTCCGCAACTGTCGGTTCTGCCAATCAAGGTCAGCTTACATTCAACAATGCTGCCGGTTGGAGCGATTCACTTGCATTGCTGTTTTTCGATCACCATTTGCGCGGCGTTCAAAACGGATGGAACAATACTCCATTCGTACAGTATTACACCATGGGATCGAACACATGGAATACAACTGCAGCATGGCCACCAAGCGGAATGAATCCCGTGACTTTGTATATGCACAGCGACACAACAATGGATAATATTCCGCCTGCAGTATCCAGCGGAAGTATTTCTTATCAATACAATCCGCAGGATCCATCACCAACAATTGGCGGAACAACTTTGCGCCAGGATCTGGATCAAGGTCCGTACGATCAAAGTGCTGCTGTTGAAAGCAGAAACGATATTCTGAAATTCACGACTGCTCCATTGGCGCAGGATATGACCGTGAGCGGAGAAGTTGTGATTCATCTTGAAGTGAGTTCGGACAAATTCGATACAGATTTCTGCGTGCGTTTGTGTGATGTGTATCCGACCGGAGAATCCATGCTCGTGCACGACGGTGTTTATCGTATGCGATTCAGAGACGGATTTGCACCGGCAGATACCGGCATCATGACGCCTAATACCAATTATGCGATTGACATTACTTTGCCGGCGACCAGCATTACGTTTCTGCAAGGACATCGCATTCGCGTAGATGTTACATCGTCCAACTATCCTCGCTTCAACCGTAACATGAACACGGGTCAGGCGATGTATCCGGGTCCTGTTGCCACAGCGGGAGACACATTGGTGAATCCGCAGATTGCGAACAACACGATTTACACCAACAGTGTTTATTCATCACGTGTGACATTCCCGGCAACACAATGGCCGAACGGCATTGAAGAAAATCAAGTTGCAACAGCTGTGCGCATTTACCCGAATCCTTCGGATGAATTCACACGATTTGAATTTGAGAATAACGTAAGCGCTGTTATGACGGTTACAGATGCATCGGGACGAGTTGTATACACTTCACAAGTGAACGGCAATCAGGCGTTGATCAATACGCAGCAATTTGCCAACGGTATTTATTGTGTGAGTGTTCAGTCGGAAACCGGCGTACATAACGGAAGATTCGCCGTGCAGCATTAATCCGTTAACAACAAACGTTATGATATTGCGTTATATTTGTCCATGCGCAATCTGATTACGCTTTGTTGCTGTTTCGCTCTCTTGCTGAGTTCCTGCACAGAGGAAGAGGTATTCACTCCGCGACCGAAAGGTTACTTCCGAATTTCATTACCGGAGAAACAATACAAGAAATGGGAAGGTGATTGTCCGTTTACAATGGACATTCCGGATTATTCCCGCGTGTACAAAAGCAGTGCGCCCAATGCGCCTGACTGCTGGAAGGATCTGCATTTTGCTCCGTTCAACGCAACCATTTATCTCAGCTATAACGAAATCACCAATGATTCGCTGCTGGCGGAGTTGATCAATCAGAGTTGGGAACTCACAGAAGCGCACAATGAAATGTCGCAGTCGATACGGGATTCATTGATCATTCGTCCTGATGACAAAGTGTACGGCACAGTGATTACTCTCGGAGGGAATGCTGCATCTCTTGTTCAGTTTTATCTGACAGACAGTGTAAAGAATTTCGTTCGCGGATCGCTTTACTTCTACTCTACACCTAACAAGGATTCCCTGCAACCGGTTGTGGATTACATCAAGAAAGACGTGTACAAGCTCGTGGAATCGCTCAAATGGACTTCCGCAATGAGTGCTCCTCAAGTACCGGCTTCTCCGGCTGAGAGAAAAACGGAGTAATATCTATTGTATTCTGAATCTGTACGGAGTAACTTTAGCTGAAATCATTCAGTTAAACGCTCCAATGAAAACATTCGCCGGATTTATTTTCGCCTTTTTTCTGACGTGTACTTTACACGCACAGCAGACTCAAAGCTGGTCGCGGGTTACGATCTACACAGATGATGCAGGATTGAATCAACTGTCCTACGCAGGTATTCCTGTTGATCACGGAGAATATAAGCGCGGATACAGTTTCACTACTGATCTTTCCTCTTCTGAAATAGCGAGAGTAGACGCATTGGGCTTTCGTTACGAAGTTGTAATTCCGGATGTGCAGGATTATTATCGCAAGAGAAATGAAGAAGCAGTAGCAGGAATTCCGAATGAGAATCGTTCAGCAATAAACTGCGCTTCCACTGCTCCGATTCCGACACCGGCAGGATTTACATTGGGAAGCATGGGCGGATTCTTCACACTGGCGGAGATTTACGCGCATCTGGATAACATGGCGACGTTGTATCCGAACATTTTCAAATCGCGCCAGATGATTGACAGTACATCAACCACCTTCGAAGGTCGTCCGTTGTATTGGGTAAAAATTTCCGACAATCCGAACAGCGATGAAGCGGAACCGGAGATGTTGTATTCTGCAGCGCATCATGCACGCGAACCGGCAGGCGTTTCGCAACTGATTATGTACATGTATTACCTGCTCGAGAATTATAATTCGGATCCTGAGATTCAGTACATCGTTAACAACACCGAATTGTATTTTGTTCCGTGTGTTAATCCTGATGGTTATGTTTACAATCACACCATTGCTCCTTCCGGTGGCGGATTGTGGAGAAAAAACCGCGTTGACAATCTCGACGGAGAATACGGTGTTGATCTCAATCGCAACTATTCTTACAACTGGGGATTCGATAATACAGGCTCTTCTCCTATTACATCCGACGCCACTTACAGAGGAACAGGACCGGCTTCGGAAGAAGAAACTCAAATGATGCAACTCTTCTGCAATGCGCATGAATTCAAGATTGCGTTGAACTATCATACATACAGTAATCTTTTGATTTGTCCTTGGGGATATCAGGCTTCTACATTCACGCCTGATGTGAATACATTCAACTCCTGGGGAGCATTGCTGACGAAAGACAATCAGTATGCATTTGGTACAGCGGATCAAACTGTAGGTTACATCGTGAACGGTTCTTCTGACGATTGGATGTACGGAGAGCAAAGTTCGAAACCGAAAATCATGGCGATGACTCCTGAAGCAGGAGATCAGGCAGATGGATTCTGGCCGGCAATCAATCGTATTGAGGACATCTGCAAGCTGAACATTCCAATGGATTTGTATGCAGCGAAATTGCTTCTCGCCTATGCGATCACCACTCCGAACGATGGAAAATACATGAGCGGTCCGAACGGCTATGTTCATTACGATATTCAGAGAATGGGCCTGGATTCTCCGGCCGTGTTCACAGTGAATATTGTTCCTCTGAGCAGTGAAATCACTTCAGTAGGATCATTGCGCACGTATTCGGGAATGTCCATCACACAAACCATTTCCGACTCGATTTCATATTCGGTGAATCCTGCAACACCTCAGGGAACTTTACTCACGTATTTAATTGAAACCGGCAACGGAACATTCACATGGCGCGACACGATTGTTCGCATGTACGGAAATCCGTTTATTGTTTACAGCACAAACGGCAACTCCATGTCAACATGGACGAACCTCGGCGGCTGGGGAACAACAACCGAGTATTTCAACAGTCCCGGAACTTCAATTACTGACAGTCCGTTTATGTCGTACAGTGCGGGAGCATACACTGACATTGTTCTTGCGCAACCTTTAAATCTCGGAACAGCTATCAGTGCACAACTAACATTCTACACGCGTTTCGAATTGGAAACCGGATACGATTATGCGCAGGTGGAAGCATCATCGGATAACGGAGTAACGTGGACGCCGCTTTGCGGTAAATACACTACGAGCAACAACTCGCTTGATGGAGGCGATCCTGTTTATACCGGATTCAAGCAACAATGGGTGAAAGAAGTGATGTCACTGGATGATTACACCGGAGGAACATTGCTCATACGTTACAGTATCCTGTCTGATTTCGCTGTAGAGTATGACGGCATTTATCTTGATGATATAAAAATTGAAGTGCTCGACACCAGCGGATCAAGCGTGAATGAAATTCAGTCTCCTGAAACTGCGGGGCAGAATATTCCGAATCCGGCGGGAGGCTCAACATTTATTCCTGTGAACAGTCAGCAGGATGGAATGATTGAGATTTATAATTCGCTTGGAGATCTGGTGCTCACGGGAAATTATCAGCAAGGAACGGGTGGTGTTACGATCAATACAGAATTACTTGCAGAAGGAATTTACACGTATCGATTCGTAAGCACGCAAGGCGCGGGAGCACCGAAGCAGATGGTGATTGTTCACTGATTACTGCTTACGCAGATTCAGCAATAAAGCGAATTGAGTTCCTGCAAGAATCATTGCAGTAAGCAGATGCACGGGTTGTGCGAAAGCAGGAATGCTGAAGTTGTGCATGAATACACCGGCGCCGTACGCAATCAGTAATACGAGAATCTGTGCATTGAGTAATCGCTTCACGCGCGGAACCGTAATGTACTTACGAAGCAGGAACCACACAGTGAGGTTTGTAAGAAGAATTGCGATGGCTACTGAGAAGTGTGTCACATAACGTGAGCTCAATTGAGAAATCCATGAATCGCGTCCTGCACCTTCGTACAACTTGTAGAGCGTATCCACTTCCTGTCGCACTTGTGTTCCGAGAATAATCTGCATCAATGAAATCGCCAGCAATGCACCCACAAAAGTGATCAGTGATTTCGGCACATTCATATTCACCGCGCCGCGGATGCTGTCTGCATTCAGACTTCGGCGCACGCGTGATTGCAGAAACACCATGAGGAAAACCATGATGATGGCGCATAACATGTGCAACGTGATTGTCACAGGCTTGAGATTCGAATCGACAACCACTTTACCCAGCCATGCAACGAATCCGATTACGAAAAGATGTGCGAGCACAATCAGGAGCGACAATTTATCGCGACGGAATCGACGCACAGCGAAATAGAGCAGCACCAATGAAGCAAAACCGCTGATTGCACCGAGGAGCCGGTTGATGTATTCTGTCCAGGTATGAGCAACAAAAAACTTCGCGTAATTATGCGCGGGGTATTTTTCCCAATTGGATCTGCTGAATGCTTCGCTTGATGTAAATTTTTCAGGAGCGCGCCAGAGTGTATCGTTCACTATGATCATCATTCCCTTTTTGTACTCGTGATTCGGATGAAAATCAAGTTGAGACGGATCGGTAGGCGGAATATAGTATCCGAAACATTTCGGCCAATCGGGGCAACCCATTCCGGAGCCTGTAGCACGAACCACGGAACCGGCGAGGATTACGAGGTAAAGGCAAACAATTGTAATTGAAATCCAAAGAATAAATTTCCGATCCTGACTCTGCGAAGGCATGTGCAAAGATAAGGGCAATCGGGGTTCGGGATGCGGGATTCGGGCAAACGGGATTCGGGAGACGGAAGACGAGATTCGGGATTAGGGATTAGGGATTAGGGATTAGGGATTAGGACAATCGGGATTTGGGTTAGGGGAAATGAATTGGTAAATTTCAGGAAGAAATCGCTGCAGACATTGCGACTGATACCAAAATAGCTAGAAGTAACTTCAAAAATATGGAATACCTTAAAGAGAATAAGAAGTCTCCATTATTCGTTCTTACATTCTCCATAAGCGTAATTCTTCTTGGCATTTCATTGAGTCAAGATGCTTATTATACAGGTGATCGCCAAGACTCAGTTGGCTCTTCATCTTTTATTGCATTTCTTTTCGGCTGGATGAATATTGCGGGGCCAGGAATCTCATGGCTTGCGAATCCTGCACTTATAATATCTTATATACAACATTCTAGAGGAAAATTGAAGCACGCACTATATTATTCATTGGCCGCACTTTTACTTTGCCTTATATTCTTGTTGTTTCGTGAAATCATCGTAAGCGAAGCGGGACATACGGGTGAAATTACAGGTTATGGTCTTGGATACTGGTTGTGGTTAAGTAGTATATCAATCAATGCGATAGGCATTGGATTCAATTTTAAAAAGAGCATGAGCAGAAACGAATAGTGCATGTCTTTCATAAAATTTACTAACGAAGTTAACCGTAGATGAAATTCGTATTGTTGATAGCATAACAGACTTAGAGCATTTTGCTACTAATGCGATTTTCATGTAACTTTCTTAAGCACTAGAGCGAGAGATGTCAATCCGAAAAATGTTAGTCGCAATGGTTAGAAAATCAAATATCCGATTTTTAGTTGTAGCATGTCTATTCCTGCTATTCGGCTCTTATGCTTCACGTAAAGGTTTTTTCGTCAAAGATGATCTAATTGGCACGTGGTCTGTTGGTTATCGCGATACTATTGCTGATAGAATACTATTTTCTCCAAGTTGGAGGTACGAGTTCTATGCTAACGGAACATATAAAGAAAACAGGAAGTACTTCGTAGCCGGACATGGTAAAATTCAAGTTCTTGGCGACTGGCGGATTCAAAACGACTTTTTAGTGCTGGATGAAAACGACACACTGGGCATGGAAGTTGGACCCGACACACTGAAAATGACAATTTCAAACAGGAAACTATTTTGGGTGATAGGCGAAGAAGGGGAGAATGGCTCCGATACCGTTTACATGTTTTTAAAGAAAAAGTAACTGCTACTAACAAAGCATAGTTCACCGCGCTTTTCATGTATATTTAGTTCAAGTGAAGTGCTCAGCGAAAAGTAAACGAAGTGAATTACAACATATGCGAATAGTTGCACTAATCATAGCACATTTACTAGGTACGTTTGCAGGGTATTGTCAAACACAACTTCTCAAGAACTACGATTTTGACAAAGGCGGTTACTATATTCTTGGAGTATACAGCGAAGCGGATCGAAACGGCCTGAGGGATTCAATTGGAGAATTCTATACTGATAGTATTCCAATTCTGAATCAATTCAAGCAAGAATGGACGTTTGATCAGCCAAGTCCCCGATATGCTTGCGGATATCATTACACAGTTTACATATGTAAAGATGGATTGCCTATTGAACATTTCTTCATTAATTTAAATTGCAATGTCATTGTCTCCGGCAAGAGTTGCTTCTATTTTGACGCTCACAAGCTCAGAGTTTTCAAAGGAAAACTAAAAAGACCGATACGCAAGAATGATAAGTTTGAATCAATAAAGGAAGCGAGAACAAAAAGGAGTGAGATTCTTACTCAACCGAAACTCATAACCACGTTTACACCAAACTGGATGAAATTTGAAGGTGAATTCAGTTTCACCTATTCATGTCCTGCTGGAAGTAATGACTGCTTAAGTCAAGACGATAGCTTATTACAACAACTAGCTTTAGAAATTCAATCAGCGTACCCTGAAGAAATTTTCGAATTACAGAGTGCCGGAGGTTCATCAACTGAACTTTTCGTTAATGTTCGGTGCAATAAAACTCTTGCTGACAAGTTCAAACTTTATCCTCTATCGTGGAATAAGTGGGAAGCGTATCCGCTTTATCTAACAAGTTACTGGGTTCCGATGTAAAGCGGTTGACAACAGTGCAATGCTTCCACCCGCATTTATAAATAATTAATTCAAGGAAAAGCGCATCACGCCAATCCCCAAAACGTTAGACACAATATATACGATAGTACATGAAATGGAGTAAGTACAGAATCCATCATTCACAAAAGAACATGATTGACCTTTATTGTCGTCAGAAAGGTGAGCAGGTAGAAGTTTACACGACCAATGCTGATGACAATAAGCTTAAAGTTTTAACTCGTGATATTCTAACAGGCAACCTGAGTGAATTGGTTTTAGATCAATATTCTAATCCAATCAATTGGGAATTGGTCAACCACGATTTCAGTTCCTACAAGCCGGAATTTGATATGGCTGAAGCAAGAAAAAGACATGGACACACGGATAATCTTGAATACATAAAATATCAGATTGCAAATGCCATCAACAACACACATAACAACCGTGGATTTTCCCGTTATCTCAAAAAAAACATAATTGGAACATGGGCTGAGAAACAATTGACTTTGAGTTTTTCCGAAGACGGAACCTACGTTTTCAAGGGAAAGTGGAAACCATCAACAGCTCTCGCAGGTGTCCCCGAAACAGGAACTTATACTTTGTCAAGTAATATGTTATTGTTTTGGGGAAATCAAAATTCCGGTGTACGAACTCAGATAGTTGATTTGGTTGATGATAAGATTTACTTCCCGGGATATTCAGGGCAACTATTTTTTACGATGACGAAGCAGTAAGCTTGTGCCTAACCGCGCATTAGCTCCGTAGGCTTTTCAGTATATTTATTAGAAGTAAAAACGCATCGCACCAATCCTCAAAGCGCTAGGCGTAATTTTGAGGAAACTCTATAACAACAGACTTTTCGCCGAAGAGTATTTAAATATTGTTAAACACCCCAACATTTTAACTACATATAGGGTATATATAAATATAATAACTACATTTGTGGTAAATATATATAAGATATGAGCCAATATCATTTAGGAGAATTTGAAGAGATAGTCTTATTAACAGTGGCCATCTTGGATGGTAAAGCCTATGGAATAAGTATAATAGAAGAAATAGAAGTACGAATTGAAAGAAATGTAAGCTTAGGAGCACTTCAGACTGTTTTAAAGAGACTGGAAGAAAAAGGATTATTGCGATCCGAATTCGGGGAAGCAACAAAAGTAAGAGGCGGAAAGAGAAAAAGATTTTATGAAATCACATCGAAGGGAAGACAAATTTTACGTGACACAAAAGAGCAAAGGGTTTCATTATGGAATGCAATTCCTAAAACAGTTTTAAAATTTTCATAATGAAACCTACTGAGGATAAGCCGCCAAAATTATTTGTAAAATTCTTTCGCTGGTTCTGTAATACAGATTTTCAAGAGGAAATTGAAGGTGATCTTTTTGAAAGCTATAAAAACTATTCTGAACGATTCGGAAAGAAAAAAGCGAAATGGTTATTTATTAAAGAAGTACTATTTCTTTTCAGACCGGCAATCATTGGAAATATAAATCAGTTAATGAATATAAATTCGACAATCATGAGTTCAAAAAACGGAAGACTAATTGCAATAATGGCAACCATGATGGGACTATTGATTATTCCATTAATTGCAATGCAATTTAGCAAAGAAGTCAATTGGAGTATTTTTGACTTCGTTGTAATGGGCGCATTACTTTTATCTACAGGTTTATTATGTGAGCTTGTTCTGAGAAAAGTAAAAACAACTAGAAACAGGATCATCATTTGTGGTGCAGTCGTTTTTATCTTTTTATTAGTTTGGGCGGAACTCGCTGTTGGTATATTCGGGACAGCATTTGCCGGAACTTAAGAAGGAAAAACTACCGCTAACAGTACATACACGAAAGCGGTAGTTCAATAGATAAATCAAGCTTTGTGCATCTATCAAAGTTTGTGTTTGGCTGAAAGAGAATAGCTCCGTAATCGTCAACTTCGGGCAGCTGCAACCTGTATCTCACCGCACTCGTCCCTCTGCCCGCTTCGCATAAAACCCGCCATTGTCGCGGATCTTCACGAAGAGCGATTGTGCAGCTTCTGCTTTCGGTTGTATGCAGGCCTGAAAGAACAAGATGATTCGGCTTCGCAAGGAATAGCACTTGGCGGAGTCTTTTTTCGGGTGTGGATTAATCCACACCCGAGGATGCGAAGTTCGGAGATTCGATCCAAACAAATTCCATTTTAAACGCTTACACCCGACTGAAAGTATTTGTTTTCGGAATTATTCGGAATTGACGCCGTACACTTGCCGAATAATTAATGCAAGTCAAATTGATGATGTGGATTAATCCACATCATCCCAAAACATAACACAATGTCAAAACACTCCATCCACCGCATCCACTTCTTCGTCACATTCGCAGTAAACAATCACAGCAATCTGATCCGATCCGCAGTAAGCAAAAGACTATACGCATGTATCAAATCTGAATTACGTTCTCTGGGTTGCACGTGCATCGCCATTGGTGGAATGGCTGATCACATCCATATCCTTTACTCGCAAAATCCTACAAAAGCTCCGGCAGATATCATCAAGCACATCAAAGGACATTCCTCCCACTTCATCAATGGACTTAATCTGATTCCGGAACATTTTTCCTGGCAAAAGGGATACGGAATGCTGTCAATTCACAGCGATAATATCCCGCAGTATACAGCACAAATCAACAATCAAAATCTTTATCACAAAAACAAAACTTTCCTTCAGGAAAATGAAGAGGCGTTCGCTATCAATTACATCCTCAATAAGGCTTCATAATCTCTCACCGCAATCTCCCCTCCGCCTGCTTCGCATAAAACCCGCCGTTGTCGCGAATCTTCACAAAGAGCGATTGTGCCGCATCTGAATCTCCGTTGCCCTCCAACGCCAGAGCTTTGTACCATTCTGCTTCTTCGTCGAACACGTTGTTTTCTGCAGAAATGATTTTATCGAGCAAAGGAATGGCCTTTGAGTACATTTCGAGTTTCACGTAACTCACCGCTGTATAGAAAAGCGCATTGATGTCGTCGGGATTGTGTTCGAGCAATGTTTCCATCTTGCCAATGCAGCGACCATAACGACCATCACGAAACGCAAGCAATCCTTCACGCAGAAACTGATCTGCAGGAACCATGCGCACAGGCAAATCGTCTTTCTCTTCTTTGGAATCACCGAGACCGTCTTCCGTTTCGTACTTCGCAGGTGTTCCGGTCAACGGTAAATCGCGAACTTCAATTTCATCTTTGTAATACAAATCGTAGTTCGTCACTTTCAAATCAACAATGAATCCAACCTGTGCATTGTAATTCGCTTCAGGTTTCTTAGGTACAACAGGTTCTGTGTTCAGTAAAACCGGATTCTCGGAAGGAATCACGATGGCTTCAATGAAAGTGTCAATCACATTTACCGTTACTGCAGAGTCCTTTGTTATTTGCTTCTGCATCGGAACGGAAACTGCAACTGTCTTTGCTTCCGGATTCACAAAGTGATCGTCAGATGGAGAAAGCGGATTCTCAGGAACCATTGGAAGTGAAAGCTGAGTTGATGTGTTGTCGGCAATTTGTTTCGTTTCGTTCGAAGGACCGCTAGTCAAAAACAGAACGGTAACTACAATTGCTGCAACAGCGGCCAGACTGAGTCCTATGGTCCATCCGTTGAGTAAAGAACTCGTTCCGCTTTTCGCTGCGATTTCTTTCTTTATGAAATCAAGATCAGCGAAAGCACCTGGCACAAGTTTGTATCCTTCCAATGCTTCGCGAGAAAGTTCACAATCGTCGAGCAGATGTTGTACGCGCTGCGACTCCTCCGCAGAAAGTTTATTCTGCAGGAACAGTTCCAGCTGTTCGGCACTCAGCAATGTATTTCGGGATGTGTTCATTGCTTTTCAAGTATTAATTTGAGATTGCGCTTACCGTTCTGAATGTGACTTTTCACTTGCTTCTCATTCATTCCGGTGATGTTGCAGATCTCTTTGTACGATTTATCTTTCAGATAAAACAATTCAATGCACAAACGCTGCTCTTCACCCAATGCCGAAACAGCATCTTCCAATCGCTTGAGTCGTTGTTCCTTCGACAACACCAGCTCCATGTCCTGCTCTTCATACGCTGCTTCTTCGTCTGCAGCGTAACGTTCTTCACGATTGTCGTTCACCTGCTGTTTGCGCAGATCTGAAATGCAATAATTGCGTGCCACGAACATGAGCCATGTTTTCACATTCTCGGGAGAATTTTTCTTCAGAGCTTCGAAGAGTTTTTCGAAAATCTGCAGGACTGCATCTCTCGCCTGTTCGCGATCGCGGTAATATTTCAGACAAACGCCGTACATCAGGTGCGCGTATCGTATGTACAGTTCGCCCACAAAAGCCTTATCACCGCTCGATTGATACGAACGAATGAGCTCCTCATCGCTGAGGCTGCTTTTCTTCTTCCATGGGAAAAACCTCATACTAACGCATTCTGTGAATAAGACGCAAGGTCGGGAGAAATTCCATATAGAATAATGCGTGGCTTAATAGTACACGGAAAGGACGGAAATTACGGATCTACGCGGATTGTTTCGGGTCATTGCGAGGAACGAAGCAATCCCGAAATGATTAGTTCGTGTCCCGATAGTACGCGCCCGCCCTGACGAATGTCCATGCGGACGGGGAAAGGACGGAAATTACGGATCACGCGGATTGTTTCGGGTCATTGCGAGGAACGAAGCAATCCCGAAATGATTAGTTCGTGTCCCGATAGTACGAGGATGACACAGATAAAACGGATTTGCGCGGATATTTCTCTATGAACTAGTGCAAAGTAAATTTATACCTCCTATGGTTCAATAGCAATGCGCATTGTTTGAAAACGCTCTGCCCGGAAGGATTCTTCGTACGGTGACCAACTGAAATTTGAGAATGACAGCCAACTGGATACTTCGGTCGGATTATGCCACATTACTCGATCAATCGTCGAACTTATGGTTGCCGTATATCTGCTACCAATAGCCAAAACTTCACGATGGTACGTAATGTAGCCATGCGGCCAAGCGTCAAATCCTCCAACATTATCGTTGTAAACAGGAATCCATCTTTCATAAAGCACAACACCCACGGGACGAACAACAGTTTGTATCGGGGCATATACTTTCTTACCGGAATTTGCAGGATACTCAACGTAATTCGAACTGTCGACCCAAACGAATGAATTTTCAATCTCTCTTTTGGTCATCGGTTTACTGAGCAAATTACTTCGGTATCCGTGAATAGCACCTGTATATAAGCCATTCTGTATCATCGACGCCAGGTGCTTGTAATTCGATTGCGGCAAATATGCATTTGAGTCATTTCTAAAGTTGATCATTCTGTAAATGGTATCAACTCCCAAATAACCATTCATACAACCTGACAAGGAATTCAAAGCGAGATAATGTATTCGGTCAAATGCTTTACTCCCCAATGCAGGGAGGTAGAAAAACAGTGGAATGTGAGCGTAACAAAATGTCTCAAGTGATAAAATCAATTTTCCCGTATTGTCAGTTCTGGACAATACACCGCAGTTAGGTTCAAAACTGATTACCTTAAAAGTATCAGCAGAGTGATTCCATATAGTGGCCAACTCCCATCCTCCGGGAAATCCCAACTTATTGATGGAAGTATCCGCGAAACTTATATCCGCTGCAGCTTTACTCATTCTGACACGGTATCCACCTCCACCAAATAATCCATCATAAACCGGAAAAGCTCCTGTCAAAGATGCTTTCCACATTTGTTTTTCTGTGTTTACAAGAAAAGCGCTGTCGTCGGGATTTGCAATTTCACACCTTCGAATGCTCCAATACCACGATTTACTTTGGGCATTGGACTCAGAGAAAAATAGTATCAGGAGTGCTAAAAAGAATAGTAACTGCTTCATGATAGCATAATGCGATCGGCTTAGTAAAGTTACACAAACCGAGAACCGGATTCAGAACTTATCCGTTGGTAATTGCTGCGGAATATGATAATTAATAGCCCTGATTGAGGCCTGCGCCGAGCGCTGCCGAAAGCAGGAAAACTGTGAATTCAATGCACTGAAGTTGCGCTTCTGAAAAGATTAGTGATACTAAACCTCCGCGTGCAGATTTACCGCTTCAACCCCGGTGATTTCCGGAACGGCACGGCGCAGTGTTTCTTCGAGGCCGGCTTTGAATGTCATCATGCGCATGGAGCACGATTTGCAGGCTCCTTCGAGTTCGAGTTTCACAACTTTGTCGGATGTGATTTCCAGCAACTTGACATTGCCTCCGTCAGCCTCTAAAAAAGGGCGGATCTGATTCAATGCGTCTTCAATACGGGTAGCTAAGTCGTTTGCCATCTCAGTGACAAATGTAACGAGAAAAAGACAAGTCAACACCTAAAAACTGCCATTTCCGATATACATGTACATCATTAGTGATTTAATCAGTATCTTACAGTATAATACGGTTACAATGCAATTGCGCGCTTATCTCGTTTACTGTTTTATCTTCTGCTTAACCATTAACGTAAACGCGCAATTGGTCAAGTTCAGCGTTGGAGTACTTGAGCCTGCTGAAATTTCCATTCCTGCGAAAATCGAAACCATCATTGTTGCTGTCCGCAATTGCAATCAAGGTCCGAATTACAAGTATGACGTTAACGCAGATCAGTCCGCAGCACAACTCAGAAGCCTTATTGAATCCACACAACGTTACAAAGTAGAAACTGGCGTAATTAAAACTGAATATAATGTGTCAGATGTTAATACCTCTCCCGCACCTTTAAATTGGGAGGAAGTGGGAAGAATAGTTCGTTACGACACAACAACTTTACTTATTGTCCTTGAGAAATATTGTCAATACACTTCCAATTCTGGTGTTAAAATGGCAGAGAGATTTTGGAGAATCTACGACTATTCCTCAAAAATAATTTTTGATGAATTCGATCAACACGTTGTCAGATTGCAATATCAAAGTTCCTCAACTCCGGCTGTTGAGTTGTACGCTAAACGCATCCTGATGCATTGGGAGTGGGTCAATCGCAATTATTTTAAAAAAGGCAACTATCAAATGGTTGCAGCTTATCATTGTCTTGATTCAAGCAATTGGATAGGCGCTTCGGAATTATGGAAACTTGCTGCAGGTGATAGTTTGTCAGATCCAAAGAATGCCGGAAACGCATGCTATAATCTCGCGCTTTATTATGAGATTCATGGAGATATTAAAACCTCGCTTGACTGGATTTACCGATCAACACGATTAGGCAATCAACTTGCCGTATATTACGGTAAGTTTATCAAAGAACGAGCGGCTGACACTTCAATTCTCAGACAACAGTTGTCCCAAAGTCAAGGTCAAATCCCACTATCGATAGATAAGACAGAAAAGTTCAACCGGGAACCAAAAAATAAATTGGGAGACCCGGAGCCGCACAGAGTGCCGCCGTACCTGCGGGAAGCCCGGCGTAAGGCTCAAGTGCCTAATAAGGATGACCCGCATTAAGCTCTTCAGCAATAATACAGCTAAACAACACTGGCCTTTGGCTGAGAATTGCGTATCGCCACCTGACGTACAACATTGCCTGCTAAATCAAGAAATGCTTTTGCCTGCGGAGTTGTTTTCTGCAATACTACAGGTCGACCTGCATCACCGGATTCACAGATGCTTTGTACCAATGGAATTTCCCCAAGCAGCGGAATCTGCAACGACTCAGCAAAATTGGCTCCGCCGTTTCTTCCGAAGATGTAATACTTGTTCTCAGGCAATTCTGCAGGTGTGAAATACGACATATTCTCCACGATACCGAGCACCGGAACATTGATCTGCGGCAACTGGAACATGGATACTCCTTTGCGTGCATCAGCAAGTGCAACATTCTGCGGAGTAGTCACAACAATCGCTCCTGTAAGCGGAACAGCTGTTACCAGTGAGAGATGAATATCACCTGTTCCCGGAGGAAGGTCGATGATCATGTAATCAAGATCGCCCCAATCGGCTTCACTGAGCATTTGATTCAAAGCACGCACTGCAACAGGACCGCGCCAAACAATAGCTGCGTTGATATCACTGAAGAATCCAATAGAGAGCAATTTCACACCGTAACTTTCAACGGGAACGATGTAAGATTTTCCATCTATGTCGCGCATCATCGGCTTCTCTTCCATCACGTCAAACATGATTGGAACTGAAGGACCGTAAATATCAGCGTCAATCAAACCGACTTTAGCGCCCTGCATTGCCAATGCCACTGCAAGGTTTGCCGCAACTGTCGACTTCCCTACTCCGCCTTTACCGGAAGAAACAGCGATGAAATTTTTCACTCCCGGCAGAACCGGACCTGTACGTTGAGAAGAAGTGTTTGCTGTCATGTTCACATTTACAACAGCATCTTTGTCCACATAATACACGATTGCATTTTCACACGCGCGTTTAATCATGTCTTTCATCGGACATGCCGGCGTTGTCAGCACAACAGTGAATGAAACATTCTTTCCGTTCACTTCCACATCCTTCACCATGTTCAACGTCACAAGATCTTTTTTCAGATCCGGATCATCCACATTACGCAAAGCGTCTATTACCTGTTCCTTCGTGATGCTCATACTTTGAAAATTTGTACAAAGATAACGCATAAGGTGAAGATGAAAAGGCAATTGACGCCGGAACCAACCCATTTCAGCACGGTTTTTGAGTATCTTGTGATTATGGCGCGTTTCCTTACGCTTTTACTGCTGTTCTGTTCAATGAACTTCCGTGCATTTGCACAGGAAACTGAACCGTATTTCATACGGATTACAGTAGATAAAATCCGTCTGGGGAACGATTCGGTGAAATTCAGTAAACCGAAAACGTTATATATCTACACCACCGGCAAAGCGGATACAACGGAAATCACGACCATCAATGGAACGCGATTGGCCATCGTTACCGAAGTGCGGAAAGTGATGGTTGGAAAAACGATCCGTTATCAAATCGGTTATGCCTGGTACAAACGCAATTCAAGCAAATGGGAATTGATACGTCATTTCGGGTATGTGGATCGACGATCGCTTCTTGCAAAGCCGGACGAAGTGAAACAGAGTAAAACACCCAAAGCTGCGCGCGAGATATTCTATTGTTCCATTGGCGAACCAATGGTTTTCAGTTGCGGCTTCCGTATGGATGTGTACCTGAATAAATAATTTCAGACAGCCCGCGTGCGATCGCGGATAATCTCCTCCTGATTCTTCTCAACGCTCACTAAAGGCAAAGCATATATTTCAGGAATGTTGTCTTTGGTAAGATCTGACAGAAACTTCACTATAGGTGTAAACAACAATGCTTTGGTTTTACAAGCTAAAAGATAACGCGGTACTTCCACGAGTTCCGTGCCTTGCAAAGTGAGTCTTCTGATGGTATCAATTCGCACATCGGCAACATAACGTTGCTGAAGTAAGAGTGTTGCGTAAGTCTGCAGTGCTTTTACGTCGGGTGATGAAATGTGTAACAGTATCATAAAAATCAGATTTAATAATTAAGGATTACAGATATCGCAATACATCGGATCTTCTGTCTTCTTTCCTTTTGGGTAATAGTGCTCTTCGGTATAAGAACAAGAAATGCAACCGAGAACATTCTTCAATATTGATCTTGTCTCGGAACCGCAGGAACTGCAATGCAATCCGGGTACTGCGTAATTCACTCCGAATCCCGGAACTGAACAGGAAGGACACAACGACTTCATGCGTTCGGCAAGAAGTTCTGCTGTTTGCTGAATAACCGTCATACGTGTTGGATTCCGAAAGGCGCGCATATCGGTTTCAAGATGAAGACTTCCTTTTTCATTCAGCAACTTTCGAAAGATTTCTCTATCCGCAATATCCTTCAGAAACTTTGTTTCGTGTTCATGATTCATACGAACAATAACACCATGTGAAGGAAATCCGCAATTGAGAAGAAAATCATTCAGTGCAGATTCATCTTTAATTTCGGCAGAAGCAAAATTGGTGGCTCCCGAAATATGCGAAACATGAATCTCTGTTTCGTTTCTGAAGTCCTTCACCAGAAGCAATTCCTGATCTACAGGAAAAAATCCGACTATTGGGTGCGGCCCAAAGGAACCTTCACTTGCCAGAACCAGATCTGCTCCGGTTTCGAGATGACACAACTCGCATTTCCTTCGTGCGGCTTCTAAAGGAGAAAGTACACGTGGAATTTCTCCTGTGAAAGTTCCGAAGGCATCGGTGTTCAGGTGCGCTGCGAAGTTACACCTGACACCGACGCTTCTTTCCAGCACCGGGATGATTGCTCGCTCTTTCCCGTGCATGGTAACAACTGTTAATGTTCGATCATGAAACGGCTTCACGTGCCAACGCTTCTATGCTAACTGAACTTGTCACGGACAACTCCGCATTCTCACGCTCTGCTTCTGCAAATGCGCGTACCAGTCCGTCGCGAATTGCTTTGAGCTCCTTGATACGCTGAAGTGACGCGGCATCCGGACCTCCAGTTCTTATTTCCGAACTGAAAGATTTCTTCTCGTGAAAACCGATCTTGTAATTGATCAATCCGAGTATTACTTCTCTGCATTCTTCTGCAGAGAACGTTCCCTTGATAAGATCGAAGTGCTGATTATTTTCCATGTTTACGGATATTGATTATTGATTCAATTGAAATACTTCCGTCCATGTTGCGAAACGATTCGCGGGTTTCGAACAGGTATCGTTGCAATTCCTTGATTCTCGACTCCCGCATCTTGATATCTTCTTCTGAAGAAGTGTCTCTGATACGATCCTCGTGAAATCTGATCTTCACATGAATAAGATGTGTGATCAGATCCAAAGCATCTTCTTTACTGAACGTTCCGCGTATCAGCGGAAGTGCAATTTCTTCCGCTGATACTTTTGTTCTGCTACTGTCCCTGACCAAGGGAGAATGCGGGCTGGCCGTTGAATGCATAGAGATTTTCGGTTTTAATGGTGTCAATATTATTCTGAGTTGCCTTAGTGAGAAGAGCGATAATCTCTTCCTTGTTCATCACTCTGTCATTGTCCGTTTTGAAGCGGCAGCGCCAGTGATCTGTGCAGAACGTTTCTGAAAATCCGTCAGGCCATACTTTGATTCCACGGTTGGTGATCATTGAAAGTTTCACACCTTCATGTGCAATCGCCTTAACTTTCTCTGCGAGTTCTGCAGGATCAGTTCCCGGCCACTGTACGAACACATCCACTCCGAGCAGATCTTTTTTCGCCTGCGCTTTGCGCTGGTATTTAGGGATGTTGATGCTGCGTCCGTTCTCATAGGTTACAGAAGGAAGTTGCGAAGGCCTTTTACCGAGATTAGCAATTACTGCGTCGGCAAATTCTTTCGTTCCCACTTTTTGTTTACTGATGCCTTCTTTGAAGATGTCGTAAGTATGAATCCCGTCTTCAATAGTTTTCAGCCAGGCATTCTGCACTTTCTCTGCAACGTGATTCTGTCCGATATGATTCAGCATCAGAATCGCACCTTGCAGCAATCCTGAAGGGTTTGCCATATTCTGTCCTGCACGACGCGGCGCAGAACCGTGAATCGCTTCGAACATTGCGCATGTTTCTCCGATGTTGGCAGAACCTGCAAGTCCTACCGATCCTGCGATCTGAGCAGCAACGTCGGAAAGAACATCTCCGTAAAGATTCGGCATCACGATCACATCAAATGCTTCAGGTGTGTCAGCCAGTTTCGCAGCGCCGATGTCAATAATCCAGTGTTCGTTTTCAATCTCCGGATACTCTGCAGCGATTTCGTCAAACACCTGATGGAAAAGCCCGTCGGTCTGCTTCATGATATTGTCTTTTGTGAAGCAGGTTACTTTCTTGCGACCGTATTGCTTCGCGTATTCGAAAGCGTAGCGCACAATGCGTTCACAACCCGGACGACTGATCACTTTCAGACATTGCACCACTTCATCTGTCTGCTGATGTTCGATTCCCGCATACAAGTCTTCTTCATTCTCACGAATGATCACCACGTCCATTTCAGGATGCTTTGTTCTCACGAAAGGATGAAGGCTCTTACACGGACGCACGTTTGCATAAAGTCCGAGAAACTTGCGCGTTGTTACGTTGAGGCTTTTGTAACCTCCGCCTTGCGGCGTTGTGATCGGCGCTTTCAGAAACACTTTCGTGTTACGGATGGAATCCCATGCTGAAGGAGCGATGCCGGCCGTATTTCCGGAGAGATACACTTTCTCGCCTACTTCAATTTCTTCGATTTCAATTTCAGCCCCTGCTGCTGTAATGATTCGGAGCGTGGCGTCCATAATCTCTGGACCGATTCCGTCTCCTTTGGCAATTGTGATTTTTTTCATGTGGCTTTTTTGTTTGATGCAAAAGTGAAGTGAACGCTTCATATATTTTTATTTATCTTTAATATATCTTACATAACGTTTATTTATGCATTACACACTGAACCAACTCGTCATCTTTCAGAAGATCTGCGAAACCGGAAGTATCACGAAAGCTGCAGAGCTGTTGCATCTAACTCAACCGGCAGTGTCCATACAATTGCGGAACTTTCAGGATCAGTTCGAAACGCCGCTGACAGAAGTCGTGGGCCGAAAACTTTTCATCACGGATTTCGGAAGAGAAATTGAAAAGTCTGCTCTGAAAATAATGGAGCAGGTTCATGCCATCAACTACAAATCTCTGGCGTATAAAGGTCAGCTTACAGGTCGGCTCAGGATTTCAGTGGTATCAACCGGAAAGTATATCATTCCATATTATCTCTCCGATTTCATTCGGAAACATCCGGGCGTTGAACTTCAGGTTGATGTGACCAACAAGCAGCAGGTAATCCGAAGTCTTGAAGAAAATTCCGTTGACTTCTCACTGGTGTCGATTGCGCCTTCGCATATTAAACTGAACAGAATCGATTTACTTGATAATGCGCTTTATCTGGTCGGAAACAAGACACTCGTTCAAGGGAATACCGAAACACTACGGGAAATGTTCAGCAACTACACTGTGATCTTTCGCGAATCCGGATCAGGTACACGACAGATGATGGAACAGTTCATCCGCAAGCACAAACTTCAGGTTTCAAAAAAGATTGAACTCACTTCCAACGAAGCCGTGAAGCAAGCCATCATCGCCGGTATCGGTATTTCTATTGTACCATTTATCGGAATAAGAAATGAATTGAAATCGGGTACAATGAAAATCATTCCTGTAAAAGGATTGCCGGTGAAAACAAGGTGGCAGATTGTCTGGCCTCAGGGCAAGGAACTTTCTCCCGTAACTGAAAAGCTGTTCAACTACATTCGAGAAAACAATTCTTCCATCAGTGCGAAGTTGCTGGGAGAAAAGCCGAAAAAATCATAAGTGAATTTCTTCTGCAGGATCCCAGAAGAACTTTTTGAAGTCCTGAACCTTGTCTCCTTTTACGCGCAAGCCTTCACTTTCGAGCAGCTCCTGCATCATGGTCGGAGAACTGAAGTGATTCTTACCGGTAAGAACTCCTTCTCTGTTTACAACGCGATGAGCAGGAACAGGTGAATGATGCGAGTGAGATGCGTTCATCGCCCAACCTACCATTCTCGAAGATCCTTTAACGCCCAGGTATTTTGCAATTGCACCGTAAGTTGTAACGCGTCCGTAAGGAACCAAACGTACAACTTCGTACACCATGTAAAAGAAATCGGTTTCCGGTTTGGCTTTCATGTGAATTGCAGTGAACCTAATTTACCACTGTAATTCCCGAAATCAACTTACGCCTGATTTACTTTACTAACAACTTACTGTGCAAGCAGAGTTCCCGAAGCCCAATAAAGTTGAGCCGTCGCTTTTGCATAACGCACCTTGAGTTCGTAAAGACGGATTTCGCTGTTGATCAACGCCATTTCCCGCGTATTTACAAGGAAAAACGAACTTTCACCCGCGAAGAAGCGCGTCTGTTCAGCATCACGCAGTACACGTGAGTACGAAACCTGTTGCTGTTGCGCCGCTATTTGCTGATTCAACATCACGGAATTGTTATGCTGAATGTTGATGGAATTAACAATTTCGCGCTCCTTTTGCTGTCGCTCAAAATCGAGTTGCGACTGCTTGATCTCAACCTGCTGAATTTTCCCGCGTTCTTTACGCAGCAACAATGGGTAACTGAAATACACTCCGAACTTATAATTATTAGAGTAGAATGATGTACTTCCCGGATTGACAATATTACCGGGTTCCTTTGTAATCAGATTGTATTGCAGATTCAATTTCGGTTTCAGTTTGTCGCGCTGATAACGTTCTTCGAACATTAATTGCCTTTGCTTCACTCCTATTTTCAATAGATCCGGATGATTCATTCTCGCTTGCGCCTGCAAACTGTCAAGTTCCAATTTGGTAAGTCGCGTTTGCAACAATCCTTCTTCCGCCGGAATAATATTCAATGTGAGTTCCAACGGAACATCATTCTCTCCCCATAAATGCAATGACGCATTGAGCATTGCGTTCTTATAATCGAGCAAAGCCTGAAGTCGAAGTACTTCACGATCCTGAACCGCAATCCACGCTTCCACTGTATCAATAGCAGGTAAATCGCCAAGCAGTGCACGCTCCTTCACTGCAATATAACGCTGTGAAGCCAGTTTGTAGGCGCTGTCCAGAAGCAGATAGCGTTGTCTTGCCATGTACCAATCCCAATAATCACTGGTTGCTTTCAGCAGAACATTGTTCACTACAGAAATCCGCTCCGCTTCAGCAAGCTGCGGCAGTAGCTGTGCCTGTCGAATTGTATTTCTTCTTTCGTCAATTATCAATCCTTGACCGAGAGGAACACTAACGCCAGCGTATATTAATCCTGCAGAAGGAGTAACATCCTGTGCGTTTACCGACTGTCCTGTGTTCTGTTCGAATCCGATTTTAAAATCCGTTCCGAACCAAACAGGAATCTTCAAAGTGTTATCCCATAATTGATAATACTCCGTTCCGGTCAACACTTTGTTCTGATAAGAAACATTTGCTGAAGGATCGAGCATTCCTTTTGCCATACGAATCTGTGCCCTCGCATCTTCAGAGAACAAGGCAGATTGTTTTACAACAGGATGTCTTGCAAGAATGATCCGGTAATAATCCTGGAGTGTCATGACCTGCAAAGAATCAGCATGCAATCTTCCTGTCTGCAGGAAAATTCCTGTGAATAAAACCACCAGAATCCGAAACATACTTTTACTTGTCCTCATAATCTTTCATCGTCTCTTCGTACTTCTTCAATGATTCCGCCTTGGCACTTCCCATGTAATCCGGAGGGAAACCGTTCATCTGTCGCCATACTTCATACCACACCGGAACATCATTCAGCATTGCCCAACCGTATACGCCTGAGCCGACACGTAATTGCGCGGGCCACTTCGCATCTTCCTTATCCGGCACAACAAGAATTCTGTACTTCCCATTTGTTGCAACAGGATCAATTACGGCAACAACACCGCCGAATGTTCCGAAGCTGTAGTCCGGCCAACCTGAAAAAACCAATGCCGGCCATCCGTCAAACTGCAAACGCACTTTTCTTCCGCGTTCTAACAACGGAACATCAACAGGATCCACATACAATTCAGCAGCGAGATCAGGTGACACCGGCATAATAGTGAGAATTACGTCTCCTTCTTTCACATTCTCTCCTACACCTTGTTTCTGTGCCTTTACAATGTAACCGTCCTGAGGTGCAGTTACGTAATAGAATCCCTGACGAACCATGATATTCACGAGTTCATTATTCATCTTGGCAATCTCACCTTCCGTTTCGTACAGGTAAGACAGCGCAGAATTCATATCCGATTCCGCTTTGGAGATTTTATCAATGTACTCCGCTTCAATGGAACTGATTTCAATATTCGCATTGATCACTTCATTTCTCGAGGCCAGTAATTTATTTTCTGCAGAAATCCTTTTCGCATTTGCTTCCTGAACTTTAAGCCTCCTGCGTTCCAAATCGGTAAGAGAAATCAATCCCTTCGCATAAAGTGAATCCGCACGTTTCAGCTGCACAACGGCAACTTCATAATCTGTCATAGTTGCAATCACATCTGTACTGTCGCTTGTAACTTTGTACGAAGCCTGTAACAGTTTGTTCTTCGCCTTCTGCATGCTAAGAACCTGCGCTGCCTGAAGCGCATTAATCTGAACAGACAATGCCTTCACTTTATCGCTGACAGAACCTCGTGATCCCTTCTTTGCATCTACTTGTTCAGACATTCGTTCCACCATGTTGGAATCGAGAAACTTTTCCTTGACTTCGGAAAGTCGCACAAGAGTATCACCCTTCTTCACTGCCTGTCCTTCCTGCACGAACCATTCTTCAATTCGCCCTGCAATGATAGATTGCACATCCTGCGGCCGATCTGCAGGACGGAACGTCGTAAGCATTCCTGTGGTCCGGATATTCTGTGTCCAAGGAAGGAACATGGTACAGATAATGATTATCAGAATTCCCACAGCCCACCGTGCTGCAACGCGTGCCATGCGTACATCATAAACGAGTGCTGACGCTCTGAAATCCGGATTCATTCCGCTTACAGTTCTGCGTTGTTTTCTCTGTGCTCTCATCGTTCGTTCATTAATTTTTTCATCAATGGGTTATTGCTCAGCTGTTCCATTGAACCGTTGGCAACAACTTTTCCTGCTTCAATCAACACCACACGTTCACATTCTTTCATTACAACCGGATCGTTCGACACAACAATCATTGTCCACTTTCTTGCAGAGTCTGCGAGGTGCTCCATAATTCTTTGCTTCTCCTTGCGTTCAACACCGAGAAGTAAATCGTCAAGTAACAGCAAACGCGGCTGTCCAGTTAATGCGCGGGCAAGCAGAACTTTTCTTGCAACACTTCCGGGGATTCGCATTCCTCCGCTTACAATTTTCGTTTCAAATCCTTCCGGCAAAGAATTGACATAATCCGTAAGACCTACACAATTCACTGCACTGATTACATCTTTGATATTCACGTCTGATCGGCCCAAAGTTAAATTCTCCAACAATGTCCCTTCGAACATACTCTCCTGAGAAACGTAGTCTCCGATTCTGGCAAGTAAAGCATCTTTATCAAGATTACGCAACGGGATTCCGTCATACGTAATTGTGCCGTTCCAGGAATTCAGCAATCCGAGCATAATATTCAACAGCGATGTTTTTCCTGAACCGTTCGATCCTGCAATACATATTTTCTCACCGGAAGCTACATCAAGATTGAATCCGTCGAGTGTTGACTCTGAACGATCGGTAAATCGATAAGACAGATTCCTGATATGAATATTTATACCTTTGTCAGATGCAGGCAGCATTACACCGCCTTTGTGATCAACAGGTAATCCGGTTACGTGAGAGATCTTATCAATACTCGTTAATACATCATAAACCGTATCGAGCTTGAGAATGATCTTCTCTACTGCACCCATAATGAGAATGATCACAATCTCCGAAGCAATAAACTGTCCGAGGTTAATCTCACGTTCAACAACAAGCAGACATCCGGCAACAAGCAAACCTCCGGTTACAATTGTTTTGAAGAGTACAAAGCCAACGTACTGACCTGCGAGGACTTTAAAGTGATTCCCTCTTGCATAGAGGTAATTGCTCACGAAGTAATCCGTTTTATTCAGCGCCAATCTGTCGTCACCGGCCAGCTTAAACGTAGCGAGCGAGCGCGCAATTTCTTCGAGCCAGTTTGCCACTTTGTATTTGTATTTTGACTCTGCAAGACTTGTTGCCAATCCGCGCGGACCGGTAATCCGCAGGAAAACAACGAGAGCGAGAACAAGAAACAAGCTCAGTACAATGAACATCGGATGATAAAGTGAAAGCAACAATAACCCGAATGTGATCTGCAGAATAGCCGCTGAGAATTCCAGCAACAACGTAGCTGTTCCTTTCTGCAATGTCACGATATCGAAAAACCTGTTGACGAGTTCAGGTGGATACTCTTTAAGTACTGATTCCAGACGTACACGCGGCACCTTGAACGCAAATTCAAACGCCGTCTTACTGAAAAGACGCTGCTGTATCCGCTCAGATAAATACAACTGCATGATCTGCATTCCTCCGCTGATAAGCAAACCAAGTATGATGAATACAATCAATACGATGACAGATGTTGAAATCTGTCCGCCCGAAACAAAGCTCACAATACTTTGCACTCCCAAAGGAAGTGACAAACTGATCAAACCCGCGATCACTGCATAGATCAGAATGAATCCGATTTCTCTGCGTTCGTGCGCCGCAAGTTTTGCCAGTCGTTTCATCAAAGGCCATCGTGTATCCTCTTCATCATCCACTGTATCAGGATTCAGCAGAGAATCATTCGGAAGGAAAGTGGCTATATTGAGCACTTCATCTTTTCCGGTTGTATCAGAAACCACTTCACGAATCAGATCTTCGGCGTTCACTTCGGTCACAATGTCGTTGAACCGGAAGGCAGCTTTGGTTCCGTCACGCGTTGGAATCAATGCATAAAGCGATACTCTCGAATCACGACGCAGAACCATTGCAATCGGATAATCGGCTTCTTGTATGAACACCGATGCATCTTCAACTTTCAGTGCGTCACGTATCACAATTATATTTCGGTCTGCGCCGTAAGAAGAAACGATGTTCAGCAAAGCTTCTTCCGTTCCATCCAACTCAAACTGCTTATCCTTACCGGAATCCTTCAGCAGAAAAGCATCAGGATCTTTACCGTAAGAAATCAGCACCAGCTCAAAGAGCTTATGTAAACTTTCAGTTCTCATTGCTTCTTAATGTATTTTTCCACACATGCGTGGAGTATATGATTCAGCAAACGACCTACTTCAGCATTCAACTGATCGTTGTTTTCAAGATCTGTCAGTGAAGGAAGATGTTGTGCAAAAAAGTGCTGACGTCCGGCTTCTTCTATCAGAATTCCGGCAAGAGAATGCGCATAAGGATATTTCGGCGCAATCGCTGCAATTTCTTCAGCCAGGCGAAGGACAAAACTCTTGTAGTGAATATAAAATCCCTCTTTGTTTTGCTTATCAACCTGCTTCGTGAGATAGAATTTCCCGGCTTCATTCACCACGATTCTGCGTAAAGCACCTTCATCAAGTAAAGGATTTATGATAGAGCTCACCGTTTCCTTGCCTGTTATCACGCCGAGCAGAATGTTCACACGTTGCATTGGTTCGGTTACGTTAGCAATGCGCATGGAAGAAACGTGATTCATCCATTGCCAATGCCACGATACCAAGTAGACCAGAAGCTTCTGTTTGTTTTCGAAATATCTGTATACGGACGCTTCAGGAGAACCGATGTTCTGAGCGAGCTTCATGAATGTAAAGTCTTCGAAGCCGAGCTTATCAATCATGATAACGCTGGATTGAAGAATTCGCCTGCCTAATTCCGTATCCTGAGGATCACGGAGGAAAAGGTGGTCATTCAGATTCAGCCGGATCATCGGTGCATCGGCCGGCGCGCCTGACGGTATAGCGTATGATTTCTTCTTTGCCATTACAACTCGTAGTATTTGTTGCAAATGTAATAGTATTACTATTATCCTCAGTTGTTTTTATATCTCTTTTAATAGTGTTTAACATATTTTTAATTAAATCCGACATAACATGAACAGCACAAATACACTTATTGTTAACAGGCGATTAACATACCGGCAATATGCAAGGGATAATTTCGGAATCTGAATTAACCTTGTGAACCAAAAAGAAGAATACCGGATTTTATTAGTTGATGACGACGAAAAAATGCTTTCGTCTCTTCAAAGTCTGTTCGAATCAGAAGGATTCAACGTGGTTTGTGCCACCTCCGGACGCGAAGGAATAGAGATTGCAAGACGTTTTCAACCGCATCTGATCCTGCTGGATGTTATCATGCCCGGCATGGATGGTGTGGAAACCTGTCAGGAATTGAGACAATTGCCGACGCTGCAGAAATCACTCATAGCGTTTTATACAGCACGTAACGAAGACTATTCTCAAATCGCAGGATTCTCTGCAGGTGCTGATGATTACATCATCAAGCCTGTTAAACCCAATGTATTGGTACTTCGTATCAAAGCGCTATTGAAACGGAATAAAGCGCGTCAGCTGTCAACTGTTATTCAGTCGGGCAACATACGCATTGACCGCGAGCGTTACATTGTTTTCAAAGGCAACGAAGAAATTGTGCTGCCAAGAAAAGAATTTGAGCTATTGGCTCTATTACTCACTGCGCCCAGAAAAGTCTTCACTCGCCAGGACATCTACCGCGAAATCTGGGGTGCGGAGTTCGGCGATAAGAACCGGACAATCGATGTTCACGTGCGCAAGCTGAGAGAAAAAATCGGTGATCAATTCATCAAAACCATTAAAGGTGTCGGTTACAGTTTCGAAACAGCCAACTGATCTCTGAAGCATTTACAGTTTAACCCGTCTTTCTTCTGAAGACGGGTTTTTATTTGTCCGTAGCCGAAATTTTTATCAATAAAAAACCGCTCTGATTACTCAGAGCGGTTTCCTCTTATTTATTGAATCCTTATCGCGCGATGATCACACGAACTGTATTCGAAACACCATTCTCCGTCACACGGAAGAAGTAAACTCCGTTAGACCATTCAGAAGTGTTGTATTGAACATTAGTAGTTCCTGAAGCCAGATCCTGATTTTCATTCACCAGAACTTTGCCGGTCATATCATAAGCGAAGATATTCACGTCTGCACCTGAGTTCATGTTGAACGTAATGTTCACCATGTCATTTGCCGGGTTTGGATACAATGTCATTCCTCCGATTGCAGCTTCTTCTTCAACACCACTCACAAAGTTGATCACCTGAGTGGTTGTATCAGTGCATCCGTTAGATCCGGTAACAATCAAAGTAACTGTATATGTTCCGTTTGCTGTATAGATGTGAATCGGGTTCTGTGCAGAAGATCCGCTCAGATCACCGAAATCCCATGAATAAATAGTAGCGTTAGCTGATGTGCTGGTGAACTGATACTGGTTTACAACCGGCACCGCCCATGTAAATCCTGCTGTAGGAGCTGCGAGCACAGTAACAACTGTGTTGGAAGACATTCCTGCGCCGTTACAAGGGTTTGAGTTGGTAACATCAACCGCATAAGTACCGGCAGCGTTCGCCGTATAAGTCTGTGATGTAGCTCCGTTGATAGGATTTCCGTTCAGATACCACTGATATGTATCTCCAGTTGAAGATGAAAGCGTAACCGTTTCGCCAGGGCAAAGCTGTGTGCTTCCTGTAATTGATACGGTTGGCGCAGGTGAACTGCTTACAGATACAGTGGTTGCTGCAGAAGTTGCAGAACATCCGTTACCGTCAGTGTAAGTTACAGTGTAAGAACCTGACTGACTTACGTAGATATCCTGAGTTGTGGCACCAGTGCTCCAAAGGTTACCGGAATTCTGGTTTGAAGACAACATTACGCTGTCACCTGTACAGAATGATGTTGATCCGCTTGCAGTAACTACCGGTGCTGAAGGATTGGCATTAACAGTAACTGCTGTCGCAGCTGAAGTTGCTGAACATCCGTTTCCGTCTGTGTAAGTAACATCATACGAACCTGAAGAAACAACCGTGATTGAAGCTGATGTTGCATTGTTACTCCATACAATTCCTGAAGTCTGGGATGAAGTAAGAATCACTGTATCGCCATTACAGAATGTCGTTGGACCGTTTGCATTGATTGTCGGTGCCGTCGGAGTTGCATTCACTGTAACAGTAATTGCGTTAGTTGTAGCTGTGCATCCGCTGGTTTTTGTTACTACGCAAGAGTAAGTGCCGCTTGTTGTAACAGTGATCTGTGCAGTTGTTCCGCCATTGCTCCAAGCATATGTCGCTGCACCTGCAGTTGTTGCATCCAGTACTACTGATCCGCCTGCGCAGAAAGTTGTTGCACCTTGAGCTGTTGCAGTTGCAGAGAATGCGTTGTTAATTGCAGCATTGTAAGCCTGATTCTGCGGATCCCATTCTGCCCAGCAATCTGTCCAGTCTGTCGTTCCGAACGCACCGATATAGTTCACTTGCGTGAAGAACGGATCATTCAAATAAGAATCTGAGAATGAAGCGCCGCTGAGAAGCGGTGAACCTGCCATGAGAGTAAGATCCGGGTTAGTGTTATTCAGGTTAGTAATCATCAGTGATGAAGCACTGTTGATCGTCTGGTTTCCGAATCCGTTTGTGTAAAACCAACCTGTAGAAGTCGAAGGATTACCGATATTGAATGCACCATTAACCTGGTTCGGGTTAGCAGCTGTTGTTGCAGCCAAAGTATCGTTCATTTGAACAATAGCACAGTTCTTGAAACGAAGATCGCCGTTGGTTGCGTTTCCTTGTGTTGAAGAACTTTCGATCAGCAAACCTGTTGGGTAGCCTGCGAATACTGAGTTAAATGTTGAAGTGCGTGTATTACGACGCAGGTGCAATGCTCTCTTGTAGTTTGAGTTGATTGTAGTGTTGAAGCAATACGCACCGAAAATAGATACGTTAGAGAAAACAGGCTGAGTAATAGGAGTGTTGCCTGTTCCTGTTGCATCGTTATCTGATTCGAAACCGTTTGAACCGGATGCATCAGCAATGTTCGGGTCGCGAACAGAAACAGCGAACTGAATTTTTCCGTGATAACCGAAATCTGTATCGAAATCATCATCCCAACCGCGGTAAGCGATGAGCCATTTGCAGTTTACTGCTCCACCGAAAAATTCGAATGAGTCGTCACCGCTGTAAGAAACCTGTACGTGCTCGATCACTGTCTTGCTTCCAAGAGCACCGCAAGTCAAACCATTGATCTCCGAGTTCGGCTGGAAAGCGATTCCCGGAAACTCAATACGAACGTGGCGCAGAACACCTGAGCTGTCCTGGTCATTCGGAGTTGTTCCTCCGCCATAAAATGATCCAACACCGCCTTCGATCACCGCTTCTCCCTGAGATGTGCCGAGACTTACGTTCGCAGGTGCATTACATGATGCACGTCCGCAAATAATAAGTCCGCCCCAGTCACCATAGTTACGTTGACCAACAGACTTCTGTGAAGTAAATACAATTGGCTGATCAACTGTTCCGTTAGCGATAATTTTAGCATCACGCTCGATGATCAATGCGCCCTGAGTGGCAAAATCTCCTTTGATAATTGTTCCGGGCTGAATAGTAAGTGTAGCGCCCGCTTTTACATAAATCCATCCATTAAGGATGTAGATGTTGTTGCTCGTCCACGTTTCGCTTGCAGTGATATTCCCCGATTTGATGATCTGAGCGTTAACGCCTGCCATCATACCGAACAAACATGCAACGGTAAGTAGTAAGTTTTTCATGTTTTGATTTTTTGTGTGTTGTATTATTAACGAAGCAAAACTACCGCCGCCACTTAACGCAGGAATGAATGAAGGTTTATGTATATGTTACCATGCAGTACTTCAATGTTAACTCAATAAAAAAAGAGAGGCGAACCTCTCTTTTATGTTAACTCATCGTTATTTCGTTTTCGGCTCCAGCAATCGTAATGTGAAGCCGAGTGTAACATACGTTCCCCGTTTGAACGTTTGCATTTGCTGATCTGTTTCTTTGTTCAACTCGCCGTCACCGTTCGCATCCTGCAAAAGCTGTACGGGTTGATTCAGCAAATCTGTAACATTGAGACGAATGTCAATGTTGCGGTTCTTACCCAGTGTTTTCGTTACTGACAAATCAATCTGATGACGCGGCATTTCCCATACTTCAGGAACTCCCGGAATACCGACAATAACCACGCGCGGCCCTACAACATTGTACATTGCGTTTATCTGAAGACCGATTGAATCATTCTGATAATACAATCCTCCGTTCACAATCCAAGGTGATTGTCCCATCATCGGGCGCTGTTGAGAAGCATTACCCACATTCGCGGAATCAAGATCAATTACACTCTTGATCCATGCTGCATTGGCAACAATCGCAAGATCCCTTACTACAGGAATATTCAAACTGTCAAGCTTCTTTCTGAATTCAATTTCAACTCCTGTGTTGGTAGCCTGTGCTGCATTTCCCCAGGTAAAGCTTCTTGTTCCGCCTGATCCTACTCCCGGAATGAAATACATCTCAATCGGATCAACAAACTTCTTATAGAATCCGCCTACCGTAATATTCTCTCCCGGGCGCGGATAGAACTCCCATCGCAAATCAAAGTTGTCAACGCTCGCAGTTCTCAAATCACTGTTACCGACATTGATGGAATTGAAAAGAAAGTCATAGAAATAATTCGGCGAAATCTCACGGAACTCCGGACGGTTCAATGTTTTTCCGTACGCCGCACGCACCAACATACGATCCGTAAAGTTGTATGCCACATTAACTGAAGGGAGCAATCGCGCAACCGGATTATCAATAATCACTGTATCTCCGTTCTGACGATTCCCATTCAAACGCTGCACACTGCTCTCATAACGAACTCCTGTGCTTAAACGTACACGTTCATGCTGCTCACCGTCAACTTGACCTTTAAAGTTTCCGAACGGGAAAACGCCCATGAGGTATCCCGCCTGAATAATTGTTGCGGCATAATACTGATCGGCTTTCTTGGTATCCTCATCAATTGCAAGTCCGTTTGCAGAGTTGATATTCTCTTCCATAAACACCTGCTCAATCGGCAAAGCCATCAGTGCGGTGTTTCCGTAAGTTGCAATAGACGCAGCACGATAACCGATGTTACGTACTCCGAAGCTTCTTTCTTTATTCTCGTAATATCCTCCTGCTTTCAACGTGAAAGTATATCCGGTTTTCTTTGTAGCGGAATCCGCACCCAAAGTGATATCCTGCTCTGCATTGAATGTTGCTGCGACAATGTCTTCCTGCATTTCCATATACAATCGGCCGATATAGAATGGCTGCGCGCTGTTCGGAATGTAGAGCATGTATGGATCGTCAGGAGCGGAACCGAATGAAAGCGTATAACGAGCACGTCTCCAGTCCGGATCACTTCTTCTTGCAGCAGAATAACCGATTGTCCAATCTACACGAGTTCTTTCTTTATTGAAACTGTGTTCTCCCATTAACTGACCGGTGTACACGAATCGCTGTGTGTATCGGTAAGAATATTCACGACGGTAATTTCCTTCTTCAATATTAACTCCATCACGAAGGGAAGTCTCATTATCTCCCATTTGATTCATGAGGTTTTTGATATTGATGCGATGCTGCCCTGCTTTACCGAAACGGAATGCATTGTTCTGAACCAATGCCACGCGAACACTGTGTGTATTTACATTGTCAAAATAATTGAAGACGGTATCGCTCATTCCCAATACCGAATCATACATATTATAGTCGGAACGCTGTGAAGTCAAATTCTGATATGTACTTGAATAATTCACTGATGTGATATTCCCGAATTGATACTTCGGTTTACTCACTCGGAGAGAATAAGTAGCGTTGAAACGATGATCCAAGGGCGCATTGAATGTTTCATACCCCCAGTTATTCTTCAAACTGCGCCCGGCGTCCTGAATTTCCTGCGCTGTGGTCAGGTTGCGGACATTGGATGGAAAAGTTGAAGGCAATGCACGTGACGATGCTCCAAGACCGATGAAATCAGAACTTTCTCCTTTATTCAAACTGAAAGGATCAAATGTCGTACCGTTACGAAAACCGGTTGCATAACCGATTACAAGGCTGTTCTGATTCGGAATATCTGTGGTTGTAATACGAACAACACCACCCGCGAACTCGCCCGGCATGTCCGGTGAAGGAGATTTATAAACCATGAATCGATCAATCATCGAAGCAGGAACCATATTAAATGAAAACGCTTTAACATCTGATTCAACAGAAGGAGCAAGCACATTGTTCAGAAGTACTGAATTGTATCGTTCAGATAATCCGCGTACGATGATGAAGCGATTGTCAACCAGAGTAACTCCGGGAATTCTGCGAGCTACCTGACCCGCATCTGTTGCAACGGTCTTTTTAATTTCAGATTGCCCTTGTCCGTCTGCAGCCTGATTTCCATTATGTATGTCTTCATTGATCGTAGCCTGAGAAGATGTCGGCTTTACCCCGTAAATCACAATTCCACTGGAATCTCCGATGAGCAAGGCCGCTCTTTCCAATGGGAAATCAACGACTGTTGTTTTGCCGGAAGTTACAACAACACCTTTAATCACTACAGGCGCGTAACCTGTGTATTTACATGACACATTATAAGTTCCGGGTGGAACACTGATCTTGTACTTTCCGTCAAAGTCTGCAGGAGCACCAAAACTTGTGCTGTCTACGCGAATGATTGCGCCCAATGCCGGAGCATCGGCATTATCCTTCTCCGTAACTGTGCCTGAAATGAATCCCTTCTGCGCTAACAGTACCGTTGTGATCAATACTGCTGTTAGTGTTGCTAAAAACCTCATTTTTGTCGTATAATTTCAAGTGCAAAGAAACCTACGCCACATCACGCATGAATTAAGGGCAGATGAATTAGATGTTAAGAGAATTGCGTGAATTCGAGGTTTGCGACAGATTAACTTAATTTTATTTTAACATTGAACGCTCCATATCCCAATACCTTTGTATCGTATTAATAAGCATTGAATGAATACAAGTGATTTCAGAATACTGCTGGTGGATGATGAGCCGGACATTATCGAGTTCCTGAGCTACAATCTCAAGAAAGAAGGCTATCATGTTTTCACGGCATTGACGGGAGAAGAAGGCATTGCGGTAGCTCGAAAAGAAACTCCGCATCTGATCCTTCTGGATGTAATGATGCCGGGTATTGACGGCATTGAAGTGTGCAAAGAGTTGCGCGGTATTCCCGGAATGGACTCAGTTATTATAGCATTCCTTACTGCACGCAGTGAAGATTATTCTCACATCGCGGGATTTGAAGCAGGTGCAGACGATTATATCAGTAAACCGATTAAGCCGCGTGTTCTGCTCAGCAGAATAAAAGCATTGCTCCGCAGATCGAATGCGGGGACAGAAAGTACTTCTGTTGATGTAGGAAAACTGCGGATTGATCGTGAAAGTTATCTGGTGCATAAAGAAGGCGAGGAAATCAACCTGCCTCGAAAAGAGTTCGAATTACTTTCATTGCTGGCATCCAAACCCGGCAAAGTTTTCGCCCGTGAAGAAATTCTCAATAAAGTCTGGGGAGATGACGTTGTAGTTGGTGACCGCACAATTGATGTGCATATCCGCAAACTGCGCGAAAAACTCGGAGAAGAATACATCCGCACTGTTAAAGGTGTGGGATACAAATTCGAATTCTGATCAACACGTCAGCTTCTGTAATGATCTTCTCAGTACGTTCATTACATTTGCTGTGTTTCCATGAAGCAATTCACACTGCGTACTCTCGCTTTCATTGCTGCACTCGTTGTGGGTGTGGTTACGATTGCCGTTTCTGTAGTTGCTGAATATCTCCTCTCTCATCAGGTAGAATGGCTGGTCCTGGCCGTTGCCGGATTTGTCAGCATGATTCTGACATGGATTCTGTTCACCTACTTCACAAAGCGTTTCATCAGTAATCGCATTCGTGCATTGTATAAAACAATTTACAACGTAAAACTGCGCGACAACGAAGAACTTGCTTTGCCGGGTTCCGGAGACGAGCTGATCAATAAAATACAGTCGGAAGTTGTGGAATGGGCTAAGAACCGTTCAACCGAAATTGAAGATCTGAAGAAACTTGAAATTTACCGTCGTGAATTTCTGGGCAACGTATCGCATGAATTGAAAACTCCGATTTTCAATATTCAGGGTTACGTCAGCACGTTACTTGAAGGCGGAATTGAAGATCCTGAAATCAACAGAAAATATCTGGAGCGCACAGAGAAAAGTGTGGAACGCATGATTGCGATTATTCAGGATCTCGAATCCATTTCCAGAATTGAATCGGGAGAAATGGCCCTCGACTTCGAGTCATTTGATCTCGGTGATCTTGCCAAAGATGTTCTGGAAGCGCAGGACATGAATGCCGCCAAACGGAAAATCAAACTCCGCTTTTTCGAGAATCAAAATGTAATTCGCGTTTACGCCGACAAAGAGCGCATACGTCAGGTGTTGACGAATCTGATTGTGAATTCAATTAAGTACGGAAAGGAAAGCGGTGAATCTGTAATCAAACTTGCTGACATGGAAGATCACGTACTGGTTGAAGTGTCAGACAACGGCATCGGTATTGCGAAAGAACATCTTCCCCGATTGTTTGAACGTTTCTATCGCGTTGACAAAGGTCGCTCGCGCGAACAGGGCGGAACTGGTCTTGGTCTGGCCATCGTAAAACACATTCTCGAAGCACACGGTCAAACCATCAATGTCCGCAGCAGCGAGGGTGTCGGTTCCACTTTTTCATTTACACTTCGCAAGGGTAAATAATACCGATCTGATTTCAGAACATTGTTCAGGAATGTTTTTTCCTGAACATCAGCCTATCTTGTGTAAATAATTCAAGCACAATGAAAAAATTCTTTACTATCATTTCACTCGCGATTGCAACAATTCCTGCATTTGCGCAGCAGCAGGAAAAGTGCGCTTCAATGACTGTTTTACAACAGCAATTGCAGAATGTACAACTTGCAAACCGCTATCAGCAATCCAACGCAGCAGCATCGGAATGGAGAGCCAACCATCCCGGAGAAATCAGAAGCTCTGCGCCCGTACTTACGATTCCTGTTGTAGTGCATGTTCTTTACAAAAACGCAACGCAGAATATCAGCGATCAGCAAATCTATTCTCAGATTGCCATTCTGAATCAGGATTACCGCAGAATGAATGCTGACACTGTAAATACACCGGCTATGTTCGATAGCATCGCTGCAGATATCAACGTGGAGTTTTGCCTTGCTACACTGGATCCGCAAGGAAATCCAACCAATGGAATCACACGTACGTCAACAACGGGCGGTCTTGCATTTGGTTTCTTCAGTCCATTCGGAGAAGATGCTAAATTCGATTCTACCGGAGGGAAAGATGCGTGGCCCGCAGATCGTTATCTCAACATTTGGGTGTGCGAGTTATTTCCGGGACTTCTCGGATATGCGCAATTCCCGGGAGGAGCTGCAGCTACAGACGGTGTAGTAATTACATACACCGCTTTCGGGAATATCGGAACTGTAACCGCTCCTTCGCTACTCGGACGCACAACCACGCATGAAGTGGGTCACTGGATGGGATTATACCACATCTGGGGAGATGATCAGGATTGCACAGGCACAGATTCCATTGCGGATACTCCTAATGCTGATCAGGCTTCATCAAGTGACTGCCAGGTAACACGCAACAGCTGCAGTAATGAAGAAGCATATTGGGGTTCTTTTGATCCGAACGATATGGTGCAGAATTACATGGACTATTCACACGATTCATGCATGAACATGTTCACGAACGGACAGAAAGCAAGAATGTACTCTTTCCTCTATACAGATTCTCTGCGTTTGGGCTTATTCACGTCTAATGCAGGATGCAATCCGGTGGGAATTTCGCAGCAGGCAACTTTCGATCAGTATTTCAGTTTGTATCCGAATCCTTCAGACGGAATTATCAATGTAAGTTACTTCGGACAATGGAGCAGCGATATGACCGTTGATGTGCTGGATATAACGGGTAATGTGGTAGGAACAACACGCGTGAATACATACAGCTATCAGCTGGATATGAGTTCATACGCTGCAGGAATGTACACGCTGCGCTTTACCGGTGAAGGCGGAACCGCTGCTAAGCGAATTATTATTCAGTAATTCTTTCGAACAGAAAATGAAAAGCGGGAAATTGATTCCCGCTTTTTTTATTGTCTCAATCGCGCTAATACAACGGGCAGTTTATCCTCTAATGGAACACGGAATGGATCTGCAGCTCTTACTTTCTCCATGCAATTCATCAAATCGAAATTCGATTGTTCCGCTTTTATCAATCTGTTCTCTGAAGCGTGCTTGTCTGCGAGATATTCCTGCTCCGTCTGTCCAGGTGTAGGCACAGCAATCAACCGTTTATTCAACTGTGCAAGATCACATAATGTAGAGTAACCCGAACGTGCAATCACAACTTCTGCGCCTGCAACAATCCGCAACATCTCTTCGTCATTCATGTGCGCAACCATTTCAATATTCGGAGCAGGATGGGTAACCTCATTTTTACCCGGCATACCTCTCAAAACAACTGAATTAATTCCGGTTCGAATCAATTCAGCAACAATTATACTTTCAAACAATGTCCGCTGAGGCTCCGGTCCGCTAAGAAGCACCACTACTCTCCCATGCGAAGGAACTTCGCCGCCTTTCATTGCTGTAAAACGCGATTGGGGTCCGAGATAAAAAACCGGAACAGCACAATCTGCCTCGTGTCCTAACGCGCCCGAAATATTTGCAGTTCCGCTGTTATCCGGCACCCAAACTTCATCGAAACTGTTGTAATATTTACGATGCATTGCAGTAGCAACAGCAGACAGAATTCCCGCTTTAATATTCAGCTGATGCGTAATGTAAATGTTCTTTCTGCCCTTCGCGCGGAAGTTCAACCGGTTGTCGGAAATAACTACATCCGCATTGATCTCATCAGCAAGTTCAGTCGCCAACCTTTGCTCCGTTTCTACCGATTTGTAAAATGAAACGGAATTCTTCATCATGTGCAGCAAGAGATTCCCATTCTCAGGATACGTGATATTGTATCCTGCGCATCGGTAAATCTTCACTTCAGGAAATCGTGAAGCGAGAAAATCGTAAGGGCGGCCGTCAGCTGCAATTACAGTTTCATGTCCTTGTTGCTGTAAGTGCGCAATTATCGGCACCAGTCGCGTGGCATGACCCAATCCCCAATCCAAAGGAGCAATAAGAATCTTTCTGCGTGCAGCGGTCATTCCTGAAGTTGTATTGAATAAAGATACTGATGAATCTGTTCCGACGTTCATTTCAGATTTTACTCACGGGATACAAATATTTACCTTTGCGCCGTGTCATCTAAAAACAAACTTCAGCGTTTCGCAGAAATGAAAACTATGCCCAATGTGGTGCAGTTTCATTTCGGCAATCTGCAGACCGGCTTTCACCCGATGCGTGGAAAGTGGCGCAGTGATTTTTTCAGGAACAACAATCCGCTTATACTCGAATTAGGTTGCGGCAAAGGAGAATATACCGTGGGCATGGCGCGTCGTTATCCCGATAAAAATTTCATCGGCATTGACATCAAAGGAGCGCGAATGTATGTTGGGGCCACACAAGCCGTAAACGATAATCTGCATAATGCAGGTTTCCTTCGTACGCGTATTGATTTCATCAACGCGCTGTTCGACAAAAATGAAGTGGATGAAATCTGGATCACATTCCCTGATCCGCAGAAAGAAAAAGAACGCAAACGGCTGACAGCACCGGGATTTCTGAAGCGCTATTACCATTTGCTGAAGCCGGGCGGCATTGTACATCTGAAAACAGACAGCGTTTTGCTGCATGAGTATACCCGATCTGTCATTAAATCAGAAAAGCTCAATGAGATTATTGCGACCGAGGATATTTACGGCACAATCAGCGATCCGGATCACGTACTACGCAGCATACAAACGGCGTATGAGAAGCGATTCCTGGGAATGGGCATGAAAATCACTTACGTTTCCTTCTCTTTGCCTGAAGGATATGGAGATGGTGCAAAGATTTTCCCACTGACGGAACTGGAATAAAAAAACGGAGTTGAACTCCGTTTGATTTACTTGTTGTCCTTTTTTTGCTTGATTGCTTTTATTGCAACAATAACAAGGCCCACTACAAGTCCTACTAATGCTCCGTACAACATATTTCAGTGATTTGGTTACTGCAATATAGTGATGTTTGTAAAACCGAATGCGCCTTTCCGCACAGCTTTATTTACTTGAGAACTGCTCTTAACGTATATTAAGAGTAATTCGCTGGCTTACGCCGAGTAATACTTCCATCTTTAAAGGCAATTTATATCTTTGCAAACCTGCTAAACATCCAGAAATTCCGTGAAAAGCATTCTGCAACTTTTTCTTGTATTTGCCCTGATTAATTTCAGCGGCGGTCAACAGGTATTGCAGTCATTTTTCAATTCATCTACTTCTGAACTTCAGCGCGAAATAACCGCTTCTTTCACCGAAGAGGAAATTGACGAAACTGAGGTTTCAAATAACATCGATGAAGATGAGGTTGAAAAGGAATGGATGCCGGTGGCAGATTTCCTTCGCAGCATTGAAATGAAGCAAGGTAATATACTTGCACGCCTCAATCTGATCTTGCCTGATTCAGAGTCAGAAGATCATTCTCCTCCTCCGGAACGTAATTCGTAACATCCGGTTTACTGCATTTACCGCAGTCAAAATTGCCATTCCATTTTTCACCATCCACGCACCGCACATCTTCGGCGCACCAATTGCATTATGAGTAAAAAGAATTTATCTCCGTTCGCGAATTTCAAATATGATTTCCCTGCAGGTCTCGTGGTTTTCCTCGTAGCACTGCCGTTGTGTCTTGGTATTGCCTTGGCATCCGGGGCTCCTTTGTTTGCCGGAATCATTGCGGGTGTGATGGGTGGAATTGTATGCGGAATTGTAAGCGGATCTCCGCTCGGTGTCAGCGGCCCTGCAGCCGGACTCACAGTAATTGTTCTGTCGGCCATAAGCAGTCTGGGTTCGTATGAAGTATTTCTGGTCTCGGTGGTTCTTGCCGGATTACTTCAGATCTTACTCGGGCTGCTTAAGGCGGGCATTATCGGTTATTACTTTCCGTCTTCAGTAATCAAAGGCATGCTCGCTGCAATCGGACTGATTCTGATTTTGAAACAGATTCCGCATGCTTTGGGATTTGATAAAGATCTTATCGGAGATGAAGAATTCATGCAGGCCGATAAACGCAATACATTCTCGGAAATCTGGTACGCTTTCATTTATCACAGTAAAGGAGCAATTATCATTAGCGTGATTTCTCTGGCAATTCTTCTGCTGTTCGAGCGTCCGTTTATGAAAAAGATTGCGTTGTTCCGCTTTATACCGGGAGCGCTGATCGTTGTAATTGCCGGGATACTGATCAACTATCTCTTCACGCTTTTCGCTCCTGAACTTGCTTTATCAGGAGAACATCTGGTAACACTTCCTGTTGCACACAATGCCAATGAATTCCTTGGCTTCTTCACAATGCCGGATTGGGGCGCCGCACTTTCCAATCCGAAAGTTTATGTAACTGCAGGAACAATTGCCATTGTAGCGAGTCTCGAAACCTTGCTTTGCGTGGAAGCAACAGATAAACTGGATCCTGAAAAACGGAATACACCAACCAACCGTGAACTGATTGCGCAAGGCGCAGGCAACATTGCTTCCGGATTGATAGGAGGTTTGCCCCTGACACAGGTAATTGTGCGCAGCTCCGCTAACATCAACTCAGGTGGCAGAACAAAAAGTGCGGCGGTAATACACGGAGTGCTTTTGTTGTTATGCGCAATACTTATTCCGGGTCTTCTGAATAAAATTCCCTTAGCAAGTTTGGCCGCAGTACTTCTGCTCGTGGGATACAAACTCTCAAAAGTTTCCCTGTACAAAGAGATGTACAAAATCGGATGGGAACAATTCCTTCCGTTTCTGGTAACGATCGTTGCTATTCTGTTCACCGATTTACTTAAGGGAATCGGCATTGGTATGGTTTTCGCGATTTTTTACATACTCCGAAGAAATTACAGAACTTCCTACTTCTACCATAAGAACGAAGTACACGCCGGCGAGCCTATCCGCATCCGGCTTTCCGAAGAGGTAACATTCCTGAACAAGGCAAGCATTCAGCTCATGCTTGATGAGTTGCCTGAAAACAGCAGCGTTATTATTGACGGCACCAACTCCGTGAACATTGATTATGATGTTCTGGAAATTCTCACTAATTTTTCTCTGCATGGTGCGAAAGAAAAGAACATTGAACTGCAGATGATAAACATTCCGGAAGTCGCACTTTCATCCGGACACTAAAAAAACTAATATGAATAACTCACATCTCCAATTGCTGGAAAACAACAAAGCATGGGTAACGCTACAGAAATACAACGACCCTGAATATTTTAATGAATTATCGAAAGCACAATCGCCGGAATACTTGTGGATAGGCTGTTCTGACAGTCGAGTGCCTGCGAACCAGATTACGGGAACTAAATCCGGTGAAGTATTCGTGCACAGAAACATTGCCAACATGGTTGTGCATAGCGACATGAACATGCTGAGTGTTTTGTCCTACGCGGTTGAAGTACTCAAAGTGAAACACATCATTGTTTGCGGTCATTACGGTTGCGGCGGAGTAATGGCAGCTATGGGTGGAAAACAATATGGGCTGATCGACAACTGGCTGCGCCACATTAAAGATGTGTACCGTTTACATCATAAAGAATTGGATGCTATCGAAGATAAAGATCAGCGAGTACGTCGACTTGTGGAATTGAATGTGATTGAACAGGTACATGACTTGGGCAAAACTTCCATTGTGCAAAATGCGTGGAACAACGATCAGGAACTTCAGATACACGGCTGGGTTTACGATCTGAATGACGGTTTACTCAAAGATTTGGGAGTTACTTTCAAGTGCGCAAAAGACCTTCATGCAGTATATCACTTCGAAGACACAACTCCCTGAATAATCGCTGTATGGCCATTTCCACTGCAACAAAGCATTCTGCACATTTCGAGATCGGTCATGTGATTGAAGAGTTACACCACTACCTTCCATCACAGACACCGATCAAGGACTTTATTCATCACAATACACTTCACGCATTTCAGAGCATGAATTTTTTTGATGCGATTTTCCGCGCATCCAAATTATTCGGCTACAACGTGACGCTGCATCTTGATGAATTCAGAGCGCTGCATAAGCAAGGACGGATCCGTACCGACATTCTCGATTCAGTATTAAAACGGGAAGTTGCAGAACGAGACATTCCGCAGTGGAAGGAAAGATTACTGAACGGCAAGTATCACACTTACGTAATTCCGCGCATCGGCTCAATCAGATCACTTTGGGTGAATGCTCGTAAAACGGATCTCGATCACAAAGTGCATCCGATGCTCTTCAGAATTCTATCCGCATATCTTGATCAGGGAATTGCTCAATGGAAATTTCCAGTTACAGATTCCGGATTTCTGGAAGCAATGCGTTCGCTCGACAATTCAGCAGCAAGCGGATTTATTAAATCAAAGAGAGCACAACGTTTGCTCCGGGATAAAAATATTTCCGTGCACGATTTGCTGAAGATACTCGTGGGTAATGAAAAGTATTTCGAACATTACATTTTCGATCAGCAGTTTGCACATCATGGATGGTCAGGAATCGTTTCTGCAATTGAGCAGGCCCCGGGAACGCTCCGCGATGCTCGCAAAATTTCACTTCAGGATCTGATCACGTTCGAATTAATTCTTGAAATCGATGCCCTTGATACGAAATACGGTACAGAATGGAAGCCATTGTGCAGTGAAAATGAATACGTACCTCATAATCTATTCGCAGAAACTCCGAAAACAGAACTGCATGAAGTCCTTCGACTTTGGCAACTGGCTTTTGAATGGAGTTACTACGACACTGTCCTGAAATCAATTGAGCTCAATACGAACCGTCCTCCGCTCAGCAAAGACAAACCGTTTCAAGCTGTCTTCTGTATCGATGAACGTGAGTGCTCGCTTCGTCGCCACATTGAAAGCGTCGTGCCTGAATGCGAAACTCTCGGATATCCCGGATTTTTCAGTGCAGAGTTTTACTTCAAACCTGCTGGTGCACAGTTCTATGAAAAACTTTGTCCTGCACCTGTAACTCCGAAATATCTCATCAAGGAAACAGGAGCTGCACCGGAACATCGTCATGAAGCGCTGTATTCGCCGAACAGCAACAGATTGGTGCGAGGAACACTGTTCACACTTGCTTTCGGATTGTGGGCAGGAATTAAAATCTTTCTGAATCTTTTCCGCCCGAAAATGAGTCCTGCCATATCCGATGCGTCAGGACACATGAATAAAAATGCCGGACTTACGGTTGTCAATCGTGATCCTTCCGATACGGAAAACGGTCTGCAGATCGGTTTCACTGTTCAGGAAATGAGTGTACGCGCTGAAACCATGTTACGTGGCATGGGTATGCTTGAAAATTTTGCGCCTTTGGTCTACATCGTTGCACACGGGTCGAGCAGTGCAAATAATCCGCATCACAGTGCACACGATTGCGGTGCGTGCAGTGGTCGCCCGGGTTCTGTAAACGCCCGAGTTATGGCCACCATGCTGAATCATCCGGAAGTAAGAAAGAACCTTGCAACCAACGGAATAGTTATTCCGGATTCTGTTCAGTTTCTCGGAGGTATGCATGATACGGCCGCAGATAAAATGGAATTTTACGACGAACAGATTCTCAGCAATGAGAATGCAGTACTGCACAAACGCAATGTCGACGCTTTCGAAAAAGCGCTTGACCTGAATGCCAAAGAACGTTCGCGCAGATTCGCTTCGATCAATACGAAACAGAATCTGAAAAATATCCGCAAAGCAATATTCGATCGCTCTGCATCACTGTTTGAACCAAGACCTGAATTGGGTCATGGAACAAACACGCTGTGCATCGTTGGAAGAAGATCACTGACACGAGGAATTTTTCTTGATCGCCGTGCCTTCCTCAATTCATATGATTACACCACTGATCCTGACGGAAAATTCCTGGCCGGTGTAATGCGACCTTTAGGACCGGTTTGCGGCGGAATCAATCTGGAGTACTATTTCTCACGCATTGATAATTTACGTTTGGGCGCAGGAACAAAACTTCCACACAACGTAAACGGGTTGATCGGCGTAACCAACAGTGCAGATGGTGATCTGCGTCCCGGACTACCTGTACAGATGATCGAAGTACATGATCCTTGTCGACTGATGATCATCGTTGAACATTATCCTGATGTTGTGCTTAAGACTATTCAATCGGCGCCGGATATGTACGAGTGGTTCATTAATGAATGGGTGCATATTGCAGTGGTTGATCCTGCAACCAAATCTTTCTACTACTTCAATAAGGGTGAATTCATTCCTTATTCTCCGATCACGGCAAGCATTCCTGTGATGCCTGAATTCGACAAGTTCATTGAGAATGCACGAAAAATGTCTTCAGCTGCAATCACCGACGCAACAGAAGAGAACTTACCGGTTTATTTATTGAAGTAATTATGGCTCAATATCTGTTTCTCTTTCTGCTGTTGCCATTGCTTTCATTCGTCGCGAGCCTGTTTGTTCCGAAAAGAAATGAACCCCTACTCTCTTCCATTGCGCTCTTCAGTATCGCAATAACTGGAATAGGTGCAGCAGCATTTACAATCTGGTGGTTGATTAACGGTCATCCCGTTCTCGAAATAAAGCAGTTCACCGTTTATCGCAGTGAAGGATTCGAATTCTTTATTGACTTCTATTTCGATAAGATCACCGCGGTGTTCGCTGTTACAGGTGCCGCACTCGCATTTCTGATTGCGAAATTCAGCAAAACCTATATGCATCGAGAAGAAGGATTCAAGCGCTTTTTCAATGTACTACTGCTTTTTTGGTTCGGATATTTACTCATTGTATTCGGCGGCAATCTGGAAACTTTGTTCACTGGCTGGGAACTCATCGGAATATCTTCCTTCCTTCTCATATCATTTTACAGAGACAGATACCTGCCTGTGCGAAACAGCCTCAAGGTAATTTCGCTTTACCGCTTGAGCGATATCAGCCTCATCCTTGCAATGTGGATGTGTCACCACCTGTGGCATGCCAACATTACATTCTCCGACTTTACTGACGCGCATGCACTTCATCAACAGGAAATACATCATGCCGGTTTGTATTGGATGATTGCTATTCTGATTGTTCTCGCCGCAGCAATTAAATCAGCACAATTCCCATTCTCCTACTGGCTTCCCCGAGCAATGGAAGGCCCCACTACTTCCAGTGCGATTTTCTACGGTTCACTTTCCGTTCACGTAGGTGTATTTCTTCTGCTGCGCTCCTTCCCGTTCTGGGAAAACAATATTGTAATCAGAATTTTAATTGGTGCAATCGGATTGATGACCGCCATCATTTCCGCTGTCACTGCCCGCACACAATCAACGGCTAAAAGTCAGATTGCATATGCTTCTGCTTCCCAGATCGGAATTATTTTCATTGAAGTTGCCTGCGGACTTGAATTGCTTGCTCTGTTCCACTTTACAGCCAATTCTTTCCTGAGAGCGTATCAGTTGCTTGTATCTCCATCACTGATGCATTACCTGATTCATAATCAATTCTTCAAATTCAATCCCGATGACGCTAAGTCCAACTCCGTTTCCCGCTTACGAAACACGATTTATGTATTGTCGGTTAAAGAATGGCATCTCGATCGTTTCTTCCACAGCTTCATATGGAATGCGTTCAAATGGATAGGTTCACGCTTCACTAAAGCCGCGCACTGGTCGGGACTTGTAATATTTGCCTTCGTCTGTGCTCTGTGCATCGTAGCGCTTTCATTCGTACATCTCATCCCGGATCACATTGAAGAGTACCTGCCTGAAGTTTACAGCGGTATGGCATTATTAATGATTCTGACTGCATTCGCCTCAAGAGAAGATGCGGGAAGAACGTGGCTGATGATTCTTACCGGGCAGATCATTTTCTTTCTGACCTTCATTATGAATGGCCACACGCACATGACTGACTTGCTGTTGTACAGTAGCGGAGTTGCAGTTGCTGGAATTACGGGTTACTTCTCATTGGAATATGTTCGAAGAGGAAATCACTCTTTGATGCTTTCATCCTATCACGGGCATATTAAAAGAGCTCCGACAGCTTCAACAGTATTTCTTCTCTCCGGCCTGGGCTTGCTTGCTTTCCCCATTACAACTTCCTTTATCGGTTTAGATGTTCTTTTCACAACAGTTCATCACAGCCAGACAACCTTGATCATACTCTGTGCCGCGTACATGGCATTTCTGGAGTTGGCTGCACTGAGAATATACACGCGCATTTTCCTCGGACCATCGGAAAAGATAGAATATCCGGTTGCGTTCAAAGCTTCGTAAATCAACGTCATCTGGTTTTCAGACAGGATTTGTATCATACCACCAGTTTCAGGGTATTGTTATCTTCGCCCCGAATAATCTTATCCTTTTCTGATGTCTATCTCCAAAGAACTCAACGAACGTTGTCAAGGCAACTGCGAAATCTGCAGCTCTGCGCCTGCTGTGAATGAATATATCGTTTCTCCTAAAAAAGGAACTTCCATCAATGATAACGTTGCTTTGTGCGCAGGTTGCAATGCTGCGCTGGACGCTTCAAACTACAATGCTTTGAAAGGTTTTGCCGAAGGAAGCATCTGGAATCCCGTTGCGCCTTTACAGGCGTTGAGTTACCGTATTATTCAGGGAGCCGCAGGCGAAGAAGAAGCTGTTTCCGCTGCATCTTCTGCAGGACTTGATGAAGAAGTTATTCAGTGGGGAGCTTCTGCATTGATTCAGGCTCCGGTACACAAAGATGCTTTCGGGAATGTTCTGGAGAATGGCGATAACGTTGTACTTACCCAGGCACTTGATGTGAAAGGAACCAACTTCACTGCTTCAAAAGGAACAGTGGTGAAGAAAATCAAACTTGTTTCCGACAATCACGAGCACATTGAAGGAAAGATCAATGAGCAATCCATTGTGATTCTTACCAAGTACGTGAAGAAGTCGTAAATCAATTACGAATCACCGCAACACACTTCATGTAAGTTCCTGTTCCCGTGTTCAAACGAACATGGTAAATTCCGTTCATCAAATCAGCTGTTGAAACTTCAGCTCTGTTGCCGTAACAAGTTTGTGTCTTCACAACTCTGCCTGCAACGTCAATGATTTCGATCTGCATTTCAGCAATGTTAACCGGAGCAATTACGTTGATCGCAGCATTAGCGCCGTAATAAACACGGAACTCATCATTGTTATGTATCGAAAGTCCTGCAGGAACAATCTGCAAAGTGTCGCGGAGTGTATCGTAAAGACATCCGTTCCAGGTTACATGTTCCACCACATAACTTCCTGCTGAAGGAAAGGTGTACGTTTCGTTAGCGGAACCGGCAACAAAACCATTTCCGAAATTCCACTGATGCATCGCCATTGAAGCGTTCGCACTGAAATTGTAAGTCAATCCGGTTTGTGCAACTGATGTGAATCCCGGATCAGCATAGTTCACATTAGTATTCCAAACGCTCATCGAATCGAATACAGTTGAAGCTGCAACTTGCTGCAGAAAATAAGCATCCGCGGTCGGCAAGGTTGACATAAATGGTAATCCTACCGGAGATTTACGGAACATAGTTGCATAGAAGACACATGCATTCAGATACGAACCATAAAGACTCGGATGACTTTCGTCAGCAACATAAAGATCAAAAGTTGGTGTTGTGGCGATAACGTTTCTCCATGCCTCACCGCAAGGTGCCGTAACTGCATTGTTGTCGTGTGCCATCTGAACATAACGTTCACGAAGCAATCCCTGCATTCCCAGATATGTGCACACCGGAGGCCATGCCGCGCAATTGGAAGCGTCACCGTTCTTTCTTCCCCAAGTCATGTAAAAAACAGTCTGCGAGCAGGAATCGTTAGCCTGAATAGCACTATCCAGAAACGAAGCATACGGAAATACGCTCGTGTTAACATAAGTCTGATTGAACGACGGTTCCTGACTTTGCGCCTGAACAACAACAAAATCCCAGGATTGCTGATTTATCAATTGCAATGATGTTGCGTTCTGCGAGTGCATCTGCAAAGTATAACCGCCGGGAGTATTGGAGTTGTACGTTACGGAATCACCTCCGGAAAGAGCTAACTGATATAACAGATCCGGAAGGTTGTTGGCGGCAGTATAAGAATTCCCCAGCCAGAGTATGGATGTGGTCTGAGCCTGTACAAAGGTTGCCGTAAACAGTAGAATGAAAGTGTAAAATTTCTTCATGAGGTAAAGATACAATTCAGGCTTCCGGGAATTGTATGAACTGCGTGTTAACTTTTGACCACAATTGACCATCCTTTACTCTATGTTAACCTGTCCAGAGCCAGCCGATTCTTTTCACCCACTTAACACAACATTGACATTTATGCGATTATTCCCCCGTTTTTAAGCTCCGAAAGCACCAAAACAGAGCGCCTTAACAGTTTCTTAATATTACATATACGTGCAGATAATGTGATGATAGGTTCTTTGCAGCGTATTCAGAAGTATAAATGGTAATAAAAAGAAAATGAGAACCACAATTATAATCTTAACATTATTGCTTAGTTGTCTGACAGGTACACACGCTCAAGTCACTGACAAATCTCCTCAGCTAAATTTTTCGAACGGACTTGGTATTGTAACCCCTGACAGCACTTTCTCAGTCAATTTCCGATTTCGTACTCAACTCAGAGCTTCATACAATACAAATTCTACTTCCGACTTCAGTGCATCGGAAATTGAAGCGCGAGTAAGAAGGTTGCGTTTACGAATGGAAGGCTTCGTTGTTAATCCGAAGTTCAATTATTATATACAACTTTCCTTTTCGAGAGGTGATATGGATTGGGTCGATAATGACAATTCAGCTGTGAATTCAAGTCCAAACGTTGTGAGAGACGCGGTATTCATTTACAAGCCAAATTCACACCTCACATTCACATTCGGTCAAACAAAATTACCGGGAAACCGTCAGCGCGTTGTTTCTTCAGGAGATCTGCAATTTGCTGACAGATCGATCGTGAATTCAACATTCAATATTGATCGTGATTTCGGACTGCAATGTTCATATCAGAATAATATTTCGGGGTTGAATTATGTAGTGAAAGGAGCCGTGTCTTCAGGTGAAGGCAGAAATTCAGTGCTATCAGACGCGGGGCTGGCTTACACCGGAAGAGTCGAAATTCTCCCATTCGGTAAATTCACCAACAAAGGTGACTACTTCGAAGGAGATCTGGAGAGAGAGAAAACTCCGAAATTGTCCATTGCAGGAGGATATCATTACAATGAAAGCGCACAAAGAACTGCAGGTACATTAGGTAAAGATCTCTATGAGAAACGCAACCTGAGTGCCGTGATCGTAGATGTACTTTTTAAATATCAGGGATTCGCATTAAGTGCTGAGTACGTTACAAGAGATACGAAATCTCCGATTACGGTTAATTCTACAGGCGGGGAAAGAATAATTTATGCGGGAGTTGGCAATATGGCCCAGATGAGTTACTTGTTCAAAAACAATTTTGAGATAGCGGCACGATACGCCATTGTTAAACCATACAGTTCTATTAACATGGAAGAACCGCAGAAGCAGGAAATGGGAATCGGAGTCACGAAGTACATGCGAAAACACAGAGTGAAATTTCAAGGGCAGCTCTTCTATTACAAGAACGATAATCTGGCGACGAACAGTACAATTAATGACTACTTCAATGCACTTTTTCAGGTCGAGATCGGCATTTGATAACCAAAGGCAATAAAGCGGCAAAGCTTCAATCTAAGTCAAATAGCTGGTTTTCAGGACCGTATTTACAAATGATCTATACACTGATAACGTTAGCTTAACATGACCATAGCAGTGTCCCGCTAATTTTGACAATAATCTAACACATTTGAATTCATATGGGCTTCCTCCAACTTCTTCTTCCTCGCGATCGTAAATTCTTCCCGCTCTTCGAGCAGGCGACTGAAAACCTCGTAAAAGCATCTAAGGTTCTTGTTGAACTTGTAAACACTGCGCCTGAAAAGCGAAAAGAACTGATCAAGGAAATCGAGCATCTGGAACATACCGGAGATAACATCACACATCTCATTTTTAATGAGCTAGGAAGAAACTTCATCACGCCTTTCGACCGTGAAGATATTCACGCACTTGCTTCGGATATCGATGACGTCCTGGATTTCATCCATGGTTCAGCAAAGCGCATTGACCTCTATAAAGTGACTGAGATTTCTGACTCAATCACAATGCTTGCCGATTGCATTCTGAAAGGTGCAATCGAACTAAACGTTGCAGTTAAGCATCTTGAGAACATGAAAGACATCAGCATCATCAAAGAAGCTTGTGTGAAAATCAACAGCCTTGAGAATCACGCTGACGATGTCTTCAACATGGGAATTGCAAGACTTTTCGAAGAAGAAAAAGACCCTATCAATATCATCAAGCTGAAAGAGATTCTTTCCGCTCTGGAAACTGCGACCGACAAGTGCGAAGATGCTGCCAATACGGTTCAAAGTATCCTTGTGAAGTACGCTTAATACCCAATTCAATTCACCCGTAAGACTTCTTAATTTATGATGGGTATTCTGATAACAATTATCGTGCTTGCGATCGTGTTTGACCTGATCAACGGGTTTCATGACGCAGCAAACTCGATTGCTACCGTAGTTTCCACTAAAGTACTTACGCCATTTCAGGCTGTACTTTGGGCTGCGGTGTTCAACTTCATTGCGTTCTGGATTTTCGATTTGAAAGTTGCAGACACGGTTGCAAAAACTGTACACAGCGATGCAATCAACCTGAATGTAATTTTCTCCGGACTTGTTGCCGCTATTTTCTGGAACCTCCTCACATGGTGGTACGGAATTCCTTCAAGTTCTTCGCATACTCTAATTGGAGGATTCTCCGGAGCTGCAATTGCACACGCCGGCAGTTTATCCGTGGTCAATCAGGACAGCATTATCAAAACCTTCCTGTTTATTTTCCTCGCTCCGGTTATCGGTATGCTGATCGCCTACTTCCTTACAGTTTTAATCATCCATATCTGTAAGCGCGCAACACCGTCAAAAGCAGAACGATGGTTCAAACGATTACAGCTTGTTTCTTCAGCTGCTTTCAGTATCGGCCACGGCGGCAGCGATTCACAAAAGGTAATGGGTATCATCGCCGCTGCACTGATTGTATTCAACAGCTACATGATCAAAACTGATCCGGATTTCAAACTGGATTCATGGAACACGATACAGTATGCATATGAAGATGAAGTGACAAAAGAAAAAATCACACTTCCGGAAGGCGTAACTTATGCGGATTATAAAAAAGAATTCAAAGAGAAGTACGGCCACAACCTGAAAGAGAAAATCAAACATATTCCGAACTGGGTACCACTGATCTGTTATTCTGCAATCGGACTCGGAACTATGATGGGTGGATGGAGAATTGTGAAAACGATGGGAACGAAAATCACCAAGGTAACTCCGCTTGAAGGTGTTGCTGCAGAATCGGCCGGTGCAATTACATTGTACGGTGTTTCTCAAGGACTCGGTGTTCCTGTTTCCACCACGCACACCATTACCGGATCGATTATCGGTGTGGGCATGACCAAACGACTCAGCGCAGTACGTTGGGGTGTTACTACCAACCTGCTTTGGGCATGGATTCTTACCATTCCTGTGTCGGGCGCAGTTGGAGCTATTACCTACTTCATCATGCGTGCAGTAAGTTAATCTGCCCCGTAAATGATAAATGAAGCTGATCGGAAACGGTCAGCTTTTTTTATTTCCCGAGCGGAAATATTCTCCAACTTTGCAACATGCAGGTAAACGCCGAAAATATTTTCAATGTCACCAACGATTCTTTCGCTGATTTGGCACTGAACGTTTTTCGTTTTCAATACACGAATAACGAAGTATATCGTGCGTTCTGCAATGGTCTTCGGCGCACACCCGAACAAGTAAATTCCGTTGATGCGATCCCGTTTCTGCCGGTTGAATTTTACAAAACCCACCGCGTTGTCAGCGGCAATGCTCCTGCCGAAATTGTATTCTCCAGCAGTGGTACCACCGGCAGTGTAACAAGCCGGCATGAAGTAAGTGATGTCTCCATTTATCTCCGCAGTCTGACAGAATGTTTCCGTTTTGCGTACGGCAATCCCGAAGACTGGACATTCCTTTTTCTGCTTCCCGGATATATGGATCGTGATGGTTCATCTCTTGTGTACATGGCGGAAAAACTTCGTGGAATGAGTCGCAGTACTTCTTCAGGATTTTATCTGCGCAATCACGAAGAACTCAATGCACAACTCACACAACTGCGCAACACGGATCAGAAAGTGATGTTACTCGGTGTAACCTACGCCCTGCTCGATCACGCAGAAAAATTTCCGATTCAATTTCCGGAACTCACCGTTATGGAAACCGGAGGTATGAAAGGAAAGAGGAAAGAAATGACACGTGAAGAATTGCATTCGGTTCTTGCACCTGCATTCGGTGTAAAGTCAATTCACTCGGAATACGGTATGACAGAATTACTTTCCCAGGCATATTCAAAAGGTCAGGGGATTTATTCATGTCCGCCATGGATGCGCATTCGCATTCGTGAAACACATGATCCGTTTTCAATAGCAGCAACAGGCAAAACAGGCGGCATCAACATCATTGATCTTGCGAACATTAACAGCTGCAGTTTCATCAGCACATCTGATCTGGGGAAGTTGCACACTGACGGCACGTTCGAAGTATTGGGAAGATTTGATCATTCTGATCTTCGCGGATGCAATCTCATGGTGGAATAAAGATTGCTTTCTCCATCCATTTACGCCAGGAAATCCACCGCTTGTAAAATCCGCAACACCTCTTCCGGGATAATTCACTAAACTTCGGTATGAAACTCGCAGTCGTTGTTTTATCCGCACTCACGTTTTTTCTGACTTCATGCAAGAAGGATGTTCCTACTGTGAAAGTCACTTACATTGTGCGTGAACTTTCTCAGTCAGTGCCGGAATATTCAATAACATACACCGGCGATATTTCCGGCGGTAGTAATGTTGCATCCAACAACGACAACTATTGGAGTTCGGATGTACTTGAATTAAAGCAAGGACAATTTGTTTCGTTGAAATCAGAATGCTCCGATCCGGAATATCAGATCAAACTCACCATCAACGTGAACGGACAAATCTGGAAAGAAGAAACCTTCTCAAATCCGAATGGATCTCTCACCGTGAGTGGAAATCTTCCTGCAGAATAAAATCAGAATCCTGTTGCTTTACGCACACGATCAAGAACCGGCGTTCCGATAGCACGGGCTTTATCAGCACCTTTCTTCAATTCACTTTCCAGCATCGCCTTATCGTTCATGAAACGATTATACGCATCGCGCTGTTCTTTAAACTTATCCAGTATAAGTTCAAGCAACGCAGTCTTCGCGTGACCATATCCGAATCCGCCTGCAAGGTATTTTGCACGAATATCGGCCACCTGTTCAGGTGTACCCAGCAGTTTGTAGAGCGCAAATACATTGTCAGTATCCGGATTCTTCGGTGCTTCCAGCGGAGTTGAATCAGTCACAATACTCATCACTGTTTTCTTCAACTCTTTCTCCGGAAGGAAAATGTTGATGAAGTTATTGTACGACTTGCTCATTTTTCTGCCGTCCGTTCCCGGAATCACCATCACGTTTTCATCAATCTTTTCCTGCGGCACAACGAATATTTCCTGCTGATAATGATGATTCATTTTCTCAGCGAGATCGCGAGTGAACTCCACATGCTGCTTCTGATCTTTCCCGACAGGAACAATGTTCGTATCGTACATCAGAATATCTGCAGCCATCAGCACCGGATACGTAAACAAGCCTGCATTCACATCGGCAAGATTCTCGGATTTATCCTTGAAAGAATGCGCCAGCTGCAATCGCTGGTACGACATGAAACAACTCAGGTACCATGTTAATTCACATACTTCCGGAACAGCACTTTGCTTGAAGAGAATGTTGCGATCTGTATCAAACCCGAATGCAAGCCATGTTGCGGCAACGGCATAACGGCTTTCACGACGAAACTCCGCGTCTTTAATTGAAGTGAGTGAATGCAAATCAGCAATGAAATAGATGCTGTTGTTTGCAGGATCCTTCGACATTTCGATTGCAGGAATAATTGCGCCCAGCAAATTTCCCAAATGCGGAATATTACTGCTCTGAATGCCTGTAAGTATGCGTGCCATAAATCAGATTTAGGTGACAAAGTTATAAATTCATGATTCAATACTTCAAATGATACAATGATTCAATAGTTCAAATGATACAATTAAACTATGCTTCAAGTACAATGGAATGGCTGATAGTTTGATAATTGACTCCTTTGAGCATTGTCTAATTTGAACATTGAATCATCTGATGAAGTATCTTTACCGCATGTTCTCCCATTACGCAGGAATCATTCCGCGTGCACTCTGGAAAATTTTCTTTATCCTGAATTTCGTGATCGGGCTGATCATTCTGTATCCTGTATTTTTCATTCTGCTGATTCCGAAATCGCGATATAACGCTGCTTTCTCGCTCATGAGATTCTGGGCACATTGGGTTGCAATCATTCCCGGAATAATTCCGAGGGTAACGCGTAAGTCTGCTCTTCCCGATGGACCGTGCATTTATGTTGCCAACCACGCTTCGTACCTCGACATTGTACTTTCATACGTTGCCATTCCGAATTACTTCGTTTACATGGGCAAGGCGGAAATAGATAAAGCGCCTTTGTTAAGGATTTTCTTCCGCGATATGAATATCTACGTTGACAGAAAAAGTCGTGCCGGTTCCTATGCCGCCTTCGTCGCTGCAGGTAAAAAGCTTACCATGGGCGAAAGCGTATTCATCTACCCGGAAGGAACCATTGAATCCAAAGGGCAATTGAAACCGTTCAAGAACGGTGCATTCCGCATGGCCATTGAAAACCAAGTTCCGATTGTGCCCATCACATTCAAAAACAACTGGAAACTTCTCCAAAACGGCGGTTTCTTTAAAGCTTCCGGTCGACCCGGAATTGCCGAAATCATAGTTCATGAACCTATCGAAACCCGAGGCATGACAGAAGCAGATTTGGTATCTTTGCGCCATCAGGTTCGAGAAATCATTGCAGCCGATCTGAAATCAAGATGAAAGTAGACAGCAAAACAGTACGCGACATTGCTCACCTTGCACGACTTGAATTCGATGCACAGGGAGAGGAAAAGATGATCACTGACATGAATCGTATGATCGGATTCGTGGAAAAACTGGGAGAACTCAATACAGATGGAATTGAGCCGCTGATCTACATGACGGACGAAGTGAATCGTCTGCGTGAAGACGAAGTGAAAGAACCTTTGCCGCACAAAGCCGTATTGATGAACGCTCCGAAACACGATTCAGATTACTTCAAAGTACCTAAAGTGGTAGATAAGAAGTAACAGTCGGAATTACCGCGTCTCCATTATCAAATCATTTTTCATTTTTACCTGATTCCTGTCATCCGGCCGGACCCGATTTGCTGCGGAATGAACTGTATTTTTGTCATCTCAAAAGCAATGAATACAATGAGCGACCACAAATTTCACCCTGAAAGTCTGATGATGTCTTACGGATACAAACCGTCATTATCAGAAGGTGCTATCAAATCTCCGATTTTTCAGACTTCAACATTTGTATTTAAAAACGCAGAAGAAGGAAAAGCGTTTTTCGAACTCGCGTACGGATTGCGTGAGAAAACAGGAAGTGAAGAACCCGGATTGATTTACAGTCGTATTAACAACCCGGATCTCGAAATCCTGGAAGATCGTCTCACGTTGTGGGATGAAGCAGAAGACTGTGCGGTATTTGAAAGTGGAATGGCAGCGATCTCCACGGTGCTGCTCGAGTTTCTGAAACCCGGAGATCTGCTGCTTTACAGCACTCCATTGTACGGCGGAACTGATCATTTCATTCATCACTTCCTGCATAAGATCGGTGTTCATACTGCCGGATTCAAACCCGGAGATTCTCCCGAAAAAATCGAAGCAATAATCGAACAAACAGGAATGGCAGATCGCCTTTCAATGATTTACATTGAGACACCAGCCAATCCAACCAATGCACTTATTGACATCGCAGCCTGCAAACGCATTGCAGAACGTTACAGCAGCGCACACAAACGCGTTTATGTTGCGGTTGACAACACTTACATGGGTCCGTTATGGCAACACCCACTGAAGCACGGCGCGGATTTTTCATTGTACTCCGCCACAAAATACATCGGCGGACACAGTGATGTTATTGCTGGAGCATGCTGCGGCAGCAACGAAGTAATTGCACGTGTAAAAACTTTAAGAACATTTCTCGGAAACATGGCTGCTCCGCATACCGGATGGTTGCTCATGCGAAGTTTGGAAACACTGAAAGTGCGAATGGAACAGCAAGCAATTAATGCAGTAAAAGTTGCAGAGTTCCTCGTTGCTCATCCGAAAGTTGAGAAGGTATATTATCTCGGACTCATTCCTGAAAACACAACAGAATACGAAATCTATCAACGTCAATACACATCACCGGGAGCTATGCTTTCTTTTGATGTGCGCGGCGGTGAAAAAGAAGCTTTCGCTTTCATCAACAATCTGAAACTGATCAAACTTGCAGTGAGTCTGGGTGGCACCGAATCGCTGGTTGAACATCCTGCAACAATGACACATGCCGGTGTTGATCCGCAGCACAGAAAGGAAATGTCCATCACTGAAAAACTTGTTCGCGTTTCAATAGGCGTTGAAAATTACAATGACCTGATCTGGGATATCGGTCAGGCTCTGGAGAAAGTGTAATCACATTGTCCTGCGTATATTTGCATTATGGACGTACGCGAAAGATTCAAGCTGGTTTTCGAACCTGAACTGCTCGACATCATTGAAAAAACCGGGCAGGTGATCACCGTGAAAGCGGGTGATACCATTATGGATATCGGGCAGATTGTGCGCACCATGCCATTGATCATTTCAGGAACAGTGAAAGTTTCCCGCGTTGATGAAGAGGGTCGCGAACTGCTTCTTTACTATGTAAACTCCAACGAAAGTTGTGCAATGACGTTTACCTGCTGCATGCAACATCAGCCGAGTGAAATCAAAGCGGTGGCAGAAGAAGAAGTAACGCTTATTGCATTACCTGTAAGTGTGATGGACGAATGGTTGATCAAATATCCGAGCTGGAAGAATTTTGTAATGAATACCATTCGCAACCGCTTTAACGAGTTGCTGAAGGCTATTGACCAGATCGCATTTCAGAATATGGATCAGCGATTGATTCATTACCTTAAAGAAAAATCAAAAGCTACAGGTTCCGCATTGATCAATCTTTCACACGAACAGATTGCGCACGAACTGGCTACTTCCCGTGTTGTTATTTCCAGATTGCTCAAGAAGCTGGAAAACGACAAGAAACTGCTGCTGTACCGCAACCAGATCAAGCTCCTCCGCGATATGTGACAATTGTTACTGACTCGTGTTCTGTGCCGGAGATACCTTTGTATCGTAAATAAAAACTCCGCACAATGAAAAAGAACATGAGTACCGCAGACAGAATCATCAGATTGATGATCGCTGCTCTTCTTGTTATTCTCTGGGTAGCAGGAATCACTACAGGAACATTAGGATATGTAAGCATTGCACTTGCTGCTGTGTTCACTCTTACCGCTGCAATAGGTTTCTGTCCGCTGTATGCTCCGTTCGGAATTAAAACGTGTAAATCCTGAATACAATGATGAAGCTCGCCGGGAAATACAGAATGACATTGATAGGAATTGCGCTGGGAGCAATAGGCGGATATCTCTACTATTACTTCGTTGGGTGTGCGAGCGGCACTTGTGCCATCACTTCAAATCCTGTAAACAGTACATTGTACGGAACATTTGTCGGTGGATTCCTGTTCAATATGTTCGACACGAAAGAATCAAAAAAACAATAACGATTAAAACTATAAAAGATGAGCAAGACAGTAATTGACGTTCGCACACGAGGCGAATTCAGCGGGGGGCACGTTGCAAACAGCATCAATATTCCGCTTCAGGAAATTCCTGAACGTATTAACGAAATCAAAGCCATGCAGCAGCCGTTGATATTGTGCTGTGCAAGCGGAGGCAGAAGCGCTCAGGCTACAATGTACCTCAAAGCACATGGAATAAAGTGCGAAGACGGCGGTAGCTGGATGAGTGTGAATTATGAACTAAATCAACAATAAGAAATGTTAGCAGCACTTAAATCACTACTGGGTTTCGGTCCGGCAACCGACTATAAGGAACTTCTTAAAAACGGAGCGCAAATCATTGATGTGCGGACTAAAGGAGAATTCCAATCAGGACACATCAAAGGAGCCATCAATATTCCTTTGCAGTCGCTGGAAAGCAATCTGAACAAAATCAAAAAAGACAAACCGGTTATTACCTGTTGTGCATCAGGAATGCGCAGCGCATCAGCGAAAGGAATATTGAAGTCGAAAGGTTTTAATGAGGTGTATAACGGAGGCGGTTGGATGAGCCTGGAAGGAAAAATCCGTTAACGTGATGCGGAGTTTCAGTACAGAATGTGAAGTTGTTCTGTGATTGGGTTGAGAAGGGTACTGTACTGAAATAAAAAGCCCCCACATTGTGGAGGGCTTTTTTATTGATCTTATTCGGCGACTAACAGAATTCAGAGTACGCCATTTTAAGGTGCTCGGAAATCATTTCTGCTGAACGTCCTTCGATATGATGACGCTCTACGAAATGAACCAGCTTCCCGTCTTTAAACAACGCAATGGAAGGTGATGATGGCGGATAAGGTGCGAAATACTTACGCGCCTGCGCAACCGCTTCGCTGTCAAAACCGGCAAATACTGTTGTAAGTTTTGACGGTTTTTTGCCATCACCCTGCAACGACATTTTCACGCCCGGACGTGCAGCACCTGCTGCGCAGCCGCAAACAGAATTTACAACCATCAAAACCGTGCCCGTTTCTTTGACAACGGAGTCAACGCGATCAGCTGTGGTTACATCTTCAAAACCTGACTTTACAAGCTCTTCTTTCATTGGAAGAACCAACTGTGGAGGATACATAATACTGTTTTTTAGTTAGAGTAATTGTTTGAAATATCAGTAGCGGGTGTAAAGATACAGCACTCTTCCGCGAATTTGACCGTTCGTACTGTTAAACTGACTTAACTGTAGCGGAAACCTTTGAAAGTGCGGTGTTTTATTAAATTTGGTCATGAAAAAACTCAAATTACTGTCAGTCCTGCTGCTGCTTGCTGCCACAGCATTTGCGCAGGTTACCGGAGGTAAAGCCAAACTGGTTGAAAAAGTAACCACAAATGGTGCCGGTAAACTGGTCATTCCTTATTCAAAATACGTTTTACCAAACGGACTTACGCTCATCATTCACGAAGATCACTCTGATCCGGTTGTATATGTAGATGTAACCTATCACGTTGGTTCTGCACGCGAACAGGAAGGTCGCTCCGGTTTCGCACACTTCTTCGAGCACATGATGTTCCAGGGATCCGAACACGTTGCAGACGAACAACATTTCAAGTTGATTAACGAAGCGGGTGGTACACTCAACGGAACTACCAATACAGATCGCACCAATTACTTCGAAACTCTTCCTTCCAACTATCTCGAACTGGCATTGTGGCTGGAATCAGATCGTATGGGATTCCTCCTCGATTCCGTTACACAGAAGAAATTCGAAGTTCAGCGCGCCACAGTGAAAAACGAACGCGGACAGCGTTATGAAAACGCACCTTACGGATTGGTATGGGAAAAAATCGGAGAAGCGATGTATCCGCAAGGACATCCTTATTCATGGTCTACTATTGGCTACGTTGAAGATCTTGACCGCGTTGGCGTGAACGACCTCAAGAATTTTTTCCTTCGTTGGTATGGCCCGAACAACGCAACACTTACCATTGCAGGTGATGTGAACGTTGCAGCTACAATCGCGCTCGTAGAAAAATATTTCGGTTCTATTCCGCGCGGACCTGAAGTGAAATCAATGAACAAGATGCCGGTTTCTCTGGATCGCGATCGTTGCATTTCTTACGAAGACAATATCCGTTTCCCGCAGCTTTCGTTCGCATGGCCGGGAGTAAATGCAATGCACGAAGACGAAGCAGCTCTTGACGCGCTCACCAGCATTCTCTCCGGCGGAAAGAGTTCCGTTCTCTACAAAACTTTCATTGAAAGCGGTGTTGCACAAACGGCCAATATGTTCAATGTGAGCATGGAACTTTCAGGTCAAATAATGACCATGATACGTGTATATCCGGGTCATTCGCTTCGTGAAGCAGACAGTCTTTTCAAAGTTGCGATGGCTGATTTCGAAAAGAAAGGAGTTTCAAATGACGACCTTACGCGTTTCTACATGAGCGTTGAAACATTCATGGTAGACGATCTTACATCTGTACAAGGCAAAGGTTCATCCCTTGCAGCCTACAATACTTTCTACGGCAATCCGAATATGATTGCGAAAGATCTTGAACGCTACAAGAAAGTGACGAAAGAAGATGTAATGCGTGTTTACAACAAGTATGTAAAGAATCGTCCTGCTGTTGTTTTGAGCGTTGTACCTAAAGGAAAGCCGCAGATGAAAGCGCGTCCGGATGATTACCAGATTCCTGCTCACCGCGTAGGTGCTGAGGAAAGTGCAGAGTACCGCAACCTGGCAATGCGTAAAGCAGAATCGTCCTTCAATCGCGGAGTTCAGCCTGCTCCTGGCCCTACTCCTGCTCCTGTGCCGCCTTCCATGTGGCGTGGTGTTTTTGCAAACGGATTGAAGTATATCGGAACAGAGAATAAAGAAGTTCCGCGCACTTACATGTTGCTGTCCATTTCAGCCGGACATCGTCAGGAAGATCCTGCCAAAGCAGGAATGGCGCAGTTGCTGGTTGCAATGCTTGATCAATCAACACAGAAATACAGTGCAGAACGCATTGAAGAAAAAACTGAAATGCTGGGCAGTGAGATTTCCATCAGTCTCTCTTCAGATGAAATTCAGGTGTTCATTACGTCAATGACGCGCAATCTGGATTCAACATTTGCATTGGTGGAACAGAAACTCTTCTATCCGAAATGGGATGCGGAAGAATTCGAACTCGTGAAGAAACGTCAACTCGAATCCATTGCAAACATGTCTACACAACCGGGCGCAATGGCTGATTTCATTTACAGCAAAATGCTCTATGGTGAAGGACACATCATGGCCATTCCGCAAGTGGGAACGAAAGAAACCGTGGAGAAACTTACTCTGGAAGATGTGAAAGCGTATCACGCCAAGATGTTCTCTCCTGACATCACGCGTTTGGTTGCCGTTTCCGATTTATCGAAAGATGCACTTCTGAAGAAAACAGGATTCCTGCAGAACTGGAAATCCACAGGTGTGAAACTGAAAACACAAGCGGAACTTGCGCCGAAAGCAACGGCAGGACCAACAACAATTTTCCTGTACGATAAAGACGCAGCAGCACAATCAGAAATCCGTGTAGGACGATTGGCTTTGCCTTACGATGCAACAGGTGAATTCTACCGATGCGGCTTGATGAACTATTCACTCGGTGGGCATTTCAACAGTCGCATTAATCTCAGCTTGCGTGAAAATCACGGCTGGACATACGGATCTCGTTCCGGCTTCAGCGGTAATGCATATTCCGGATCTTTCACTGCAAGTGCCGGTGTAAAAGCAATGGCTTCTGACAGTGCGGTTGCAGAATTTGTAAGCATCATCAACGATTACGAAAAGAAAGGTGTGCAGCAGGATGAACTGGCTTACATGAAGAAGGCTATTTCTCAGAAGGAAGCTTTGCGATATGAAGATCCTTATCAGAAATTATTCTTCATGAAGAATATCATCGATTACAATCTGCCTGACAATTACACGCAGACGCAATTACAAATTCTGCAGTCTATCACTAAACCGGAAATCGACAGTCTTGCTCACAAGTGGCTAGGGACAGAACAACTCACCATTACACTTGTAGGTGATAAAGATTTGCTCTACGATCGTTTGGTAAAACTCGGGTATCGTGTAGTAGAAGTAGATGCGAGCGGCAATGTACTTCCTCCTCCGGCTCCGAAGGAAGAAGTGAAACAGGAAACTCCTCCACCACCACCGCCGGCACCGGATAATCAAAACGGCAAGAAGAAGAAAAAGAAAAACAAGAAGCCGAAAGGATCAAAGTACGACGATATAACGAAATAATACAGAACCGCAGTTGGTGATCCAGCTGCGGTTTTTTTGTGCAATCCCGCAAATACTCCCGATGCGTTTTGCCGCAGATTACACAGGTAGCACAGATTCTTCGGATCATTGCGATTATAAGTTGCAAGCCCGAAAAACCGTACGTGAACGATATTTCAAAACGGCGGATTAGGCAGATTGCGCAGATACATTACTCGCGAAAAACATCTGCGATATTCTGCGGCATCTGCGGCAAAACAATTCAGAAGTGCGAACAACATGCTATCTGTGGATTAGACGTCAACATTATCTGAGTAGGGCGCTCTCCAAAACAAAACAGCCCGACTTTCGTCGGGCTGCCTGTTACATATTGTAAAGCAATTACTGTACGAGGAGCTTCTCTGAAGCTAATCTTGTTTCACCATTGCTTAACTCCACAAAGTACATTCCGTTGGAAAGAACCGAACGATCGATGTAGACGATATTATTGGTGAGTGCAGCTTGAGAGTAAACCGACTTGCCATTGATGTCATAGATGTTCAGAGACAGATTCTCAATCCCGTACTGTGCGTAATTCAAAACTGTAATAGCAGTTTGTTCAGTCATCGGATTCGGTCCGATAATCATCTGAAGCGGTCTGCTGTTGTAAGCTGCTGCATTGGATGTAGGGAAAGCACCTTCCGTAATTTCATATGCCCCATCAGCAGGCAATGTTGGCATAACATCCACAATTCCTGAAGGCCATTGAACAGTAACACTGTCAATGCTTGTATTCTGACCAAGTCCGAAATGCACTCGGAATGAATTCTGAACCCCGTATGCTTCTCCTGAATGTACAACACGAACCTGAACACCCCAAGCGCCATAGATCTTCACGATTGCACCAATGCCGTTGCGGTTCGAATAACCTGCAGTGCCGCCACCAACAAGATCAAATTTGATCCAGTGATTTGTATTACCCGTAGCCGGACCGTTGTTCATCCAAACGCGATCGTTTTTCATGTTATTAGGAGTATTATAGATATCACAATAACTCGCGAACAAATCCAGGAATCCGTCTCCGTTCAAATCACCAACAGCATGAGAAGTGATGGTATAAGAGTTGTATACAAAGGGATTCGGTGTCACCAAAGTAAATGTTCCATCACCATTGCCTTTGTAAAGGAAGTGATCATCACCTGAAAGCATCAGATCCAGGTAAGTATCGTTGTCGAAATCATGGAAAGTTGCATTCATTCCGAAGAAGGATGTTGTGTTTGCAATCCCGGAACCCGAAATCATGTCTGTGAAAACACCAGAACCATTATTGATAAAAAGACGGCTGTTTACATCATAGTTCAACACAAACGCATCCAGATCTCCGTCGTTGTCGATATCACCGAAGGTTGTGCTCCATCCCTGAGCTCCGTCTTTCAAACCTGTCCAGTTGGTTACATCCTGAGTGAAAGTACCATCTCCGTTATTGATATAAACCTGATCAATACGACGATAATCTGAACTGTTGGTCACACTTTGACGGCAATGTGTAACGTGCAAATCAACTAAACCGTCGTTGTTTACGTCGGACCAAATGGAAGCGTAATTTCCGCTACCGTCGAAAGAGTTACCGCTTCCCGGTACACCGCATCCCGGCGGAACTGCCCATGGGTCATATGCCCACCCTGTTCCTCCTTGGTTCATGAAAATCTGGTTGGAATCTGTATCAGCACAAACGAACGCATCCACAAATGCATCGTTATTGATATCGAAGAAGTTCGTTCCCTGAGTAAATACATACCCTGAACTGCACATCTGAGAAAGGTTGCTTCCTGCATAAGTAGAACCATTCCAGGTCATCATACGAACTGCACCATTATCGCCCCAAAGTGCGTCGTTGATGCCGTCGTTGTTAACGTCTGCAACACACATTCCCCACGGTCCGCTCAGGTTGTAGGTGTATTGTGCACTGGTAAAAGCACCATTGGCAGCACCCTGATATTGTACTTCCATGGTAACATTGTCGGAACGTACAATGTCATCTTTCTTATCACCATTCATGTCAACCACAGCAATTGAGTTACCGCTGTGATAAGTTGTAGTTGTCAGTAAGCTGGTTTGATTGATAAAAGGAATTGACTGTGCGCCTGCTGTAATAGCAATACTGCCTGCAACACCAAATGTCAGACTTCTGAGTAGCATTTGTTTCATTTTCGGTTCTGGTTTATCCCGCTAGATTACTAAAAATCAGCCCGAAAACAAAGTTCTGGGGTCAGTATTTCGACACATTTGTATTGTTTATCTTTAGAGCCATTCAATTTCGCCGACCAATGAAAAAATGGCTACTCCGGAATAAGGCCTTGGCTGCCCTGACTTCGGTAATTACAATAGCGGTTCTGACATCGATGGTTTCCCGTCATCAGGCTGATGCTCGCACATTTCATACTCCTGAAGAACGTCGTTATTTGCACGAAATGCTGGCCACGTTGCCGGTCGATACCAACTCACTTTTCGCCGGATCGGGAAAATGCGGCGGTTGTCACGGACATGACCCTAATGCCAATGCATTTGTTACCAATAACGGAGAAGATGTAAACATTGCAGACGATTGGGCGGGAACTATGATGGCAAACTCAGCAAAGGATCCGCTTTGGCGTGCAAAAGTTTCACATGAAATTCTGGTTAATCCCGGACTTTCAACAGATATCCAGAATACCTGTACTCGTTGCCACGCTCCCGCCGGTCGCTTTGAAGCTGAACATCAGGGACAGATGCCTTACACCATCAATGACATGGTGAATGATTCAATTGCAATGGATGGAGTAACATGTTCCGCCTGCCACCAGATAATGGATACGTTGATGGGCAACAACTTTACAGGCAACCTGTACTTCTCTGATCGCATTGCTTATGGTCCCTATACGAATCCTGCCTCATGGATCATGGAGTTCTTTGTTGGATGGGTTCCTGAATATTCAGAACATGTTACAAAATCAGAACTCTGCGGTGGTTGTCATACTCTCATCACAAATTCACACGATTCCCTCGGTAATCCAACCGGACGTTCCTTCTTTGAGCAGGTTACTTATCACGAATGGAAAAATTCCGTTTACAGCACGCAGGATTCTTCGTGCCAGGATTGCCATATTCCCCGTATTAACGATAGTATAAAAATCGCTACGGATTATCCCTTCCTTGATCCGCGATCTCCATTCGGAAAACATCATCTGGTTGGCGGTAATGTGTTCATGCTGAAAATCCTTCGCGACAACATGAGCAGCGTTGGAGCAACCTGTACTCCTGCCAATTTTGACACTTCCATAGCACGTTCTCAACGCATTCTTCGCAACAATACTCTTGATCTTAATTTGCAATACATCAACCGTGCGAATGATACCGCGTACTACGATGTGGAACTGATCAACAGAACAGGTCATAAGTTCCCTTCAGGATATCCTGCGCGGATTGCTTGGGTGGAAATGATTGCAATTGACGATCAGGACGACACAATTTTCTGGTCAGGAAAATATGATGGCAATGGAGATGTTGTGAATCGCGACACACCATGGGAACCGCATTACAACAACATTACTTCAGACAATCAGGTGCAGGTTTACGAAATGGTGATGGGAGATGTTTATGACGTACCTACAACTGTTCTTGAACGTTCTGATACAATTCTGAAGGACAATCGTCTTGTACCGAAAGGCTTCATGACTTCGCATTATGCGTACGATACTGTGAAGATTTACGGGGTGAATAACGATCCGGACTTTAACTTCTCTGGGCCTACTGAAGGCACAGGCGGTGATGTGATTCACTATCATATTCCCATGAACGGTTACACCGGTCCATTGAAAATAAGAACTAAAGTTTGGTATCATTCCGTACCACGCCCTTGGCTGAATGAAATGTTCGCATATAACAGTCCGGAAATTGACTCTTTCCGCAATTTCTACAATGCCGCTGATCAGACTCCGAATCTGGTTGCTGATGCGGAAATCGATGACATCAATACCGGTGGTGCGCTTCAGAATGCGGCACGTTCATTACAAGTATGGCCGAATCCTACGAGCGATGGAAATGTGCGCGTAAGCGGCTGGAAAGAACTTGACGCTACATCCGTACGCGTTATTGATCTGACCGGACGTGAAGTGATGCCTGTAATCAGCGCAGAGCAGTTCAACGGATTGATTTCACTGCCGGACAAAGGTGTTTACCTGTTGATGTTTGAAACACCGCAGGGAATGGTTACAAGAAAATTGTTGTGGCACTAGTGGTGTCAGGAGTTAACTCCTGACACCACTAGTGAGTTAACTCCCGACACCACTAATCGGTCAGTGATAAATTTCTTGTAAAGCGCGTTTGCGCAATCTGAACAATACAGGTTCCGCGGCTCACGCGTTGTCCGTTCTCCATCACGAACATTTCTCCGGTAATCGGCATAAACCGCAGAATATTAATCATGCGATCGCCGGGCATAGCGCGAATCGAATCGTAATCGATTGTCTCCGGAACGGGATTCATTACAATTTCCACTGCGGTATTGGACCACGTTCCAAACTTCATGGAACCGCTTTGATCATCCGTAGGAACTGATGCCTGAAAACACTCGTACGTTTCTCCGTTGAGTTCAATGTGTCCGATTTCTCCCGGCTCTTCTCCGAATGCAACTGTGTATTTTTCACTGCCGTTCTGAATGGAAAGATCGAAACACAAAGGACCTAACTCATTCTTTGCAACATATTGAGTGAACTGTTGTTTATTGAGTCCTTGCGGCATCCATACCTGAAAATCAGCAACGAAATCATGTCCGTTCGGTTTCAATGAGTCCACTCTCCCGCCGATCTCCAGAGGACGAAACTCATTTTCAGAGTACGTCAGCACTACGCGCGCACCGTCAAAATACACTTTGGGTTTGGCAGGAAACAATCCTGTATTCAAACCACCCGAAAGTGACCGGGTCACAACACTGTCACGATTGAAATACGTGTACACCACAGCGAAATATGTGTCGGAGTATTCGAAAGACCGCGACTGAATATTCCAGAAACGGAGATTCCCTTCCACTGCCCCACTGTACTGTCCGAAACGAATGAAATCCTTCAGTTGCGCAAGCGATAACGCCGAAGGATAAACCTCTGACTTCTCAGCATCAGAAATTCCCGCAAGGAAAACCGGAGCTTTGCGAAAATCTTCGGAACGTCCGATCCATTCCCACTGGTTCTGCGCGTTAATGAAAACCATCACTTGAGTTCCCGGAAGTACACGTGGAATTCCTTTTGCCTTGTTAACCGAAATGATTCCTGTCCGCGGACTTCCTTTTACAGTCGTGTCCACATCAATATGGTAGCTTTTGTCACCAACATATTCGCCGAGATATGTTCCGATGAGAATAGTGCGTGATTTCACCATAACTTCTTCAAGCGAAGCGATGGTTGTTTTCGCTGCCAGTTGAGCACTGATCAAAAGCGCAAGTACAACAGCAGAGACGATTTTTATGGGTTTGTTATTCATAATTCACTACGTAAAATCCGTTCGTAACGAAGGCTATCTTTTCTTCTGAAAAAAGTCCTTCAGAAGTTTCGCACACTCATCAGCAAGCAACCCGCCTTCAATCACGGTTTTCGGATGTAAAACAGGCTGATTCAGTTTTCCGTATCCGCGCTTTTCATCGGCAGCACCGTAAACAATTCTGCTGATCTGCGACCAACTCAAGGCTCCGGCGCACATCACGCACGGTTCCAGAGTTACGTAAAGCGTGCAATCAGTGAGATATTTACCACCCAGAGCGTTTGCAGCCGCTGTTACCGCCTGCATTTCGGCATGCGCTGTAACGTCGATTAATCTTTCCGTGAGGTTATGCGCCCGTGCAATGATTCTGTTATTGGCCACAACTACTGCACCCACAGGCACTTCATCCGAATCGAAAGCCTTTCGGGCTTCCTTCAGCGCTTCACGCATGAAATGCTCATCGGAAAAAACAGATAATTCCATTCTGCTGCAAGATTACTTCGATATTTCCTTGGCAGGGGAGCCCCAAGCAGGCGGATATTCACAGTGAAATGTGAACTGAACAGTAGTATTCCGGCCTTTTATCGGGCATTCAGTCCCGGGAAACTATGCGTTGCGTCATTCTTTACCGAGAAAGTGCGGAATAAATTTGACAGATCACAAATTAAGTTTCACTTAATGAAAATCAGTGCCCGCGCCTTTCTTAAAGCAGTATTCGCCGCAGCAGCAGTTCTGGGTTTGTGGATAATGTTGCCGCCGGAGAACGCAGTAGGATTTTCCGCAGGCGCACCGGCAGGATACTGCGGAGCTCCATCAAATGGCGGCTCAACATGCTTTGTTTGTCATAATGACGGATCGGCTCCTGTTACAGTTCCCGGAATGATTACAAGCAATATACCCGTTACAGGATATATCCCCGGTAACACTTACATCATCACCGCGTCGGTTGCAGCTCAGGGTTATTTGCGATTCGGTTTTGAAATATCGCCGCAGGATGCAAGCGGCAATCTGATTGGTTCAATGAACGATTTGGGTTCGGAAACCATTTTTCAGGCGGGAGGTGTGTACATCACACATTCTTCCAATCAGATTCTGACTCCCGATTCGAAATACTGGCAGTTTGAATGGACCGCGCCTATGGCAGGAAGCGGGATCGCAACTTTTTACGGAGCATTTAACATCACTAATAATGACGGATCGTATACCGGCGACTCGGTTTTGGTTTCAACGCTTGTTGTGCCGGAAGATATCAGTCTAAGTATCAATTCTGCTTCAGCATTCAAATGGCAGGTGTATCACAATGAAAAAGGGTTGAATATTCTTGGAGTTCCTGCTGATCATTACTCTGCTCTGCTGACCGATGTTGCCGGAAAATATGTTGCGCAATGGAACTTCATCCGAAACACAGATAGCGAAACGACTTCGTTGAACACAGAAGAGGCATTGACTCCGGGAATTTACATATTACAATGTCAGAGTGATTCGAAACAATTCACACAGAAAATTCTGATCAGAAACTGAACACATCATGAAACAAATTCTACTCGCATTTCTTTTCATTGTCGCTTTCTGTGAATATGGCTCTGCACAATGTACAACAACCAATGCCACCTCATGTCAGTGTGACTCGGTGGGTGACACCGATTGCGATCTGCTTCCGGATATCACGATTTCATGGTATGCATTGGAAAATTATCTGGGCGGGCCGTCAGAATATTCTCAAACAGGCAACGGAGTAGATAACGGGAGATTAAAAGTTACCGGCTCAACACCTAATATCGGGCATGGTCCATTGACGGTGCGGGGTCAGGACAATGCGGGCAACAGAACTTTTTTGTGCGGCACGGATACGTTCACTTATCCTTCAACAGGGACATTCGTTTGTCCGAACGGATATCCTACTCCAATGCAGATTACCACGCAGCGTATCTATCACAAGAACGGGAATACCATGACTTATTGGGATCGGTATTCAGCACCGATGACCTATCATCCATCACATAATCATATTCATTTCGACGACTGGGGCGTTTTCACATTACGGATTCAGGATCCTTCCGAACCCGATCCTCGCAACTGGAGTATTGTAGGCAGCGGACACAAATTGGGATTCTGTTTGATGGATTACTATCAGTGCAGCGCTTCATCGGCAAATCATCATTGCAAAGATTCGAACACCGTATACGGTCAGGGAACAACGTGGTACAACGGCAATTTCCCGAATTGGCAACTCGGTGGAGGCAATTACGGATGTTCGGTTGTTGAGCAAGGAATTTCATCCGGCTACACTGATGTTTACAGTGAACAGCTCGACGGAATGTGGATTAATATTCCACCGGGAACATGTAACGGACAATATTGGATCGTTTACGAAGTTGATCCGCACGATGCAATACTTGAAGAAGACGAGACGAACAATTACACTGCCATTCCGTTTTCATTGACGTTGCAAACAGCGCCGGGAAATCCTGTGGTAAAAATCAATCCGATGGGAAGTCCGAATGTATGCACCGGAGACTCGGTAATGCTTCGTGCCACTGCAGGCTCTTCATACCTGTGGAGCACAGGCGCCGTAACACAAGATATTATGGCCGGTCCGGGAACGTATACAGTTACAGTAACCAATTACTGCGGAACTGCAACATCATCGCCGTTTACGGTTACATCAAGTCCTGTTCCTAACGCGCCTGTTGCAGATGACGACACGGTTTGTTACGGAACATCAGGAGTTTTGAATGCAAGCGGAACCAACGTGATCTGGTATGACTCAAGCGGAGCGGAAATCGGAACAGGAAATTCATATACAACGCCGGTTCTCACATCAACTACAACGTATTGGACAGTTGATCAAGGCGTGTATAACGGCATCATCAATAACGTCGGTAAGCCGGACACATTAAGCGCAGGCGGATACTCTAACAGCACCAATTATTGTTTGTTCGATGTTTACCGGCCGCTTACAATTAAATCTGTTAAAGTGCACGCTAATGGCGCAGGAACACGAATCATTCAATTGTTTGATGAAATCGGTGTTGTTCAGGCGTCAGGCTCTTACTATTTGCCGAACGGGCCGTCTGTGGTTACGCTGAATTTTCCGGTTATGCCGGGTAAAAATTATTCATTGCGACCGGCAGGATCAAATTACAATCTGTGGCGCAATACAGCGGGCGCAATATATCCGTACACCATGGCAGATACCATTTCCATCACAGGTAACACCGCGGGCGGATCAAATTGGTATTTCTTTTATGATTGGGAAATTGAAGTAGGCGGTGCAACCTGCGTGAGCTCTTCAACACCCGTTACTGCAACCGTAGAAATCTGCAACAGTCTCAGCGGATCAAACCTTGACAGAAACATTAATGTATTCCCGAATCCATCCGACGGTCATTTCACTATGGAAATTTATTTGCCGCTTGAAACTCCGGTTTCGATGCGCTTGCTGGATGTTGCCGGAAGAGAAATCGAGCGTCAGCAGTTCGGAGGAATTCAAGGTTTGCTGATTCACAACATTGATATGGGAGAACATTCCAAGGGAATTTATCTGATGGAAATTTTAATCGGCGAGGGAGTCTACTACAGACGAATATCCGTACAGTAAAACTCTTTTGTCGCCGGAAAATACGCTGCAATCATGAAGCCGGCATTAAAAAAAAACATACATCGCTGGAGGGCCGCAAGTCTTCTGGCGGTTTATGTTTTAATCGCAATACACATTACTCATTGGCTCATCAAAGGACGCACTCTTGCTCCGCTTGAATTCAATGAGGTGCTGTATTCCATTCATCTGGGAATTATCACTGCCGGACTCATTTTCATGGGAATGGCAATTATCGGCACGCTGATCTTCGGCAGATTCTTTTGCTCATGGGCATGCCATATTCTCGCGTTGCAGGATTTATCTGCATGGATTCTGGAGAAAATGAAAATAAAACCGCAACCGATTAAATCGCGTGCTTTTTTCATTGTCCCGATTGCAGCGATGTTCTACCTGTTTGTTTGGCCGCAATTGGTTCGCATCATGGAAGGTCAACCGATGCCGGAATTCAGAATTCTGAAAGACGAACAAGGATGGGCATCCTTTTCAACAACAGATTTCTGGCGAAATCTTCCCGGACCGGGGATAACCGCGTTCACTTTCATTATGGTCGGATTTGTGATCGTTTATCTTCTCGGAACCCGCAGTTTTTGCCGATACGGTTGTCCGTACGGCGTTCTGTTCGGATGGATGGATAAATTGACGCCCGGCAAAATCATTCTTGCCGGCAATTGTAATCAATGCGGACTTTGCACAGCAGGATGTAACTCACACATTCAGGTTCATAAGGAAATCAAAGAATTCGGTAAAGTTGTGGATTCCGCTTGCCTGAAAGATCTGGACTGCGTAGCGGTATGTCCGAACGATGCGCTGCAGTGGGGATTCACAAAACCATCTTTCGGACAATCGCTCAGTAAGAACAAAGATCACGAAGAGAAATACAGCTTTACATTAACTGAAGATATTGCGCTTGGCGTAATGTGTTTTGCACTCACAGTAATTTTCCGCGGGCTGTACGATGCTGTGCCTTTTCTCGTTTCCATTACACTAGCCGTCGTTATCGCTTATCTGTTTCTTGTTGCTTTCCGGTCTTTGCGAAAAGAATATGTGCATCTGGGTAAACTGGCTGTCCGAAGAAGTAACCGATTAACATCATTCGGCAAAACATTTCTTGCCTTCTCAGTTGTCCTCCTTGCCTTTGTATTTCACAGCGCGTTTATTCACTATCATGCATGGTATGGTGAAAATCTGTACAATCAGGTTGTTGTTCGCGGTAACACCGTTCAGCTTTCGGAAAAAGATATTGATGCCAAGCTGAAGCTGGACCTTGCGGAATATCATCTGGCGCGTGCTCACGAATGGGGCATCTGGCAACCCGAAAGTCTGGAACGCGAACTCGCCTCCATCTATATTTTCAGAAAAGATTACAGCAAGGCAAGTGTGCATCTTGAATCGATGCTTATGCAGAACCCCGATGATCATGAAGCACGGTTGCGTCTGGCGAAAATTTACATACTCAAAGGAGATGATAAAAGTGCATCAGAAGAATTGCGGTTTATAACAGAACAGGAGCCCGCGAACAAGCACGACCTTAAACTGCGTTCCGATGCGCATCTTCAATTAGGACATCTTGATGAAAAGAACGGGTTTTTCACAACCGCACTTGAACATTATAAGTCTTCACTCAGCGACATGCCCGAAAATTCAGAGGCCGCGCTGGCGTTGGGCGTGATATACACAAAAGCAGGCCAGTTTAAAGAAGGAGAAAAATATCTGCGGCGTTGTGACAGTCTCATGCCGAACAATCCGCTTATACTTAACAACCTATCAGTAATTTATATGCGAACGGGAAGACAGGATATTGCTATAATGTGTCTCGGGCGAATCACTGAACTGCAACCGGATAATCCTTCAGCTAGTTATAATCTCGGTATGCTTTTACTTATGAAAGGTGACGAACAGAAAGCCATTCATTACTTGCAACGCACGTTACAAATCGATCCTGATCATGTCAACTCTCACATTGCGCTCGGAGATGTTTTTGAAAAAAACGGAAATATAGAACAAAGTGCGTATCACCGGTCTAAAGTGACGCAACCTGTACATAAAAATTAACATCGCATGAAAACCGCAATCAAACTGGTGGTTCCTGTCGTAGTTATTCTGCTTACGGCATTTCATTCCAACGTGTCTGTTCAGCAGAGTACGCCATGGGTTGCACCTTCATCTGCCGACACGATACAGAATCCCCTTAAAAATAATCCGGCAGCGGTTACCGAAGGGAAAAAACTCTACGATAAATATTGCTGGACATGTCATGGAAAGAGCGGCAAGGGCGATGGCCCCGGCGCCAAAACCTTGAATCCGAAACCTGCAGATCACACTTCGCCGGTTGTGCAGAATCAATCCGACGGTGCAATCTGGTGGAAAATTTCAAAAGGTCGCGGACAGATGTCTCCGTATGAAAAATCACTGAATAAAAATCAACGCTGGCAATTGGTGTGTTACATACGATCCATGGCGGCAACACAACAAACGAAATGATTCGAAAATATATTTTCATTCTGTTGCTCTCGATTCCGGTAATTGCAAATTCACAGGAAGAACTGGTAACAGGTACATTCAGGGGTACGCAGTTCATTAACTCACAAACCGTGGAAGTTAACCCCGCGAAAAGCTGGGAATTCAACATCAGACATCGTTTCGGAATTGTTGGTGTTGACAGTACAGCCTATCAGGAGTTTCTGGGTCTCGATCTTCCTGCAAACATCAGGCTTGGCATTGCGTTTCCCGTAACAGAGCGTTTGAGTGTCGGTATCGGCAGAACCAAAATGCGGAAATTCATTGATGGAGAAATAAAATATCTGCTTCTGCGGCAAACTGTAAACAACAAGATGCCGGTTTCAGTTTCGTTGTATGGAAATGCAGGAATACGCACGCAGAAATTTCCGCGCTTGTCAGAAAACAGTTATTACGGCGACAGTATAACACCGTTCGAATACAGATTTGAACATCGATTATCTTATTGCACTGAACTGATTATTGCGCGAAAGTTCAGTGACAAACTTTCCCTGCAAATTGCCGGAACGTTCGTCTATAAAAATCTTGTAAACCCGGGTCAGGAGAATATCACAACAGGAATTACACTATCGGGCATGATAACTACAGGAGCTTCATCCGGAATTATTTTTGAATACGCCTATCGCTTCAACAATCGTCCCGATGCTAATGCGTACCCGCTCGCAATCGGCTGGGAGTTCGGAACACCAGGACATATTTTCCAGATTTTCATTTGCAGCACCAATGAAATTCCTGAACAGGATGTTTACACGATAAATTCATACAACTATCTGAAAGGGAACTTTGCGATCGGCTTCAACATCAAAAGAACTTCCTGGCTGAATAACTGAGAGCTTATGAGAAAAAACAGACTGAACTATGTATGGTTAATTGTTATCATGATAACGTTATTCAATTCATGCCGTAAAGACACAGGACCCTTGGTGATTCCGGGACCGGTTACACAACCCGTCAGTTTCAGTAACGACATTCAACCGATTTTCAATTCAGCTTGCATTTCCTGTCACAACGCAACGCATCCCTCCTTACAGCTTGATTCCTGTTGTTCGTATTATGAATTGCTGTTCGTTGGAAACAATGCGCCTTATGTAGATACGATGAATCCGGCAGAAAGCCGACTCATCAAACGCATGACCGGAGAAATAGGGCCCACCATGCCTTTAACAGGAGCGCTTCCGCAAGATCAGATTGATCTGGTACTGCGTTGGATTGAAGAAGGCGCGCGGAATAATTAGCGAAAGCCCTGCTGATTTCGACGAGGTATGTAACTGCCTTCCTTTTCGTATTTTCGCGCTCTAATCTTCATTTACATGCTTCGTTCTCATACCTGCGGCGAATTACGCCTCACAGATGCCGGCAAATCCGTTACTCTTTCCGGTTGGGTTCAGATTTCACGCGATTTCGGCGGATTGACTTTCGTTGATCTTCGCGATCGCTATGGAATCACTCAGCTGGCATTCAACATGAGCACCAATGCTGAACTTTGTGAACAGGCTCGTAAACTGAATCGTGAGTTTGTGGTGCAAGTGAGCGGCACAGTTCGCGAACGTGAAAACAAGAATCCGAAAATTCCTACCGGAGATATCGAGATCATTGTGGATTCCATCAAAGTGCTGAACAGCGCAAAAACTCCACCGTTCACTATTGAAGATGAAACGGATGGCGGTGATGATCTGCGCATGAAATACCGCTACCTCGACATCCGTCGTGCTCCTGTACGCGAATCTCTGCTCCTGCGCCATCGCCTCGCACAGGAAACAAGAAAATATCTGAGTGATCAGGAATTCATTGAAGTGGAAACTCCTGTGTTGATTAAATCAACTCCCGAAGGCGCACGCGATTTCGTTGTTCCTTCGCGCATGAATGCCGGACAGTTTTACGCATTGCCGCAATCTCCGCAGACATTCAAACAGTTGTTGATGGTTGCGGGAATGGATCGCTACTTCCAGATTGTGAAATGTTTCCGCGATGAAGATTTGCGCGCAGATCGTCAGCCGGAGTTCACGCAGATCGATTGTGAAATGAGTTTTGTGGAGCGTGCAGATATTCTCGACATGTTCGAAGGACTTGTGCGTCACCTTTTCAAAACCGTCAAGGGAATTGATATCGGCAAATTGCCGCATATGAGTTATGCCGATGCTGCTAAATATTACGGCAACGATAAACCGGATACGCGTTTTGAAATGAAGTTCGTTGAACTCAACGATGTTGTAAAGAACAAAGGCTTCAAAGTATTTGACGATGCGGAACTCGTTGTAGGAATCTGTGCGAAAGGTGCTGCAAGTTACACACGCAAACAGCTGGATGAACTCACGGAATTTGTGAAACGTCCGCAGCTCGGAGCTACCGGATTGGTGTATGCGCGTTATAACGCAGACGGTACAATCAAATCTTCTGTGGATAAATTCTACAACGAAGACGAACTGAAGAAATGGGTTGCAGCATTCGGTGCTGAACCGGGTGATCTCATGCTGATTCTGGCAGGAGGAATTGATAAAACACGCAAAGCACTTTCTGAATTGCGACTCGAAATGGGAACGCAACTCGGTTTGCGCGATAAGAATAAATTCTCATGTCTGTGGGTGATTGACTTCCCGCTTCTCGAATACAACGAAGAACACAATCGTTGGTTTGCAATGCACCATCCGTTTACTGCTCCATGGCCTGAAGACATTGCAAAGCTCAGCAATCCTGCACAGTTCGGAGAAATCCGCGCGAACGCTTACGACATGGTGATCAACGGTGTTGAAGTGGGCGGAGGTTCAATCCGTATTTACGACAAAGCACTTCAGGCGAAGATGTTTGAAACACTTGGTTTCACTGCAGAAGAAGCGCAAGCGCAGTTCGGATTTTTGATGAACGCGTTTGAATTCGGTGCTCCTCCGCATGGTGGAATCGCTTTCGGATTTGATCGTTTGTGCTCATTGTTCGGCGGCGCAGAATCCATCCGCGACTTCATTGCATTCCCTAAAAACAATTCAGGAAGAGATGTGATGATTGATTCGCCGAGCGTGATTGATGATAAGCAGTTGAAAGAACTGAACATTAAGACTACGGTCTGAACTTTTCAGTAATCACGCTTAAATTATTCCGGATGAATCAATGCGTCAGCAGGTGAACGAATCCGCTCTTCTGCTGATTTCCGTTGAAGTAACCGATATCAGCAATCCAATAATACACACCGTCTGAACACATTTTTCCGTTCACCATGTACGTTCCATCCCAGAAACCGTACACGTCGGTGTACTCATACACGAGCACGCCCCAACGGTCGTAGATCTGCACGCGGATGTTCAATGCTTCAGGTTCATATAAACTGAATCCGTCATTTGTACCGTCGCCGTTCGGAGAGAATACATTCGGAGTTAATGGCGGACATTCTTCCACAATCACATTCACGGGAACAAGTGATGTTCTGCAAACGCCATTACTGGTCAGCACATAAAATGTTGAATCAGCCGGCAGACCTGAAGTGAACGTAAGATTAGATCCTGAACCGATTGCGTTACCGTTCACATCATACCAATACACGGAAGGAGTTCCGTTAGCGAATAAATGAAACGGAAAGTTTCTGCATACCGTTGTATCATCTGCAGAAGGAAGTGCGAGCGTGTTCTGTTGAAACTGAACACTGATTGTGTCATGCGCTTCACAGCCACCCGAATCTGCAGTAGTGAGCACATAAGAACCTGTTACGTAAACCAGATGTGTGATTCCGGTGTCATTGCCCGGCGACCATGAATAAGAATCCAGTCCTGAGTTGGCACCAAGCAGAACAGAATCTCCTTCACAAACCGTAAGCGAACTCAACGGAGTGATTTGCGCCGTAACAACGGTAGGAACAATTGTGATGGATGCAACGGTAATGATATTACATGCCGACACAGAAACAGAATAAGTTCCTGCAGTAGTTACCGTTTGCGTCAGATTGCTTCCGCTCAATGGAGGTAACCATGCGAAGAAACTTCCGTTACTCGAATAAAGTGATAATGTTACTGAATCACCGGGACAAATGATCGCTGCGGGAGTAGCAATGATCTGCGGTGTGTTGTATTGCTGAATGTTCACAGTATTAGTAAGCAACTGACATCCTTCCGGTGTATTGACAACACAATAGTATGTCCCCGGAGTGTTAATCCAAATGGAATCCGTGTTGCCCGCAATAGGTCCGTTCGGCCCTTGCCACTGATAAGTTCCCGCTCCGCTTGCGATGGCGAGGACGGAATCACCTGGACAAATCACACCGTTCGAAGGAACCAAAGTGATTGAAGGTTGCGGAGCCATCACGACCTGGATCGCATCTGAACCGGAGCTTACAGTGAAGCAACCGTTAGGATTGTAAACGGTGTCAATGCAGGAAACGGAATACGTTCCACCTTGCGTGATATAAATTGTATCGTTCACTGATCCTGTCGACCACATGTAATCATATCCGCCCGTAACAACAAGCATTGCAGTGTCGCCCGGGCACAAAGTTGTATCTCCGGTTATTACAAGATTGAAATTAATCGGAGGTGGTGCAGGAAGCAAATCGATGTAATAACTATGCGATGCATATACGGTGTCCGATCCGCATGCACCGGACCGTATGTACATTCCGGTAATTGTATACCAACCTGAAGTTGTAACATTAAACGTTGCCTGTTGGTAAGCGAAGTTGATGCAATCTGTATAAGGATTAATACTTCCTGATGGTGTGATTGTCCATTGAATCTGGTAAATGTTGTCGATGCATTCCAGATTTGCGTTCGGGTTTACAATGGAATCATATGGAAACATGAACAGCGGAAGATTCTCGCAGATGGTTATAGAATCATTTCTGTCTGAATCATTCAGGCAAACCATTGCAGGCAAATATGCCACCAACGGATTGTCAAGCGTTACATCAACAGTATTGGAAGAAGTGCATCCGTATTGATCGAACACAATGAACGTGTATTGACCGGAACTGTCAACCATCACTGAATCATTGTTCACGCTGCCGGGATCAAAAGAAGGCCCGAGCCAGATTACACTGTCGCCCGGTGCAAAGTTGCTTCCAACGAGCAATACGGAATCTGCGCATAGAACAATCGGAGTGGTTACCGCAGCATTGGAGTTGATCACAACGTTGTCGCTGATAAACGGATTGGGTGGTGGATTATGCAGAATGAAATAAATGGTGTCTTCGCTGGTGTAACAACCATCAGCAGTTGTCATCACAACGGAATAATAGCCGGTTGAGCCTGCAGTGATTGATGTTCCGGTTTGTCCTGTTGACCACAAGTAAGTAAAATCAGGTCCGATTCGAGTGATGTTAGGAGACACTGCCAATTGACTGGTATTACTCTGTGCATATAAAACCGTTTGAGAACAACCATCAATGGTATCAGGTCCGCAGTTATAATCGAATCCGTTGTACTCAACTATACACGTTCCGACGAATTGCTGCGCACAGGATGTATTGTAGTAATAATCATATGGTGCACGCGCAGGATCCAAAGGATTCGCAGAAAAAATATCGGAGTTGCCTGATGCAGGTGCTACTGCAAACGTTGCATAGAAAGCATCATTGCACAAAGCCGTATTTGGCGGCGCATTGGAAGTAATTGTGTTCCCATAAGCAGCAAAAACCGGATAACCATAAAAGTTATTGTTAACAGGAGTGATGAAATCCTTGAGATAAGATCCCGCAATATGCGGATTGCCTGCTGCGTCTGCAGCAACACCATTGCAAATCTGATCCTGCGATCCACCGAACTGCCGCGCAATAGACCAAGTTCCGTTCGCACTGCTGTATCGCGCAGCGAACACATCCCATTGTCCGGAGCTGTTGAACAATCCCGGAGCATAACGATCACTATAGGAATCGAAAGTGCATTTGAAATTACCGGCAATTACAAGATTGTTTCCGTTAACACTCACTGAACGTGATGTAAGCGGAGAATCTGAACTCTCGGAAACATCCCACGTGAGATTACCTTGTACGTCATACTTTGCTATGAAAATGCAATTCGTATACGTTCCTGAAAGTGTTGTATTGGTGGCCCCGAAGAAAGTGATCGTCCCCTGAAAATCTCCGGTAAGATATACACCGTTTGCAGCGTCAATAAAAATCGAATTAGCAATATTCACAGCACCTCCGCCGATTTTGCGGAACCACTGTTCATTACCGGATGCGTCATACTTGATCAGAAAAACTGCATTCAGCATTGTGTTGAGATGCACCTGATCGAAAGTAATTGTATCTGAAAACTGTCCTGTTACATACACATTACCTGATCCGTCACAATCCACATCCAGACCACGATCGGTTTGCCAGGCGCTTCCTTTCTTCGCCCACTGAAAAGTTCCACTACTGTTGAGCTTGGCCGTAAACACATCAGTAGATCCATTCATACTGGTTAATGATGTACTTCCGAAACTGGACGTTCCCGCAAACTCTCCGGTGACTACAACGTTTCCGTTTGCATCAACAGCAACACCATTTCCGATGTCGGAACCTGCACCTCCCGCACTCTCCGCCCATAAACAATTTCCTGAAGGATCATACTTAGCTATGAAAACATCCTGTTGTCCGGCGGAGGTTATTGTCTGACTTCCGAAAGTCGCAGTACCGAAAAAATATCCTGTAATGTACGTGTTGCCCGCAGCATCCGCCTTAATTGATAAAGCACGATCTGAATTAGTACCACCAGCACTTACCGCCCAAATAAATTGTCCGTTCGGTCCTTGCTTGGCAATAAACACATCATCAATACCGGCAGATCCAACAGACAAACTTCCGAATGCAGCAGATGTAGTGAAATAACCTGTGATGTAAGTATTACCCGCCGCGTCTACAGCCACATCCATCGCTTCATCAATGGTTTGACCGCCGGCCTTATTGGTCCAGAATGTCTGCGCATTGACAAAAACTCCGTTGCAGGTGAAAACAATCGCGAACGCGATCATTCTGATGTTCGGTAGAACTGACTTCATGAAATTGATTTGCCAGAGGTAAGTTACAACAATTCTGTTTCGCAATACAAACAGAAACGTGTCACTTTTTCACAACACCGTTTTCTTCGGAAAAAGATAGAATAAGCGCGTCCATTTCACCTTTATTCGCCTCGAATTTTTCAGAAGGAGACCAGATCACGAGTCGGTAATAGAATGTCGGAGTCTCAATACAGGTAAGTATAAAGCGGCAATCTTTTCCGGCATGCTTGCCGTCAATTTCAGTTTGCAGCGCAGGATGCCCGCCGACTTCAATACGGGAATTCACATGAAGACCTGTACTGTCCAGCGTACGGGTCGAAATCTTCATGTACGTTTCCAGATCGTAATCAAGGCCAAACGAAGCGATCTTTTCTTTTGAATCATCAATGATAAAGAATGAAATACCCGAACTCTCATCCGAATACTGAATAGAAGCATTTTCGTTGAGTTGATCCGGTAACATGCCGCCCGGAAGTTCCAGCTTGTAATTGCTTCCGTTTGCAGAAGCTACTGAAGTCTTGAGATGTGAATCGCGGTCCGCCAGAATTATCCACGCCAACGCTCCTGCAACAAGCAGAATCAATACGGCAATTCCAATTCGTGTACGCGACATAAGCGAAAGATACAAATTGATCAGTGATCCAGCGGACGTTTTTTGATTATTCCACCCCGTGTTTCCTTCACGCCCGTCATCACCACAAAAGCATTCGGATCAATCTTCTCCAGCTCTGTCTTGAGTCTGTTGAGCTCAAGTCTCGTTACAACCGTGTAAACCACGTCGATTTCCGGATTCTCTCCCCGCTTACCATAGCCGCGCTTACCGGAGTAAATTGTAACGCCTCTTCCCATTGCATGTATGATCATCTCGCGAATCTCTTCGCTGTGCGATGAAACGATGGTTACACCGATATACTCTTCAATGCCTTCGACGATAAAGTCAAGTGTTTTCGATGCGGCGAGATATGTGATCATGGAATAGAGTGCAATTTCAATCGAGAGGAAATACGCCGCAGCAGAAAAAATGAGCACGTTTATGATGATAATGATATCACCCATCGTGGCACTGAGTTTTCTGCTCAGAAAAATTGCAAGCACTTCCGTGCCGTCAATCACTGCGCCTCCGCGAACTGACAATCCGATTCCTGCTCCCAGAAAGAAACCTCCGAAAACGGCAACAAGCAGATTGTCGTCCGTGACATTCGGAAACTCAACCAATCCAACTACCAAAGCCAATACGGGAATGGCAATTGCAGTCTTAATCGCAAACTCTTTTCCGATGATCTTATAACCGAGAATAATAAACGGAATATTAATTCCGATGAGGAACCACGGTAAAGGAATTCCGGTTACAGCTGTTGTGAGCAGAGAAATACCGGTGGCGCCACCGTCTATAAAATGATTGGTCAGGAGAAAACCTTTGAGTCCGAATGCTGCGGAAAATATTCCGGCTGTAATCAAGACGAAATCTTTTGCATAACGCCAACTCGTGATTTTCAATTCACGATAAGCACGTGCTATTGCGTAACGCGTAGGGCTGTCTGCACCTTTGCTGCGTCTGGCCTTACGTGCTGCCTGAATAACTATTTGTGCGAGAAACGGATTCATAGCTTAATGATACGAACCGATCCTTGAACAGCCAAATCGAAATTGTTAAGATGTCTTATTGTTTAAGAAATGAACTCCCACATACTTCTGTATCCGTTGATTTCCTCAACGTAATCAAGAAACGATTTGTAAAAGCCGTGATTGGCGAGCGTTGCACTGTCGCCGAACGCCATGAGTTTACGTTTTGCACGTGTGAGAGCAACATTCATTCGACGTATGTCTGCAAGAAATCCGATATCACCGCTGTCGTTGCTGCGTGTCATGCTGATACAGATAATGTCGCGTTCCTGTCCTTGAAATCCATCAACGGTACGGACGGAGAAATGATGTCGCGACTCCGACAACAATGTACTCTCTGCAACCAAAGCAGTGAGCAGTTCCGTTTGCTGACGATAAGGTGCTATAATTCCTATACGAAGTGCTTCATCTTTTCTGCTGTCGTATTGCGCAATCACTTTTTCAAGATGCGTGATCACAAGTCGCGCTTCTTCCGGATTTGAGTAACTGAGTGTTTCGGGATTCTGCACTTCGTTATATCCGCTTCCTGCGGTATCAATGAATTCGAATGGACGTATGAGCAAATCATCTTCTTCGTCGAATGAAAGAAGATTATCGCGTACCGTTGCGTCGCTTTCTATTTTCGACTCGTAGAACATACGATTGGAAAATCCTGCGATTTTCTCGTGCATGCGGTATTGCGTTCGAAGAAGTGAGACCGCTTTCGGCTGTGCTTTCACGGCTCTTTCGAACAGCGTGTATTTCAATCCGCCTTCTTCAGCTTTGCGTGATTTCACAGTTGGCGGTAATTGTAAATGATCGCCGGCGAATATGACACGGTCCGCACGTGTAATCGGAATCCAGCACATCGGCTCCAGAGCTTGTGCTGCCTCGTCGATGAATACGGTTTTAAATCGTAAGTCGCGCATTAGTTTTCCTGCAGCCACCACAGGAGTACATGCAATCACCTGGGCTTTGTCGAACTGATCCCAAAGAATATAATCTTCGAGTGCCATTGCATCTTTCTGCAATGCACGAGCTTCTTTGAACATCAGATCACGCTGTTGTCGTTCCGATGCTCCGAAATTGCGCTTGTATTTTTTCGCCAACGCGAAAAACTCTTCTGATCGTTTGCGATATTCTTTCAGCTCTTTCCAATCCGGATGATTCATCATGCGAACATCCAAAGTGTTATTCATCACTTCTTCCGAAACGCGTGCAGGATTTCCCAAACGCAAAACGTTGACGCCTTGCTGCACGAGTTTTTCGGTGAGCAAATCAACCGCTATATTGCTCGGACTGCAAACCAAAACCTGCTTCTCATGCAAAAGAGTTTGCATAATTGCACGAATGAAAGTTGTTGTTTTCCCTGTTCCCGGCGGACCGTGTACTACGGCAACATCTTCCGCAGAAGTAATGAGTCGAACAGCTTCCTGTTGAGATGTATTCAATTGATGCAAGACCGAAATTTCTTCCGGCTTCGAAAATATTGCAGGTGTTTCGCCATACAATACATCACGCAAATGAGCCAGTCGTGATCGTTCGGCTTCCATTACTTTTTGCAAAGCAATAATCATCTCGCGATAACTGGCTTCGTCAAACAGCAAATTGATTCCGAGTTTCCCGCGATCAGCCCACCCCGGAAGTTCATCAACAGTAAATGCAATACGCATACGGTTTCCCCAGACATTCTTCACTGTTCCGTTTAGTTTGCGATGTTCATCGTCGCTGTCACCGGAATTGGAGAAAAGTTCGATAGGCTTGCCGTTTGAAAATTGATGTAGCAGATCGACGCCTTGTGTTCGCTCCACTTCAATGGTAACGTAGTCACCCGCACCGATTTCTTCTGAGTTGATTTTAAGAGGATACCACGTCACTCCGTTCTCGCGGCGTTGTGCGATGCTGCATCTTTCAAACTGTTCGAGATACTGACGAAGGTCTTCTTCTTTCTCCGTTGCCAGTAAATCAACCAGTTTGCGTAACTGATCTTTTACATTCATGCCGATTACTTATTGAATCGCATCACACAATACACGGGCAAATGATCGCTGTAACCGCCAATGTAACGGGAGCCCGCCCATGTGCGTTTCGGTGAAAGTCCGTCGCCCTTATATACTTCTGCGAAAATCCATTCAGGCTTGAAGATCATTGCGCAGCAAACGTAGTATGTTTTCTTTTCAAGCAAAGCAGGAGAAACCATAATCTGATCGAGACAGCTTTTCTCTTTCTTGTAATAATGCGTTCCTTCTCCTTTGGCATCAATAGTATCCATGAGATTTGCAAATAATGGCTCTACCATTTGTCCGGTTGCAGTAAGGCTCTGAATGCTAACGTCTGTTGGTTCATCATTGAAATCGCCGAGTGAAACAATTTCTCCGTTCGGATACAATCGATTCAAACTATCTACAATATAACGCACTGTTGCCGCAGCAAAAACTCGGCGTTGCTCGCTGTCATCTTTTCCACCGCGACGTGAAGGCCAGTGATTCACAAGAATCGTAACAGTATCTTTCTTATTGATCACACCGCGCACAACAAGAATGTTTCTAGTAGGCAACAACGTGTCTGAAGGTTGTTGCGTTTTCACACTCGCAGAAGAAAGCACTGTGAACACTTTCGTTTTGTAGATTAATGCCACGTCAATTCCGCGTTGATCGGGCGAATCGTAATGTACAATTCCATACTTCTGCTTTTTCAAGGCAGGCTGCTTCACGAGATCGTTCAACACACGACGATTTTCCACTTCAGCCATTCCGAGAATATCCGGATTCATCGCTGCAATAACCTGAGCAGTATTCTTTTGTTTGGTTTTGTATCGGGCTGACGTCCATGCGTTTTTAGCTGAAGGGAGAAATTCTTCATCCTTAACAGAAGGATCGTCGATGGTGTCATACAAGTTTTCGACATTCCAAAATCCAACGCGAACGTCTTTTTGAGCGAAAACAGTGGTTGTAATAAGGAGCATTGCTAGAGCAACGAATCCCGATTTTACAGGGCTAAGAATCATAGATTAAAGACGAATGAATATATAATATCGACGAATTTACATGTATTGACCTCTAACGACAACTTTCATTATCAACATGAAAATGAGAGTACTACGTCGAATTAATACTTGCAACAAAGTAACGGAATTGTATATTTGTTTTAACACACGAACAAACCATTTCTCGTCATGAGAACACTAATCTTAACAGTTGCTTTACTCCTGACCACTTTCGCAGTGGATGTGCGCGCAACGAATACTGAGAATCAGGAAACAGCAGGAACCAATCTTGTTGTTACTCCGTTGGATTCACAGGTTCTGTTATCCTGGACTACATCGCGTTCCGGTGTTGAGGTTTACGAAATCGAAAGATCAAAGAACGGGATTGACTTCACTACACTTTCACGCGTTGAACCCGGCTCTGTGAATACAGAATTCATGGAAACTGACTTTTCTCCATTGGAAGGAGTTTCTTATTACCGTGTTAAAGTCATTGACGCAGAAGGGAATGTTACTTTCTCGAATGCAGCACCTGTGAAATATACAGCAGGAGGTCCGGCTTCAGTGGTTCCGACAAAACAAACTGCAACCGCAGAAGGTCCGATTCTTATTGTTGTGCGAAATGCCAGCGGAGAAGAATACTACAGCAAAGTAGAAGTTGCGGAGAACTCCGATCCAATGCTCGTTAAAGATCTTGAAGAGCGTTTGAGTGCAGGTACATACACAATTGTGAGTTCTTCTGTTCAGGCATATTACAGCAGAAAAATTGTGGTGAAATAAACACGACACAATATCTAACTTAGCCCTGATAACCATCAGGGCTTTTTTATGCGCTACACTTTCGCAATTCTACTCAGCATCGTATTCGCTTTTGCGACTTCTCCGGCTTACTCCCAATTGAAAAAGAACGGTAAAAATGTCATCAAGAATACGGACGGCACCATCACCAGTGGGAAAACAAAACACTATAAAAAAAACGGGTTATGGGTTACAAAAACCGCACAAGGAGAATTGGTGAGAGAGACCGAATACAAGAATGATCAAAAAAACGGAGTTGAAAAAGAGTATTTCCCGAATGGATCAATTAAATCAATCATACACTACACCAGCGGAGCGAAAAACGGAAATTGTATCAGGTTTAATGTAAATGGCGACACAGCGGTTGTCTGCAATTATCTCGACAACATGATGCATGGAGAATATTTCGAAAACATTCGAACTTACTATAAATACGGCACATTAAAAGGAACATACAATCTCAGCAAAAGAGAAGGCCTTTGGATTGAACATACCAGGAGAAGTAAGAATTCTGATGACGTTGATCTGGATTCAACATGGTACTCTAAGGACAGAAGAGATGGCAGATCTGTATTGTATGTCAATGGGAAATTGGTACGATCAGGCAATTATTCCCAAGGAAGGGAAGAAGGCGAACAACGCGCACATTATCTCACCAAGCCGGAACAGATTCAGTTCGTTACATACTACAAAGCCGGCCGCAAAAACGGACCTTCTTTCTCGTATTATTTGAGCGGCAACATCATGTCCGTGATGCATTATTCTGAAGGAAGGAAAACCGGGTGCGATACAACATGGTTTGACAAGACGCGGAGTATAATGAATACCATTTGCTACTATGAAAGCGGTTTGCCTCAATATTCCCGCGAATATTCAGAGAATGGCAAACTGAAATCACGTATCTATTATGCCAATAAAAACTATACAACGGATTCTTCATTTGTATATAACGAAAACGGGCAGCTTACTAACGAATGGCATCGCAACGCGGTCACAGGTGTTCGATCGACAGAGTATTATCCAAACGGAAACGTAAAAGCCAAAGGAGATTACATTTCGGATTCGAAATACGGATTGTGGGTGTACTACGATTCAACAGGAAAGAAAACGAAAGAAAAAAATTATGTACGCGGTTCAGTAAGCGGATGGTATGTAGATTATTATCCGAATGGGAAAGTGCGTTATAAAGCCAAGTGCCAATACGGCATTCCCCGTGATTCAGTTTACGCGTTCGATAACAAGGGGAAAAAAATTTCTAATGATTCGAAAGAATTTAAAACGATTCAGGATGATGTGATCAAGAATGACAATGAAATAAGTTTGACATCCATAGAAACGGACCGAATGGTGGAAGCAATAGACGGAGATTACGAAGTTGCAGAAATTGCCGAAGCGTCTGCGCCTTCGGACGATGATGTTTTAATGTTTGTTGAACAAATGCCGGAATTCCCCGGAGGACAGGATTCATTAAACAGTTACCTGCTCAGAAATATTAAATACCCGCAATTCGAAAAAGAGCAAGGCAAACAAGGAACAGTTTACATGTCGTTCGTAGTACGAAAAGACGGAAGCATTACGGATGTAAAAGTAATGAAGGAAGTACCGGGAGCTCCGGGCTTTACTAAAGAAGCAGCGCGCGTAATTAATGCGATGCCGATTTGGAAACCCGGTAAAATGAATGGTCGTGCGGTGAGTTCGCAAATTACTATTCCGATTAGGTTTACTCTCAGAGATTGATTGAAAATATTTTTTTCAATTTACTTGCTTAGCATACAAACTTAATTTTACATTTGCCACCCGAATAAAAACACAAATGAAAACTTTGCACACATATCTCATGAGCCGCAACGCATCGAATCCTGTATTCGACGGGTGCGTGTTCCTCTGCGGAAGAGAAGTGCAGTAGTTTATCCACTGAGCCTTCGAAGCCCGCAGCACACACTGCGGGCTTTTTGTTTCCAATCAACTTAATAACCAATATCCGTCAGGGATTAACCTGACAAATCATCCTGTGCGAAAGAAAGGAGGTATAATTTTTATGAACGCAACACGTGCAACAGCAGTAACAACTGATGGCGGAGTTTTCGGTGCAACAACTGAAACTCCTCCGGAAGATCCGCCACCTGATAGTAAAACAGCCTGGGCTATTGGTGTGCATCTACTGCTGCATCTGTCAATTCACCTGGCTAAAATAAATCATCACTATGAAAACAATTATGAATTTAATCCGGAAGTTAACCGCATTAGACTGGATGCTGATCGCTTTCGCGATACTCAAACTCCTCGGAGTATAAATTATGTTGAACCAATTAAATCAAAATAAAATGAGAACATACAATCGTTTCGTACTTGAAAGCATGCGTCCAACTGTAGTATTGCAGAATAAAAACAGAACTGTGCATTTGCTGCGTGTATTGGTTGCAGCAGTTATCCGTCGATTGAATCGAAGTGGATAAACACATGTGCTTAGAGTTGCAGTGAACAGAAATGAAAGAAGTTTGCGTATATTAGTTTGTGCGCAGATCAACTTTCATTTCTGTTCTTATTCTTTCTCTGCTCTGCGGAAGCGGAATTGTATTGTCTGCACAAAACAGAAATCTGTTTCTTGAACTCGGCGGCAGCGGCGGCTTGGGATCTATCAATTTTGAAAAAACATTGTGGGACCCCGCTTCGAATAAACCGGTACGCGACAACTGCGGAGGTTATCCTCCGATTCGCCATACGTTTACATGGCGCGCAGGATTCAGTGTTACTCCGGTTGACAAAAACAACGGTGTGGTCCTGATTTTCCCTCTAATGGCAAACGTTGTCTACGGTTTCAAAGCGCACAAACTTGAAGCCGGCGCCGGCATGGCACCATCCATTACAACCAAAGGATCGTGGTATATAAAAACTCCGTTGGCATTGGGCTATCGTTACGAGCCGGATGGAAAGCAACTTTTTTATCGTGTTACCTATACACCCATTGTCGGTTGGCTTGTTGATTACAACTGGCAGCATTGGGCTGGAATTTCAATCGGATATAAACTCAAATGAAAAAGATCGCGATTGTACTGATTGTTTTGGGCGCATCCGTTTCCTGCAGCAAGGAAAAATGGTTTGACGGGCCGAATTATATGTCGGAAGATTTTGAATCTTACGCTTCAACTGACAGCATGTTTTCTTATGAAGACATACGTTGGTCATATCATCAGAATACGCATGAAGGAAATTATATTGCGTTTGATACTACAATCGTGCATTCCGGGAATCGGTCATTGAAATTTTTCGGAGCAGCGCATCCCGGTGAAGTTTCAAAAAGCAGTATCGCAAAACAGGAAATGGCATTTTACGAAGGAGATGTTGTGCGCGTTTCTGCCTGGTACTACATAGAATCTGCGCCGTCTACGGGTTGGCTGTTTTTGTTCGATTTCGAAGAACAAACGGCAATAGGTGCCGGTCCGGGAATACGGATTGCCGACACACAGGAAAGCGGATTAGTGCTCGAGCATAAATTTTACAACGACGATATCTATCAACCTTCTTCCGGATTTATTGCCATGCCGCGCTATCAGTGGGTGAATATCACGATGGAGGTGAAACTCTCGCAGAAGAAAAAGGGTTACGTAAAAATCTGGCAGGACAATCAACTCATACTGGAAGGATACAATCGCAAAACCCTGCCGAAAGATTTCCTTTATTCACAACAAGGCACAAAAGGAATGTACCAGAGCATTGAGTTCGGTGTTACAGCCAACAGTTCTTCTTCCGATCAAACTGTTTACGTTGATGATATTACTGTAGAAGTAATTCAATAACTTAAATTCACAGGTTGTTCACTTTTTCCCGCAATTCAAACGATAGGAAATTCCGCCTGTAATCTGATACTTGGTAACAATCTGCGATCTGTTCACGTATTGATAAAGCGGAAATTCTCCGGCGATATAAATCATCATTCCCTCCAAAGGATTATAGCCGCACTGAACTCCTCCGAAAAGTTTTCTTGAACCCGTTGCAAGCGGATCATAGTTAAGCGCGGTGTACATCATGATGTCTTCATTTACCTGTGTCTTCCCAATCCATTCGCCACGCAGGTTAACAGTTGCATTTAACCTGTAGCGAAATGTTTTACCGGCAAACAATCCGACAGAAGCGAAATCTCCGGCCTTCTCTCCATTGGGATTCCAACCTTTCCTGATGTATAAACCATTTGCAAAAAAACGGATCAGATCACATTTATACCCTTTGTAAAAAAAAGTATAAAAGATCAGATCATTCGCACCTGTTGAAGGCTGAACACTCAGCGGTTTCGGAATATAATAAGTTGTGCCGCTGAAAGGTTCAATGTGTGCCGCCGAATCATTGTACATCCCTACCGGAATTTTAAATCCCAATCCTATCGTGAGTTCAGTTGCGCATGTTTCCGTTTTTCGTTTCCAAATGTTATAACGCGGAAACAGTATCAGATCGCCTATTCCGCCCGACCGGATTGTATCGCGGTTACCGTGCTCAACCTGAACTTTACTTATAAAATATCCTGACTCAACAGACATTGTCAGCCGCTCCGTAACACCGTAAGCTAAACGCATGTAAATGTATCTGCTGGTGAACGATTCGAAATAATTGGTGTCCCGTGAATCGCCGTGCTGAAAACGATCTGCAGTAATAAACTGATAATTTGAATTGATTTCCAGTTGATTTTTTGCAAGCACTCCCTGTGACGCGCCGCCTGCAATAGGACTTCCTGCACCTCCGGCACAACATTGAGCTGCTCCGTTATTGACGAATGCTACAATGAAAATCACTGCCAACAAGTACCTCAGGGATGTCATATCATTCAATGATCAGTTGACGACGGGTTACTGAACCGTTCAGTTCCAGTTCAACAATGTAAATCCCGCCCGCGAGATTATCCACTGCAATTTCCTTCCGAACTTCACCCGGAGCACAATAAAATGATTCGGGAGCAGAAACGATTTTACCTGTACAATCCATAATGCGTACCATCGCATCCGTGCCGTATTGCACATTGAAAGAAATATTCAACTGACCCTGCGCCGGATTCGGGTACATATTGAACGGCGAAGCCGACGGTACTTCATTCTCTATTCCCGTCTGAACCAATGCCGAATCAATTGCGTTTACGAGAACAGTTGAACTTCCACCCGTACCATTTACATTATAATAAACCTGATGAAACTGCCCGCCGAGCACAACTACTTTCGGCATTCCGGCGGTTCCGTAATCGAGCATGTCCACTGCCGCATTGCTGAATGATGTTGTTCCTCCCATTCCGTTGGAGGAAACCCAACTGTTCAGCGACTGACAAGTTGTATTCGCATAATCATCGGCTATATAAAATTTCACGCGACCGGGATGACTCACTGCGTAGCTCTGGACAACATTATAAGCTGTCAGAGAAGGACCAATGCACGTTGCGCATGGCATTACCCACGCAATAACCACAACGCAACCGGTATCAAGTTCCGTAAAAAGATTGTGCGGATTTCCCTGACAATCATTGCAAATAAAATTGGTGGCGGTAGGTTGCGCGTGAACTGCAATCGTTATACTCAAAATCAATGCAGAGAAAAATGTTTTCATGACTGAATGTTTGCTCCAAATTAACAAGCGCCTGATTTCCTTTCTATGATTTATATCACATTGAATGATTATGGCCGTCCTTTTCTCAATTCGCACAAAATGTTTCACCGATCTGTGTAGCTCTGTGGTAAAAAGCGGCATTAAAAGTAATTCATGACCGTAATCAGCATATTCCGGATTACGATGTTGTAACTTTCGCCGGAGTTTATCAATTGTACAATGGCATGCGAAAGCTGTTTTATATCACAATTTGCCTGATTTGGTTTCAGACCTCCTGCCGTGAACAACTTCCGGATATCACCGAAAGTGCTGTTTATGTTGCTAATGAAGTGGAAGGCTCTGTATCTGTTTTCAACGCGTCAACATACGAATTGATACGGGTAATTGATCTTACCGACAGAGCAGTGATTACCGGAAACGACAAACGGTACATGCCGCATAATGTTCAGGTGGCGCCTGACGGAAAAACCGTTTGGGTTACGGGTGTGGCAATGGAAGAAGCAGCCTTCGAAGATCAGGTGATTGTGATTGACGCAGTGAAAAATAAAATCAAGGAACGTATTAACGTCGGACTGGATCAACACATCGCGCATGTCGTACTCGATGCCCATTCAGAATTTGCATACGTAACGGCGAATGAACCGAACGAGATTATACAGATCAACGCAAAAGATTTCAAAGTGGTGAAAAGATTTTCGCTCGGGCACGGACATTACCCGCACGGACTCCGCTGCTTCAACAACCGCTTATACGTTGCCAATATCCGGGCGCACAGCATGTCGGTAATTGACATTACAACAGGCAACATTGTTGAAATTCCGCTCGGAGGCGTTGCTGTTCAAACAGCAGTAAGCCCGGATGGACTTTACGCATACGCTTCACTTTACGACACAAAAGAAGTTGCACGTGTCGATCTTCAGACTTACGCCATTACAAAACTCCCATTGCCTGCGAATGCACAAGGTCCGATACAACTTTATCCTACGCCTGACAGCCGTAAAATGTTTGTATGCGATCAAGGCGGATTGGAAGGAAGGCCACTGTCTGATCTTACTTATGTGATTGATCTGGATCTCTTCGTTATCAGCGATACCATCAGAACCGGAAGCAAAACGCACGGCGTGGTTGTAAGTAATACAGGACAACATGCTTTTGTAACAGGTACAGCCGACAATACACTTTCAGTAATTGAAGTAGCGACCGGAACAGTTGTTAGAACACTCAATACCGGAACAGCTCCCAACGGCGTTTCATATTGGTTCAGAAAAAATTCAGGTTACGGCGGACAACCCTGAATTGCAGCGCAACTCAGTTTTCATCACGCAATGCATCCGGGAAGCGAATCGATATGCCGTGAACAAGGCATAGTTGTTCGGTTTGCTGATGAAAAATCAGAAACCATATACAGCATTCACCGTTACGGTTAATTCCGCAGCGGACTGTAAGCCGGTAACAACAGGAAGTTTATTTACATAAACGGCATTCGCACTGAATGAAGGTCTTCCGAATTTCGGATTCTTCACCTTTGGTGTATACGAAGCCTGTGCGCGGTAACTCATTACATTATTCAGCAGAACGGAATTGGTGTAAGATCGATTGTAGACACCTCCTGCAGAAAAACGCACTCTGTTTTTCATCAATGATTTACTGCATTGCACGCCGGGACCGAATTGCTGCGTAACAGTAGTAGCATTTTCACTTTGATTGAAATTTCCGATCATGGTTACTGCAAATTTCGACTTCACCCATTGCAGAGACCAGGTGAGATTGCCGTTCACAATATTCGTTTGCGGAAGAACATCACCTGATTGCTGCTGACCTGTTACCTGATACGAACTCACCAGCGCAATTGTATTCTTGATTCGTTTTTCACCGAACATGTAAGAGATCATTCCGTTTCCCTGCTGCGAGAGCTGATAAAAACTCAATGTATCTGCAGGCGAAGGGGTCCAGAACGGATCTGCCTGAGGACGATTACGTGTGTACGAACTGAAATTCGAGTAAGAAGCAGTGATCATCCATTTTTTGTTGGGATTACAACTCACATTCACACTTCCAACCCATCGCTGCGTGGTTGATAATCTATCGCCGGCAAGATTATTTCTCTGAAAGCCTGTATTCACCGCAAGATTCAATTTGCCTTTCCATAAACGTACAGAAGGAGCCAATGTGTAATTCTCCAAATCGTTATTGAAGAAATACGCACCCAGCGTCTGATATCCCGGGTCAACATGTTCGTGAATGGCATTAATGGAAAATATTTTTCCGGAATAGCCAACAGAAACCTTCCACGATCGGAAAAATTCAGTCGTGCTTCTGGTACGTATCAACCACTTTTCCCAACCGTTGAAATCCGTTGTTTCTTCCTGCGACTCCATATTCTGCGTCAATCCGGAAATTGCAAATTCTGCTTCCATGTTCACGCATTTCCAAATTTTCGTTTTACCTGTCAATGCAATCGCGGTGTTCTCCATTGGAGAAAGATTCAGAACAGCAGGCACAAATGTCAGCGAGTTTAGTTCATCCTGTGCATGGAAGTAAGAAGCATACAGCGAATGTCCATTCAGATCATACCCTGCTTTGAATGCATAACCCATTCTGCGAAAGCTGACGTCGTTATCGTTAGATGTGAGAAAATCATACTCAACTGCTTTTCTGAAGCGACCATACATTCCTCCAATGAAAAATCCGTTGGGAGTGAATTCGATTCCCGCACCGGTGAACATATGACCGCCCAAAGTGTACGGTGAGTAATTCAAAGAAGTTGTTCCGATATGCGCCTGCACCCATTTGTACTTTGGACTGCAGCTCTGCATGTTGAAAGGTTGCGTGTAAGTGCTGTTACGATTAGAATAGCTGTAAGTAAACGGCAACGCAACGTCCAGAATATTCACCGTCATGGAGCCATTGAAAAACCATGTCAACGGATCTCTTCTCGGAGTAAATCCATAAGCGTCGTAGAAAATAGAATTCAGACTCATACTGCCGCTGAGCGTCACCATGTCCTTCTTCCCTATTTTCTCGAGATTCTGTGCATATAAATCCGCTGCGAAGAGTTGAACTATCATCAACACCTTAACAACGAACGATATGTTTTTGCGACACGCGCTCATTGTGAAATAACGAATGGTATTGCGGCTGTATCGTACTCAGCAATCACACGCAGAATATAATTCCCCGATACCGGATTGGAAACGGAAATAGTTCCTGTCCATTCATCAGCATCACTTACCTGCACACGAGCATGTTCCAATCCGTTAGCATCGGTAACCAGAATCACGAAATCCTGTTTCGACTGTAAGTGAACATGTGTTGTAAAAACTCCGCTGTTCGGATTCGGATAAACAACAAGTGAGTCAATGGCATTAGTTCCCCAAGGCTGTGCACCGAGACTATCAAACGGATTTACATTGATCAGTCGTGTATAAACCACTTCACAGGTTCCGTACCATGCATGCATTGTAATGGTGAAATTACCGGTATCTCCCGGAACGATCACAGGAGCGTACATTGAAGAATCAGTTACAACTGTTCCCACTGGAAAATCCCACACAACACTATCCGGACGTGGATTGGAAATATCAACGAGCACAATTGTGTCTCCGAGTTCGGGTGAAGTTGAGACAATAAAATCCGGTGATGGACTCAAACTGTTTGTATCAATATCTCCAGTGGTGTTGTGTGTGCAGCCAAGCGCATCCTGAATTACAAATTGGTAATTGCCATATGACAATCCGGGAAAGATGTTCGACGATTGCCAGGTCAATCCATTATCAGATGAAAACTGAAACGGAGGAGCACCACCGGACGGATAAATCTGTATTTGACCTGTGGGTTGATTCGGATCGCAAGGCTGAAAGCTAAGCACCGAATCTGTAATCGGATCAGGAACATTAACAATTACGGTATCAAATCCGCTGCATCCGACTCCGTCAACAACAGCAACGATATACTGCAATGTATCCGAAGGGTAGACCGTAACGAGTGCCGAATTTCCACCGCCATTGTTCCATGCATATTGAAACGGAGCAGTTCCGCCCACGGGTGCAACATTCAGAACTGCGCCGCTGCCGTTACAGATGGCAGTGTCGTTCACTCCGTTCACCAAAAGTAATGGTGTGAATCCAACATAGGCAGAATCAACTGTTACACAACCATTCAAGGTATCCGTAACTACACAGTAATACACGCCTTGCGCAGTTACGTAAGATGGATTGCCGCCATTGAAGGAAGAAGAATCTGTCCATTGAAAAGTTGCAGAAGCGGTGAGTGAATTTGCAACAAGCAGTGCACTGTCCGAAGAACATGTGATATTGAAACTATCGCTCGGCAATGTCAGATTGGGCGGAGTGGTCCATGAATTCAGAATTTCAGGCAAAAGCGTTGTGACGCACCCGTTCACAGTGTCAATGGCCATGGCACTGTACGCTCCACTCAATGTTGCATAAAACGGATTCGGATAATGCACAAGCGATGCATCCAACCAGATGAACACTACATTCGGTCCGGGAGAAGATGCGGTAAGCAGAATGGAATCCACGGCACAGGTAAACAATGTATCGGAAGTTGTCGCAGAACCGGTTGGCTGAACAATATTCTGTGTAACAGTTATCGTATCCTGCGCATCACATCCGTTGTTGAGATCAACCACGGTCAGAAACACCGAACCGGGTTGCGTTATCGTAACTGGATTCGGGAATGATCCTGTTCCTGTTGTCCATCGAAGTGAATCACCCGGATAAAGTGAAGCTGCGTTCAGTTGCATTGAAGTGTTCACACAAGTGAGTTGAGGAACGGATCCGTAGGGTGTGATGGCAGGTGGCACTGTATCAATTCCGATTTGAACCGTATCACGTCCACGACATCCGTCAATGCTAACACATTGCAAAATGTATGTTCCGGGCGCAGTGACATAAACAGAATCTGCATTGCTTGTTGCCGGTCCCGACCAATTCCAACTAACCGGAGCGGGAATGCAAGAGCCATGCTGAACAAGCATTGATGTGCTGCATGTTAAAGTATCGGAACTTCCTGCATTCACCAGTGGAACAGGCAGAGAACCTATAACTCTTGAAGAAGGATTCTGATTCTGAACGCCGCAGGAAGTCTCGCCTCTGACACCCATCGTGAATTGCCCGTTAACAAATGCGGGTGTTGTAATCACAAGGCACGAATCTCCATACGATACTAAAACTACACTGGAAGTGTCCGAACTCCATAGATAGTTCGAATAATAAGACTGCGGAGTTACACTGTACCACACAGTATCATCGGGACATAAAGGATAAGGCCCAATTAACGATCCACAATTGATCGGCACCTTCAAACACCAGCTATAAATATTACAATAGTGACTTCCATTCGGAAATGATGTGTGATATGAAAACTTATCTATCTCATACATTCGTGCATTACCGATCAAAAGGTCAACATTGAAATTACCTTGAAGGCCCGATTGATCCGAAGCGTATGTTTTAAGTATGCGGTAAGTCGCACGTCGGTAATGAAGCACATAAATGCAGTGGTTGCCGGTAACAGTTGTTGCGCCATCTGCAACTCCAACGTACAAACTGTCTCTATAAAACTCTATGCAGAATCTGCTGTCCACATGATATCCCACGCCTGATACCGGAAGTACAAACGACCAACTCCTCTTCACCTTCGTTACCACATTCACCACGACAGAGTTTTGATATCCGATTCCATTGATCTCGGAAAACGTACCGACAATGTATGCTGTATCTCCACGAGTCACGAAATCCTGCAGCTTTTGTTCAGCACCAGGTGATGATGTTGAAGTACTGAGAATACTTACCGGAGCATTAGTAAAGACCGTGTCAATTCTGCGAAAAGTTGATTCTAAAGCACTGTCCGCTATTACTAACATCCGGGAATAATGCGCACGCATTTTTCTAACTACTCCTAACGACGGCGCACCCGTCAACACCGCCCCGGTTCTGCTCACTTTCGCAATATTCGTACGCGATTGTCCGAATACCGTCGTGAATCTCCCACCGATGTAAATTCTGTTGCGGTAATAATTAATCGCGAAAACGGTGTCGCTTGTTGAGCCTACACCAAGCGCAAACGAAGGCAACAGCGCGCCTGTGCTGATTCTAATTGCTGCGAAATTCACTCGCGCAACATTATTCACTTTGTTGAATCTGCCCCCGATGAACAACGTATCGCCAACTTTCGCAATCGCATAAACACACCCTGTTGAATCAACAGCTACGTTGAAATTAAGGAGTGTTCCCGTAGCTCCATTCAGAGCTGCCAACCCGTAACGCGTATTTGAACCGATCTTACGGAAAACTCCGCCCACATATAGCGTTTCCGTCAGCGTATCCACATATGAAGCCGTTATGTGCGACTTCACACTTGTGAATGCCGGACATGTTACCGCATTGCATGTAGCTGGCGGATACACCACGCTGCTCAACGTTTGAGCTCGCACATACAATGAGAAAATGCTCAACAATATGACTAACGCGCGACGCATAATTATCAATTCAGGCCGCTAATGTAAAACGAGTGTTTGGCGCTAGTCGGGAGCAAACGGATAAAATTTTCGAGGGCGGGTTGGTATGCGGATTAAGGCAGAAAAAAGCGGATTTATTCAATGCGGAAGGGTCTGAACCCTCCAAGGGCCCGAACCCTTGGAGGCTGTAGACCCTTCCTGCGTACAACAAAAAAAGCCTCTTCCTGTTACAGAAGAGGCTTTTGTATTTACAGCAGCGGCGGCTTAGAGTGTACCGCGGCGTTCCTGTTCGCGTTCGATGGATTCAAACAACGCTTTGAAGTTGCCCGCACCGAATCCGCGCGCACCCATACGCTGAATGATTTCGTAGAACAATGTTGGACGGTCTTCTACCGGCTTCGTGAAAATCTGAAGCAGATATCCTTCCTCATCGGCATCAACAAGAATTGCAAGCTTCTGCAACTCTTTGATGTCTTCCTTCATCATGCTCATGTGCTTGCCCAAACGTGCAGGAATTTCTTCGTAATACGCAGCAGGCGGAGCTGAAAGGAATTCCACACCGCGCTTACGCATTTCTGTTACCGTCTTGATGATATCATCAGTAGCAACAGCGATGTGCTGACATCCCGCACCTTCGTAGAACTGAATGTATTCTTCAATCTGCGATTTCTTTTTGCCTTCCGCAGGTTCGTTGATAGGGAACTTAATACGACCGTTTCCGTTCGACATTACTTTCGACATCAATGCAGAATATTCGGTGTGAATCTGCTTGTCATCGAATGAAAGGAAATTCACAAAGCCCATTACGTCTTCGTAAAATTTCACCCACTGATTCATTTCGCCCCAACCTACGTTGCCTACCATGTGGTCAACATATTTGAAACCTACATCAGTCGGATTGTAATCTGATTCCCATTTCACAAATCCCGGAAGGAATGGTCCGTCGTATTTTTTACGCTCCACAAAAATGTGAACCGTTTCACCATACGTGTAAATTCCGGAACGAACCACTTCACCGAACTGATCTTTCTCTACAGTCGGTTGCATAAATGCTTTTGCTCCGCGACTTGTGGTTTCTTCAAATGCTTTAGTTGCATCTTCCACCCAAAGTGCAATCACTTTCACACCATCACCGTGTTTCTTGATGTGCTCCGCAATCGGTGAATCACTCACCAAAGGAGTTGTGAGTACGAGGCGGATTTTATTCTGCGCCAGAACATATGAGCAACGGTCTTTCAGACCTGTTTCCAAACCTGCATACGCATGCGACTGAAAACCGAATGCAGTTTTATAGTAGTGTGCCGCCTGTTTGGCGTTGCCCACGTAGAATTCAACGTAATCTGTTCCGAGAAGCGGAAGAAAATCCTGCGCTCCTTCAAAAATTTTCTCGAGACCGTACTCGACGCTTTTTACTTCTTTAGCCATTGTAATATACTTTGAGATTGTGTGGTTGATTGAAAATATGCGACCTGTAATCGGAAAGAAATCCGCTTACGACCACATGGCGCGGCAATGAGCAGAAATGAGATTCTGATTCATCTTGTTCATCCATTAAAGTTACACAAATTCCGTAAGGACATTAAAATCATAACGCCCTGCATTGAGCAGAGCGCATGATTTTTGTCAGTTTTACTCGCACCAGGTTTTGAAATAACCCGGATCCTCAATACGGAGTGCTTCTTCGGTGATCATGAGCGGACGGAACGTATCCACCATTACAGCCAGCTCCTGTGTTTCTTTTTGACCGATGCTGCGTTCCATTGCTCCCGGCGCAGGTCCGTGCGGAATTCCTTTCGGGTGCAACGTGATGTGTCCTTGCTTGATGTTATTACGGCTCATGAAATCTCCGTCAACATAATACAACACTTCATCACTGTCAACGTTACTGTGATTGTAAGGAGCAGGAATTGCTTTCGGATGGTAATCGTACAAACGCGGAACGAATGAGCAAACTACGAATGCAGTAGTTTCGAATGTCTGGTGAATCGGAGGCGGCAAATGCACACGACCGGTGATCGGTTCGAAATTATGAATCGAGAATCCCCAAGGGAAATTATATCCGTCCCAACCTACAACGTCAAATGGATGTGTTGCGTAAACGAGTTCATGCAACATACCTTCCTTCTTGATCTTCATCAGGAAGTCGCCCTTTTCATCGTATGTTTCAAGTTCCGTAGGCAGTTTGTAATCGCGTTCGCAGAATGGAGAATGCTCGAGCAATTGCCCGGATGCACTCTTGTAACGACGCGGAGTAAAGAACGGCGCGAATGACTCTACGTAAAAGATGCGGTTATCTTCAGTTTCAAAATCCATCTGATAAATCATTCCGCGCGGAATGATCAGATAATCGCCGTATTCAAAATCGATATTACCGAAGAACGTTCTGAGTTTTCCTTTGCCGCGATGAATGAAAAGCATTTCATCTGCATCACCATTCTTGTAGAAATAGGAACGCAGACTTTTCTTAGGAGCTGCAAGACCGATTGTACATTCTCCATTTACGAAAACAGGAATACGGCTTTCCAGGAAATCATCTTTTGCAGGAACATTGAAACCCTGAAGCAACATCGGTTTGATGTTTTTCGGAACTGCAATTTTCGGAGTAACATCTGTAGACTTCAGAATTTCTTTAATCTGAGTCGGACGATGAATATGATAACTCAGCGCGGAGTGGTGGTTGAATCCTTCCGTCCCGAATAGCTGCTCGTAGTAGTGCTTGCCTTGCGGAGATTGAAAAACGATGTGTCGTTTATTCGGGAAATTCCCGAGTTTGTGATAGATCGGCATGAATAGCGTTTTTTAGCGAAAACCAAAAATAGAACGCCTGCTCACCGCCACAAATGACAATTGTCAATCCTTTCTTTTCGCTTTCGCCGCCATCGACTTACTGAAATGTGCTCCGCCATAACTGCTGCCGCCGCGAATTGCCTTTCCTTCCGCACGAAGTTTTTTTCGTTCTTCCGCAGGAAGTTCGGCGTAAGCCCGGCATTCGTGACTGCAATATTCGCCATAAGTATTCTTACAGTTTTCACACTGAATGAACAGCACATGGCAATCTGTATTTCCGCAATTGATCTGATGATCGCATTTGTGTCCGCATTGATGACAATGTGCTATCACATCATCCGTAATTCGTTCTCCGAGTCGTTCATCGAACACAAAATTCTTGCCTATGAATTTAGAAGGAAGCTGCTGTTCTTTAATCTGACGCGCGTAATCAATGATGCCTCCGTAAAGCTGATTCACATCTTTGAATCCGTGATGCTTGAGATACGCGCTCGCCTTTTCACATCGTACACCGCCTGTGCAGTACATCAGAATTTTCTGATCTTCTTTGCCTTTGAGTTGATCAAGTACATGCGGCAACTCTTCGCGGAACGATTCGCATTCCGGTAAAATCGCATTCTGAAAATGTCCGACTTCACTTTCGTAGTGATTACGCATATCCACTACAATTGTTCCCGGCTGATCCATTGCTGCATTGAATTCCGCAGCGGTAAGATGCTTACCAACGTTGGTAACATCGTATTCATTATCGGCAAGACCATCCGCAACAATACGCGGACGAACTTTTATCGTCAAGCGGAAAAACGATTTTCCGTCATCATCAACTGCAATCTTGAACGGTACATCTTTGAATTCCGGATGCAGATCCAGTTTCTGGCGAAACGCCTGATAGAAATGTTCCGGAACGCTGAGCTGCGCATTGATTCCTTCCCGCGCCACGTAAATGCGTCCGAATACCTGCATGGCCGACCATTCACGCCATAATTGATCGCGGGTCGCTTGAGGATCATTCAGGATAACGTAACGGTAAAATGACAGCGTAACACGTTTGAACGGTTCTTCCATCAAACGCTCGCGCATTTCGTTGCGGTTAACTTTATTGTGAAGGTGTGACATAGTAAAGGAAGAGCAAAATTAATCACTCTTCCTTCACAAAAGGTCAGCGGAATAAAAAAGTCGTTCTTAAAGGCTTACAGATTTCCGATATTCTGCATCAACTGCGCCTGAGAAATAGGTTGAGGATACATGGATACCATGATATCTTCCGTGATTTCCACTTCACGTGAATCGTAATAAAAATTGCCGTTGATTTCTGAAACAGCTGTGAAAGTGAATGTTTCTCCGATCGGCAAGCGGTAATACCCGCAAACGTATGAGTGAAGCTGCGCTTCCCAATACCAAACACGACTTGCGAACTGTGACGTTGGAGAGGTAATAAATACCATTGTGTTGTTATTGTCAAAAACCGAAGGAAGCGGAACACTGAACTCCGTTGGATTCGGCATTCCCATGTACTGATCACAATTAGTCCAATCCAATGAATCCAAAGCAAACTGATACACCCAATTGCCTGCTGAATCTGTGCTTGTAGTCATCGGTGTGGTTACATTCACCGGAATAAAGTCGGTGTTCCCGTTAAAGCGAGGTGCTCTGAATTCGAACATTGGTGCGGGCTGCGATGATCCTGCCGGCAAACTAACATTCACAGAATTATTATTCGCTAATTTCAATTTGGTGTTGCCCTGCCACGCAGTAACATTTATTTCTCCACCTGAAATAAGCGGTCGACCTGCACTGGTAGTAAATGCTCCGGAGCAGATCATATCTTTCTTGTTATACACTTCCTGCACTTTCAGATCCACAGATCCCGTAACAGCAGTATTGTTCGGATAGAGAAACGCATTCGGATTGATGGAGATTTGCGCACCGCCGCTTCCAATGAAATATCCGCCTGAAGCCGCATTAAAAGTGAACTGTTGAATAGATGGGGCATTTTGTGCCAGCAAAGCAGTTAGAGCTCCGATACTGGTTGTGCTTTGCGGATAAGTATTTTCCATATCCTCATACTTGGTGCATTGCGAAAATGTGAATGCAGTAATTGTCACTGCGCAAATCGGAATCAGTCGTTTCATATTCACGGGTATTTAGGGTTAATTCTACCGCTAAACTATAGCCATGGAGAATGCCGATCAAACGAGAATCATGGAATTCTTACGTGTCCAGCGCTACATAAATTGAAAAAAGGTCGATTATTTCTTGACAATGGATATTTTTACGCCCATGGAAAAAATCCTCGTTGTCGGTTCTTCCGGTCAGATCGGAACAGAACTCGTAGCGGAACTCAGAAAACAATTCGGTCAAACGAATGTTGTGGCTTCTGATCTGAAACCTGCAGACGCTGATCAGCTGGCACTCGGACCTTACGAGCAGCTTGATGCACTTGATAAAGACCGTCTTTTCGCTGTTGTGAAACAACACGGCATTACACAGATTTATTTGCTCGCTGCATTGCTTTCTGCTACAGCCGAAAAGAATCCGATGTTCGCCTGGAAACTGAACATGGAAAGTCTCTTTCATGTTTTAGAACTGGCTCGTGAGAAACACATTAAAAAGATCTATTGGCCAAGTTCCATTGCAGTATTCGGCACAACCACGCCGCAGGAAAACACACCGCAGTTTACCGTAATTGAACCTGCAACTGTTTATGGAATTTCCAAGCAGGCAGGTGAACGCTGGTGCGAATGGTATTTCCACAAGCACGGAGTAGATACACGCAGTCTTCGTTATCCGGGATTGATCGGATGGAAATCAGCTCCGGGCGGAGGCACAACGGATTATGCTGTACATATTTACCATGAAGCGTTGAAGTCGCGCAAATACACCAGCTTCCTCAAGCAAGGAACAACGTTGCCGATGATGTACATGCCGGATGCTATCCGCGCTACAATTCAGATCATGGAATCACCCGCTGAAAAGATTAAAATCCGCGGTGCTTATAATCTGGCAGGTATGAGCTTTGCCCCGGAAGAGATTGCAGCATCGATTCAGAAGCATATCCCTGATTTTCAGATCAGTTACGCACCCGATTTCCGACAAGCAATCGCCGATTCGTGGCCAAAAAGTATTGACGATACTGAGGCACGCAATCATTGGGGATGGAAACCGGAATTCGATCTCGAAAAAATGACCACAGATATGCTGGTCAATCTCAAAAATCTTTACGCGAAAGTGTAACCTGGCATTATTTATGGCGTAAAACCAAAGTAACCAGAGTTGAATTGTTTCAAGTATTATTTTTGCGGGGTTTTGTCGAAGTTTTGTCAGGGTTGATCGAAATCTTGAAACTAACTACGGTCACTTTAGGTAAATTAGTCATGTAAGTATCGGGGAAAGTCCCCAAAAACCGCTGGCAGATGAAGAAATCTATACTAACCCTACTTGTGTTGTTTGTGACGGCGGCTTGGGCTATTGCTCAAGACAACAAGATTGATGAAGCCGGCAAACGTCAGGGATATTGGGTAATTACTGCGGGACAGAAAAAGTTGGGAAGTCCTTGGACTCCTGAACAGAAAGTTGAGGAAGGTAATTACACGAATTCCATGAAGACCGGAATCTGGATCGAATACTACCAGAACGGCAACAAGAAATCAGAACTCACTTACGTTAACAACCGTCCGAATGGTCCTGCAAAAATGTACCATGAAAACGGAAAGCTCTCTGAAGAAGGAACTTGGGTTGGAACACGTTGGACGGGTCCTTACAAACTTTACTACGAAGACGGAACACCGCGCCAGGAATTCAACTACAATGCTCTCGGGCAGCGCGACGGAGGTCAGAAATATTATCACCCGAACGGCAAAGTTGCTATCGAGGTGAATATGAAAGCCGGTAAAGAAGAAGGAGTTAAAAAAGAATACAACACCAACGGTGAATTGGTGCAGGAAACATTCTTCAATGGAGGAAACATCGATCCTGCTAAAACAAAAACTTACGAGCCTAAGAAACCTGAAAGTGCTGAAGCTGTAAAAGCTCCGGAAGAAAAAGAACAGAAAGGTACTGCTCCTACTGTCGGAACTTCAAACGAGCCTAAGCCGAACACAGGACAATTCAACGGTGAAGGTTACTGGATTCTTTACAAGAACGGTCAGATCACGATGAAAGGTACGTTTGCTAAACGCAAACTGATTGAAGGTGAAGAACGCATTTACGACAAAAACGGAATTCTGATTCAGATCAAACTATACAAAGGTGGCAAATACGTGGGCGATGGCCCGCTGCCTACCGACGCTAATAAGTAAGTTTCCTTCAGGAAAACAGAAAGAGTCCCGGCTGCAAACACTGGACTCTTTCATTTCTATACATCTGCAAATGAAAAATATGAAGCCGGCTTTCCGCTATACTTTCACTTCCATCAGTGTGATTCTGATTTTGTTTTTCGCAATGCAGTTTTCATTGGCAAAAACTTCGGGTAAGGGTCCGTTTAACCTGGTAGACGCATCCGGACTTCGCCAGGGACATTGGATAATTACATGGCAGATGATCTTTGGAGAAGTTGTACCCGGTCCGATGAATGCGGCGGGAATTGCGTTCGAAGGAAACTACATTGATAGTCGTCGCGAAGAATTGTGGACTTCCTATCACCCCAATCAGGTTAAAGCTTCGGAGATTAATTACACTGCCGATAAAAGAAACGGTTCGGCAGGTTATTTCACCACCGACGGTAATTTGAATCTTCGAATGCATTTTACCAATGATATTCCGGACAGCGTAATGACATTCTACTACCCAAGCGGAACAGTACTGGCAACTTACACCTGGAATAACGGTCGTCTGGATGGACCAGCAAAAACATACTGGGACGACGGTCGCCTTTGCGAAGAAGGCAACTGGAAGAACGGTTACTGGGAATCCAAACCGCGTTACCATTACCGCCTCAGGTAAACGTTTCCAGTCCTGCCGCAATCCTGATTCTGTTAACTTTGTTCTTCGGTAAACAGCATCATGGAACAAAAGTTATACATCTACAATACACTCACCCGCAAGAAAGAACTCTTTCATGCACCGAATGCACCGCACGTTGGTATGTACGTTTGCGGACCTACACTCTACTCCGATGTTCACATCGGAAATTGCCGCACGTTCACTTCATTCGATATCATGTTCCGTTACCTCACGCACATCGGTTACAAAGTGCGTTACGTGCGTAACATTACTGACGTAGGACATCTTGAAGATGAAAACGCAGGAACAGGAGAAGACCGCATCGGTAAACAGGCGCGACTGAAAAAACTCGAGCCTATGGAAATTGTGAACCGTTATGCTTTCGGTTTCCGTGAAGTGATGGGATTGCTGAATCTGTTGCCACCGAGCATTGAACCGCTTGCTTCCGGTCATATCATCGAGCAAATCGAAATGACACAGGAAATCATCAAGCGCGGTTATGCTTATGAGAAAGACGGCAGTGTGTATTTCGATGTAGAGAAATTTGCGAAAGAACATAATTACGGTGTGCTCTCAGGTCGTTCACTCGAAGATCAACTGAACAATACTCGCGATCTCGACGGACAGGAAGAAAAGAAAGGTCGTTTGGATTTTGCATTGTGGAAGAAAGCAAAACCGGAACACATCATGCGATGGAATTCGCCTTGGGGTGAAGGATTTCCGGGATGGCATATCGAATGTTCTGCGATGGGGAAAAAATATCTCGGCGAAACATTTGACATTCACGGAGGCGGAATGGATCTCATTCCAACGCATCACACCAATGAAGTTGCACAAAGCGTAGGTTGCTGCGGCAACGCACCTGTGCGTTATTGGGTACACACCAACATGCTTACGCTGAACGGACAGAAAATGTCGCGTTCATTGGGCAACGTTTTCCTACCTGTTGAATTGTTTACAGGAATGAAACTCGCTACGGATTCTCCAAGTGCAACACCATCGCAAGCAAAGCTTGACGGCAAACATCCGTTGTTCGAGAAAGGATATTCTCCGATGACAGTTCGTTTCTTCATGTTGCAAACACATTATTCGAGCACACTCGATTTCTCGAATGAAGCATTGCAGGCTGCAGAGAAAGGTTTCCGTAAACTCATGGAAGCCATTCGTGTTCTCGGGAAACTGAAAACAGGCGCAACTTCCACAAGTAACATCTCAGCATTGCAGCAGAAATGTTATGATGCGATGAATGATGATTTCAATACATCGATTCTGCTTGCCAATCTTTTCGAAGCGGTGCGCATCATCAATACGGTGAACGACGGAAAAGAAACTATCACCGAAAGTGATCTGAACTTGCTGCGCGAACTCATGCACGATTTCGTGATTGATGTTCTGGGATTGAAAGACGACATACGCGAAAGCGCAGGCGACACCACGGAAGGACTCATGCAACTCATCATCAAGATGCGCGCGGAAGCGAGAGCGAAAAAAGATTTCGCAACTTCTGATTTGGTGCGTGATGAACTGGCAAAACTCAATATCGTACTCAAAGACAGTAAAGAAGGAACAGGATGGGAATTAAAATCATAGATCATTCAGTCGGGAGTACTCAGACGGGAGTATCGAGCTGGTCAGCGAAACTAATGTTGACGTGTTTGACAGTGTTCATGTTCTCATGTTCGCCGAACAACAATGGCAACGATGGTGTTGATACAACACCGAAAACTCCGCCTGTACCGCGTGTTGCAGCGCCTGCTTTCAATGCAGATTCTGCTTATGCTTACATCAAAGCACAAGTAGATTTCGGTCCGCGTGTTCCGGGATCCAAAGAACATGCAGCGTGTGCACAATACATTCAGGATAAACTGAAGTCGTTCGGGTTGACAGTTACAGTGCAGAAATCTCCTGCAACGTTGTTCAACGGAACAAAAGTTGAAATGCAGAATATCACAGGTGCTTACAAACCGGAACGCACGGAGCGCGTATTGCTCGTTGCACATTGGGACACACGCCTGATGGCCGATCGCGATACAAGCCGAGTTAATGAACCTATTGACGGCGCTAACGACGGAGGCAGCGGTGTTGGTGTGTTGTTGGAGATTGCACGCATTGTTGCGCAAAACGATCCGAACATCGGAATTGATTTTCTTTTTGTAGATGCAGAAGATCAAGGTCAACCCGGCGGTGCCAACGAAACCTGGTGTCTCGGCTCACAGTATTGGGCGCAGAATGTGAATTCAGAATACGTGCGCACGGTGAAATACGGAATTCTTTTGGATATGGTCGGAGCGCGCGGCGCAGTTTTCCCGAGGGAAGGAACATCCATGTATTACGCAGCGAGTGTTGTAGAGAAAGTGTGGAGTTCCGCTTCACAACTCGGGTACGGTCACATGTTCGTTAATTCAGTAACCGGACAAACTGTTGATGACAATCTTTTCATCAGTCGCTATTCCTCTATTCCATGCATAGATATTGTGCATTACGATCCGGCAGAACAGGATTACGGACCGTTTCATCACCGTCACATCGACAACATGGACATCATTGAGAAATCAACTCTTGATGCCGTTGGTCGTGTTGTACTGGATGTGATTTACAACGAGAAGACGAAGTAGTTGAATGGTTCCGCTGATTCCGTTTCTAAGAATCACTATATCCACTCAGCTCACTGCTACTGAGGTCAACAATCGTATCAACTGTTTGCTGAATGCAGACAATGCATTTCGAACGAAGTACTATCCCGAGATCAAGATCAGTGCATACGATGGAGATTACCGTAATGCTTCCATCGAAATGGTGCGACACACCTGGTACAACAACAGTTTCAAGCCGGTAATTCGCGGCACAGTAAATACTGTGAACGATTCCTGTTCCATTGAACTCCGGTTACGCCTGCATTTGCTGGTCATGATATTCGTAATTTTCTTTTTGTCGATCACACTTATTGGTGGAGGACTGATTGCAATACTTTCGTTTTCAAAAAATTCGGGGTTCGCCGCATTGCCCTTTCTGATGGGACTCATTATGTATTCGTTCATGCAAATCGCATTCGTACTGGAGTGTCGTGTAGTGCAGAGGGAGATGATGCGGTTATTCGAACCTTGTACGTTGGTAGATAACGCTTAGCTGTTGTCCCAAAGTCCCGTTTAATTCACTTTTGGCTTTTCACACTTTATCAACATTTCGCAAGGGTTATTGACACACCCTTGTAATTCCCCCTTTCTTGCCCTTTCTTTGGTTTGCACATCGAAAATCAATGAAAAAACAATTATTATTTCTCTTACTCTTCGTTTTTGGCGCGTTTTCAGCGGTAAAGGCAGAGTATGTGTGGAAACCGGGTTACGTTATTCTGAATAGCGGCGATACTGTAAAAGGTGATGTTAAATACAACACCAAGAAAGAACTTCAGTTGTTTTCGAAAGTAACCCTGAAACAGGGCGAAACGATGAAGAATTACAAGCCGGATCAGATTAAAGAATATGGTTACGAGGACGTTAAATTTCTCACTCGCACCATGGACAAAGAGCTGGTTTTTCTTAAATTAGTATCGGCTGGCAAAATCAATCTTTTCGAGTGGCAATTTGAAGTTTACCATGGTGATGAGATTCAGGTAGAGAAAGATTATTACATCGAGAACACGGCAGGATCTGCAAAAGAACCTGAAAAGCTCAAGGGTAATAAGTTCAAGAAAACAGTTGCGGAAATGATGGCAGATCACACTGAGTTGGTGAGCCGCGTTGAAGCTGATAACAAGAAATACGAAATCGCCGAGATGCAATCGGTAATTGAAGAATATAATGAGTGGGCCGTACAGAACAACAGTAGTTCTGCGAACGGAACCCGATAAGAGTTTCCCTTAGTAGTAGTTTCCGCCGACGACCCGTTGCAATCAAATGCTTCGGGTCGTCTGGTTTAACCACGGTGGGTATTTTTAAATAACCACGGAGAAAAACTTTAATTAACTACGGAGGCGCACAGAGAGTAAATTAATAAACCACGGGCACACGGAGAGAAGAAAAGATATCTACGCTCAGTTACTCAACTAAGCTACCACCACGACTTACAGAAAAAACGCCTCCGTGCCTCCGTGGTAACTCCCTGAAAAATCTCCGTGTCTCCGTGGTAACTTCCAAAAAAAACCTCCGTGCCTCCGTGGTGATTAAAACCTCCGTGGTTCAGGGCTCGTATCCGTTCCGGTATCGTTTGATTCCATGTTTGATCAATGGAACATTAAAATTCACGAGATAACCGATTCGGTAACCACCAAGCTTCAGATACGTCAACAACTGCGCACTATGCACCGGCGCAATTTCAGCGACAGCCTTCACTTCCACTACTACGCTTGAATCCACCACCAAATCAAGAATGCAAAACCGACTCAGCACTTCGCCTTTGTAAGCGACTTGAACTCGCTTTTGCGATTCAAATGGAATATCGCGCCGCCTGAATTCTTTCAATAAACATTCATGATAAATAGCCTCGTTCAAACCCGGCCCCATGGTGCGATGCACTTCAAAAAAAGACTGTACAATTTCATCTGTTAAATTCTCTTTCATCAAAATTCAAATATTAAATCGATTCGTACGTAAGTCGCAAATCTAAACACCTGAACTTGAATGAGTCGGTAACAAACGTTTGCGAATGGATAATCTTTCGCAAAACCTTCTTTACGCGCGTTATAAATGAAATTTCAGTCAAAGAATCGTGTTGCCCGAAAACACTCCATGCCTCAGTGGTAATTCTCAAAATAAATTCTCCACGTCGGATCCCGAAGTGTAGTTAATCATTCCTCCGTGTCTCCGTGGTGTTTTACTTATTGCAATATCACCGTGCCTCCGTGATTATTTACTTATTGCAATATCACCGCGTCTCCGTGGTTATTTAACCTATTCCATCGTGACTAGTGGTTATTATTCCCCGTGGTTCAAGTATATTCGTGCCAATGAAAAAGTTATTTCTCCTCGACGCTTTCGCTCTGATTTACCGCGCATACTTTGCTTTTGCAAACGCACCGCGCATCAATTCTCAAGGGCTCAATACATCTGCAATATTCGGATTTACCAATACGTTACTCGATCTTCTTAAGAAAGAACAGCCAACACACATTGCTGTTGTTTTCGATACTGCAGATCCGACACATCGCCACGAAGAATATACCGAGTACAAAGCGAATCGTGAAGAAATGCCGGAAGATCTCAAGAAAGCGCTGCCGTATATTTTCCAATTACTCGAGGCGTTCAACATCACCGTGATAAAAAATCCGGGATGGGAAGCTGATGATATCATCGGTGCAATTGCAAAGCAAGCTGAGAAAGAAGGATTCATCACGTACATGATGACTCCCGACAAAGATTACGGCCAGTTGGTTTCGGAAAATATTTTCATTTACAAACCCGGTTACAAAGGCGGTCCTCCGGAAAAACTCGGCGTGAAAGAAGTGTGCGAACGCTACGGTATTCAGCGTCCTGAGCAGGTAATTGATATCCTCGGATTGATGGGCGATTCCGTTGACAACATTCCGGGAATTCCGGGTGTGGGAGAAAAAACCGCAACCACGTTGATTCAGCAATTCGGTTCGGTAGAGAATCTTGTTGCGAATACCGATCAACTCAAAGGAAAACTGAAAGAGAAAGTTGAGCAGAATAAAGAACAGGCATTGTTCTCCAAGAAGCTTGCAACGATCATCACAGAAATTCCGATGGAGTTCAAAACGGATGATTACGTTTACCGTGAAGTGGATCGCGAAAAAACAAAAACACTTTTCACTGAACTTGAATTCCGCAGACTCGCGCAAACAGTATTGGGAGAACCTCTTGCTGAAAATGAAAATGCAGAAGCTGCGGACAGCACCGCAACTGCATCACGCAAAACCAAACCGGGACAAATAGACATCTTCGGTAATACAGGCGCTATTGCTGCGGAGGAAAATGAAGAAGATACTTCAACGCAATTGAAAACCATTACAGATACTCCGCACACGTATCACATTGCCGATGATGATTCGAAAATTGCTGCATTGGTTGAAGAAATGCTCAAGCAGAAAGAGATCTGTTTCGATACTGAGACAACAGGTCTTGATACAATCACAGCAGAGTTAGTTGGATTTTCCTTTTCCTGGAAAGCCGGAGAAGCCTGGTATGTTCCGGTTCCTGCTGACAGAAACGAAGCGCAACGCATTGCAGATAAATTCAAATCTGTTCTCGAGAGCACAACAATTGTGAAAATCGGACAGAACATCAAGTATGATCTGAATGTTCTGAAGAATTACAACATCAATGTATGCGAGCCTATGTTCGATACAATGATTGCGCATTACCTTCTCAATCCGGATATGCGTCACGGAATGGATCTGCTTGCGGAAACCTATCTCGGATATTCTCCGGTGAGTATTGAAACACTCATCGGGAAAAAAGGTAAATCACAATTAACGATGCGCGATGTTCCGCTTTCTAAAATTTCAGAGTATGCAGCGGAAGATGCGGATATTACATTTCAGCTGAAAGAAAAATTCGCGCCGGGCTTGCCTGAACACAATGCACAAAGTGTATTCGAAAATATTGAGATGCCATTGATGCCGGTTCTGGCTGCAATGGAACGGGAAGGAATTGCCTTGGACAAAGAAGTATTGCATCGTTATTCTGCAGAACTTGAAAAAGAAATTGTGGTTCTTGATTCCGAGATTCAATCACTCGCAGGAACTCCATTCAATATTTCCTCTCCGAAGCAAGTGGGAGATATACTTTTCGAAGTATTGAAAGTGGGTGGTGAAAAACCGAAGAAGACAAAAACCGGACAGTATGCAACGGGTGAAGATGTGTTGCAGAAATTGACCGGCAAGCATCCTATCATTGAGAAGATTCTCGAGTATCGCGAATTGGTGAAACTCAAGAACACTTATGTGGATACGTTGCCTGAAATGGTTCATCCGCAAACAGGAAGAATTCACACTTCATTCAATCAGGTAGTTGCTGCTACAGGAAGATTGAGTTCCGATAATCCGAATCTTCAGAACATTCCTGTGCGCACAGAGCGCGGGAGAGAAATCCGAAAAGCATTTGTGGCGCGCGATGAAAATCACGTGTTGCTCAGCGCCGATTACTCCCAAATTGAATTACGTATTGTTGCAAGTATCAGCGGCGATCCGGGAATGTGTGCTGCGTTCAATGAAGGTAAAGACATTCACACAGCAACAGCTGCGCGCGTTTATGGAGTTGCAGAATCGGAAGTGACGAAAGAGATGCGCTACAAAGCGAAGAGTGTGAACTTCGGAATTATCTACGGACAAGGCGCTTTCGGTCTTGCCGAGAATCTTCAGATTTCAAGAACGGAGGCGAAGACACTCATCGAAAATTACTTCCGTGAATACAGCAGTATTCGTGAGTATATGGACACGATGACGCAATCGGCACGTGATAAAGGATATGTTGAAACGTTGATGGGAAGAAGACGTTATTTGCGTGACATCAATTCCGCCAATGCAGTTGTACGAGGATTTGCTGAGCGCAACGCGATCAATGCACCGATACAAGGATCGGCAGCTGATATGATCAAGCTCGCAATGATCAGTGTGTTTGATGCGTTGAAAAAAGGCGGATTCAAAACACGATTGTTACTACAAGTGCACGACGAATTGATTTTCGATGTTCCTAAAGACGAAATTGAAAAAGTGAAACCGTTGGTTGAAAAATGTATGCGTGAAGCTTTACCGCTTAAAGTTCCGGTTGAAGTTGGAATGGGAACAGGTCGCAGCTGGTTGGAAGCACATTGATTTTTTGTTGACAATTTTCAACGGATCCATGAAACAGAACAAGCGAAAGGATCGTTGAATTGGTATCTTTGAGCCAATGAAAGCCCCTGTCTACTTCATTTCCTTTGCTGTTACATTGCTCGCATTCGGATGCGGTCCATCTTCAACGGACAATTCCGAAACCACGCATGATTCTTCTGAAATCGCATTGAAGGATGAGGTAGTATCGGCAGAGAATGTTTTCATTTATATTCCTTCTCCTATTCAGACTGCAGAACTCATCAAGCAAGCCGGAGCAAAATACAATGGTGATCTTCTGAGCAATCCTGCAGATGCAACGCTTTACACCACCACTGCGAGTATGGCCTTGAACATGGGGATTTACGGAAGTGATCTTGCGTTTGCAGGCATCTTCAATCAGAATGCAGATGTTGTGAAGTTCATGGACTGCACACGTAAACTTGCAGACGGCTTGCATGTCAATGCTGCATTCAGTGATGATCGTCAGACACGTCTTGAGAACAATATCAATAATCGTGATTCTGTATTAGGAATTATAACTGACACTTATTGGGATTGCGATGCAATGTTGCAGGATAATGATCAGGGACATGCGTCAGCATTGATGATTGCGGGTGGCTGGATTGAAGGTTTGTACCTCGCCTGTCGTGTTGCGGAAAGCACCAATAACAATGAGATCCGAATAAGGATTGTTGAACAGCGTTCTTCGCTCGACAAGCTTATATTGTTGCTCGACAAACAGGAACATAATGACGTTACGGTGATTTCAAATCAACTCAAGGAACTCAAAGTTATCTTCGACAAACTGCCTAAATCTTCAGATGGAAGTCTTGTTGAGAGTAAAGATCCTGAATCTGGTATTTCTGTAATTGAAGCACAAAATCCGGAATCTCCGAAGAGTCTTAACGCTTTGGAATTCAAGCAGATACTTGATAAAATCACAGAGATTCGCACAAGTGTTGTATCCACACACTGAAACTCTGAATCGTGCAATAACGTATAACGAAGTCCTGGCAAAACGCTGAATCATTTTCAGCACTACACTGAGACCTGTTATATGAAGACTTCTACAAAAGCGATTTTTCTCTCACTCGTTTTTTCGTTAGCTGTAACCAGTGATGTTGTTTCACAATGCAGTAAAACATGGGTTCGCAAAAAATGTGTACCTAAAGTGAGTCCGTTCATCCACAACGGACAAATGAACACAACACTTCTGAAGGAAGGCGGAAAGATGGAATCCATCATGACGTTTTATTCGGGACAGGACTACCGCATTCTGGTTTGCTCAGAAGAGACATTGGAGAATGTATCATTCGTTGTAAGCGACATGACAGGTAAAATGCTTTACGACAGTAAAGCGCACAACAACACTGACTTCTGGGATTTCAAAGTGAAAACAACAACTGAAATGAAAGTTGAAGTTTTTGCAGGCACCAATGAAGGCGGAAACGGAGCCGCTACCGGATGTGTTTCTGTTCTTGTCGGTTTCAAGAGTAAATAATTCCTCAAAACCCAATAAAAAAAACCGTCCTCAAATTCATGGGGACGGTTTTTAATTTTATTACGATTGTAATTACTCTACGAGTAATTTACGCATCAGATAATTCCCTTCTGCATTCTGCAGACGAACGAAGTACATTCCTGCACTCAATTCTGCAACGTTGATTGGCAAACGGTGCATTCCTGCAGAGAGATTTCCGCTGTGTACTGACTGAACCGTTTTCCCGTTGAGGTCAACCACATCAACAATCATGTTCTGTGATTCAGCTAAACTGAATTCAACTGTTGAATTGTCGTTTGCCGGATTCGGGAAAACATTGAAAGAAGAAATTCCGTCTTCCGCTTCAACAACTCCGGTCGCTCCCTGAATATTGATATCATCGATGAAGATATCATTGCCACCATCACTTTCAAATTCAAACTTGATACGCACGTTGGTTCCACTCAGCTGCACACTGGAAAGAGTAACTGTTTCCGTTCTCCATTCGTTAGCTGTTGGAACGAACGCATTCGTTGTTGCTGATCGCGTGGACAGGTTCGTGCCTGCTTTGGTATAACGCAATAACCATGTTGCTCCGCAATCCGTAGACATATAAACACGCAGACGATCATTCTCACTTCCGGCACGTTGCGCAAATGCAACCTTGAAAGTGAAAACAGGATTGTTCATTGCAGCGAAATTGATAGAAGGGCTGATAAACGCATCGGTTTGTCCCGCCATTGCGGTTGTATTATCCAGACGACAGCTTCGCGTGCCGGTTGCAGCAGCCGTGGTAGCATTCGTCCATCCGTTTCCTTGAGGATTCTCTATATCCCAATCGTTGGTGAAGATTGTGGTGTTCTCCATGCCTTCCTGATAGAAATTCGCTGTGTATTGCGCTGCTGCAGGTAACACGTGCACGTAATTCGTGCGTGAGAAATTATCACTACCCTGTGCGTTCGCGACGGTGAGTGAAACACTGTAGGTTCCTGCGGTGTTATACTGAATAGTCGGAACAGAATCGCTGGACGTAGATGGTGTTCCACCCGGGAAACTCCAGTTGTATGATGTCGGTTGTCCGTTGTAAGAAACGTCAGTGAAGGTGAGTGAGCCTCCCTCGCAAACATAAAGATCATTAACCGGAGTAAAGTCAGCAATAGGCGCGCAAGGTTGCGGGTTATTTATTCCCGTGGCATTTGCAGTAGTTGTTGTTACGAGTGAGTTACGTTGACCACTTGCACTATTCAATGCGTTGTGCATACGCGTTCTCTGTCCATTTGTGAACATACGGTAGCAATATGAGTAGTCCATATAGTTCTGCACATTCTCCTCAACGTTATTCACGCATACATCATTTGTCGTCAGATTACAACTTGTCCAACCTTTTGTTGTCGGAGTATCGCTGACGTTGTCATTCCCGCAGGTAACTCCGGGCGAGTTGCCGGTTCCCCAAACGTGAAGAAGATTGAGAAAGTGACCGACCTCGTGTGTCAATGCACGTGCCGTTGTGTAGTTCCCTGTTCCGATACTTCCTACATATGTAGAAAGAATAATGATTCCATCTACAGATGCAGTAGGTGCTGATCCCGGCAAGTATGCATAACCGGCAGCGCCGTTCGAAATGGCTTTCACAACCCATATGTTGAGATAGCGTGCGCGATTCCAGTAGTTCAACTTGGAACCGTCATCCCCGACATATGTTTCACTTGAATTCACTCTGTCGATTCCGTTTGTACAATTTCCATTCGGATCGAGTTGTGCAAGACGGAATTCAATTGAAGCATCAGCTGCAATTCCCTGGAATGTTGAAACGATGCCGGCAGTATCAGCATTGAGTTTGCGATAATCTTCATTAAGGATGCGCACTGCATCGAGCACCTGTGCGTCGGAAATATTTTCCGTTCCGTAATCATGAACGATATGGAACACAACCGGAATGATGTATTGCGGTGGTGACTGTTGTGCGCTGCGACTTCCGCTCAGCATTGTTTTACGGAATGAATATCCCTGCTGATATGCGATACGATCAGCTTCAGCAGCCTGACGTTGCTCTTCCTCAAATTGAGCTTTCAGAACAGGATCAGCTGCAAGTGCAGCTGCAACCATCTGATCTGTTCCGCAGGGATGATAACCGCCTTCGGTAACCTGCGCGTTTGCATTAACGCTGCAAAACAGGAGTGCAAATGATGCGAATAGTGTAAGATTCCGTTTCATTGTTCGTATTGAAATTTAGTGGTGTGCTTTGTTATTTTAAATCGCGAACTGAAAATACAGTTTCCGTGTATTTTTCAGGGGACTCTAAGATACTCAATAACAATCGGGCTGTCAATACCGGCGATGCAAGTTGATCTGTGTTTTTGTATTCTACAAACTGTTGAATGCGACTGAAATCTCTGACATTACTCTGACGAATTTCATCCTGCATGGCCGTATCCACGATTCCGGGCGCAATTGAGAATATTCTGACATGATCCATCTTCGAAATTTTCAATTCTTCCGCGATTGTGCGCGACAACATATCAAGTCCCGCTTTACTTGCGCAATACGAACTCCAACCGTCAATCGGATTTTTTGCAGCTCCCGAACTGATATTCAGAATTCGAAGAGGAATATTCCTGTTGCTATATGTTGCAAGAAACGCATTTATCATTACAGCAACGCTTAACAGATTTACATTGAAAGCCTGCGCAATTTCTTCTGAAGAACTTCTGCCTGAGTAACGCACAGCACCTGTAGTGCCGGAATTGTTGATCAGAATAATTTCAGATGCTTCTTCAATTTCCGGAAAGCGGAAATCATTCACTTCTGAAATGTCTGACAAATCCATTGTAATGTGTGAATACTGTGAACGCGTGATTGTGCATGTTCTTCCGATTCCTGTAATGCAACAATCTTCCGATTCCAGTAATTGTTCTGCAATTGCCTTACCGATTCCTCTGGAAGTTCCGGTAATGAAATAATATTTTGTTGTGATCATCAAGAAATAGGGACATTGCTCGGTCATTTCCACAATTGCGCACCGACTAAGTTGATCGTAATTAGCAAATCGGGGAACGGAAGTCATACACCTGCATGACCCTCATCATGAAACCAACCATCTGCGATGATCTAATTTTGTCGAATAAACTTTCCCTATGAAGTTGAAATTGCTCTTTGCTGCCGCGCTGATTCTATTATTGAGTACAGTGCGCGCACAATGTCCCACCCCCACCATTCCTTCAGGAACAGGAACACTATCCGACCCCTACCAAATCGCGACATTCAGTAATCTGAGATGGCTGAGTGAAACTCCTGCCGTTTGGGGAGCAGGAACCTATTTCATTCAAACGGCTAACATCGACGCCAGTTGCACGTCAGATCCATCTTACAACACGGGTGCAGGATTCAGTCCTATCGGGCTTGCCACAACTCAATTTCAGGGAAATTACGACGGACAAGGTTATTTCATTTCCAATATATTCATCAACAGATCTGTGTGTTATGTCGGAGTTTTCGGTTACGCCAACAATGCGCAAATCACTAATCTGAACATCCAGAACTGCAATATTTCCAGCACATGCCGGGTAGGCGGACTCATTGGACAAGGCATGAATGTGACAGTTTCAAATTGCCAAGTAAACGGTAACGTAAGTTGTGGGAGTTCAGGATACGTGGGAGGACTTGCTGCAATTATTTCGATTGGGAACATTACGAATTGTTCTGCCAACGTACAGGTCAGTACAACCCAAAATTGTGCGGGTTGTTTAATTGGATGGGCTAATGCCTGCACAATAACAAATTGCTGGTCCGGCGGCAGTGCATCAGCCTCAGATATGGTAGGTGGATTCATAGGTCAACTCAGCTCAAGCTTATCCTTGGTTTCAAGTTGTTACACAACAGCAAGTGCTACCATAACAGCTCCTTACTTCAGAGTTGGCGGATTCGTTGGCAGAGTACAAAATGGACGAATAACAAAATCGTATGCAAGCGGTCATGTGACCGGAATACTAAGTAGTGGTGGATTCGTAAGCATTATCGAAGCAGGATGTACGGTTGACAGCTGCTACTTTAATGGTCAAGTCTCCGGCGGCGCCAACGGTTTCTGCTATTTCAATTCAGGAACTATCAATTCTTGCTATTGGGATATTGATGCGTCCGGAGTGACTGTCAGTAACGGCGGCATCGGTCTTACTACCTGCCAAATGAAAACCACAGGAACATTTGAGTCAGATGGTTGGAGATTCCCTGCGGTGTGGACACAGAACTCAACAAATAATAATGGATATCCCGCATTGGCGTGGCAGGGTTTTACACACAGCGCTGTAGATACATTAGACATAACTGGCGCTTCGCAAATCAACACCACTTGCTCTTCAACAAGCAACGGTTCTGCTACAGTAACTTTAACAGGAGGAACCGGAACACGTACATACTCCTGGTCACCAAGCGGAGGTAGCAGTTCAACCGCGAGCAATCTCACTGCAGGTTCTTACACCGTGACAGTAACAGATGCAAATACATGTTCTGTTTCGCAGACATTCAGTATTGTTAACGGAGATAGCATTCCTCCACAACTTTATTATATAACCTGTAGTTCAAACTCCAATGCTTCAGGAACTGCATATTCCGACGGTTGGCAAAATGGAGATAACGATGGTTCAGGATTCAATGCATGGACGCTGAATGCGTCTACGGGTAATACTTCACAAGCCGGATTCCTGCGAGGATCTTCCATTACCAATGGCGCCGGAGTAGACAATAATGGAGACGGAGATATTAACTCCGGTGGTTTTGCACTTGGGCTCTACGCAAATTCTGCACAAGCTACGGAAGCAATTCGGCCTTTCCCAACCGCACTAGCTGCCAATTCCATTCTTCAGATCGAGTTTGATAACGGCAATGTTGCGCCGGGTCAGATTGTTGGATTTCAATTACAGAACTCAAGCGGAAATAGTTTGGGTGAAGTACGTTACCGCGGAGGACAGGCAACATATGAAATCGTTGATGCGAACGGTATTACACCATTTAGTTCTATCCCATTTACAGACGAAGGAATAATCATCTCAGTGAAATCGATCAGCACTGGAATTGTTCAGATCACTTTAACACGTAAGTTGGATGGCGTTTCGCAAACATTGACATCAAATCTTTTTCCGGGAGGAGGTAATCAACTCATTCGTCGCTTTAAAGTATTCAACTCCAACGCAGGCAGCGGTCTGTCGAATACTCTATTCGTAAACAATTTTTCCATTTGTTCAGTTACGAACGGATGTCCGTCAAACGTTTCTGCATTTTCCTCTTCCGGCACATGCAACGCTACTGTTACATTCCCATCTATTGCAGCAGTTGACAATTGTGACGGGAATGTTTCAGTTATACAAACTTCCGGATTGCCAAGCGGCTCATCTTTCTCCGTTGGAACAACAATAAACACGTTCACAGCAACTGACGGCAATGGCAATACTTCAACATGTTCATTCAGCGTAACCGTTCAGGACACCGTTCGCCCAGTGGCAATCTGTCAGAATACAACGATTTACATCGCAAGCAATGGTATCGCGACGGTAACTCCTGCGCAGCTCGACGCCGGCTCAACGGACGCTTGCGGTATAGCCAGTTATAGTTTGTCACAAACCACATTCAATTGTTCTCAAATTGCAGCTGATTTCCCGATTGTATTGACAGTAACTGATGTTCATGGGAACGTTGCTGCCTGCACTTCTCTTGTCGACATTTATGAAAACCTCGCACCGGTTGCGCTGTGTCATGACACAACGCTCTATTTAAACGCTACGGGCGACGTTACACTAACAGCACCAATGATTGATGATGGAACCTACGACGAATGTCACATCGTTGATCTCCGTGTATATCCTTGGAATAGTTGGTCAGTTGTACTCGGATGTGCTAATCTCGGCACGAACAACGTTACACTTGGCTCACATGATCAGTTTGGCAATTTTGGAACGTGTACATCCGTAGTGACTATTTTGGACACAATAGATCCGTTGCCGTTGTGTCAGAACCTCACCGTTCATCTCAACGCCTCCGGAAATGCATCAATCATCCCTGCGATGATCAACAACGGTTCATCTGACGCTTGCGGCATCGCATCAATGAGTGTAAGCCCAAACTCATTCTCCTGTGCTAATGTTGGTTCTAATACCGTAACGTTGACCGTGACTGACGTGAGCGGAAATTCTTCAACGTGCACTTCTATCGTCACAGTAGTGGATACAATTCGTCCGGTTGTAAATACGCAGAACCTTACATTGCAATTAAATGCTGCAGGCACTGCAAGTATTATTCCTGCGATGGTGAACAATGGCTCAACAGATGCATGTGGTATTGCTTCAATGAGCGTATCGCCTAACAGTTTCTCGTGTGCCAATATCGGAGCAAACACAGTAACATTGACTGTAACAGATGTCAACGGTAACAGCAGAACCGGAACTGCGATCGTTACAGTTGCTGATACAGTTCACCCTGTAGCAATCTGTCAGAATATATCCGTTACACTGAGCGGAGGTACGGCCACTATCACGGGAGCGATGATCAATAACGGATCCTACGATAATTGTTCTGTTGCATCATTATCCGCAAGTCCGAATACATTCACTTGCTCCAACACAGGTGCGAATACCGTTACACTGACAGTTACAGATCAAAGCGGGAATTCAAGCTCTTGCACAGCGATTGTTACTGTAATAAATCCTGTGACAGCCTCTGCTTCATCTCCGACCTTTAATTGCGGAACCAATGTAAGTTGTAATGGTGCGACTAACGGCTCAGCTACAGTTACCCCGGCCGGAGGAGTAGGACCATACACATATCTGTGGAGTAACTTGCAAACAACAGTCACTGCAACAGGTCTGGGTGCAGGTACCTATACAGTTACAATTACAGACGCAGGTGGATGCGGAGCACAAACAACCGTTACACTCACAGAACCTGCTCCTATGACAAGCTCTGCAAGCAGCCCGACTTTCATGGGCGGATACAACGTTAGCTGTAATGGTGCTGCAGACGGAAGTGCGACGATTACTGTAACAAGCGGATGCCCGACATACACATATCTCTGGAGTAACGGACAAACTTCTTCTACCGCAACCGGATTGACAGCAGGTACGTTGACATACACCGTTACAAGTTCAAATGGATGTATATCATCAGGAAACATTACGCTGAGTCAGCCTTCACCACTCAGCGCTTCTGTAGCCTCACAAAACAATGTGTCGTGCTATGGAGGAAATAACGGTGCCGCATCTGTGAATGTCATTGGAGGAACAGCAGGATACACATATGACTGGGCTCCCGGTAATCCGACAGGAGATGGAACCTACTCCGTTACCAGTCTGACCGTTGGGACTTGGACATGTACGGTTACGGATGTAAACGCGTGCACCGCAACGCAAACTTTTAGTGTCACGTCTCCAGCTCTGCTCATTGCAACAGCATCATCACAATCCAATACCACTTGTTTTGGAGGTTCAGATGGGACCGCAACAGTTTCCGCTTCGGGTGGGGCCTTTGGATATAATTATTCGTGGGCACCTTCAGGGGGCGTACTTTCTACCGCAAGCGGACTCTCTTTCGGCACCTATACCGTAACTGTAACGGATGGCTATGGATGTACAGCAACACAAACTTTCAGCATTACACAACCTACTCAGGTTGTTGCTTCTGCTGCTGCACAAACAAACGTACAATGTAACGGTGCAAGTAACGGTGCTGCAACTGTCGGCGCTGCAGGCGGTGCAGGTTCATACACGTACTCATGGTCACCAACAGGCGGAACTGCTGCAACAGCAACAGGACTCGCTGCCGGTGTTTACACAGTAACAGTAACTGATGCAAACTCATGCACAGCAACGCAAACATTTAACATCACACAGCCTTCTGCGTTGTCTGCATCAACCATGCAGACCAACGTATCCTGCAACGCAGGCAGCAACGGTGACGCGATGGTGATGGTAAGCGGAGGTACAGGATCGTACACGTACTCATGGGCTCCTTCAGGCGGAACAAACGCAACTGCAACAGGACTCACTGCAGGAACATACACTTGCACCACAACAGATGCAAACGGATGTACGCTTACTTCTACTGTAAGCATTACAGAACCATCTGCACTGACAGCTGCATCTTCTGCATCAACTGTGTTGTGTAACGGTGATACATCAACAGTAACTGTGACGGCAAGCGGCGGTGTTTCTCCTTACACTGGGGCAGGATCGTTTAACCAGGTTGCTGGATCGTATACGTTCACCGTTACCGATAACAACGGTTGTACAACCACAACATCTGTCACCATCACAGAGCCTACAGCAATTTCAACTGTTGTTGCATCAACCAACGTGTTGTGTAACGGCGACTCAACAGGATCAATTGATCTTACAGTAACAGGTGGTACAGCACCATACACGTTCAACTGGAACAGCGGACAGTATACAACTGAAGATCTGATCAACATTCCTGCAGGATCATACAGCGGTGTGCTTACTGATGCTAACGGTTGTACAGATGGCGGTACTGTAGTGATCAACGAACCGTCTGTGCTCGCGGCTACGGCTGTTATAACCAATCCAACAGGTTGTACAACCAACGACGGATCGATTGATCTGAGCGTTGCAGGTGGAACTCCGGGATACGCTTATGTTTGGAGCACAACAGCTACAACGCAGGATGTAACAGCACTTGACGGCGGTAACTACACAGTAACTGTGACCGATACGAACGGATGTTCAGCAGTTGAATCATTCACGCTCACAGAGCCGTTACCTCCAACTGTTACCTTCTCAGCAGGACTCGACACCGTTTGTCAATCAACCACAACTCCGTTCACACTCACAGGTGCTTCGCCTGCAGGCGGTGTGTTCTCAGGAACAGGAATGATCAACGACACCGTGTTTGATCCGATGACAGCAAGCATTGGCTTCAACGTGATCACTTACACCTATACTGATTCGTTAGGCTGCACAGGTTCAGCAGTTGATTCTATCCTCGTAGATGTTTGCACCGATCTCGCATCTCAGCTCTCAGGTCTTAACTCTCAGTTTTCCATCTTCCCTAATCCGAACAACGGAGCGTTCACTGTGATCACATCAACATTTGCTGACATGATGATCTACGATGCGCAAGGAAAACTCGTAGCAGCGCAGAAAGTTCAAGCGAGCGTTCAGAATCAGATCAACATTGAAGGTTCAGGAATGTACCTGATTACAATCGTTGCTGCTGACGGAAGCAGAACCACACAACGTGTTGTGGTGACGAAGTAACTTTCACAATCATGATTTGAACAGTTGCATTCGTTTCATAAAGGCATTGTATGATTATTAGTAAAAGTAATCTATGTTGTCCTGAGATTTGGTGCAATGGTAGCCCATTAAGGGCAGTTAGTCTAAATACTCATATCCGCGCGCATTCTTCCTGAACTATTGAAGTAATTTCGGCTCGCACAAGCTCGTTAATCTACTTTAACCCTTAAGATATCATTACAGGCTTGCTTTGATTGGAGCACCGAAGTGTGATTACGATTTTATATTAAATGATAGAATAAAAATGAGTAGAAGAATAAATTTTGGCACAGCATTCTGCCTCTTAACAGTATTCAATTTATCACAAACCAACGCTCAAACATTTGATTGGGCAAAAGCAATGATGGGCAGCGGACAGGATGCTGGCAGGTCTATAACTGTTGATGCTTCCGGAAATGTTTTTAGCACAGGATATTTTCAAGGAACTGTTGATTTTGATCCGGGACCCGGAACATTCAATCTTACTTCAGCAGGTAGTAATGATATCTATGTCTCCAAAATGGATGCAACGGGCAATTTTGTTTGGGCCGTATCTTTCGGTGGGACGGGCAATGACAGGGTGTATGCTATAGCCACTGATGGTTTGGGTAACGTGTATACTTCGGGGACTTTTGTTGGAACTGTTGATTTTGATCCGGGAGCAGGAACTTTCAACCTCACATCTGATCTATCATCAATCGATGTGTTTGTTTCCAAACTAGATGCATCGGGCAACCTTATTTGGGCGAAGGCGTTCGGAGGAACAGGAGATGACCGAAGCTATTCAATGGCAGCGGATGCTACTGGTAATCTGTATACCACAGGATATTTTCAGGGCACAGTTGATTTTGACCCCGGAGCAGGATCATTCAACATTACTTCTTTAGGGGTTGCTGACATATTTGTAACCAAGCTGAATGCTTCGGGTAATTTTATTTGGGCAAAGAATATGGCAGGAACTTTGTTTGGCTATGGTCTTTCTTTAACGACTGATAATTCCGGTAGCATATATACCACGGGGGCATTTCAAGGAACGGTTGATTTTGATCCGGGAACTGGCACATTCAACCTTGCTGCTGTTGGGAGTGATGACATTTTTATTTCCAAATTAGACTCGTCCGGTACTTTTGTTTGGGCAAAGGCTATGGGAAGTACAAGCATTGATTATGGTTATTCAATAGCGACAGATGTTTTTGGCAATGTATATACCACAGGAACATTTCAAGGAACGGTTGATTTTGATCCCGGTAGCGCAACATTTAACCTCAATGCTGCAGGTAGTTATGATATTTATATTTCCAAATTAGATGCATCAGGCAATTTTGTTTGGGCAAAGACTGCAGGTGGAACAGGGTTTGATTTCGGAACTTCCCTTACCACCGATATTGCGGGTAATGTTTATACCATAGGCAGCTTCCAAGGATCTGTCGATTTCGACCCTGGTGCAGGAACATTCATCCTCACAGCGATTGGAGGTTCTGATATATTTATTTGCAAGTTAGATGGAGCAGGCAATTTTATCGGAGCGAATGCCATTGGAGGAACAAGTTCTGAAAGTGGATACTGTATAATCGTGGATGCTGCCAACAATATTTATTCAACAGGTGAATTTGGGAACACTGTTGATTTCGACCCCGGAGCCGGAACATTCAATCTCGCTTCTGCAGGTGGCACTGATATCTTTGTCCTTAAACTTACTCAGTGTCCGAACGTAATCTCAAACATTCTTGCTCAAACCAATGTATCATGTAATGGAGACTCTACAGGCTCAGTTTCTATCAGTGCTGTCGGAGGTACGAGTTTTACATACCTATGGACTCCCGGCGGTGGAACAGCTGCAACAGCAGCGGGACTAGGTGCCGGCACTTATACATGCACAGTAACTAATGAATGTGGCAACACATCCTCAATAGCGGTTACGATCACAGAACCGGCTGTACTCGCAGCTACGGCTGTTGTAAACAACCCAACAGGCTGCACCACCAACGACGGATCGATTGATCTGAGTGTTGCGGGAGGAACTCCGGGCTACGCTTACGTGTGGAGCACAACAGCAACAACTCAGGACATCAGTACGCTTGACAGTGGTAACTATTCAGTTACTGTTACAGATACCAATGGATGTTCGGCAGTTGCGTCATTCACGCTCACAGAGCCGTTACCTCCAACTGTTACCTTCTCAGCAGGACTCGACACCGTTTGTCAATCAACCACAACTCCGTTCACACTCACAGGTGCTTCGCCTGCAGGCGGTGTGTTCTCAGGAACTGGAATGATCAACGACACAGTGTTTGATCCGATGACGGCAAGCTTAGGATTCAACGTGATCACGTACACCTACACTGATTCGTTAGGCTGCACAGGTTCAGCTGTTGATTCCATCCTCGTAGATGTTTGCACCGATCTCGCATCTCAGGTCTCAGGTCTTACATCTCAGGTCTCCATTTTCCCTAATCCGAACAACGGAGCGTTCACTGTAATTACATCAACATATGCTGACATGATGATCTACGATGCGCAAGGAAAACTTGTAGCCGCGCAGAAAGTTCAGGCGAACGTTCAGAATCAAATCAACATTGAAAGTTCAGGAATGTACCTGATTACAATCGTTGCTGCTGACGGAAGCAGAACCACACAACGTGTTGTGGTGACGAAGTAATCGCGATTAATTCTAAATAAAAAAGCCCTCTCTGATTAGGAGAGGGCTTTTTTTGATGAGGTCATATAGATTACTTCAATGCATTCTCAATGTCCTTTAACAGATCTTCTACATTCTCAATACCGACACTGAGTCGGAGAAGATTATCCACAACACCTGCACGTTCGCGTTCTTCTTGCGGAATGGATGCATGCGTCATAGTTGCAGGATGATTCACAAGCGATTCAACACCGCCAAGTGATTCCGCCAATGAAAACACTTTGAAAGATGAAGCGATGCGGAAGGTTTCTTTCAGATCAGCGCCTTTAAGCACGATAGAAATCATTCCACCGAAATCTTTCATTTGCTTCTTAGCTATGTCGTGATTCGGATGATCTGTGAATCCCGGCCAATAGATTTTTTCGATTTTCGGATGTGTTTTCAGGAACTCTGCAATCTTGCGACCGTTGTAGCAATGACGATCCATGCGCACGTGCAATGTTTTCAATCCGCGCAACACCAGGAATGAATCCATCGGTCCCGGATTTGCACCGCAACTGTTCAGAATGAATGCAAGCTGTTCGTAAAGATCTTTGTTGCTTGTTACCAACGCGCCCATCACCACATCACTGTGTCCGCCAAGATATTTTGTAACGGAATGCATTACAATATCTGCTCCGAGTGCAAGCGGATTCTGCAAATACGGTGAAGCGAATGTATTATCAACCGCGAGAATGAGTTTGTGTTCCTTCGCAATCTTTGCACATGCTTCGATATCGATAATCTGCATGGTTGGATTGGTTGGAGTTTCCGCCCAGATCAGTTTCGTATTAGCGTTAATGTACTTGCGGATATTCTGCGCATCCGTCATATTCACAAAATGGAATTTGATTCCATAATGCGCGAACACTTTCGTGAACATGCGATACGATCCACCGTACAAATCATCACCTGTGATTACTTCATCTCCGGGACGAAGCAGTTTGCACACAGCATCCATTGCACCCATTCCGGAAGAAAAGCACAATCCGAACTCAGCACCTTCCAAAGCAGCGATACACTTTTCCAGAGCTACGCGTGTTGGATTTTTTCCGCGTGCATACGCATAACCTTTGTGCGTGCCTGGTGATTCCTGCACATAAGTTGATGTCTGATAAATCGGCGTCATAATTGCGCCGGTTGTTGGATCAGGTTCCTGACCTGCGTGAATGGCTTTGGTGCCGAAGCCGTATGAGGATGCGTCTTTCATGGGGCAAAGATAATCGGATGCACATTCTTTTCAACCGGGCCTGTCCTTCAAATTACAGGAACTTCATTACTGTTCCTTGTTGTGCGATCTCATTGCAGCTGCAACTTCCCAGTATAAAGCAGCCAGCACGGGGTTGACAGTATTACCGCAATCATCGACTCGTTCTAATCCTCGAGACCCACTTATTTCAAGTGTAAAAGATGGGAAATAGGCAACTTGTCGAAATTCTGAGTCAGCTGATTCATAAATCGCCAGTTTCCGACTTTTTGCAAATAATATTTCTTCCGAAGTCAATTTGGAATAAAGTCCGGCAAGTCTTGAATACCACTCAGAGCATTGTTTTTCATGGTACATTGTTGGAGGATGCCTGCAGATTAAGACTTCGTCTTGCAATGCAAAATGTATACTATCTCCAGTAAGTAAACACCATTCTGAACTCTCCCGATCATAAAACTTTATCTTCTTCAGTGAGTCCATTGATGAAGGAATGCTTGCAAGTGAATAATACGTTATCTCTTCTCGAGTCGCTAGGTGCAACAAAACCATTCGGTCAAAAGAAAGAAATAATATTTTAAACTGAGGTTTAAGTTCATAGTCACGATTCTCTAAACTAAAACACTGTAAGTACAATGTGTCTTCCCTGACTGTAAATATTGTATCAGGTCGGCAACATGCATTATTGTAGAGACGGAGAAAATCCAACGTATTGAAATTTCCTGAATACTCTTTCAATGCGTCTGTCCAAATAGCTTGATTAATAGCACTACTAGTTGCCCAATAGCCTTCTACGTCCGTTTCCGTATAACTACGTTTCTGTACGTTCGATTCACTGCAGGAAAAGAGCGCTACAATTGCAAACAAGAACATTGAAGCGAGTTTCATACCAATCAAAGATAAGTCGCTAAACAATTCGGCTTAATTCACATTTATAATCGGCGCGAGGTCGTTGGTACTTGGTATCAGCCCATATGCGACTGGCACGATTCCTAATTCCAAGATTGCTTCGTTCTTCCCAACGTCAAGTTCGCACGATTAGGTGATTCACTATCTTTGACGGATGAAAAAGCTCTACTACCTCGCCTCCTGCTCTACCTGTGCAAGAATCATTGAAGAAACCGGAATTGCGAAGAAGAAATTTGAAATGCAGGACATCAAGACGGAGAAAATCACGCCGGCGCAGCTTGATGAAATGAAAAATCTGGCAGGTAGTTATGAAGCGTTGTTCAGTCGTGTTGCATTAAAATACAAGACGCTTGATCCGAAACCTTCAACCGAAAAAGAGTATCGCAAGCTTATTCTGGAAGAATATACTTTTCTGAAACGACCTGTTGCCATCATCGGCGATCGTATCTTTGTGGGCAATTCGAAAAAGAATGTGGAGGAGTTGAAGAAAGCTGTTAAATAATCGTGCGTTTCCCTCGCTTGACATTGCTGCTACCAAATCAATCATAATCAGAAAGTGAATTCCAATCTTCTTGCGCACCTTTCGCTGATCTGCTCAATGATCATTTACGCGGCTGGTTTTTCCATCATTAAAGAAGTAACTCCGGAGCATGTATCACCTGCAGGATTTGTTGCTCTTCGCGTGATCGGAGCTACACCGCTGTTGTGGTTGGCAGGATTATTCATTAAAGAGAAAGTTGCGAAGAAAGATCTGCGCCGGCTTGCGCTGCTTTCTTTGTTCGGAGTTTCCATCAATCAGTCGCTGTTCGTGAAAGGAATGGCGCTCACTTCTCCAATCAGCGGTGCAATTATCATGATCACCTCTCCGCTTCTGGTGTTGATTATCGGCAACCTAATTCTGAAGGAAAAAATCACGTGGCAAAGAATCACCGGTATTCTGATCGGACTTGGAGGAGCGGCATTGTTGATCTTAAGCGGCACAGTTTCCAGCGACAAACAAGACAACGCGTTGGGTGACATTTTCATTTTCATCAATGCAATATCGTGGGGTACGTTTCTGGTTTTAGTGAAACCGTTGATGCAGAAATATCATACGATCACCGTTTTGAAATGGGTATTCCTATTCGGCATGGTAATACTTATTCCATTGGGATGGACAGGGATGATGGACGTGGCATGGCCGGAACTTTCAGGCAGAACATGGTTCGGAATCATTTTCGTTGTTGTCGCTGTTACATATATCGCGTATCTCATGAACATTTACGGCCTCAAGATTCTTAGTCCTACAGTAGTGAGCGCGTACATTTATCTTCAGCCATTGCTCGCGGCAGGCATTGCGGTTTATCTCGGAAAAGATACCGTCACTTGGCAAAAATCAGTTTCAGCTTTGCTTATACTGGGTGGAGTCATGCTGGCCAGTCAAACACCTAAAACAGATTAGCATATATTCGTAACTCCAAAACCACAACGATGAAAAAATCTCTACTCACAATCACCTGCGGAATTGCAGGAATGGCATATGCACAGCAACCTGTGACCAATATGCAGCAAACAACAATTCACCACTCCGGCTCGCAGCAGGTACAGGTTGTTGACACCATTACCGATTATCTGGGCCGTGCCACCGGATTCTACAATCTTTCAGCAGGTTCCAGCGGCTACGTTCTCGGAACAGGTATTACTACTGAAACTGCAATGCACTATGACAATCTGGGAACTCTTCGTGTAACGGAACTGATGGTGTACTTCGCACACAAAAACGAAGTTGGGAATGCAGACATGGTTACCGGACACGTGTACGCAGCAGGTGCTGACTCAATGCCTACCGGTAGCGCACTTGGATCAGGTCAGGTCTCAGTTACAACAGTTGATATCTCCGGATTCCCTACTTTCATTCCGCTTTCAAATTATGCTCCGCAAGCAGGAGGATTTGTTGTTTCCATTGAATACGGAAATATAGATGACACGATTTCTATTATGTCAACAAACCCAACAACACAAAGTGGTGGTCCGGATGGTGCAGGAGAAAGACGTTGCAGCCAGAACACACAACTTGGTTGGTTACACGCAGCTGATATCTGGACAATCGCAGCTACACCTTACAACGCTGATGCGCTCATTATTCCTATTGTTGATATCAACTCTTCAACAGGTCCTGCCATGATTGGTGGAGTATCTGTATCACAGGCATTCCCTTCACCTGCGCTCAATAACGTTGCGATCAATCTTTCTTCTGCAAATACGCAGGATGTTGCATTCAATGTTTACAACAGCAATGGACAGATTGTACACACTGCAAATTACACTGTGAACGGATCACAGCAAATCAATCTTGATGTTACAGATTGGGCTGCCGGAAATTACTATTACACTGTTGCAACAAGCGAAGGAACTATCGGAAGCAAATTCCAGGTAGTGAAGTAATCACACTGCACAATTCAAGATCAAAGCGCGGGGATTCTCCGCGCTTTTTTTATTCATAATGATCATTCGTCTGATAATTGTACATTTGATTCTATGAAATCAATGACCGGATTCGGCAAATCAGTTTGTGAGTTGCCCGGAAAGAAAGTAACAATCGAAATACGTTCGCTGAACAGCAAGCAGCTCGATCTGAATCTGCGCACACATACGTTGTATCGCGATAAGGAACCAGAATTGCGGCAGTTGCTTTCGCGCACACTTGAGCGTGGTAAAATTGACTTCTCCATTTTTGTTGAAACAGCGGGAGAAAATCAAACTTCTGCCATTAACCAAACACTGGCAGCGGGATATTACGCCGAAATAAAAAAACTCGCGGAGGCAACAGGTGCAACAAGTAACGATTATCTCGGACTGGTTCTTCGTATGCCCGATGTTCTCAAACAGGATCGTGTAACACCTGACGAAAGCGAATGGAAACAGGTAATGATTTCAGTGGAAGAAGCTATTGCCGGGTTCAATCGTTTCCGTGATGATGAAGGAAAAATTCTTGAAGCCGAATTCAGACAGCGTGTAGGTTTGATTCAAAGCAAGCTTGCTGCAATTTCAGAACGCGATCCGCAACGCATAGCTTCTGTTCGCGATCGTTTGCATAAAGCGATTAATGAATCTGTGCCGCCAGGCGCAGTTGATCAGAATCGATTTGAACAGGAATTGATTTACTATCTCGAAAAACTCGACATCACGGAAGAGAAGCTGCGACTTCAAACGCATTGCGATTATTTTCTCTCGACAATGAGCGAAGCTTCAAGCGGCAGAAAACTCGGATTCATCACTCAGGAAATCGGTCGTGAAATCAACACCATCGGATCAAAAGCCAATGATGCTGCCATTCAGAAAATGGTTGTGGAAATGAAAGATGAGTTGGAAAAGATCAAGGAGCAAATGCTGAATGTTCTTTAATAAAAAACCGGCTGATCATTTCTGACCAGCCGGTACCCACCCAAACATTTAACCCATTACTGCCAACTTCACGTAAGTTTTTAGTTGTGTTTAGTTGTTTCCTACAACAATTTTCTGCTGCGAAACATTTCCTGCTGCAATTACACGTACAGTGTAAATTCCATTTGCAAACGAAGATGTATTCACGCGCACAACACTTTGAGAAATATTGTTCTGGGAATACACAACACGTCCTGTTACATCCACAATTTCAATTGCATCTGCCACTGATCCGTTCTGATCGATGATCAATTCATCCTGTACAGGATTCGGATATGTACGGAATGTTGCAGTGTTGTTTTCATTGATACCTGATGTATTGCTCAATGGAAGCGGAATAAGATTTCCTCCGTTAACAAGAGCAACGTACAATCCGAACGCAGGTTGACCCGGCGCAGGTGCAAGGAAGCCTGAAGCTACAACAGTCATTGCGGCACCTCCAAGGTTAAGCGTCTGCAACGGCACATCGTAAGTTGCAACTACAGTTGCGCCGGTCTGATCACGCACATCGATCTGATAATTCGCCGTTGGCAACTCAAGATATCCCGCGCTGTTGAATGTTGCGTATGCAAGGTCATTCGCCAGCGTTGGATTGCCACCCGCTACAGTTACATCTACAGTCGGAGCATCAGTTGATCCGTGGAAAACGAGCACATCTGAATTCGCACTGTTGGTTGCGGTTGTGCGACCCATGGCGTAAGTGTACAAGTTGAATTGTGTTTGTACCGGGCCTGCGAGTAATCCGTTAGCAACAACGATGTATGTTTCATTCGCAGCAAATGTTACCGGGAATGTTGCAAGCGCCTGAGATGCTGATGTGCTTGTTTTAGCAGCTACTGCAATCGTGTGCGATACACCGGCTGTAACATTAACAAATGGTGTTGCTGTGCGGAATGCAAAGTTGTCGAGGAGAATTGCTCCGTCAAGATAAATGTCAACTGAGTCCGCAGCTGCATCGGAAGAGTTGTGAATGATCTGCACCAACGCATTTGACACCGGAAGCGGAATCAGGTTACCGCCGGTTGGAAGTGCAACATATAAACCGAAACTCGCTTGTCCGGGTTGCGGAGCAAGAAATCCGGATGCAACAACTGTGATCGCGCTGTTCGTCAGAGCAAGAGTTTGCAATGGAGCTTCATATCCTGCAACAACAACTGCACCTGAAGCGTCACGAACTTCAATTGAATAATCTGCAGTTGGCAGTTCGATGTAACCGCCTGAATTAAAAGTTGCGTAAGCAAGATCATTCGACAAAGTCGGAGAACCTCCTGCAACAGTTACATCTACGGTTGGCGCGTCAGTTGCTCCATGGAAAACGAGAAGATCTGTATTTCCTGAAACAGCTGCTGTTGTTCTTGAATTCGCGTACACATAAAGATTAAACGCAGTATTCACCGGACCCGAGAGTAATCCGTTCGCGATGACTGTGTAGTTTGTTGAAGCTGTCAAAGTCAACGTGTCAGTAAAGATTGATTGCGCCACAGAAGAACTCGTCTTCGGAGCAATGTCAACCACGTAAGTACCCGCAGGTAAAGAAAGCTGCCCGGTTGCTGTTCTGAATGCAAAGTTGTCGAGCGTTGGAGCTCCGTTCACATATACATCAACTGAATCCGCCAAGGGGTCAGCGCAGTTGTGAATGATCTGTACATTGGCATTCTGAGCGAAAAGCCCGCCAGCCATTGTTGCCATAAAAGCGCTAGAGAGGATAATTTGTTTCATGTTTTTTTGTTTTTGTTCGACAATAATAGCCTAAACAAAATACTGTTCACTATTTTTTTGTATTTATTAAACACTTTTCAATTTATAACTCGCTTGTACGGTATTTTGTTTAACAATATTTTCATTATCCGCCACATAAAAGCGAGAAAATATTAATTACAAACTATTGAATATCAGATACTTAAACAGAAAATCCGTCCGCATTTGAGTTTCGTTTCACTGAACCGTCTGATTGAAACGCTAATCGTAAACAACTTATAAATACCACTTCAACACTGCTGTTCAGACATCACAACTTTGAAGCGAATCGCGTTTCTTATCTTCGCGGCATGGAAAACGGCAAACTCGTGATATTTTCAGCTCCTTCGGGTGCGGGGAAAACCACGATTGTACATCACTTGCTGAAGACATTTCCGGTTCTTGAATTTTCTGTTTCGGCAACATCACGCGCATTACGCGGTGACGAGCAACACGGTGTGGATTATTACTTTCTCAGCGTGGAAGAATTCAGAAAACGTGTTGCCAATAATGAATTCGTAGAATGGGAAGAGGTATATCCCGGACAGATGTACGGTACGCTGAAAGCAGAAGTGGAACGAATCTGGAGAAAAGGACATCATGTAATTTTTGATGTTGACGTAAAGGGCGGAATCAATCTCTCGAAACAATTCGGAGAACGTGCACTGAGTGTATTCGTCATGCCGCCGTCTATCGACACACTTGAACAGCGTTTGCGTCACAGAGCAACGGAATCGGAAGAGAAAATTCAGATGCGCCTTGCGAAAGCAAAACGTGAACTGGATGAAGCTGTGCACTTCGACACAGTTTTGATTAACGATAATCTGGAATCAGCACTTCAGCGTGCTGAAGATCTGATCCGCCAATTCCTGAGCAAATGAAAACGGGACTGTTCTTCGGATCATTCAATCCCGTTCATTCAGGACACATGATTCTTGCGAGTTACATGACGGAATATACCGACCTTGATCGTGTGTGGTTTGTGGTTTCTCCTCACAATCCGTTGAAGGAAAAATCTTCGCTGCTCGCCGATCATCATCGTCTTGCATTGGTTAATGCAGCTATCGGCGATCACCCGAAGTTTAAAGCAAGTGATATTGAATTCGGATTGCCGCAACCTTCTTACACAGTGAATACACTGGCGTATCTGAAAGAAAAATATCCCAAAGAAAACTTTTCACTTATCATGGGTGCCGACAACCTGGAGTCGCTGCACAAGTGGAAAAACTACGAGGAAATTCTGAACCACTATTCCATTTACGTTTATCCGCGACCCGGATTTACAGGAGGCAAACTTGCAACACATCCGAATGTAAAAATAACGGATGCTCCAATAATGGAAATTTCATCCACAATGATTCGCAACGGCATACGTGATAAAAAAGACATGCGTTACTTCATGCCTGATGAAGTATGGAAATACTGTGATCAGATGAACTTCTATAAAAAATAAAAAGGTCTTCGTGTGAAGACCTTTTTATTTGTGTGACCGGTGTGCTTACTCCGTAATCACCAATTGTTTTACTGCATTTGCATTGCCGCTGTTCACGTGAATATTGTAAACACCGGAAGACAAAGAAGCAAGGTTCATATCAACTCGCATCACACTTCCGGTTCCGCTTTGTACAGAAGAGTACACTACGCGACCCAAAGCATCTGTGATGGTGATATTCGCATCCGTTCCTGCAATTGATGTGAACTGCAAAGTAAAGTTGCCGTTACCCGGATTCGGAGAAACAGACATTGACGACAGCAACGCCGCGTTTTCTTCAACTGTTACACCATTGGTTGGTTCAAGGTTAGAGTGAATGTTTGTGTAATCCGGCTCCACGCGACGATCGTAACCGTTGATACGTGAAGGAGCACAGCCGCCAAGCGGATGCACAGCTTCAACCATGTACCAAAGATTGCCCGGAGGAGGAGTGAGATCCGTGTATGCAAACGTGCTTCCGCTTACCTGAGTAAGAAGTGTCATTGTGGAAATACTTGATCCTCTGTAAATGTTGTACGTCTGAATCGACAATCCTTCATACGCATTCCAGTTGAGGTTCCATCCGCCGAAGAATGACGGGCTTACCTGAAGATGAATGCTGCTATGATGGAAGCTTGTATCCGATTCAGCACCGCAGGAGTCAACTGTTGTAATCATGTAACGATATACCTGTTGTTGCGGTACTGATGTAGGATCAACGTAAGTTGAGAACTGAGATGCCGGTTGCGAAGCGATCTGAGTGTATATTCCACTTACGGAAGTTTCACGATAGATGTTGTAAGCTGCAACGTTTTGTGAGTTGAATCTTTCCCAGATTACAACATTTTTGTTTACCGATGTATCTGTAGTAACGAAACAAATCTGTTCAACATTGTAGTTCATCGTGTCTGCATACACCTCAATACTGTCGTAAGCAAAACCGCACTGACTGGTAATGGTGTAATAGAACGTCATGCTTCCCGGAGGTGTTGCATACGTCAATTGAGCGTTCGGATTTGCCACAAACGCAGCAGGAGCCCAGCTGTACGTTGCAGTCGGATCATTACAATATGCATAAAGCATTACTGAATCACCGCAGGTGAAGAACTGAGGAGAGCTACCGTAATACAGGAAGTTCCCAGGTGCTGTTGTCACAACGCCGGTGTCAGTTGCAGTACATCCATTGGCATCAGTTACAGTAACTGTATACGTTCCGGCTGCCAGCATAGATATGTATGCGGAAGTTGCGTTGTTCGACCACAAAATTGAGAACGGACCTTGACCGCCGACAACACTTGCGTAACCTGTCCCGGTCGGCGAAGGACAACTATCCGGTGTCATAGAAGCGATAACCTGAAGCGGCGTTGTAGCAGGTACAACTACTACATGAGGAATGATACATCCTGATTGATCAGTAACTGTACATGTATAGGTTCCCGCAGGAAGATTCGATGCAGATGGACCTGTTCCGCCGATCGGAGCCCAAGAATACGTGTAAGGCTGCGCACCTCCTGTTACAGTAACTGTAGCACTTCCGTTGCCTTGACAGTTTGATGCAGTAACAGAATTAGTAATGACCATTCCTGTGTTCGCAATAGTAACAGTTCCGGATCCGCAGTTGGTTCCGTCAGTAACCTGAACGGTATAAGTACCGGGAGCCATGTTGCTAACGGTCGATCCTGTCATGTTCCCGGGAATCCAGGTGTACGTGTAATTCCCGTTGCCACCGGTCGCAGTAGCGGTTGCTGAGCCGTTATTTGCGCAAGAAGCGTTGTTGCCTGACACTGTTACATTCAGTGCATTTGATGAAGGCGTGCATGCATTGCAATTGGTTTGATAGTACAATCCGGCAACACCAAGTGTAAAGCAATCACCGGAAGAAGCAAGCATATAATTACATGATGTTTGACCTGATGTAACACTTGTTGAAGTGCTGATCTCGTTCCACCAGTTCCATTGCGGCTGAACCACGTTTCCGCCGTTCATCTGAATTGAATAGCCGGGCATCTGCATATCACCAACCAGCATGAAAGCTGAAGCGTTGGTTGAATTCGCACATGCGTTGAAGCCGGTCATTGTATGTGTAAGCACACCACCGGTTACAGTGTAACAACCGTCGTCGATCTGAATACTTCCGGTGTAGGAAGCAGTTGGATCCTGATAAATGATCAGGAGTGATGCTCCTTCAACATCCACACCTGTTGTTGATTGAGGAGTTACAGGTAAGCCACTGATAGTATATGTTCCGCTACCTGTAATTGCGCTGGTAACATCCGCACGCCACATGTGTGTTCCGTTCATTCCCCAGCAAACGTCAACGGAAGATCCGATAAGCGTCATCGCGAAACTTGTTGACTGGTTAGCAGGATTGGTGAGTGTGGCCGTAATTCCCGGCGCAACACCCAGTGCTTCTGTATACAAGTATGCTTTCAAAACAGTTCCGCAAGAAGGCACTGCAGTTACGGTGAGCGGTGCAGGTTGAGGAAGACCTACAGGTACGAAACGCTGACCAAGGCGCACAGAGCTGAGACTGTAATTCAGTCCGCAAGCAGTATTGCTGTAAGTCATCGCCAACATATTATTTCCGTTGGCAGGATTCGGATCTGAAGGACCGCGCTGGTTGTAATTCGGGCCGTTAATATAAGCCGGCGTACCGATCTGCTGCGCATTTGCAAGCACAACACAACATACCAGTAAAGTTGTGGTAAATAATTTTCTCATTGTTTCGGTGTTTTAGGTAAGGGAACCTTGGTTTGCCAGACAAAAGTTCCGAAAAATTACCCAACCGACAATGGAACAAGGCATAAACTTTACGCTTTCATGCCCTGAATTTACATCTGCCAACTGCATCTACCCGCCATCGGAAAACAGAGGGAAGCTGGATTACGCGTTCAACTATGCGTGTACCAGACCGATTAATGACTCAAACAGCCATTTTCCGTCCATATTCGACAGTTCTGCGTCCGCAGCACGTTCCGGGTGTGGCATCATTCCAAAAACATTACGACCTGCGTTGCAGATACCGGCAATGTTCTCCAAAGCGCCGTTAGGATTGGATTCCGGGGTGATATTTCCTTTCTCATCACAATAACGGAACAGAATCTGATCATTTGAGTTCAGTTCCTTCATTGTTGCTTCGTTGGCATAAAACTTCCCTTCGCCATGTGCAATAGGAATTTTCAGTGCACGATCCATCGGAACCTTTGAAGTGATCAGTGTGTTATTCGTCTGAGCTTTGATGTTTACATTTTTACAAATGAACTTTCTGCTGTCATTGTGAAGCAAAGCTCCGGGAAGGAGATGTGATTCACACAAAACCTGAAAGCCATTGCATACTCCGAACACGTATCCGCCTTTTCCTGCGAAGTCAATTACTTCTGTCATGATCGGTGAGAAACGTGCGATAGCACCTGAACGAAGATAGTCTCCGTATGAGAATCCTCCCGGCAATACAACGCAATCCACGCCTTTCAGGTCGTGATCTTTGTGCCAGAGTTCCACAACTTCCTGTCCCATGATCTTATTCAGAACATAGATCATATCCTGATCGCAATTGGAGCCAGGAAAAATTACAACACCGAATTTCATTGAGAAAAATATTAGGCTGCAAATATACGGAAATGAAAAAACGGAAATGCGCGAAAACAGGACTGAGGATAAACTGTTAACAACTCCGTAATGCAGATCACATGCCTTCCAGCCAGTATGCAACACCTATGCCGGCGAGTAACAACGTGAAAATAGATTCCGCGATCCAGAGGCGACGCGCTGCCAGGAAATAGTTGGAGGCCAGAAAAGCAAACGGATAAATGAAAAAGCGGAATGAACCGGAAGCAAAGTTCGGTGCAGGCAGCAGAACGACAAGTGAGAAAAACATCAACCACAATATCACCCCGATTCCCTTTTTGGTTTTAAGTGCGGAAGTAAGTGAACTGCTCATCAAACGGCCTGCCGATACAATCAGCAATAGCAGAGTTACAGCAGCGAGAAAATAGTCAGACGAATCGAGCTTCAGGAAGAAGCTTCTGTCGAGAATCGGATCTATCAAATAGCGCTGTGCCGAATCATCGAGAGAGTCGTTCCAGAAAAACCACACGCCACTGTAAATAAACGGAAGCAGGAAACCAATCAGCAGCATTAACCATTCGCGCCAGACAAAAGGACGCAGCATGATTACCACGATAAAAAAGAAAAAGAAAAAAAGGAAGGCGGGGAAGTAAAACAGAGACGCAATTCCCAAAAGCATCCCCGAATTAAACACTGGACTCAGAGCTTTGTCCTGTCTGTATGTACCCAGAAGCAAATACAACGCCGCAAGAATCAGCAATCCGGCAAACTGTTCAGGCAACGGCCACAACAGCCCCGGGGTACATGAGCCGAAAACAACTGTCAGTAAAGCCGGCAGCCAGTTTTTACGGGTAAGAATCTGATGTTGTTGAAGAAGGAAATTCAGCAGGAAAGCCTCGCCCATCAACATAAAAAAGCCAGTTATTACTGCCGTCAACGGGTGCGCAACAAAAAACTCATTTACCGAACCGTACAGAGGCATAAACGGTTCGCTTATGGTTTGTCCGGGATTCAGAAATGCCGGTAACCATAACACTGCCCCCAAAAGCGGAATCAGGATTAAGGAAGCAGGACTATGACTACGGACAGGATTTACGATCACCCGGCAAAAGTTTTCCCAAAGTTAAGGCATTGCGGATTGGTTTGAATTTGTAAATTTGTTCCGCACATAAAAACATTGAACTATGATTAAGCACGAAGGATTTTGGTGGTCATTAGGTGATTTTTTCATGACAACATTTACCGGACTTGAATGGGTGTATGAAAACATGTCTCCTAACAAAATTCTGATTGTGGTGGGATTTGTTGCTACTGCATCATGGGTTTATGTTCAGTCTAAGTACAACACCAAGTTTGAAAAAGAAGGCGGACTGAAGTAATTCAGAACGTAATGATTTATACAACCCTGTTCCTTTCCGGAGCAGGGTTTTCTTTTACCTGTAAACAGAATACTGATCGAACGTCAGTTTGCCGTAAGCTCCGACGTTACGTTTTTCCGTTTCATGCGGCTTTTCAGGTTCATTGATATTGAATGATTCCGCAACATCCGAACGCAGAATGAGATGAGCAGATGCTGTATCGTAACGGAACACTGCCACTCTGCTCCATCGCCAGGCGCTTCCGCCGTAATGTGAAATCCGGAGTTCCCCGTTTTCAATTTCCATACCGGCAAAAGGATCTCCGTAAACACCGCCTTCATCTTCTTTGAGCACCACACTATCGTTGCGGACTGAAGAAGTGTAAATTCCCTTACCTCCCAGCATTACTATTAAAGGTCGCTGTGCAGGATCGCCCAACCCAACAGTGGTATCACGCAACAAAACTGCAGCGTCAGTGATAGTATCGTTATTCAGATAACCGAAACAGGAATCAACAGGAACACATCCTTTAACGATGAAGCGTTCGAAGGTTGGGTGAATAACAACGACCGGCTCAGTTTCAGCGGAGTCTGCAATGGCGGTATCCATATCAGAAGGAGAAACGGATCGCCCGCATGAAATCAGGAACATGATCAGAGTAACAAACGGAATAGTCCGGAACATAGGCATAGCATAAGTTTCTTCGAAATTAAAGTACCGTAGCTTAAAGGCGCGAAGAAAGCAATATGTGATTTACTTACCTGTGCCGGTGTGCGTGAATCTGAAACAACTGTAAATATGTTTCACAGTCACACAGGATCCCGAAATTATCAGTTAGCGAACAAGGACTATTCTTTTCACAACCGGAACTCCGTCAGCCCAGAAGACAACATTATAAACTCCGTCAGTTTTCATCGACGCGAATTTAACCGCATTCGATCCGTCGGGCGGAACCTGAGTTTCTATGATCTGGCCTAAACTATTGAGTAGTGCAGCACTTTCGACATGGATACCTTCCGGTGTTTCAAAATGTATCACGTCATCATTCACCGGATTAGGATAAACTCTGATCTGATTATCATTTTCAATTTCGTTATATCCGAGAAAACAATTGAAAAGTAATGAATGAGTATTCGGCATCAGTTGTAACTGCGACGTCGGCGCTACCGATGCGGTGTAAGTTGAAAAGACAATACCATATGAAGTATCTGTAGCTGCAGGACCGGCAACCGGCACAGCCGTTGCAGATTGACAACCTGTAATACCATTATCGTCTGTCTTATAGAGTATGAAATTCGTCTGCTGAATTGTATTCAGCATTGGAAGAATAAATCCATCTCCGGGAACAATTTCAGGCTTATAGTAGCTTCCGGTATTCGGATATTGTCGAAACCAAACCGGAATTCCATTGGTATCAACTCGAGCCATTCCGCCGTTGTAATATGCCCAATTCGGGTTGGCCGGATCATAGTAAAAAGAATTAGTACTCAAAACCAATTCATTATTGGAATCCTGCGTACCGTGGCGGGAAAACAGCCGCACATATGGCGCAGAATAATAAACGGTAGTGTCATTCAACATAACTCCACCACTATTCGTCTTTACTATTCTGATCTGACCTTCGCCGAATGCATAATACTGACTGCCGGAGAATACCAGATTACCTGAAGGTAATTCGGAAGCTCCGGAAAAATACGAGAGCAATGTGTACATGGAAGCATCGTAAGCATGCTCCCAGAGAACATTCATCGCTGTGTCGGTACGAACAACAGTTGAATTCTGTGTGCCAATCAGGTAATCGCCATTTGATAGCTCCTGTAACAACATAATATCACCAAACCCGCTCTGAATTTGTCTGCCGGAAACATAGTTCCATGACGAATCCAGTTTAACGCAAACACTACCCGTTGCTGTTCCTCCGGCGATAAGAATGTTGTTATCAGAAGTAAACAGTACTTTCCCTGCATAAAACGATACAGGTAGGATTACCTCCTTCTGAGAAAGCAAATTGAGTGCAGAATCCAACCTGAAAATGATTGCAGTACGTAATGGATTGGCGTAATTGCTGCCAACGCAAATCAGATCTGTTCCTTCTTCAGTAACACCAAGTATCTGTATCTGTGCGGGAGTAAAAGAATAACTCCAAACTTGTCCGCCCCATGGCGTCAGACAAAACATTTCGCCATTTCCGGCTACCACATAATTTCCATTAGTCAGCACTTTCACCATTGGCGTACCTCCGGAAACTGAACTATACTCCAGGCCGAACAAAGTTTGAGCATAAACGCCCTGAACCATGCCCATCGCAATTAATAAAATTGCTGCTCTGATCACTTTGAAAAACTGAATAGCAAAACGCATCGCAATGAAAATTGATAACATGTCAATTTAGCAAAAAACGTCTATCCTCCAAAGTAAGCCGGGTTAATGCAGCTGCACAAACTGCTATTGCATGCGTACAATAAGCATTGCTGCTCCGTGTCTTTGTCGGCAATTACTGCTTCCAGTTCAGAAGATCCTGACCAATATCGCGACGGAAATAGCAACCCTCAAACTTCACCGTATTTGCCGCAGCGAAAGACCCGTTCAGTGCTTCCTGAATTCCATTGCCCAATGCAGTAAATGCCATTACACGACCACCGTTGCTGACGATCTCGTTGCCTGACGCTTTTGTACCCGCATGAAAAACAGTTGCAGTGGTTACTTTGTCGAGTCCTGAAATTACTTTCCCTTTTTCGTAATCACCCGGATATCCACCGGCTACCATCATCACTGTTGTTGCTGTTCGCTGATCGAGCTCAAGCGACACTGATGAAAGTTGTTTTTTCCCTGCAGCGACAAACAGTTCAAGAAGATCGGATTTAATACGTGGCAATACCACTTCGGTTTCCGGATCGCCCATGCGGCAATTGTATTCAATTACTTTCGGATCGCCGTTGTCATTCATCAATCCGATGAAAATAAATCCGACATAAGGAATGCCGTCTTTCTTCAATCCTTCAATTGTAGGAATAACGATACGGTCTTCCACTTTCCTGATGAACGCATCATCAGCAAACGGCACAGGAGAAACGGCACCCATTCCCCCGGTGTTCAATCCGGTATCACCTTCACCGATGCGCTTGTAATCTTTTGCCGCTGGCAAAATTTTATATGAAACTCCATCTGTAAAAACGAAAACGGAGAGTTCAATTCCTTTAAGGAATTCTTCAATCACTACCCTGCTGCTTGCTTCACCGAATTTTGCATCAGCCAGCATAGCTTTTAGTTCGGCCTTTGCTTCTTGCAGAGTTGACGGAATCACAACACCTTTTCCCGCCGCAAGCCCATCCGCTTTAAGCACGTAAGGCGGCTGCAGCGTTTCGAGAAAAGTCAGGCCGTCGTTCAAAGTTTCTTTGGTAAAAGTGCGATAGGCTGCTGTCGGAACACCATGGCGAAACATGAATTGCTTGGAGAAGTCTTTGCTTCCTTCCAGTTGCGCTGCCTGTTTCTGCGGACCGATAACAGGAATGTGTTTCAATTGCTCGTCAGCAAGAAAGAAATCATGGACACCTTTTACCAGCGGATCTTCAGGACCAACAACCACAAGTGCAATATTGTTGGAGAGAACAAAGTCTTTTATCGACGGGAAATCCGTAGCGCTCATGTTCACATTTACTCCGTGCATTGCAGTACCGGCATTGCCGGGTGCGATAAAAAGTTTCGTCAGAAGTTTGCTTTGTGTGAGTTTCCATGCGAAAGCGTGTTCGCGTCCACCGGATCCGAGTAACAGAATGTTCATGGGTCAAAGTTACTACAAGCCTTTAAATGTTGACTGTATTTTTATCGCATTGATTACAATCGCTCTTCAATTTTTGCCAGTAACCATCTCAGATCAGCGGCATTCTTTTTCTCACTGATTTCTTTGCTGAGCCTTTTCACTGCTGCAGCTGATGTTCCTGCGTGCATCAAACGGGAAGCGTATGTAATCAGATTCTCATAGATGGTGCGCTGATAATCGGAAACACTTTTGTTGCGTTTCAGGAACTTTCGGAATGCTGTGGCGTGATAGTCAAATGAATCCTGCTCGTCGAGTTCAAACCATGTCTTTAGCAAAATAGATCGCGCGTCGAGATCATAGAAGATGTCGAGAAAGTCCACGCGTTGTAATAGTCGTATTGCGCCGGAATAATCTCTCTTATGAAAAAGCAGATTAGCGGTGTTATACAGCTTCGCATTCTCACGTTCCTCAGCAGGCACTTCAGATGTGTAGCGATCGATAAACTCTCCTGCCCAATTAATCTGATTCTGACGCAGAGCAATGGTGACGATATTCTTAAAATCGCGATGCGAAAGAAATCCTTCTGACATCAAAACTCTGTTGCCGACTGTGGTTTTATATATGTCGAATAATTCGCCCTGCCATGAGATATTCCCTAGATTGATTTTCTTGATGCAGTAATTCAGCACATACTTATACATATCGCGCAGCTCCGACAAAGAGATTTCATGTTCGTGCATGTGCAGCAGTTCTCTGAGCGCATGATAGTGTTCTTCATTTTCACTATCACGCAAGGTCATCAGAATGCGGTAGTAGATAATAATTACCGGTGTGTCTTCATAGCTGCGATTTCCGATATGCTGCAATATTGCATCGAGAAGGAAAAACTGATATTCCTGAGCGAAAACGTTCTGTGCGTTGAACATTTCGCAACACAACTGCAGTTTACGAATGAGATAAAAACGATCCAGATAACCTGCTGCTTTCGTAATTGCTTCAGCATCGCCTTCGATTTTTCCTGTAGCCATAAGCGACAATCGCGAATACTCCATGCTCCAGGCATGAGAAAAATAATCGGCATCATGAACCGGCTCAGACAAAGTATGCGATGTGAAATTTCTGTAATGCGTATTCCACGCTTTCACTGCACCGCGACTTCCCAGTTCTGCTGACAGTATTTCATCCTTCAGTCTCGATTGCTCATTGGTTCTTCGGTAAATGAGAAACTCTTCGAGCCGTGTAACAAGATCAGCATTGAGATAACGGAACTTCATATCGTTGTATTTCTCTTTCCCGTTAACCGATTTCCACGCATCCGACTTTGTTATTTCAGTCAGATCTGCTTTACGTATATGTTGCGAGTAGAAATCAAACAGGCGAAGCAAACGCATATCATTTACTGAATCCTTATTCAACCATGTCCGGAATAGCGGCAACTCCGCGGGTATTAGTCCGCGAATAATTCCAGCCACCTTTGATTTGTATATATCCGACATTTTAAGCGCAATTTATGCCTTTTAATAACTATTTAAACGTTTTTGCTGTTTTATATGTCCGACTTTTTTCATTTTCTGTACTTTCCCATACCGGAGAATCGGTCTACGTTTGTAATGTGAACGAGTATCCAGTAACGAACAATTGAAACACATGAAAAATCCGCTTCTCTCCCTGATCGGAACATTGGCAATACTGACATGGTTGGCAAACCCTGCGTATGCACAATGGAACAATATTGCACCCAATAATTCCGGACAGTCGATAAAATTCGTTTCGCCCACAACCGGATATCTGCAGAATATTTACACCATGCAGAAATCAACCGATGGCGGCGTAACATGGACTACCATAGATTCTGTTTCCGGCTCATTCAGTTGTACTGGAATGTATTGGTTGAATGCAAATGAAGGTTTTGCTGTGTTCTCAGAAAATCTTGGATTCGGCAACTACGCAGGCTGGTTTAAGAAAACCGGTAATGGAGGTGCAAGCTGGACAACCATTCAACAAGTTTCTGCGACGCAGGAGTTGAATGCAGTATGGTTCACATCGTCTACTACCGGATATGTTGTTGGCGGAGGCGGACTGATTCGCAAGACAACTAACGGAGGAAATACCTGGACAACTCTTTCATCAACCACAACACTTGATCTTTATTCTGTAGAATTTGTAAATGCCACAACAGGTTGGGTTGGTGGCGATGACGGCATCATTCTTAAAACAAGCAATGCCTCAACCTGGACTCAGCAATTCTCCAGTATCTTTTATGAGTTTCAGGATATTGCATTTACAGACCCGCTGAACGGGTGCGCAACCGGCACTTACGGATTACTGCGTACAACAAACGGAGGAGCTAGTTGGAATCCTGTCACCGTTTATGGTACATATCAATTCCTCTCGATAGATTTCCCATCAGCAGACACCGGCTACATGACCGGCGTTGGCGGAAATGTTTTTCGCACAATCGACGGAGGCGCAAGCTGGATCGGACTGAACAGCATCATGCCGGGTTACATGGTGCGCGACTGTGATTTCATCACCAACGACATCGGTTTCGTTACTATTGATTTTACAGGAACATGGAAAACAACTAATGCCGGAAGCGGATGTCCGACGCTGTTGGTGCAAAACACTGTTTCAATGCCCGACACTATTCGTTCTTGCGCAGGAAGTAACGCTGTCTTCACAGCTGCTGCATCAGCACTGAATCCTTATGTATTCAACGTATCTCCTTCATGGGTTTGGGATACGGCATTGTCGTACGGACAATACTATTACGTGAATGATTCGATCGCGAATGATACGCTGCCGATTATCATTACAATGATGGATACAACCACAAACTGCGGCATGCTCACTGATATAGTTATTCTCATCACTGATTCTGTTACATATCAACCGCTTTCACAACCAACATGGCTGGTAAACTTGTGTCCCGGTGACAGCATTGTGCTGGATCTCGGTGCCGGCGCTGAAGACGGATACTTCTGGCAAATGAGTATGGATTCAACGCAAACAATTACTGTAGACACTGTTGGAATGTACACAGGCATGGCTTATGCTTGCGGAAATATCTACAGTTACTTTTTCTTCGTGCAATGGGACTCCAATTGCTCCCAGGTTTGTGATGTTGATGCAGGCCCCGATACAACTTTCTGTCAACTGCAGGGACAATTAAATGCAACTCCGGCTTCACCGGGCAATTACACATTCAGTTGGTCACCGGCTTACGGATTGGATAATCCGAATGTGCAGAATCCGAATGTTGTAATCGGCGTGAACAATCAGCAATACATCGTAACGATGACTGATACCGCCAACAACTGCACTGCAACTGATACTGTAGTTGTAAGTGCTTACTATTGGCACATTGATACTCTGCAGACTTGCGGAAATCAACCTGTGACTTTTGATCTCGGACCGGGCGCAACAGTTTATACTGTGCAATTCACCGATACCAATGGTGTATGGCAAACGTACAATCAGACTTCACCTCTGGTTGTGCTCTCTCAACCGGTTCAATATGTTTGCATTGGATTCTATCCCGGTTGCGGTGCGCTGACAAGTGTAATTACATTGGTAGATACATGTCTTTGCATGCAAGTCGATATTCACACTTTGCAATATTGCGGTGTTGCCTGGAATTCCGTGCAGTTCCAACCGGTGATTTCCCCTGCAAGCTCGAATCTTGTGTACTCATGGACTCCATCGACCGGACTCAGCAATCCCAACATTGCAAATCCGTATGTGAACAACGTCATTAACATGAACTACACGTTGACCGTTACAGATACAATAACAGGTTGCGTTCAGAGCGATACAGCACAAGGTGTTCACGTATCGAATTATGTGAATGACACTGTGTACTCGTGCAATAATCAACCGGTTCTACTAGATGCAGGAGTTCCGTTCTATCAGTACTTCTGGAATACCGGCGCAACATCTCATGCGATCACTGTAACCAATCCGGGGCAGTACGTTGTACAGGTGCAAACAGGAAATTGCTTCTACACAAGTATATTCACAGTAATCGACAGTTGTACTGCAAGTGTTCCGAATGTATGGCCGGGAGATTGTAACTACGATCTCACCGCGAATATGGCTGATGCATTGCATATCGGTTTGGCGTACGGTGCAACTGGAGCAACACGTCCGGCTGCAACCAACGGATGGTATGCACAACCGATGACAGATTGGTCGCAGAATTATGTCAACTGTAACTACAAACACGGTGATACGAACGGTGACGGTGTTATTGATGTGAACGACACTCTCGCTATATCACTCAACTACGGCCTCAATCACCCATATCAGTTTGAAGTTCTGAATCCGGCTCCGGCTACTGCCCCTACTCTGGAACTCAGTTGCACTGTTGATACAGTAGGTTTACAGACTTTGGTACAGATCAATGTAATACTTGGTAACGCAACAACCTCTGTTGACAGCTTGTATGGCATTTCATTCCGGATCACTTCAGATGCAGGCTTAATCGACACGAATCTGACTGCAATCAATGCAAACAATTCCTGGCTGGGAACTCAAGGCAGTGACATGTTCAGTTTCCAGAAACACTTCCTGACGAATGCGATTGTCGACTTTGCAGAGGTACGTAACAATCAATCCAACGTTAACAACGGTTCAGGAAACATTGCAACACTCTTTATCGTGACTACAGATAATCTCTCCGGAATTGCAGTGTGCGATTTCACCTTGAGCGACGTAACTGCAGTAACAGCATCACAACATTATCTGCAATTCAATCTGGTTAATGATTCGGTAGTAATTGATCCGACAGTTCCGGCCGGAATCATTGAAACTGAGAATGCCACACCGCTGCACGTTTACCCGAATCCGGCGAACGACAAAGTTGTGGTGGAAACTGTTCCGCAATCACAAATTCAGATTTGCGATGTTACAGGTCGCGTTGTAATGACTGCACCGGCCAATTCAGCAACAACAATTATCAATACGGCTTCACTCGCAACGGGAACTTATGTCATCCGTGCGATCAATGGCAACAGCATAACCACACAACGTTTGGTTATTGCACGATAATCCGGCCCGAGGCAAACGGCGGGATTCATGTGAAAGAGGCTGCGATCAGGACGCAGCCTCTTTTTTATTACCTGTTACATCCTCCTGAAACGTAACTTTTGGCTATTTTAGACAAAAGTCAGAATCCTGAAAACTCCATCTCCCGAGCTGTTTGACCTTGTCCGTTCGCTTCATCCCAACGAACGCAGATATTGTGCTATCCAATTCAGCGGCAAAGAGAGTGATGAGTCATACCTTAAACTTTTTCGTCATCTCTGTTCCATCGAAAAGTATGACGAATCCGCCGCCAGGAAAGCTGTTGGTATCAGTTCCGCTGCCATTTTCAAACGCATAAAAAACTACACGTTGGAAGCGGTTTTACGCAGTCAGGAGAGTTATTACGCCAATGCAACTGCTGACATCCAGATCATGCGAAGACTGATACAGGTTGAAGTTCTCTATCCTAAGAAACAGCTTAGCATTGTGATGAAATGTCTCAGCAAAGCGGAACAACTTGCCCTGCGGCACGACAGGATAATTGAATTATTAAGGTGTTATGAGTGGAGATCCAGAATAGCCAATGCAACAGCGAAACCGAGATTAACGCTTACACCGGAATTTCTGGAACAGGCGCGTGCAATTGCAGATCAATGCACAAGATGGATCGAACTGCGCAGATTAAACAATGAACTGTGGACGATTATACACGAAGCAGAATCGATAACACCTGTTTACCGTAAGCAACTCAAACGTATTGTAAACGAAACGCACCGCTTTCTTAACAGCGGTACAAGCGGAAGTACATTGAAAAAAGAAGCGTGGAGTGTACTTGTTGTTGCTTATCGTTTTCTGGACGATTGGGAAATGAGTTATAAATACCGGAAGATGTTTGTTGGTCTTTACGAAGAAAACAAAACATATCTTCAGCACAACTCAACGGAATATATTGTTGCTGTCGGTAATCTGATCAATGCGTGCAGAGAGATGAAAAAGCTGAAGGAAGGCGAACAGTGGTTTGAAAAAGCCAAAACCTACTACGCTCAGCTTCCCGCGCGATTTAAAACCCTGAGACTGGAAGAACGCTACACCAATCTCCTGAACAGCTATGTGTCGTGGTTGCTGAACAGAAACCGTTTCGCTGAAGCTTTGGAAAGTGCGGAACAGTTAATTCCCCAGGTTGAGAAACAGAACAATGTATTTCAAAACAGCTTACTGAATATTCTGCACGACACACTAACGCACAGTGCATTTTACAGCAGAGCCTGGAGAAAGGCTTTGCAATACCATACACGACGTTGCGCCCTGCGCGGAAAATGGCACGATGCCATGACCGGCCTTGCCATTCTTTACGAAAGCGGTAACTACGATGTGCTTCATTACAGAGCGCGATCGTTCGTGAATTTTCTCCGCAAATCCGGACACAATCCTGAAAAGCGTACTGTCCGTTGGCTGACAAAAAATCTTCCCGAATCCAACAGCAGGAAATTGCGCACAGATGCGTTTCTGGAACTGAATGAGCTGCTCGCAGGAAACGACGGAGAATTACTACGGCGTTATTTCGGCTCGTTCCAATATGCGGTCTGGATACAGTCCAATATCGATTCAGTTCCGATAAGTGATTTATTGAAGCCAAATTAGACATCTCGGGCTCGTAACTTTTGGATTAAATCGACTGGACATCTAATAGATTACCGGCTTGCTTTGCAACTGTAATCTAAATCGCTCAGCCATGAAAAATCTTTTCTCACTCATCGCCACCGGTACAGCAGCTCTGGTGTTCACCACTGTGCAGGCGCAGGCTCCGGTAAAGAAAGTTCTGCTTGAAGAATTCACTACAACGTTGTGCGGCATGTGTCCGCCTCAGTCGCATGTCATCAAAGACTGGCACGAAAATCATACTTCGAATTCAATTCTGATGGTTCATCACGCAGGATTCGGAACTGATTCCATGACGAACACAGTTGCGACAACAGCGTGCAACTATTTTCAGCCTTCAACATTCGGTTTCGCTCCAGCGATCATGATTGATCGTGATGTATATCCATGGAACGACAGTGTGCCGTATATGAGCTGCGGCGGATTTGATTCCATTGCTGATCGTGTATCGCAGGATCCTGCTGTAGTAGGAATTGACATTCAGGGAACATATAATTCTGCAACGCGCGCATTAAGCGTAACGGCAACCGCTACATTCGTTCAGAACATGCCTTCTTACAACAGAAGAATAATGATCTATCTGGTTGAAGACAGCATAATCGGGAACGGCAGCGGTTGGGATCAGAAGTGTTACAGCTCAACATTCGCCAACACTTATTATCCGGGACAATGGAATGCTCAAACAACTTATATCAGTAATTATCCGCATCGTTATGTGGTGCGCGCGGCAATCTCAGGCGGAGTTTGGGGTACCTCGAATATCATTCCTTCCACTCCTACTGCCGGAACTCCTTACTCGGTTAGCGCTAATTACACGATTCCCGGCAACATGAATGTTTCACGTATGAAAGTTGTTGCGTTTGTTGCAGAATATGGTCCGAATAAACTTTATCGCCAGGTGCTGAACGCTAATGATGTTCACATTGCGACTTCCTTTAATACAACCATTACATCAGTAAGCAACCTGCAACCTGCAACATCAGGCTTCAGTGTAATGCCGAATCCGACAAACGGAATGATTACTCTGGAATATCGCATCTTCAATTCCGCCGTGCCGCAATTCAACGTAATCAATGTATTCGGACAGGTTGTATATCAAACTGCGTCAGCACCTCTTGCAGCACCGGGATTGTATCAGGAATCGATTGATTTATCATGGTTGGATGCCGGTGTTTACTTTATCGTAGACAGAAACGGCGTTTACGATCAGTCAGTGCGGATCCTGAAACAATAAATAAAACGGCGTGCGGATCGGAAGTACCGCTCAACATACTTCCGTATTCGTGGTTTGCGACCCGGGCTTCGTGAGTGCCCGGGTTTTTTATTTGAATGACTGTAAAGCTGTACCACTTACACAGCAAACGTTACCACTTAAGCAAAACAAGGCCGATTCATTAAACTACGGCAATGATTTTGCGTTTATCATATTAAGAAAAACTTACTGATATGAAAACGTTCATCGCCATCCTCACCGCTCTCTGCCTCACTTTCGGCACTACTGCATATGCTGCAAAAGTTCCTGTTAACAAAGACAAGCGTCATGTAATGATGACGAAGAAAAAGAAAGTGAAGAAGCACAAGAAGAATAAGAAAATGTCTCGCGGCGGAAAACGCCACGACTGCCTCAGTCCGGGGAAAAAATAATACAGACTGATTTCATTGCATCACATCCCGCAGAACCGCTTCCGAACAGGCGGTTCTGTTTTTTTACTTTTCTTCTTTCACGAAAATCATTGCACCTGAATTGATGCAATAGCGAAGATTGGTTGGTGGTGGTCCGTCATCAAACACATGACCCAAATGTCCGCCGCACTTTCTGCAAGTAACTTCCGTGCGCGTCATTCCATGACTGTGATCTTCGTGATAATTAACAGCAGTGGAATCCCAAGGCAAAGAGAAACTCGGCCATCCGCAACCGCTATCGAACTTCTGATCTGATGCAAAGAGAACGGAGTTGCAACCCGCGCATTTGTAAATACCTTTCTGATGATTATCCCAATAAGCACCGGTAAAAGCACGCTCGGTTCCCTTCTGACGAAGAATATAATACTGCTCTGAGGTCAGTTTCTCTTTCCATTCGGCATCTGAAGCCGGAAGTCCTGATGAATCATTCATAGCGATTGAATCTTTTGCTGCGGTTTTAACCGGAACTGTATCCGGATTTGAACAAGAAGTTAATCCGGCAATGAGTACTAGCGTAGCGAAAACCATTTTCATTTTATTTTTCCATCATCTACGCAGTAAACCACTGCATGGATTGCATCAGGAAAGTTAGGAAAAGTTAAAATGAAATTGTGAAGTAAACTGTGCTCATTCAGCACGTGTTGCATCTTCAGCGTCCAACACGCACGTTATAGTTCCACAACTGCAACCAGGTTCCGTCTTCGCGTTGCTGCATATTTACATTGCCATTGGCAGCAACATTACCTACACGGTTCACCGCGCTTTCTGTAAGATCCAATCCGTCTACATTGCGATCTTCAGGTGCTGAAGGTTCGTTGAAAGCCTTGGCATTCGGATCATCCATGTTATCTGCCATTGCAAGTGAAGGTTCATCGAGTTTATCCTTCATCCAGCGCATTGCAAGTTGACCCGGAGAGATGTATTCTTTCTTCGGAGCAGGAGCTGCAGCCGGTGTTGAGAACACCACTGAATACAAAGCATCAGAGAATCCAACCTGTGCATTACCGCTGTTACCGATTCCGTTCACTGCAATGGTCACCGGAACAAAACCAGCATCCAACTCAAGAACCGGAGCTGGTGACGGATTCACCTTCTGTGATGAATTACCGGTATTCCATACGGCTGATTCAGACACATTTTTCACCGAAGAGTTCGAACCATTATCTGCAAGCAGATTCTCAGAATTACTTCCGTTGTTGCCGTTCTGATTTACATTATCATTATCATCCCGGAACGGAACCAATACATTATCGTTTTGTTTTGTTGTTCCGTTGTTGGCAAATCCGTTATCCACACCTTCGTTGCCTTCAGTAAGAACAGTGCGCATCACAAAATATCCTCCGATCAGAAGAATGACAAGAATCGCCGCGTAACGCAAACCGGAATTCCACCAGATAAATGCTCCGCGATCTTTTCGTTTCAGTGACGATTTATCTTCGTAAACGACACTCAGATCAGGCTGCAAACGTGTTTGCGCATATTGCTCCACCAGTTTGCGGTAAGCAGGATGCGTATTCACAAAAGCACTCAACGCAGCCATTTCTTCTCTGTTCAGTAATCCTTCAGAAGCTGAAATAACATAATGCTCGGCATTATCCGCGGTAACCAGAATCGCGCCTTTGCGCAAATCCTGTTTGTCTGCGAATACAACTTCAGCATCAGGTGATACTATTGTGTTGCGGTAATCCTCCAGCAAGGATTTATATTCCGGATGATTCTTCACAAACTGTTCCAGCTGCACGCACTCACTATCCGTGAGTTGATTCTCTACATAAGAAATGATCAGCTCTTCAATATTGTCAGCAGATATCTGCAGCCCCGACTTGCGGAGTTGAGATTTAAATTCAAACTCAACATTGTCAGCAGGCAGAATTGTTTTTCTGTATTGCTCCAGCTGCACGCGATACTCGGGATGAGCAGCAACGAATATTTCAAGCAGCGACTTATCGTGATCAGAAATTCTTCCTTCCACAAGTGCCACTGCGAAGTCATCAAAATTATCTGCAGAAACGACAACCGGCTTTCTCAACGATTCAGATGAAGGAAATACTACATCCGCATCTGCTGTCAGTTTCGTTTTGCCGTACAACTCAACGTCTCTTTTCTTCTCAGGATATTTTTTCAGATATGCTTGCAGTAAACGATCAGCTTCCTCAGAAATCGTTCCGTCAGCAAGCTCCACCATCCACACCGCTGCCTGTTCATGCTCATCACCGCTTTCTTCTTTCTTCAGGAATGAAAAATCAGGCGTGCGTAAATCCTCTGTGTCAAGTTCCACATCGTTGAACGATTCGAAAACCTCGCGCAGATCAGGATTCTCTTTCAGAAATGAAAACAGCTCCGCAATCTGCTGCTCGCTCAGCGTTCCCTCGTAGTAATCGAGGAAAAAGGCTTCACAGTTATTGCGGTTGATTTTCATGAAGTCAGTTAGTATTAGGGTGTTTTAGTATTAGAGAATGTGAGAATTTATAATCTGCAAATTGAATAATTCGAGCATTGACTCATTGCTTAAACTACCTTCTCAATACTTCCGATATAGTTTTTCAAAAATGTTCTTGCTCTGAAAATGTAAACTTTCACCTGCGACTCGCTGAGGTTTGTAATCTGCCCGATCTCGGTATATGAATAACCTTCGTAATCACGCAACATCACCACAGATCGTTGTATATCCGGCAACTTACCCAAAGCTTCGTTAAGAATTTCTTTCAGATCGCTGTACTGCTTGTTGTGCGATACCGCAATCATCGGAGCTTCTTCCATCGTTCCTTGCCGCTGATCCTTTCGCAGATAATCAATCATGGTTCGGTACGCTGTCGTGAACATATACGACTTCGCATTCTTGGCTTCGGTCTCAGAAACTTTCAGCCAAAGCTTTTCATACGTGTCCTGGACAATGTCCTTTGCTTTGTCCTTGTCTTTGACATTTTTCAAAATGAACCTGTACAAACTGTCGGCGTACAGATCCACGCAGCGGTTAAATTCATCTACGGTCATGGCAGTGCGGGTGCGTTCTGGGAATAGGACGGATTATTGCGGTGAAAGTTACAACCTCGGTTCAAAAAATCGGGGCGAGATTGACGTTTGACTCTAAATTATTGACAAATATGGCTTTACATTCCTTCGAGTTGAGTATTTTGGACTTCAAATCGCGGAAAATTGCGATCAAAAATCATCTATTTCAATCAAATAAACTGTAATTCACAGTCATATGAAATTGAACAATAACTTCCGGAATGCTCTTGTTACTGCAATTTTTATTGCTTTAAGTCATGTTACGCTTTCAGCACAATTTTTTGTCACTGTCGGTCCATCCGTTGCTTTTAATCCGAATATGGGGTTGAATAAGATATTGCGTGACTTCAATGCGTTGCCCGGGGCTACGGAAAAATTCGGGATTAAAACATATTCATTCGGGCTGTCCGGCTCATTTGATGCACAACTGAACGGAGGCAGTTTATCCGTTTTCAATTTCCATTACGAGCGTTCCAAATTCGATGGCGCTTACGAAGACACTCTCGATTCATATTCTTATGATGCATACAGAGTCTTTACCAGCTTCGGTGTATTGAACGTAACAAGAGGCAGTAGCAGTGGTTGGTTTATCAAGCTAGAGCCACTGTGTTTCGGTCGGCAAAAAATGCGTCTGACAGTTTCGCATTACGATAAAGTAGCGTTGGCAACGAGTGAAAATGTAATCAAAGCCATATGGACAACCACTTTGCTCCCGCAATGGACACCGGGAATTGGCGTTGGACGCGATATGGGATTCTTACGTGTTTATCTCGGAGCAAGAACAGTTGTTCCGCGCACACCGCATTTGCTTCCCGGCAATATCAAACTCAATAATGCCGATTACTCAAATCGCATAGGATATTTCTCACTGGCACTTCACGTACAAATGAAGTTAGGAGGTAATTAAAAATTACCCCAATTCTCCAACTCTTCTTTCGTCCACAAATCAGGGAAGAATATTCTGCGCTGATAAGAAGGATGCAGATACTTCTGCCATTCACTTCCACCGGTTGCTGCTTTTCCTTCGCCTTTTGAATTGAGATAATATTCTGCTGTTTTCAGATGAGCAAGCGGCCAGATCACGTTGTAAGTATGATCGAAATCGCGAAGTGATTTTTTCAACGCTTCATATCCGGGTGCCGATGAACTGATTTTACGGAACTGCGTGTACAGATTACGCGACTCCATTTTTACTGCACAACGCTTGAACGCATCGAGGTAACGATCCAGAAACATTTGCAGCGTCTGTGTTTTCTTACCGGTCTTACGATCGAGACCTGCATCCAGCCAATACATTTCGTTGAACAAAGCATCGAATCCGGCTTCAGCTCCCATTTTGCCTTTCACGCGATGATTCAGCAACAGGGGAACATCAGTGCATTTCAATTCAATGAAACGGAATTGTGCAGATTGAAATCCGCTCGCAGGTGCAAGCGCCAAACGGAATTCATTGTACTGTTCGTAATCCATTCCTTCGCGCATAACGCTGAATGATTGCGTGAGTATTCCAGCATAACGGTTTACTCGCTCCATCTTCACACGGAAAAAATCGGCTTCAACTCCATCCGCTTCAACCACCTGATCAATTTCATGTACAATGAGTTTGAGCAACAATTCCGTTACCTGGTGATACATGATGAAGATCGGTTCATCCGGATAATCCGTACGTGGCTTCTGCAATGAAAGCAGCGTGTCCACTTCAACGTAATCCCAATAAGTTACAGGACGTTGATATGAAAAGCCCTTCATGTAAGAAGTTGAATCCTGTCCAAGCGCGCTGTACTTTTCTTCAATACGGCGGACTATTGCCGCGTTCTCCGGTTTGATATCACTCATTGCAATCTGATTTGAAAACGGAAAAATACACAAATGGAACGCGCATGAAACTGATTTGCCTCATAAAAAAATCCCGTGCTGAAAGCCAACACGGGATTCCGGGGATATTGCGAAGAATTATTTCTCAGTTTTCAAGGGCTGCATGAGTCCTTTTGCGCTTGTCAGATCAAGTTTGATTGTTCCCACCAGGATTGATGCAGTGGCGCGTACAGGCACTTTATTCACATCGTCTGTAACGTAAACCAGCATATCTTCTTCTTTCTTGAAGATTCGGCCGGCCTGAACTACAGGAGCGAATTTCAGACACTTCACTTTACCAACATCACTTTTAATTGTTTCGCGTCCTTTGAACTTCAGTTTCAAAGTCCATACCGAATCGTCAATGAATGTTGGCACTTCAAATACCTGATCAATTTTTGCGTTATTGAAATCCATGGTGCGCGCATAATAAAATCCGGAGATCATATCCTGAATGTATTTCGGCACACTCATCATCTTACCGTTGGAGTTCACACGACCAAGGTTGTGATCGTAAGTCTGGTTCTGATTGATTTTGAATCCTCCTTCGTCTACGCGACGAATGAAAATCCAAGGCATCAGCGCTTCTTCATCCATGTAGGTTTCGTAGTGATCGCGCACTTTGAAAAACCAATCAAATGCACCGATTGAATTTCCTTTACCAACGGCATGCAAAGTAGGACGACCATAAACAAGTTTATTGGTTTGATCAACCTGCATGATGGCAACTCCTGCGTTTACTGCACCGTAGTGTACACGATACGTAAGTTCCTCTCCACGTTTAAAAGCCGTGTTGTTGATTTTCCGGTACACCGGAGTCTGCCCTCCACCGGCAAAAACCGGGATTGTGGCGAGAATCGATATGGCAAAAATCAGACGTTTCATAATTCTAAAATTAGGGCGTTTTTCAGAATTAAGTGCAAACCATGTGCCAGTCAATCACTATCTGGCGAAACGTCCGGTCCACAGTCCGCCATCTGTTTCTACAGAAAGCGTGTACATGCCCGATTCAAGCTCATTTACAGGCATTTGCAACTGACCTGCGGAAACATCAACTTGCGATTCGCTTATTAACTGGCCGGAAATACTGTAAATCCGGCAAGTGGCTTTTTTCGCGTTTTGGTCAGGAATGTTGGCATTCAGCGTGTTTTCAGCCGGATTCGGATACAATTGCATAGGAGAAACTTCATTGCCTGATAACTCCTGTTCTCCGAGAATAATACTCCAGTTGTGCGGCGTTCCCCATGTTTCGTTCCCTTTGCTGAAGTAAACCAGATTGAAAATTGAAAAACACGTTGCACTTCCGCCAGTACCATAAACTTTACCGATTCCTTCTCCGAAAACGGATTCGTAACCGTCGCACGGACCGAAACTAACAGTTGCTCCGATGAAACACTGCGAGTTTGAATCCCAGAAATACGGCAGTTCAGAATAGAATCCTTTCAACTGACGTCCATTCACAACGTTTGGTGCGTAAGGCATTGTTGCGTACTCGTTAACGTAGAAAAACTGACTTGAATCCAATACCACACTTAACTCAAACGGACGTTCGTAAAATCTGAACATTGTATCGTAAGAAGTTGTGATGTATTGGACAGTACCCGTTTGTCCCCAAGTCTGATTCAGAATTGTAGTTCCGATTTTCTGAACATAATCCTGAGTGTAACCGTAAGTGATCGTATCTCCGCTCACGGTTTTCGACGTAATCACTCTCGAATAATAATAATACATCGTTGGAAACTGCATGGCGTTGGAGTTGGTTCCTTCGTACCAATCGAATTGATCTCCGACATTGAAATCAAAAATTTGTGCAGCTGTAATATTGTGCGCACCGATGCTCGGATTACTCATTCCGGAAAGCGAGTAAGACAAAGTATCAGATGGAAAATCTCTCCATGCGTAACCGCGGATCACACCATGCTGTTTGGCAAGGTGAACTTGTTTTCCATTTATCGGAAGCACAACCGGTGTTGCATTCGCATCCTCTGTTTGAAGATTAATGATTTTCACAGAATCAGTTACAGTCAGAAAGCTCATCTGCACAACAGCGCTGACAGTGCCGCGTACAATGTGCCCATTCGACAATCGACATAACATTGCCGTTTGACCGACTCCGGAGTTGGGATAAAATTTAATCGTATCGCCAAGCGTATTGAAATACCAGGTTTCGTATGAAACAGTATCCTGTTCAACTCGCAAACCGATCCACGCGGTATCAAAAGCAAGACAATCAAACCAGTTTGTTGCTATTGTAGCTTCAGGATACGAAGCAATCACACGTCTCGAGCCGTTGTACCAAACGGAATCTTCAGTCAATCCGTGCGTGCTTTCATAGAACCACCAATTGTTCGTGGAGTTGGAATGAAACAGCGCATCGCGCATCGGTACGTAGGCACGATAATCCTGAGCATTTGCGAAAACACTCAGCAAAGCAGCACAAATCAGAAACAGAGATTTTTTCATGAAGTAAATTTAGAGATTCGGCCTGCAGTTACCAATGCACTTTCGCAAAGTCTTACGCGTTCACAAATAAAGTAATCCTCATTACATTTGAGCATGCTGAAATACCTACTGATTTTGCTCACACTTCTACAGTTTTCTGTTTACGGACAAAAAAATGAAGCTGTGAAGTGCGGCGATTTACCCGAATACAAATTTGAAGGAACTCTCGTTACTAACTCATCCGTCGCACCTGAAATGCAATCAGAGAATGCAGATTATGCAGTTCGTGGCGAACGCGGTGAATTACATAAGCAATTTGAAACGCGACTTTTCAATTCCGTTATTAAAGGTTGGATGCAAATTGCCATTGTAGAAGTGGTTTCCGTAAAGGGTGATAAAGTGAAATTCCGAGTGATTGAGGAAACATCAGAAGTGGTGATAGACGGAAAAAAGAAAAATCAGTTTGCCCAAGGCAATCGCGTACAGTTTATCAAATACGAATACGCCGAACCTGAAACAGATTCCGTTTTTTACTCTTCAGGTAAATTGAAAGCATACGGCATGAAAGTATGCAACAAACCTTCGGGACTTTGGAAAACTTACTACGAAAGCGGCGCACTTGAATCGGAGTTCACGTACAACAGCAACGGAGAAAAAGAAGGTCCGGAAAAAACGTATCATGAAAACGGCGCTCTGAAAAGCAAAGGAGAATATGTCGGCGGAAAACGGAACGGTCCGTGGGAAGGATATCACGACAATAACAGAACCGCTTTCGTTGCAACTTACAAAGACGGAATTCCCAGCGGCGAATTTGCAGAATGGTACGCCGATGGTCAGAAGAAATCGGAAGGATTTTACACCTGGAACGGGAAGAAACAAGGGCAGTGGACAGAATGGCATGAGAACGGGAATGTTAAATCGCAGGGAAAGTATAATTCATTGGGACAGCAGGAAGGGAAATGGTTGACGTTCTACGCCAACGGAAATCCGGAATCAAGAATTACCTATGATGACGATGTTGTTGTCGGAACTCAGGCTTACTTCTATGAAAACGGGAATCCGAAAGAAACGAAAGTGTACAATGCCCGCAATGAAAAAGAAGGAACCTGGACTGTGTGGTATGAAAACGGTAACAAACAATCGCAGCAGAATTATACAGCAGGAGTTCTTGCAGGTGAATCGAAAACGTGGTACGAAAACGGAAATCTGAAAGACAGCGGTTACTATCGTTCGCCCGGTAAACGCGACGGTACGTGGATGTTTTATTACGAGAACGGAAATCCGAAAGAAAAACTCTCGTACAGCGGATCACAACTGCACGGCGATTATGCCGAATACTACGAGAATGGGAAACTGAAAGTACACGGACAATATGTATTCGGTCAGGAAGACGGAAAATGGGAAGCGTTCTACGAAAACGGAAAGAAGAAATACACCGGTGAGTATCTGAACGGAAAGAAAATAAAAACCTGGTGGTACTGGGACGAAAACGGGAAGAAGCGAAAGGAGAAGTTTATCTGAGTCAATGAGTCAATTTGCAAATTAAGTGCTACTCATTGAATCACCATACAAAGGGAGTTATATAAAAAAGAAAGTCCCCGACACATCGCCGGAGACTTCCCTGAACTTTAAAATTTTGTACCTCTTACTGGCGAATGAAACGTGTTGTGCAAACAATATTTCCTTCTGCGTTCTGTACCATGCAGTAGTAAACACCGGATGATAAAGTTTCTATCGGAAGTGAAACAACATTGCCGTTTACTCCGCCAACATTTGCCACTTCGCGTCCGTTCATGTCAACAATTCGCACTGTTCCGTTTTCCATCACTGTCGGAGATGTAATCATCAATTGCGCCTGTGTACTCGCTGGATTCGGCATTACCATTGCCGACCATCCCGGGATAGTGTTGATCTGCTGTGAAACTCCTGTTGGTCCAACACAATACTCAAGAATTCCATTCCATACGCGCGGTGTAAATAATCCTCCGAACGGATAAGTCATACCCTTACCTTCTTTTATGGAAATATCCGGAGTAGAAGAGTAAACGGCTCCTTCTGTTGTCCCGTCGGTATAATTAATATCTGCGCCCGTGCCGTTGCCTGTTGTATAAAATGCGATTGTGCTTCCTGCAGGTGCGTAAATGTCCATATCAACCGGAATCAGTGTTGGCTGATCCATACCTGCAGAAGTAACGTATGCGCTGTCAATGAGAATCCAGCCAGCTGCCGAAGATTCATTTCCAACATACGTTCCCACGCGGTAATAGATATACCACCAACCCATTCCATTTACATTGCAATGCATTCTGCGCAATGTAACATCAGATGAACCGATTGTCACATCAAACATGTTACCGTCGTTACCGTTGTTGCTCGTGAACGTTGTAGTGTCTGTAAGGCAAGACGGAATGCTGTTTACATCACAGTAGCTCACAGTAACGTTTGGAACACGAGGAGTGAAGGTCCCGCCAAAAGGAAAATCAATACCTGTTCCCTCTTTCACTTGCAGGTACGCGTCCTGACTGAAAACATTGCCAACCGCAGTTCCGTTGGTGTAATCAATCTGGTTAATTCCGTCGGAAGTCACATACAATCCAAGTGTGCTTCCGCTTGTCAATACCTGATTGATGTAAATCGGCAGATGTGTGAAACCGCTTGTTGCTGTAACGTTTGCTGTATCCAGTAATGTCCATGCTCCCGGAGTGTTTTCACTGCCCACATGCGAGCCTGACTTGTAATACACCAGCATTTTTGCCGGTCCGGGTGTAGTTATCTTGATGTCAACATAAGTAACACGCACATTCTGCACTGCTGTAACATCGAACATGATTCCGTCATTACCGTTGCCGGCCGCAAGTGTTGTACCAACACTGTCGCAACTGAATGATTGAACGGAAGGTGAGGAAGGTGAGGCAGCAGAACCACTCAGATGTACTTTGCCATCATCCGTTTGTTGCGCAGAAAGGGTTAAAGAAACGGCACACGCCGCCAATAGTGTAGATAGTTTTTTCATGGTTTGAGGTTTGAAGTTGCAAAGTTAGGTGATAGTTTGACTAATTCGTCGTAAAAGTCGATGATAGAAATCACAACGATGTTCCTGACAAAAAAGCATGAGCTTTTCCGTCGAAGGAGCAATGCAAACTACATCACCACATTCACAATCTTCTTCGGCACCACAATCACTTTCTTCGGTGCTTTGCCTTCCAGATATTTCTGCGCTTCTGCTGATGCGAGTACTTCTTTCTCCACATCTGCAGGCTTCATATCCGCAGCCAATGCAATTGTGAAACGCATCTTGCCGTTGAACTGAACCGGATAATTCACCGTATTGTCCACGAGATATTTTTCATCAATAGCAGGGAATATTGCTTTCGTCACACTGTCTTTGTTGCCAAGCACACTCCACAATTCTTCAGCAGCGTGCGGTGCAAACGGCGACAATGCAATTACCAACGGCTCAAGCACTGCGCGTTTGTTGCACTTCAGATCGTTCAATTCATTCACTGCAATCATGAAAGTGGAAACACAGGTGTTGAACGACATACGCTCAATATCATCCGCCACTTTCTTCAGCGTGCGGTGCAACACTTTCAGTTCCGCTTCTGCAGGAGCGTCGTTGGAAACTTCCGCAAACAAACGGAAGAAACGCTTCAGGAAATTATGCGTTCCTGAAATACCGTTTGTACTCCATGGCTTGTGTTGTTCCAATGGGCCGAGGAACATTTCGTAGAGACGAAGTGTGTCGGCGCCGTATTGATCACATATATCTTCTGGATTAACGACATTGAGCCATCTTTTCGACATCTTTTCGACTTCAGATCTCAGCGTCCGCTTATCTATAGCTTCAAGTGTTGACAGAACGTCTTGACTGATCTCAGCTTTAAATAAGTCAGTCCACAGATTAGATATGTCTTCTGCATTTGCAAACCGAAATGACACGAATTGTGGGTATTTCTCCTTCAACTTAGACAAGCCTTCTTCCGTTATATAATAACTACCAGAACCAAATTCACAAAATTCAACTGGAATATGAATTGGTCTTTCAACTGGTAACCCTTGTCTGAAATTTTCACCAATTATCAGATCTTCTTGTTCGATCAAAAGACTTGTAGGAGTTGTATTTCCAACTGGATCAACTATCGGCTTACCTGGGATGATTCGTATAGTTGGTAACTTCCTTGAAACTACCCTCGCGATCATACTCATCCCCTGTATCATCCCCTGATTCACCAGCTTCTGCGCAGGCTCATTCACAGAAATCTTTCCGATGTCGTAGAGAAACTTCGTCCAGAAACGCACATACAGCAAATGTCCTGTGGCATGCTCTGCACCGCCGAGATACAAATCAATATTCTTCCAATAATCCGCAACTTCTTTCGACACCAACTCTTTATCATTCTGCGGATCCATGTAACGCAGGAAATACCACGATGATCCCGCCCAGCCCGGCATGGTGGTTGTTTCCAACTGGTACTTGCCTCCTGCAGCCCGCGCCTCACCGAGCTCTCCGAAGGAGAGAGCCGCCTCGCGCTCGGAGTCAAGTACATTTGTAATGCGCGATACAACATCATCTGTAGACTTCAATACTTCCTCATTGGTAAATCGGATGACCTTAAAGCCCATTTCATTCAATACAAATGTGCGATGTTCATCGTATGCAAGTTGATCCGCATCTGAATGATAGCTACCATCAACCTCAATTATCACGCGAGCACGAATACAAATGAAATCCGCAATAAAGAAATCTATCGGATGTTGTCTTCTGATCTTGTGACCGATTTTGTTGTTGCGCAAGCGTTCCCACAACACTTCTTCTGCAGGAGTCAACTTCGTCCTGTTCTCACGTGCCATGTTCTTCAGCTTCGCCCAACCATCTTTGTTTGCTGTCTTGTAATGTCGCGCCGCTTCCTCTACAATCAAATCTTCTTCAGACTCACTAAGCCCCTCTCCCCCGGAGAGGGGTTGGGGTGAGGCGTGGGTGGAATTTGTGCGCTTTAACTCTTCACCACCATCTTGGGGTGACGCGGGGGTGGAATTTGTGCGCTCATTCGGCGGAGTGTAGGTCCAATTTTTCGCTCTTGCCAATGGCGGCTCACCGCTTTCAGTCGGCAGGAATTTATCCACTTCGGGAAGTATCAATGGTAAATCGGATTCATCCATTACTTCGGGGATGAGTTCCGTTGTCAGACTGAGCGGAGTCGAAGTCGACGACGGAACTGTTTTGTAATAAACCGGAATCGGTTCTCCCCAGTAACGCTGGCGACCGAAAGCCGCATCACGCAAACGGAAATTCACTTTCCCCTGCCCTATTCCGCGCTTCTCAATTTCATCAATCGCACGGCGCACTGCATCTTTCACATTCAATCCGTTAAGAAAATCGGAGTTGATGAGTTTCCCTTCTTTCGCATCGTATGATTCCTTAGAGAAATCGTGATCTTCAGGAGCAGTCACCACTTGCGGAATACCGAGATTGAAATGTTTCGCAAACGCAAAGTCGCGTGAATCATGCGCCGGCACCGCCATCACGGCACCTGTTCCGTAACCGGCAAGTACATATTCACCAATGTAAACCGGCACTTTTTCATTGGTAAACGGATGTATCACATACGCACCGGTAAATTGTCCGGATACTTTCTTCTCTGCCTGACGCTCACGCTCCGATTTATTCTTCGCAACATTCACATAAGCCGTAACAGCTTCTTTGTATTCAGCATTAGTGATTTTATCTACCAACTCATGTTCAGGTGCCAGTGTTACAAACGTTACTCCGAAAATTGTGTCGGGTCTTGTTGTAAACACCTCAATGCGCAATTCTGAATCCGCAATACGGAACTCAATAGATGAACCTTCCGATTTTCCGATCCAGTTACGCTGCGCTTCTTTTATCGAGTCCGACCAATCCAATCCGTTCAGATCATTCAGCAATCGATCTGCATATGCCGTAATGCGCATACTCCACTGCGGCATGCGTTTGCGTTCTACAGGATATCCGCCGCGCTCGGAAACGCCGTCTTTCACTTCGTCGTTTGCCAATACAGTTCCCAGTGCCGGACACCAGTTCACCCATGCTTCTCCCAAATACGCTAAGCGGAAATTCATCAGCACATCCGATTTTTCTTTCTCAGAAAAATTCTTCCACGCTGCAGCGGTAAACGGTTTTACATCATGTTCAATATCTCCTGTCAGCACACGGTGTGTTGTGCCGTTGAATCCTTCACTTTCAAAAAGCGCAACCAAAGTATCAATAGATTCCGCTTTCTGCGTTTTGCAATTGTACCACGATTTGAAAAGCTGCACGAAAATCCATTGTGTCCATTTGTAATATTTCGGATCACACGTCTGCACTTCACGGCTCCAGTCAAACGAGAAACCGATTTTATCCAATTGCTCTCTGTAGCGCGCAATATTTTCTTTCGTAGTATCTGCAGGGTGACGACCGGTCTGAATTGCATATTGCTCAGCCGGCAAGCCGAACGCATCATATCCCATCGGATGCAGAACGTTGTAACCTTTCAATCGTTTGTAGCGCGCAACAATATCCGACGCAATGTAACCGAGCGGATGTCCAACGTGTAATCCCGCTCCTGAAGGATACGGAAACATATCCAGCACATAATATTTCGGCTTATCGCCTCCGTTTTCCGTGCGGTATGTTTGGTTCTCTTTCCAGTACTTCTGCCACTTACGTTCGATGTCGTTGAAATTGTATTCCATGTTTGCGAGCAATTGAAGCGCGAATTTACGAGTGTTGAGCGGATAATCCGTTATTTTCTATTGGGCGTGTCCCTCATTCTTCGGGTCGGGCTTTCGGCTTTACTCCTCGTGTACTGCGGGGTATCGCCTCAATCCCTCACGCGAACTTGCCATTACACGGTCTTGTTTGCCTGCTCAATGGACGCCGGTTCTTATCCTGATCTCAATTCGCTATATTTGGTCTGCAAACACCTTTACTCATGAAAAAAATTTTACTGTTTACGTCGCTGGCGTTCCTTTCGCTGACGACAGATGCTCAGAACCCTTGTACGGAAACGAGTACCGGTTCTGATGGTGCTTATAACGCTACTGTCAATACAACACTGGCAGGAGGCGTTTATAATTACACAACATTCAATATCAATTCCGGGGTTACGGTTTCCGTAACCGGAACACAACCTCTTATCATCAAATGTACCGGAGCTGTAACCATTAATGGAATTCTAAACGCAAGCGGAGGTAATGGTGGGAATGGAGTAACCTTCTCCACTTTTGGTGCGGGAGGAATTGGAGTTGCCGGTGGAGGAAATGGTGGTGATGGAACTTATTCTACATCATTAGGAGGCATGCTCGCGTCCCCGGGAGCAGGTCCAGGTGGTGTAAATAATCAAGGTAACGGATGGTCCGGTGGCGGTGGTGCCGGCTACAGTGCTGCCGGCTCTGCGTCCGGTGGCTCAACCGGAGGATTCGGCGGACCAGCTTACGGCAATATTAATATTTCAGGACTTGAAAGCGGATCAGGTGGCGGAGGCGGATCAGGCGGATACAGTTGCGGTAGCGGCGGTGGCGGTGCCGGCGGCGGATTGATTTACATCTATTCAGCAAGTTCCATTTCCATTGGCGCTGCAGGAAGCATCCGTGTTAACGGAGGCAACGGCGGTAGCGACGGAGCGGGCAACTGCGGCGGCGGCGGCGGCGGATCAGGCGGATCTATTTTCCTGCGTGCACCATCCATGACGCATAACGGAACATTACAGGCTAATGGCGGAAGTGGAGGCGCATCAAACGTTGCCGGTCCACCATACTTCGGCACGGGCGCTACCGGAGCTGCAGGCAGAATTCGTTTGGACTATAACGGCTCTCTCAGCGGAAGCGGAACAGCCTCTCCAGCTGTTGGAGCGCACTACACTTTAGCAGCGGTAACAACCACTGCAGTAACAACACAGAACGTAACGTGCAACGGCGGCACCGATGGTGCAGCTCTCGCAACTGTAATGACCGGTAATGCGCCATACACGTATTCGTGGTCACCATCAGGTGGAAACAACACATCTGCTTCCGGACTTACTGCAGGCACATATACATTCCTCGTAACAGATGCGGCAGGATGCACAGCATCTACCACAGTAACAATTACAGAGCCGCCTGCGTTAATTGCCAATGCCACTGCAACCAACGCGTCGTGTAATGGCAGTAACAATGGAACTGCAACAATTTTGGTTTCTTCAGGCAATGGCCCATTCTCTTATTCGTGGTCTCCTTCAGGTGGCAATAATGCTACCGCTACAGGATTAACTGCAGGCACATACACATGCGTTGTGAACAACAGCAGCGGCTGTACAACTTCGGCAACGGTTGCTGTTACTGAACCAACTGCAATCAATGCAGTAACCACAGGAAATAACGTTCTGTGTAACGGTGGCAGCGATGGGGCTGTAAGCGTAAGTGCAAGTGGTGGAACACCGGGCTATACATACTTATGGTTGCCTTCCAACAGCACTTCTGCAACGCTTACAAATGTAACTGCGGGGTGTTATAACGTTACCGTAACTGATGCAAACGGATGTTCAATCACACAGAGTGTTTGCGTTACAGAACCAACAGCACTCTCATCAACAACAACAGTAGTGAATCCTTCCTGCAACGGCGGATGCGACGGATCAGGAACGATTACGGTTACAGGTGGTGTGGCACCATACCAATACACCTGGTGTAATGGAGAAACCACTGCTAACCCGGTAGCTCTATGTGAAATGCCGTGCACCATTAATGTAACCGACGCAAACGGTTGTGCATTGGTCGACTTTGTAACCATCGTGGCTCCTCCACCTGCGCAGGTAAATGTGCTCGGTGCAGACACAACCCTGTGTCATCCGGCTACAATCACGGTTTGCGCACCAAATGCAATTACATACCTGTGGAGCGACGGTTCAACATCGGCTTGCGTTACAACAGATACTTCCGAGTGTTTGTTTGTCCGAATGTCTGATTTCAACGGCTGTATTACCATCGACACAATTTGCATCACGGATGATTTGTGCCTTGGTATAATAGAAACATCGGGGACTGACTTCAGCATTACTCCTAATCCTGCTGCTGATTTCGTTATCATCACACACGGTCAAAGCAACGCGCAACTTACTGTGGTGTACGATGCGCAAGGAAGAATTGTAAAATCGGCAATGTTGAACAACAAAGCTGAGCTGAACGTAAGTGATCTTGCACCGGGAATTTATTCCGTGAAAGTCGGCGATCAAACATCCCGTTTAGTGATCGAGTAATATCAATCCACGTTAACACAGAAATCCCGGGTGGCAGCAATGCAATCCGGGATTTTTTTCGGGTTATTAACATCGGTCATCGGAATAACTTTCCGCAATGCGATATGATTTCCCCTCAGCGGAGAATCATCATTTAGTAATTTCGTCCCGATGTCAGATTCCAAAATACGTCGCCGCTCAGGTGGTTCCAATGTTACCATTGTCATCAGCATTTCACTGGTATTGGTAATGCTCGGAATCCTCAGTGTTCTCATTCTCAAAGCCAAAATGGTGGCAGATTATGTGAAAGAAAACATCAACATCACAGTTTTTCTGGATGAGAATTCCAAAGACGTGGATGTTCTGGCTCTTCAGAAATCCATTGATGCAGAACCGTACCGCCGCAGCACCGTTTACGTTTCCAGAGAAGAAGCTGCGAAGAAACTCACCGAAGATCTCGGAGAAGATTTCATCAAAACTTTGGGATACAATCCGCTTCAGCCTTCAATCGAAATTTACCTGAACGCAGAATACGCCAACAACGACAGTATCGCCTGGATTGAACAGCAACTGCGGGAAGATTCGAGAATCCGTGATGTGATGTACCAGAAAGACATGATCGCGGCCATGAACGAACGCATGGGATCCATCAGTCTGATCATTCTGATTTTCAGCGGCGCTCTTCTGGTCGTTGCAGTCGGACTCATTTTCAATACTATTCGTCTTTCGATTTACGCGCAGCGATTCCTCATCCGTACCATGAATCTTGTTGGCGCTACTCAAAGCTTCATACGCCGCCCATTTGTGTGGAAAGGTATACGCAACGGAATTATCGGAGCGCTGATTGCAATTGTGATTACCGTTGGAATTGTGCTTCTTCTCGACCGCTATTTCCACGATCTCAAACTCATTCAGGTAGCAGACGTGGAAACACTCGGCATTCTCTGTGCGCTGCAGATTCTCCTTGGAATCCTGATCACGTGGATCAGCACAGCACTCGCCGTACGCAAGTTTCTGCGTCAGAGCACGGATGCGCTTTACAGTCAGTGATCCTTTCACATTCTGTGCTTACAACCGTTATTTAGAATATTTAACGTCAACTGTGGTATATATTGGTTCGCCCGTCCGTTTCCTGATCTCCTGCACTGATCACTGAATTAAAGGATTTCCTATCTTCGCACCATGGCTAAGAAAGTTGTACCCGGGAAAAAAGAATCCGGCGATTCTCAAAAAGAAACTGCTCCGAATAAATTGGCGTTCGACAAGACGAACTATTACATCATCCTTGGCGGTGTTGGTTTGCTCGTTCTTGGATACATCCTCATGATTGGAGGCGGTTCCGATGATCCGAATCAGTTCAATCCGGAGATTTTCAGTGCCCAGCGTATTACCGTTGCTCCTGTTACACTGCTTCTCGGTTTCGCCGTTGTTTTGTACGGCATTATGAAATCACCGAAGAAAGCAGAATAACAATTTCCGATTTTCAATTTCTGTACACATCAAAGTATCAGGGTTGAAAACAGAAAATTGAAAATGGAAACAGCTCACGCAATTCTTCTTGCAATCATTGAAGGTCTTACCGAATTCCTGCCGGTTTCATCGACAGGTCATATGATCATTGCGTCATCAGGACTCGGAATCGCAGATCTTCCATTCACAAAAACTTTCACAGTGGCCATTCAGCTCGGAGCAATTCTGGCTGTTGTTGCCTTGTACTGGAAGAAGTTCATCAACTTCAAGGACCCGAAGTTTTATATTAAACTCGCAATCGCAGTTGTACCTGCTTTGATCATCGGAAAATTGCTCGACGATTACATCGATGAAAAACTCGGCAATCCTGTTTTCATCGCATTCTCATTGGTAGGCGGCGGAATCATTCTGCTTTTCATTGACAAATTATTCCGGAATCCGGAAGTAAAAGAAGAAAAAGAAATCAGTTATCCGCGCGCATTCTTCATCGGATGCTGGCAGGTGCTCGCTGTAATTTTCCCCGGACTGAGTCGCAGCGGCGCAACCATCATTGGCGGTATGCAGCAAAAACTCACACGCGATGTTGCTGCTGAATTCTCGTTCTTCCTTGCTGTTCCTACAATGCTTGCCGCAACAGGATACAAGCTGCTGAAGCATGTGAAAGATAACGGCATGTTCTCCAAAGATGAATTCTCCATTCTTATGATCGGAAATATTGTCGCTTTCGTTGTTGCAATACTTGCCATCAAAGTATTCATCGGAATGGTGAAGAAATACGGCTTCCGCATCTGGGGTGTGTACCGCATCATCGTTGGTGGTCTCGTGTTGTTGATACACTACTTCTTCTTCCCGCTTCAAGTCATTTAATGCGACAGTTCGATTTCGCTGCAGGAGAAGTTCTGCTCATCAACAAACCTTTGCGTTGGACTTCTTTCGATGCAGTGAACAAGATTCGCTGGCTCATCAAACAGAAAACAGGTGTGCGCATGAAAGTAGGTCACGCCGGTACGTTGGATCCGCTCGCCACAGGATTGCTCATTATCTGCACCGGAAAGCAAACGAAGAACATCAACGCGTACATGGATCGCGAGAAAGAATACACCGGCACTTTCGTGATCGGCGCAACTACTCCGTGCTTTGATCTGGAAAAGGAAATTGATACGTGGTTTCCAACGGAACACATCACGCACGAACAAGCGTTGGCTGCAATTCCTGCATTCATTGGCGATATCGATCAGGTTCCGCCTGTTTTCTCCGCAATTCGTGTTGACGGAAAGCGCGCGTATCATCATGCCCGAAAAGGAACAGAAACGGAAATGCCTCCACGCAGAGTGAATATCCGTGAGTTTGAGCTTACATCATGGACGCCGGGAGTCACTGAAACCGAAGAGCCGCATGCAGTAATCAAAGCGGAATTTCGTGTCAGCTGCAGCAAGGGAACTTACATTCGCTCACTCGCCCGCGATTTCGGAACAGCATTGAACTCGGGTGCGCATTTGGGCAGTTTGTGTCGTACTCGTATCGGAGAATTTCACCTGAAAGACGCGATGACGATTGAGGAATTTGAAGCGGAAATCAAACAAAGCTGAAGGGTTTACACCCTCCAAGGGTCCGAACCCTCCAAGGGCGGTAACCCTTCCATCATCCGATATTTGCTCAAATACTTGACAACCGCCCCCTCAGTGTGTTACATTTGCGCCCATTCCATTTGATCAAGGCAACCTGTAAGTTGCCCATCTTATCGGAAGGTTCACTAAATCAGCGTTTTGCACGCGCAGCGCTATAAAGAATGAAGCTATCCCAATTCAAGTTTAATCTCCCGCGGGATCTCGTGGCTGATTATCCGGCGAAAAATCGTGATGAGTCACGTTTGATGGTGGTAAACCGCCAAACAGGTAAAATCGAACACAAAGTGTTCAAAGACATCCTCAGCTATTTCGATGATGGTGATGTGATGATCCTCAACGACACAAAAGTTTTCCCTGCACGTCTATACGGCAACAAAGAGAAAACCGGTGCGAAAATCGAAGTGTTCCTGCTTCGCGAATTGAACCGCGAAAGCCGCCTTTGGGATGTTCTCGTTGATCCGGCACGTAAAATCCGTATCGGTAACAAACTTTACTTCGGAGAAGATGATTCTCTCGTTGCTGAAGTAATCGACAACACTACTTCACGCGGACGTACATTGCGTTTCCTTTTCGACGGACCTTTCGAAGAATTCAAAGCAACAATCGAATCACTCGGTAACTGTCCGATCCCGAAATACATTCGCCGTCCGTTGCAGCCTGAAGACACTGAGCGTTACCAAACGGTGTACGCAAAAGTGGAAGGTGCTGTTGCAGCTCCAACAGCAGGATTGCACTTCAGCCGCGAATTGCTGAAGCGTCTGGAGTTGAAAGGCGTGAACTTCGGAACACTTACACTTCACGTTGGGCTCGGTTCATTCCGTCCGGTGGAAGTGGAAGATCTGACCAAACACAAAATGGAATCTGAACAGTTGGAGATTCCTCAATCTTGCGCTGATATTGTGAACGATGCGAAACGCAAGAAGAAGCGTATCGTGGCAATCGGAACAACGTGCATGCGCGCAACAGAAACTTCTGTTTCAACCGAAGGAATGCTGAAGCCGTTCAACGGATGGACGAACCGTTTCCTGTTCCCGCCGCATGATTTTGCTATTGCAAATGCAATGGTTACCAACTTCCATGCTCCGGAATCAACACTTCTGATGATGGTAACTGCTTTCGGCGGATACGATCTGATCATGAAAGCCTACAAAGAAGCAGTAAAAGAAAAGTACCGCTTCCTCAGCTACGGCGACGCAATGCTGATTCTTTAATCGCGTTGCAGCGTTGCTGCAGTTTCATACAAAACACCGGCACTAATCAACACCTGTTGAAACATTTTGCCGGTGTTTTTTCTTTTATACGATTTTCGTCACGTCGGCGAAATTCATTCTTTCCTACATTCATGCCGTGAAACACTACGTGATAATCGTTGCGGCCGGAAAAGGTTCGCGTATGCAATCTCCCATTCCGAAACAGTTTTTAAAACTCGACGGAAAACCGGTTCTCATTCACAGCATACAGGCATTCGCTGCGTATGATCCGCAAGTGAATATTATTCTGGTTTTGCCGTCGGATCAATTCGACACGTGGAATAAAATTGCAAGTGAATATCAGTTGCAGGTTCCCGTTCAGATTACTGCCGGAGGAGAAACGCGTTTCGAATCCGTGAAGAACGGTCTTGCGTTGATCAACGATACAGACGCTCTCGTGGGTATTCATGATGCCGTGCGTCCTTTGGTTTCTCAAAAAACAATTTCGGGTGCGTTTAAATCTGCAGAACGTTACGGTAGCGGCATTCCGGCTGTTCCGTTGAACGATTCTATCCGTCAGATTGAATCTGCACGTTCTGTTGCTGTTGATCGTTCACGCTATTGTCTCATTCAGACACCGCAATGTTTTCAGTTGAGCATTCTGCGCAAAGCTTATCAGCAGGAATACAAATACACATTCACAGACGACGCTTCCGTTGTTGAAGCTTCAGGACAGGAAGTGCATTTGGTGGACGGCAATGTGGACAACTTCAAACTCACCACACGCGTGGATTTGATTGTTGCAGAAGCCATGTTAAAAGAACAGAAAGTGGGTGATATGAGTGGCGGGACACACGTGTGAGTTAGTTCTATTTCATCAGAAACGTGGAAAATAAATCATTACATTTCTTAATCGCGATTATTTCGCTTTTGTGCGTTTCCTTAAAACCTCCATACGTGACAACCCATTTGCCAAAATCTGAAAATCCGATTGTCCTCCGTACCACTTTCGAGGATGACAGTTCCTGGAAAAAGATCTGCGATGAAATAATCAAACCCGAAGAAACGTATGGATTCTTCGCAATGGTAGAATTCATCAGCGATTCGTCATTCGCCCAATGGGATCAAGCGCAAATCCTTGAGGATACAGCTTCACTCTACACTCATTCCTTCATTTTTATTGTGGACTCAATAACCGTTGCAAGCCTTGAACATCCAATTCTATGCATCGGCTTGCGTCGGGATAAAGGAAAATCTTTTCGTGTAATTCCTTCTGAAATGTGGGGAGTGGAAAACAACCTTTCCATTTCTAACATGGATTTCGATTCATTTATGTGGGCAGCTGACGCTGATGGAGTTTTTCGAGGCTTTAAATAAAATACCCGTCAGTGAACACCATTACCATAACATCATACTACTCTCACCACCCTCGCATCAACACTAATCCGTTCCGCATCAACACCCGTAAGTAAAATCACTCCCGGACATTTTCCGCTTTCAAAGGATCCAAGCGAATCCATACCCAAAGCCTGCGCTCCGTTGTATGTTGACCACTTCAACAAGTCTGCGATCGGGATTTCCGGAAACGCTTTGTGAATCACTTTCAATTCATCCAGCACCGAAAGAGAATGATTGGAAGCAAGACTATCCGTTCCGATTGTAAGTGCGCAACCTTCATTCATCAGCATTGGAATATCCGGTAAGGTGTTTTCGATGTAGAGATTCGCATTAGGACACAAACACCAATAGAGATTCTTACGAATTGAATTCGCAAAGCGTATGTCCTCGGCAGCAGTAAAAGTGTTATGCACTAACAGCAAATTGCCGTTCGTTTTCAAAAGAGGCAAATAGTGCTGCAGTGAATTCACTCCGTAACCTTTGTACCAGGAAATGTCTGTTCCGAAAAAGCGATACAATTCCTGCATAGCACCGGATGCATCAATGGAAAATGCAGCTTCCGCCTGACTTTCCTGATTGTGAATTGTAACTACTGTAGATGCACTTTCCGCTTCCGCAATCAACTTCATCAAATCATCCGAAACAGAATAAGGTGCATGCGGTGACAATGAACTGCGTTGCGGAGTAATGGATTTCAACTCTTTGCCACCGATCAATGATTGCTGCGCAAGAGAAGGATTGAATCCGAGCAGTTCAATGAAAGTATGATACTGCATCTTCGAATTCCGTTTCGCTGCAAACGAAAGCGCCACATTACTGATATCTCCTACTCCGTTTATTCCGTTGGCAAACATGGTTTCATCTGCCTCGATAGCAATCGCTTCAATCTTTTCATCCGGAATAAACTTCCGCTGCGGAATCAGGGACTGCGCAAATCCTGTGAAGCCGGTATGCATGAGAACCTTGCCCATCATGTGCGACAATTCCAGGTGGCAATGCGCATTCACGAATCCTGGGGCGAGCACTCCGCTGAAATGCTGCGCTTTCTCCATTATGGAGTCCTGAGGATCTCGTAAAATTTCAACGACCGCTCCATTCTCTTCAAGAACGAGCACCGCTCCGGGAATAAACCCCGATTCAGCACTGTAAACAGCATCTGCGGCAAGAAATCTCATTGTGTAAATGTAAGGATTCGGCGTTGAAGGAATTCAATGACCAAGCTGTTCTCTTCCTTCGTACCTTTGCACAATGACACGTCAGAACATCCGTCAGTTATCGCTTGAAGAACTGAAAGCATTCCTGGCTTCGAAGAATGAAAAAGCATTCCGCGCGAAGCAGATTTGGGAATGGCTTTGGATGAAATCTGCACGCAGTTTCGGAGAAATGACCAACCTTTCCAAAGAGTTGCGTTCACTTCTCGAAGAAAACTTCTCCTTCCCTGTTGTCACCATTGCAGATATGCAGGTGAGCCGCGACCGTACGATCAAGTTCGGATTCCGATTGCACGACGGAAACATTGTGGAAGGCGTTTTGATTCCTACAGACACACGCATGACGGCTTGTATTTCCTCGCAAGTAGGATGCAGTCTCACATGTAAGTTCTGTGCAACAGGCAAACTTGATCGCTTACGCAATCTTGATCCCGAAGAAATTTATGATCAGGTTGTGTTGATCCGCAATACGGCCATGGAGAAATACGGACAACCGTTGACCAACATTGTGTACATGGGTATGGGCGAACCTCTGCTGAATTACAAAAACGTATTGCAGTCTATTGATCGCATCACTTCACCTGACGGATTGGGAATGTCGCCGCAACGCATTACAGTTTCCACTGCAGGAATTGCGAAGATGATTGCCAAACTCGGCGATGATAATGTGAAGTTCAATCTTGCACTTTCATTGCATGCTGCGAATGATGAAAAGCGCAACAAGATCATGCCGATCAACGAGCAGAACTCGCTTGAAGTTTTGGCAGACGCGTTGAACTACTTCTACGAAAAGACGGGAACACGCGTGACATTCGAGTTCATTGTGTTCAAAGATTTCAATGACAGTATCAAAGACGCCGCAGAGCTGTACGAATTCTGGCAGGAAGTTCCTGCGAAAGTGAACATCATTGAATACAATCCCATTGACGGAGGAGAATTTTTCCAGACACTTCCTGAACGTCTGGATAAATTCAAAGCGTATCTGGAAGATCGCGGCGTGATTGTGAATGTACGCAGAAGTCGCGGGAAAGATATTGATGCGGCATGCGGACAGCTTGCCAACAAGAATAAAGCAGCAAATAC
>JAKLJE010000060.1 GCA_023151315.1 Bacteroidia bacterium
GGGTACTTTTTCCAATATTATTTGGCCCAACAATTTGTAATGAATCGCAGTCGCCTAACTCAATGTCTGCTTTTGAATAGATGTCCGAATTAAGTATTACAAGTCGTTTTAGCATCTTATTTTCTTAGTCTGAGCATTAAAATAGTGAAATTTCCTTGACAATTTGTGTCGCGGGCGGGTGGATTTGGCTCTTGCCATAGCTTTGGTGTCGCAGTGGGTTTGTGCGGCTATGGCATGTGCCAAATGAGGGGAGCAAGTCGAAGCCCAATCTTCCTAAAAATGCGAAGGGTCGGCTGTATTATTTTTTAGTCTGTCCCCGTTTTAATTTTTTAAAGCCCAAGTTGTCTGCGAAGCCGTTCACTTGTCCACGTGGGAAAACTTTATTTGAAAATTGTCGTCCGTTTTTTTTTTGAAAGACAAATTTGCCCGGGCCCTATTGCTGCCAACGTTTTCGGGCTTTGCGTTCGGGCGGGTTTCGGAGCACAAAACAGTCAAACAGCACCGAACTTGAATAGAAGCAATAATATCCAAGTTTGCACGTCACCCCGCCTGACGCAAAACCCGTGTTACCTGCCGTTATTCTCAATTTCGTTTAAATTTTTGTCAAGCCAAGTTATTAAATTTTGTCGTCCGTTAGTGGAAGTTTTTGATAATAATGTTGGTAGATACGATGAACATTTTACTTTTTTACTACCTACTGTTTCAGAGGCAATTACTGATTTGATCGTTGTAATCTCTTCTATCAGTCCTTTTCTTTTTTTATCAACCCAAGTGTCAGGAATTTTGAAGTAGTTTAATTTTGACACGTCAATGTCGTGTTTTGTCTGAGTGTTAGGATTGTCTAGTTCAGCCCAAATTTCCTTTTTAAAGTCGGACAAGCTGTTATTGTCAA
>JAKLJE010000061.1 GCA_023151315.1 Bacteroidia bacterium
ATTTCCGCAAGTTACAAATGAGACATTTGATTATTATGGCTACAAAAGAACTGCACACGAGCAAATTAAAAGAATAGAAAAGGAAACTGGGACAGAACAAAATGTTGCTTGTGTTAACATCATGACGACAATTGATGTCAAGCATGGACGTGAAGTAAATAAGGAAGATGGACGAAAAGGCACTATTGAACAACGCATTCCTAATATTTTAGACAGAAGGAATCCGAGAAAACTTTTACTAATGAAGGACAAGCCAGCATTATGAAAAAAGGAGCTGACATAACAAATCTTCTAACCTACTTCGGGCAGACAGAAGCACATGCAGGTAACACGGGTTTTGCGTCAGGCGGTGTGACGTGCAAACTTGGAACTTTGTGCCTCTATTCAAGTTCAGTGCAGGTTGACAGTTTTATGCTCCGAAATCCGCCCGAACGCAAAGCCCGAAAACGTTGGCGGTAATAAGCAGGACGAGTTGACACTAACTAATAAGGGACAAAAGGATAAAATGTAAATGGGACTCCTGGACATTGTATTTGCCAAATTATTTCAAGAATACCAGAGAAAAAGGGACAACGCAGAAATTGGCATAACACTTTATATTAGCATTGTTTACTTCCTTCTGACTTTCTGTTTGTTTCTCCCGCTGACAGTGGCGATTAATAAAATATTCTTTAACAATGAATTCAGATTCGGGACGACAACTGCGGCTATTATCGCCTTTTCATATCTTGGACTTATTACTTTTTTGACTCACAAAATCTACATTAAAAATCAGCATATCCTTCGTCTGACAAAAAAGTACAAGTCGACAAACATCAACATTACATTAGTTTATTTATTTGTCA
>JAKLJE010000062.1 GCA_023151315.1 Bacteroidia bacterium
TCAAAGCCATTGCTTTTTGAGCGTTCCAAAGATTGAGTTCAATGGGTTTCGCTTTCAAGTCCTTTGCAGATAATTTGAAAATTGTTGCTAACGAAAAAGGCTTAAAGAAAAAAGCGATTGTTGTTTCGTTCCATTCTTCAACAGGAACAGATTGTCCGAAAAGTGTAATGCGGTTATCTGCCTTGTAAAGCAAAGCGGACATTCCGTTTGTAAACAAGGGTAATTCTGAACTTTCGGTATCATTGTCAAACACCAAAACTGTCCGAACATAATCGGATAATTTCGGATTTGTTTTATGATAGCTGTAGCTCATTTTGTTTTGTCATTGTCTGCTGTCTGTTATTGATTAGTGGGGGCGTCTTTACAATGCCCGCTAACGTTTTGGCGCTTGGCGCAGTGGCGGATTTCGGAGCACAAAACTGTCAATACACCACAAAAGTTGATGCGAGGAAGAATGTTCAATTAACCACTTCACCCGCCATTGAGCCAAACGCCTGTTACCAGTAGTTGTTCTCATCGTCTATTCGTTATACGCTGTAAATTCCATTGTAAAAGCACCGTCAGTTAATAATTCTAGGTCATTCTGTCCGACTAATTTAATTGCGGATGAAAAATTCTCAGCACCATACTTGTCGCCAAATACTTGTTCAAATATTTGTCCTTTCAATATACGTTTACTTGATGTATTGCCAAGTTTATAGTAAACGTATGAGGTCGAAAAGTTGCCGATAACATCAGCCGCTTGAACAGCAAAAGAATTTTGGTCTTTTAAAACTGAAATTCCACCAGTTGCCAAT
>JAKLJE010000063.1 GCA_023151315.1 Bacteroidia bacterium
TTCATACCACGAGGAAATATCCATTGATTAGCAGGGATTTCTATTGAAAAATCCATAGTCCTACCTGTTATAATCCTGTTGTTTGGACCTTTGTATACCACTCTTGTGCATGCTTTTGATTCTATATTATAGCCGAATGCTAAGCACATTAACAAGAAGAGACTTGTAATTTTTTTTCTCGTATTCATTTTATTTAATTTTAAAATTTTACTCGTATAGCTTTTCTGTTACGCTCAGTTTTTTTAATTATTTATTGAACTCTACTGTCTTTTTTAGCATGACTGCCAACGCGCCGGGGCTTTGCGTTCGGGCGGATTTCGGAGCACAAAACTGTCAACCAGCACTGAACTTGAATAGAAGCACCAAAGATCCAAGTTTGCACGTCACCCCGCCTGACGCAAAACCCGTGTTGGCAGTAGTGCTTCTTGTCAGCCGAAGTATTTTGTCCATACTTTTTCTTTCCAAAAAATAAATGCCGACCCAATTAGAAATATTACTCCTGTTGCAATTCCGACCATTGTGTAAAATGGTTTTTCGGGAATTCTTACGCTTAATTCGGAAGCAAAAGCGGCATAAAGTCCTAATACAGAGTAATACATAAACCAAAAATGAAATACCCTGTATTCTCTTTTAATACTTTTAATAAGAAGGGGAATCTTACCGGCTATTAGGGTTGTGAAACCAACGAATGCTAGAATATGAAATATTCCAAACTTACCTGTTAAGTTGTAAATACCTAATGCTGAAC
>JAKLJE010000064.1 GCA_023151315.1 Bacteroidia bacterium
GCTTTGACAAAAGAAGACGAGAAAACAAAAGAACAAGAAGCAATTCAAGCCGAGCAAGCAAAAGCAGACGAAGTTAAGGTTGTGACAACTGACGAAGAACTTGAAGGCTTTATGATTGTAAAAACTATTCTTCGCCAAAAAATTAGTGCGACAAGAGTAACGTATCGTGATGCTCAATCATATTTTGCAATTCTACTTGACGACAATAATCGTAAGACAATTTGCCGACTTTATTTAAACGGTTCTAAAAAATATTTCGTGACACTTGACGAGCAGAAAAAAGAAGTAAAAAATGAAATTACTTCACTTGACGACATATTTAAACATTCAGAAACTTTATTAAAAATCGTTGACAACTACGACAAATCTAAGGAAACAGTATAGCGGACAGAGAACCACTACTGCTAACAGGCGTTTGGCTCAATGGCGGGTGAAGTGGTTATTTGAACATTCTACCTCGCATCAACTTTTGTGGTGTATTGACAGTTTTGTGCTCCGAAATCCGCCACTGCGCCAAGCGCCAAACCGTTATGGGCAAGGCTAAAGACGACACAACAAAAAGATAATGACACTTTAAAAATATCAAAATGAACAGAATTGAAATTGAAGCAGAACAACGTATTTTAATCCTTGACGGTGCAATGGGAACAATGATACAACCATCGAAACTCACTGAACAAGATTTTAGAAATGAAAAATTGCAAAATCACCCCATTGAATTAAAAGGAA
>JAKLJE010000065.1:0-296 GCA_023151315.1 Bacteroidia bacterium
GCAGGCGGTGCAGCGTTCGCGGCCCTGCTCATCGCGTTTCAGCACGTGCCAGCCCCGCCAAACCGGGGCGAAGGGCCGCTTGACGTCCGGGTAATTGACCGTATTCTTTTTGCGGAAAAAGTGCTTCAGGGTGATCCACATGCCCTTGAAAATAGCGGGCAGGTAGATGCGCTCCCAGAAGTTCATCTTCTTATTGACAACAAGTTTGGAACGGGTAGTGAGTGGTTGCATAATCTCTGTTAATGTGGTCAATGTGGTCAATGTGGTCAATGTGGTCAATGTGGGGGAGGCTATTG
>JAKLJE010000065.1:306-582 GCA_023151315.1 Bacteroidia bacterium
GCCGAATAACAGCACGCCCCCTCCGGTCAGCAGCATATTCACGATGGACAGGGGGATGAGCGATTTCCAGCCCAGGTGCATCAGTTGGTCGTAACGGAAACGCGGTAGCGTCCAGCGGATCCACATGAACACGAAGATGAAGAAAAAGGTCTTGGCCAGCATCACGATGGGGCCCATCAGTCCGCCCAGCCAACCCGGATCAACTCCCGGGAAGTTATACCCCCCGAAATACACCGTGGCAATAACGGCGCAGGAAATGAACATATTTATGTATTC
>JAKLJE010000066.1 GCA_023151315.1 Bacteroidia bacterium
GAATGCCAGGGCAGCGCTTCATCCAGCTCATACCCCAGATACCAGCGCACATCAAGACTATTGGCACAAAACTGAATGAGTTTCCGGTCACTTTGCAGATTGTTCAGATAACCGACCAACAGAATTTTAAAAAAGACTGTTGGGTCAATAGATTGTTGTCCCTCGGTTCCATAAAACGACTCAGTTTCCTTGTAGAGAAATTGTAAATTCAGGGCTGAATCCAGCTGACGATAAATGTTATCTTCCGGGACCAGAGAATCGAGCGTGACGGGAACAAATAACCGGGGTTGGTGGTTTCCTTGCATAGGCAAAGATACCGCTTTTCACCCATCCTTCCCTGACCGGGTATTTGATTTTCCCGGCCTTTTTGGCATCTTAAGCTAGTTGTGCAACAGGCACAGCGGTTTGGCAAAAGTGGCGGTTCAGTGCTTCGTATGACAGTTTTGCGTAAATTTGAAGTGTGTGCTTCGTATGAACATTTGTGGTTAAATCGCCACCTTCGCCAAGCCGCAAAACGTTAGATGGTATGCTCATTTAAGAAGAAACCCAGGTGCACATCCCCCGGGTCTCCG
>JAKLJE010000067.1 GCA_023151315.1 Bacteroidia bacterium
ATTATGTTGGATATTATTAAGCCTGTCCACCCAACACCAAAAAATCTGTAAAGTGGATTTGTCTCACCCGTTGGATTGTCAAAAAACCAAAGACTTGTCGAGTAAAAGTCGCACCCTCTTGCAAACAGAAGTAGGAATGTCAGTATGAAAAATTTTAGTTTCATAATATTAGTCGCTTTAATGTTGATTTCGTTGTCGTTTTAAAATGCCCTATAACGTTTTCGGGCTTTGCGTTCGGGCGGGTTTCGGAGCACAAAACTGTCAACCAGCACTACACTTGATACGAAGCACAAAGTTCCAAGTTTGCACGTCACCCCGCCTGACGCAAAACCCGTGTTATGCCTAGTGCTTCTTTCCGTTGTTGTCATTTGTCTTTAGGTTTTTGAATAGAAAAACTGATTGGTAAAACCATTTTCATTTCAGTAGTCTTACCGTATACCGTTCCCGGAATAAAGGTCAACATTTTCACAATTCTAATCGCTTCTTCATCAGTTTCTTTTGTTATTCCACGCTTTATCTCAATGTCCTTCACATTGCCAATTGTGTCCACTGT
>JAKLJE010000068.1:0-259 GCA_023151315.1 Bacteroidia bacterium
CGCCCTACTTGTCGCACGCTCAGACCCGCCGACTACTTTTCGCATACGGGGCTATCACCCACTATCGCCAGCCTTTCCAGACTGTTCTGCTAAGTAATCGGTTTAGTCGTGCAGGCTCATCCCCGTTCGCTCGCCACTACTTGGGGAATCTCGGTTGATTTCTTTTCCTCGGGGTACTTAGATGTTTCAGTTCTCCCGGTTCGCCTCCACATCCCTATGTATTCAGGATGGGATACCCTTGCGGGTGGGTTTCCCCATT
>JAKLJE010000068.1:269-539 GCA_023151315.1 Bacteroidia bacterium
AACCTTGCACTCTGTTTCCAGAGACAACGCCATAGGCGAACTCGCGTTTGTGCGTATCAGGACTGTGCTGGTTCAAAGCCAGCCTGATACAAATGCAATCACACAACCCATGTCGCCCCTGTCTCATCAACAGAGACGACACACTTCTTCCAATTTGTTAAAGATCGAACAGTCTTACTGGTAAAAACCAGAACAAAGAAGACTCAATCAAACTCCCCTTGAATCCGCTTCCTTCTGATCTCTTGGTGGAGGCAGTCGGGATCGAACCGA
>JAKLJE010000069.1 GCA_023151315.1 Bacteroidia bacterium
TTTGACTATGAAATTGCTAAACAGTCGTTACGCTTTTATAAGCATCAAGACATAAGTAAAATCGAAACAATAAACATTCCGAAAGAGGTTACAGAAGTTCGCTATAAATCAGATTTGACAGAAACTAAACATATAGATATAAATAAACTTACAGACAAACAAAAATTGTTTAATGCAATTTAACACTAACATACAGCCAACCCACAAGCACACACATTTACAAGCCGCACAAGGCCGACACACAAAGCTGGACAAACAACAGAGAAAAGGGCAGCAGGTAACAGCGTGTTGCCTCAATTGGCGGTGACGTGTAAACTTGGAGCTTTGTGCTTCTATTCAAGTTTAGTGCAGGTTGACAGTGAAGTGCTCCGAAATCGCCAACTGCGGCAACACGCAAACCGTTAGCGCCAATGCCTTTTAAAGAGTTAGTTTTTCCGACAATGACTCGTTGGACAGATAAACAAAAAATGACGGTTGACAGAAAAGTGAAACATTCGGGACTTCTAATAAAGAGCGGGATAACAACAATAAAGTTT
>JAKLJE010000006.1 GCA_023151315.1 Bacteroidia bacterium
TTGAATCTGAATTTCATCGCACCATTAACCCGTAATTATTTTTCAAATAACTGCTAATACTGAACTCATGGGATTCACTCATGCTTTACACGAACACCGCACTCCTTTTCTGAAAAACAGATGGATGCAGATTTTTCTGCTGCTGTTTTTCGTGCTCTGGGGCTCAACCCTGATCGGAACCACAGACATCAACAATTGGTTTCTGGAGAATGCGCTGGTTTTTCTCTTTCTCGGTTTTCTGTTTTTTACTTATCGCAAGTATCAGTTCAGCGATCTGGGTTATTTGCTCATCACCGTTTATCTGTGTCTGCACGTTTACGGTGCGAAATACACGTACGCTGAAAATCCATTGGGTTATTGGTTGAAGGATACAATGGGATGGGAGCGTAATCATTACGACCGCATCGTGCATTTCTCATTCGGATTTCTTCTCGCGTATCCGTGGCGGGAAATGTTCATCCGATGGATGAAGTTCCCGGCTTGGGTAGGATGGGCATTGCCGATCGAGCTCACACTTTCCATTAGTGGTTTGTATGAATTGATAGAGTGGGCCGTGGCCGATATTTTCTTCAAAGCACAAGGCGATGCTTACCTCGGAACACAGGGCGATATCTGGGATGCGCAGAAAGACATGTTTTTAGCTACACTAGGAGCAATTCTCGCCACAACAATTGTTTCTATTCTGAAAAAAGCGCTACGAATACAATGATTGTCGGAAAAAATTATAATTTTCCGATGCAAACACTAATTCAAATTTCAACTCCGGACATATGAACAAGGAATTCGCATTTTCATACATGACAGCCAAGAACAGCGTAACGCTGGATTCGTACAATGTTCTTTGCAAAATGGGACCATTCAGAAAGAAGCAGTTTCCCTTCAACAACATTCTGAATTATTATGTTTTCAATAATCAGAATCAGTATCAATCGCTGTTCATCACTTACACTGAAGAGAGTGGAAAAACTTCTAAAGTTCAAGTGTTCTCACAGTTTGGGGAACAAGGCTTTAATGATCTGGTGGCGGAATTGAATGCGCGTATTCCGAATAAAAGTCTGAACCATTTGCCTGAGAAGGAAGCATTCGCTGCCATGAAAGTGGCTAATCCGAAAAAGTGGGGAGCGGTTGTAGCGTTTCTGATCATTTTTGCGGTGATCACTGTTTTCTTCATTCCTTCGCTTACACATTACTTCGATTACGGATTTGAAGAAGTTGAAGTTCAGCAACTGAATAAAGGTGATTTACCTTCAACTCGTAATCTCTTGTTAAACGGCCAGCCTTTGTACGAGAATCTGGAAGAAACTACTACCACAACACGTCGCGGTTCAACTACAACTACAAAGAAAGTTTACATTCCTATTGTTGCTCCGGAATGGGATTACGATAGCGACATTAAAGTGATTCTTCAGTTCGATGAACTTTCAGATGAAGAGTACGAAGCGGTGATGAGTTCTTCAGAGTTCGTCGGAACAATCCGTAATGTGTGGTTCGAAGGTCTTGATCAGGATCAGATCGATTTCTTCAATAATGAGTATCCGGATCTTAAAGTACCGAATGATGCGTTGCTCTTTGAAGTAACCAACGAAACCCACAACGACAGTCTGATGTTTTTTGTGTGGATCGGTATCAACGGTTTGATGCTGATTATTTTCCTCATCGCATACTTCAAGTCGAAGAAGTAAATGAAATCTTTACTGACAATCGGATTGCTGGTGTTGTCGAATACGTTCATGACACTGGCTTGGTACGGTCATCTCAAATTTGCCGAGTGGAAATGGTTCACCAAGTTAGGCTTGATCGGAATAATTCTGGTGAGCTGGGGCATCGCACTGTTTGAATACTGTTTTCAGGTTCCTGCAAACAGAATCGGAAGTTCTGCCCACGGAGGCCCGTTTTCTATTTGGGAGTTGAAGGCCATTCAGGAAGTAATTACATTAATTGTATTTACAATTTTCGCACTCGTTTTTTTCAAGACGGATACTTTCAGGATGAATCACGTCATCGGATTTGTGTTTCTGATTCTTGCGGTCTACTTTATTTTTAAGAAGTAAAGTTTATTTAACGCGTTACGTTTCAGAATGAGTGAGGTTCGTCATAGTTTCTGTCTTTGACAGTTCTGTAATTTGTTGTGTTTTAAACGGAGTATTCACTCATTCTGAAGTTTATGAAACACAACATTGTGCTACTTTCTGCTCTTGCATTGTCTGCTTTATTTGTTGCTTGCGGCGGAGATAAACCGAAACCTGTTATTGATTCTGCAGTAACGTCAGCTGCTGCACCGACTGAGGCGGTTGCTGACGCAGACACGGACAAAGGGAAGGAAATTTATAACAACACCTGCAAAGCGTGTCATCAGGAAAACGGACAGGGTGTGCCTAAGACATTCCCTCCCTTGGCGAAGTCAGATTTTCTTTCTGATCGTAAAGCCGTTATAGAGCAGATTATTAATGGAAAGACCGGCGCTATGATTGTTAACGGAGAGGAATACAACAGTGCAATGCCTCCGCAGAAACTGAACGATGAGGAAATTGCTGCGGTACTCACTTACGTTTATTCCAGCTGGGAAAATTCCGGGGAAGCGTTTACTGCTGAGGAAGTGAAGGCAGTTCGTGATGCGGTGAAAAAGTAACTGAATATTTCACGTCGGGAGGAGTGTGATTCAATTCAGCTCCTCTTTTCTTCTTCCGGAAACGAATCATTGTGCAATCCATTGTTATTTGGCACGCGTGAATTTTTCTTTCACTTGATCTGCCAAACTGTACAAAACAGGAATCAGATATAGTGTGAGAATAAGTGATGATGTAAGTCCGCCGATAATAACCCACGCCAGGCCGTTTTTCCATTCGCTTGCCGTACCGCTTGCAAGTGCAATCGGTAACATCCCGATTATCATTGAAAGAGTTGTCATTAGTATCGGTCGCATTCTGGTTTTGCCCGCTTCAATCAGTGCGTCTCGGTAATGTTTGCCCTGTGACTTAAGCTGATTGGTGAAATCAACAATCAGAATTGCATTTTTTGCAACGAGGCCCATCAGCATTATCATTCCAAGCAAAGCAAAAAGACTCAGATGCGAACCTGTGAGATTCAATGCAAGAAACGCTCCTATTGCGGCAACGGGAATGGAGAACAGCACGACAAACGGATAAATGAAACTGTCGTACAGCGCGACCATAATGAGGTAAACCAGAATCAGTGAAACTGCGAGCACGCCACCTAAAGCGCCGAAACTGTCGTGCTGTCTTTTAATATCACTGCCCCATGTCATTGTGATACCTTGAGGTAATGGATTTTGTTTCACCCATTGTACAACATCATCTGCAACAGTGCCTGATGGTCTTCCAAGTGCTTCTGCTGTAATGGTAACGGCCGGAAGTCTGTCTTTTCGCTCAAAAAGGGAAGGAGCCGGGACACGATTTATTTCGGCGAGCTCTCCGAGTTGAATCATTGTCCCTCCCGGTGTGATTATTGGCAATGATTGAAGTCTTTTAACATCGTTGGAAAACTGATCATTTAAACTGATGCGTACAGGATATTCTTCTCCGTTTTCAGTAAGCACTGCATCTTCATTTCCTGCAATCGCGGTACGCAATGTCAATCCTGCATACGCTGTTGTAATGCCTGCCATCTGCATACGCTCGTAATCCGGAACTACTGTTAGCTCAGGACTTCCTTCGGTAACTGACAATTGAACATGATCAGCACCCGGAATTTTGCGGATGGTTTCCTGAAGCATTTTACCTGTGCTCATCACTTCATCATAATCGGTGCCGCTGAGAGTCAGTTCAACAGGTGCACTGCGCGGAATTAAACCCAACGCAGAAACAGCAATATCCGCTTGGGGAAATTGTTTCTTCAATTCAGTTCTGTAATGAATCATTATTTTTTCTGTTTTCACATTCTCACGTTGATTTGCCGGTTTTAATTGCACGGTAAATTCCGTTTTATGCGGCGATCCTGTTCCTATACTTCCGATTCCTGTTCCGGGGCCGCCGACGTTGCTGAATACTGATTCCACTTCGGGTTGACGCATCAGCAATTGTTCCATAGATTGTGAAGTGATGTTATTTTCCTTCAATGAAGTTCCCGGTTGAAACTCGATATACATTCTGAATTTCCCCTGATCACCGGTTGCAATTAATTCCTTCCCGATGATTCCCTGTTTCATGATCAACGCGGTGAGAATAAAGAGAAGCAGAACACCTGCACCGAAAATCAATTTGTGATTCAGAACATAATTCAATTGTCGTGCATAGGTATCAGTCATTCTGCTGATCATTCTTTCGAATGCGTTCAGAAATCGATTGATTGCACCTTTATCGGAATGTTCTTCAGCTTTACCGATTCTTGACGCGAGCCACGGCGTTAAAGTAAATCCAACGAGCAGACTGGTAAGAGTGGATATTACCACAACAACTGAGAATTGCTGCAACATATCGGCAACGAAAACTTTCAGGAAAAGAATCGGAACAAACACTACAACATCAACAAGCGTGATTGATAAAGCGGAGAATCCGATTTCATTTCTTCCATCCGCTGCTGCCTGCGCCGGATCTTTTTTCATGTCGAGATGCCTCTGGATATTTTCAAGTACCACTGTAGCGTCATCCACAAGAATTCCGATGATTAACGACATTGCCAGAAGAGTCATCAGATTAAGCGTGTAATCGAGCATCCACATTGCCGCAAATCCCGATACAAGTGAAGCGGGAATTGCAATCATTACAATAAGTGAGTTGCGGTAGCTGCGCAGAAAAAGGATCATTACAAGTGCAACCAGTATAACCGCAAGGATGAGATCGAACACAACAGAGTCAACAGCCGCAATCGTTTTATCAGTCGAATCATCAGCTACAGTAAAATGCAAGCCTTCCGTTGCATATCTTTTCTCCAGCTCACTTAATACAGAGCGAACACCTTTCGAGACCGCTACTGCATTGGCATCACCTTGTTTTTTCAGAAGAATTCCGATTCCGTAATTGCCATTGTAACGACTCACAGATGAAATCTGTTTAACACCGTCAGTAACTGCTGCAACATCCTTTACATAAACAGGATCGCCGGGCACCGGTATTGCGATCTGAATATTTTCAATCTGCGAAATATTTTTGTAGAGCCCTGAAAAACGTACAGGTGAAGTGGTTGTGTCTGAACTCATGTATCCTGCAGGAATATCCATTCCTGAACGATTGATAGCTTCAGATAATTGCGGCAGACTCACTTTATAATAACGCAGTAATTCCGGATCTGCCAGGACTTTTATCTCACGTTGTTCTCCTCCAAGCAATGTTAGTTCTGCAACTCCGGGAACGCTTTGCAGTTTGGGAATGATATTTTCATTCATCAGACTGTAAAACGACTTCGGGTCAAGTTTTGATGTACTGCTGATTTGAATGATCGGAAGATCGTTCGGTGAAACTTTACTCATCACAGGGTTCAGCACATCACGAGGAAGATCTTTTCTGATATTGTCGATATAGCGCTGCGCGTCCTGCATGGTTTTGTCCAGGTCCGTTCCATAGCGCATGTTAAGAATCACTACGGATGCATTAGGCAACGATTTCGTTGAAATAAATTCAACACCTTCTACATTGGAGAGCGCGTTTTCAATTTTTTCGGAAACTGAATTCTGAACCTCTTCCGGACCGGCGCCTGGGTATCCTGTACGGATAACCACAACAGGTTGACTGAAATCGGGCATCAGTTCGTAGCCGAGATTGCTGAATCCGATTATACCTGCGAGGAATAACACAGCGAACATCACTATAATCAGTGACGGTCGTTTGATGGATATGTCGGTGAGATTCATGGCTTATTGTTTTGTAGTTGATTGAACCCGTGATCCGTTCTGAATGTTGATCAATCCGCCAGTGATTACAATTTCTCCTTCGCTCAATCCCGAACGAATCAACGCAGTTTCGCCTTCCCAACGTTCAATTAGTATTGTGGTTTCTACCGCCCGCCCGTTTTCGATCTTGTAAACAGTGTAGGATACGCCTGATGTGCGAATTGCCTGCGAAGGAACAGCGATCACCTTAGCAGTATCATTTTCGTTGAATACAGTTCTTCCCGACATACCGGCCTTCACCGGATGCCCTGCCGGATTCCTAAGCTCCAGTTGAACCGGAAATCCGTTGGCGCCGTTCGCTTTGCTTCCGGTTAGTATTACTTTTCCATCGAGCGTTAAATCAGGCAAAGAAGTCGGTCGGATCGGAACGATAGATCCTGTTTTGAATGCAGCCAATTCGTGTTCACCGGCATGGAAAGTGAATCTCAGTAATGAAATGTCGGAGATCTGCAGAACAGGAATACCCGGTGAAGCGAATGCACCTTCTTCTGTAAATCTTGCCGTTACAATTCCGTCAAACGGGGCTTTAACCACAGTACGTGATATCTGTTCAATCAGAAGTGCTTCCTGCGCTTTCGCGGCATCGAGTTGAGACAGGGCTTTTTCATATTGAATTCCCTGAACGGCATCTGCTTCTGCAAGAACCTTGTATCGCGCAACATCGGTTTGCGCCGATTTAATCTGTACCAGTACTGCGGCAAGCTGAAGTTTCAGCATGGTTTCATCTATGCGGAAAAGGATTTCTCCCTTTTTTACTTCATCACCGGGTTCTGCGGTAATCTGCGTGATGCGGCCTTGAATGTCCGGGCTGATTTTCACTTCACGGTTGGGTTCGAATACGCCGGTTTTCATCAGATCCGTAACGAAAGATCTGCGTTTGATTATTTCGGCATTCACTTGTACCGGTTGTGTGGAATCAACAACAAAAACATCTGACGCAGCGGTTTTTTTATTCTTTGTAAGTTGTATCACCACAATTGCCGTCAGTAAAACAATAATGATGATGGTGCCTGTCTTTTTCATGGTCTTGCAGTTTTCAGAGGTTGCCCGATATTTTTTTAAGTTCAAGATCCGCTTTGAGAATCCGTATTTGTGCGTCAATCAGATTAAGTCGTGCATCACGCAGCGAATTATCAGCAAGCAGAACATCAGACATAGATGCAGTACCTTCCGAATGTTGCAGCAAGGTTTGATTGTAGATGCTGATTGCGAGATTTAATTGTTGTTGCGACGCGACATACCAGTTATGTGCGGATTCCCGTTGCAGTGCAGCGTTCTCTGTACGGATCCGGTCGGCATTGTTTATGTAGTCGAGTTGGTGCCGCACACTTTCTGTTTCAAATTTTCTTGCATTGTACTTACGTCTTGTATTGAATCCTGTGAACAATGGGTAGGTAATTTGAATGCCCGCAAATGAAACCGGATAAAAGTTGAGGAAGTCATTTGCAGTTCCGTTGAAACCGTATCCGTTGGTTCCGTAGTAACCGTAGAGGGATACTGCGGGCAGATACATTCTGCGTATTCCTGTCATTTCCTGCTTGAGAAAATTGTAACGCGCCTCCGTGATTCTGGATTCAGCTGAAGAACGTGTGGTATAATTTTCTTTGCCGGCGGTAAAATTCAGTGTCGGTACACTGAAAGGGGTTTCATTTTTTATGCCCATTTGGAGTCGCAGCAGGGAGGTTATCTGCGTAAGCGAATAATTTAATTCCGTACGCCGTGTTTTAAGTTGCAGGATCTGTAATTCTATTCTTGACAGATCAGTCTGGCGTGCGGTTTTCTGTGTTATGGCAATGGCCGTTTTCTTCGATAGCTTTTCCAGATTTGAGATGTTGCTGTCCAGAACGGCTAACCGTTGCGTGAGTAACTGCGCGTCATAGTAGAGATTGGTGATATCGTATATGAGTGTTTCCCGGGTTTTGTTGTTCTGCGCTTTAATGTTTTCTTCGGCTGCTTCTGCAATGTTGATACCCTGAAGAACGGTTCCGTTATAAAGCGGAACGTTCAATGATATTCCTGCGCTGATGTTGTTCGGAACACCGAACTGTGCGGTTTTAAATTGCTCGGGCGGACCATTAAAAACCGAGAGTGGCATGAGTTGTACTGGCAGTTCATTGTAGTAACGGTAATCGCCTTGTACATTGATTTTAGGCAGAAGATGGCTCCTTGATTCTGCCGTGCGCGATTGTGCTGAGCGCAAAGTTGCCTCCGCGGAAAGTACGATTCCGTTGTGTACTAAAGCAGAATCAATACATTGTTGCAACGTCCATGTGTTCTGTGCATTAATATGCTGAGATGGAAGTAATGCAGACAAAATAAAGTTAGTGAACACTAACATTGTCGGGCGAAAAAAAGCACGAATATTTTTCATGATCTTCAGTATTACTTATTATTCAAAATAGGTATTGAAAACGGAGAAGGCAGTTTTCATTTCATTCAATGTGGCAGCAGCTTCCCGTCCATCTTGTTCGCTGAGTTGTTCAGATAGATCCAGAAACGGGAGTAGCCACTTGTGGAGTTCATCATGTGCCTGTCCGGTCATTGTGCATGATGAAGTCAGGAGCTCGAGATGCGTGGCGATTGAATCGCCTGCTTCAATGTAGTTGACAGGTCCTGCTGTGTCGGTGACAATTCTTTCTATGTTGCGTATGTGTACAAGCATTGCATCATCTACTTTCCATTTTTTTCCGCTATTCAGTTGTATTGCTTCGTCTGATTCGTGAGAATGATCTTCTTGTCGGGCGGCGCTGTCTTTTACTTCAGCGTTCTGATTGGATGCGTTGTTGCATGCACCTGCGAAAAGTGAAACAATCAGAATAATGCAGAACGTTTTCATATGGCGGAATTGATTTTATTTTTTCGATTTAATAAGGGTCAGGACAGACTGAATGGTATTTTCTCCATGACGGGTAATGTCGTATTTGAAATGAGCCAGTCTCCACTTAAACATCTGAAGCCGGAACGAAGCCATAACAACATGTATAAGTTCTTCAGTTGTTATTTCGTTGGTAAATGTGCCGCGTTGTTGTCCTTCCATTATAATCGGCATCAAATGTTTCATTTTGGTCGCCATGATCTTCAGAATGGACTGATTGATCCGGTTACTTTCCTCCAGAAGTCCATCTGAAAATACAGCCACCGCAAAGTGCGGATGGGCGCTGAAGAACCGGAATTGTTCCGTAAACAGTTGCTTGAATTTATATTCCGGAGTATGATTTGAACTTGTTATCGGAATCAGACGTTTATCTATATCTGCAGCCAGATATTCCAGCATGGCAATAATAATATCCTCCTTGCTTTTGAAGTGCCTGTACAATGCGGGTTCTGTAAATCCCATTTCCGCCGCCAGATTTTTAATGGTCAAACCGCTGACACCGGATTCACTCAGGATTTTCCCTGCGGCTTCTATGATCTCCATTTGCCGTTCGGAGATGTGGGCGATATCAGTTGTTTTCGTCATTGTCGACTTCGAAAGGTTAGTAAACACTAACAAAATTATATAAAAGTCTTAATACGACAATTAAGTGTATTGTTAATATTCGCAAACGTCTGATACTCAGTAGTAATAATTCGGTTCTTCTGCTTATTTTCCGCCTCTTCTGTTCATACGTTCTTTTTCGAACGTAACAGCCTTGATCTGCATCTCACGCAGTCTGTACTGTTCGTGCGTCATACCGATAGGTCGCAGCAATTCTTTATCGTTTACGTTTGCTTTGAGTACTGCTGTGTCGATCTTGAAGTAATCGAAATATTCGTTCGCAGCTTTATCTGCAAAATGCATGATGCGATCCAATTCTGTTACTGTAAACCATTTTTGCATTCTGTCAGGCGGAAGCACTAATGGCATATCTTCTGCTACTGATGCAAACAGATCCGGTGATTCGGTTTCAAGTAAGGTGAAATGATATTCGTTTCCCTTTTTCTGATACACTGCACCCATCAGAAACATCCTGTATTGAGGCAAACGAATCAGCCAGGCTTGTCCGTTTTTTTCTGCAATGAAACAGTTGGCCGGAATTACACAGCGTTGTCTGCGTAATCGCAGATTCCATGTGCGGGATTTGAGCACGCGCGACATGTGAATTGTATTTGCAGAGGTTGTTGAGCGCAGTCCCCACATTGCGGATACGAGTTGCGGTTGCTTATCTATCATAATTATCGCCGGCAATTTCATTCCCGGACGCGCCTGATACACCGGAGCAAATTCTTCTTCGGTTTCAATCCTGCATTTACTTGCAATGGATTTTGTTTTTGTGGCTATGGAGTAAATGTTCATGCGCGATTGTCTAATGTCTACCGTCTAATGTCTACCGTCTAATGTCTAAAGTCTAGTGTCTGTCCCACAGGCTTCAATCGCGTCGTCTCCGTTTCCATATTTCTGCTTTCCAATCGTTGCATCCATGTTACATCCACAGTAATGAAACCGAAATCATTCATCACTTTGCCTTTGACGGTGTACCAGCCCGGACCTGTAAACGGAAAACTGATTGCAGAATCGGGGAAGTGAACGGTATCCACCCACGCGCCATCAGCATCGTACCATGTTCCGAATTTCATCTGCGCACCTTTTCCTGTTTGTGTGTGTTTTACATTGATGAGATAGAGGAGCATGTGAACTTCATGTTCGCTGTGCGCAGGAAGATCTTTCGCACGCAACGGAAGATCAGGCGGCTCTTTGATCAGCGAATACGGCGTGGTGTTCACCGTAAATCCGAGCAGTTCCAGTTCATCAAATATCTCTTCGAGTTCGTGATTCCAAAGCTGCGGAATGGAAAACTCTTTCACTTCCACTTCAAACAGATTCGGTGTGGGCGCTTTCTTCTTCGATTCTGATAACATAAAGTGCGCATCCCACATGAGTTCTTTTTTGCTCTTTCCTGTAAATCGGAATGCACCGATACGGATAAACGGACGCAACTGATCTATTGTAACGGGAACTCGCGAAACAAAATCACGGAAAGAAGAGAAGGGGCCGTTTTCAAATCGCTCGCGAAGAATCATTTCTATAGTGTGATGTTCCACTCCTGAGATGAATCCTAAACCGATCCAGATACGTTTGCCTTCTATTCTGCACAATGCGCCGCTGTTGTTGATACACGGCACTTCAATAATGCCTCCGTGTTTTTTTGCTTCGTGCAGATACACTTCCCGTTTGTAAAAGCCGCCTCCATTGTTCAGCGTGGCCACCATGTATTCGAGCGGATAATGCACTTTCAGAAAAAGTGCCTGATAGCTTTCCACTGCGTAGCTGGCCGAATGTCCTTTCGAAAATGCATAGTTGGCGAAACTTTCGATCTGCAACCAAATCGCATGAACGGTTTCTTCCTTATGTCCTTTCGCTTTGCAGTTGGCAAAGAAGTTTTCCTTCACGAGATCGAATTGCGTGCGTTCACGGAATTTCCACGACATCCCACGACGAATAATATCTGCCTCTGCCAATGATAATCCTGCGAAATAGTGCGCCACTTTCAATACATCTTCCTGATAAACCATCACACCGAAAGTTTCGTGAAGGATATCATACAATTCCGGTAACTGATTCCGCGCTTCTTCGCGTTTACGTTCATCATGAAAACGAAGTATGTATTCCGCCATCATTCCGCTTTGTGAAACACCGGGACGTATAATGGAACTCGCGGCAACCAATCGCAGATAATCATCTGCACGAAGTTTGGTGAGCAGCATGCGCATAGCGGGCGACTCCACATAAAAACATCCTATGGCATCACCGGCCTTCAGTGATTTTTTAATCTCCGGATCTTCTTTCAGTTTCCGCAGATCGTGAATGTCGAATTCATCTCCCGTATTTTCACGCACGATGTCAATCGCGTCTTTGATTTTCCCGAGTCCGCGCTGACCGAGCACATCAAACTTGTGCAGTCCGATATCTTCTGCTTCGAGCATGCTGAAATGAATGGTGGGAAAACCTTTCGGAGGCATCATCAATGCAGTGTAAGTAGTCATCGGTTCCTGAGAGATGATAACGCCGCTGGAATGTACACTCAGATGCGATGGAAATCCTTCAATCTGTTTCTGATATTTCAGAACAAGATGTCCCATCTCGTCGAGCTGCGTGTATTTCTTCGCGCTCTGCAGTTTGTCAATTTCATCTGCAGGCATTCCGAATACTTTTCCGAGTTCACGTACTACCGCGCGACCCTGAAACGTGTTGTATGCGCCTACAAGTGCGGTGTGATTGTACCCGTGACGTTCGAAAAGATATTTCGTGACATCGTTTCTCTCGAATGAAGAAAAGTCGATATCGAAATCCGGAGGATTGGCGCGATGCGGATTCAGGAAGCGTTCGAAGTACAGATCCAATTCAATCGGATCCACATCAGTGATACGCAGCAGATACGCCACCATACTGTTGGCTCCGGAACCGCGACCTACATAGAAGTAGTTTTTGCTTCGGGCGTAGTTCACCATATCCCAGTTGATGAGATAGTACGAGCAGAAATCAAGATCGCGAATGAGTTTCAGCTCTTTGTTGATGCGTTCCTGAACATTCGAAGGAGGATTGTTTCCGTAACGATAGAGAATTCCTTTCTCGCATTCGGATTGAATGAGTTCGAAATCTTCTGCGGGAGAGCCGGTGAACTGTTTCTTGTTTTTATTCTGCTTGTAATCGAAACTGATGCGGCAATCATTGAGAATCTGTCGTGTGGTTTCAACGATCTGAGGAAACTGAATGAATGCGGTGCGTATTTCCTCTTCGGTCATCATCACTTCATCGGACAATGCTTCTTCCGATTTCGGAAGCATGCTCAGCAGGCAGTTATTGTCAATGGCGCGTAGCAGACGATGCGTATTGAAGTCGCGTTTGGAGGTGAATGTTACGGGCGCGAGTACAACCAGTTTGCCCGGTTTGTTTTTCAGAGGAGAAAACAGGAGTTTATTGATCTGCGAAGGACGTATGCCGATGAATTCATTTCCCCGCAGTTGCTTCGGTGTGTTTTCTGTCCACGGATAAATGATATACGCATTGGAAAATTCCGGAGCGCGGTGTTCGAAAGGTTCAGAAGCAAAACTGTGTTGGGTGAGATGTTCATTGAGCTCGCGGAAGCCGTTGTTGTTGCGTGCAATTCCGATGTATTTCTGTTCGGCACCGTTACGAAAATCAATTCCCACAACAGGACGTATTCCGTGTTCAGGTGCTGTGCGGATAAAATCTATTGCGGAAGATGTGGTATTTATTTCAGTTAAGGCAAAACAGGAGTAGCCCTTCGCTTTTGCTTCGGCGAAAAGTCTGGAAGGAGAATGAGTTCCGAACTTCCAGGAGAAATAGGTGTGACAGTTGAGCAACAATTGAAATGAGACCTGAGAAATGAGACCTGTGACCTGAGTAGTTAGACTTGAGACTGATTTATGATAGTTTTGCCTGCAATCCGTAAATCATTTTTTGAATCTGATCTGTTTCGGAGATGAGTTCATCTTTTGAAGTTGTGTTTATATACTTCAGACGATCGGCAATAACCATTTGCGTAAGCGCTTCGTAACTCGATCCGTTGGCCATTCCGAGGAAATGTCTGAATTCTCCATTGGAAAAACGTCCTGCTCCTTCGGCAATATTTGATGCAGTTGAAACAGCACTTCGTCTCAACTGACTTGTTAATCCGTATTTTTCTTCTGCCGGAAAATCTTCCGTGATCTTGTATACCTTCTCGCACATGTCAATGGCTTTGTGCCAAACTTTTAATTCGAATAAATTGTTTTTCATCTTCTAAAATTTAAATTGTAAATAGTAAACTGTTTTGTCACTCTCTGTTTTATTTCGTCACAGCATACACGTGATTCATCTCAAGTCTCATTTCTCACTTCTCAGGTCTCGTATCTCAGGTCTAAATTCTCCTATGCGCCGGAACAAAATTCTTCTGCCCGTTAAACGGATTATCCATTTGTCCTATTCCTGATTTGTCCATGGCCACAGCGCGTTGTATTGCATCCTGACCGAAACGTTTTCTGATTTTATCCATTGCCTGATAGAGTTTTATTTTTTCTTCGCTGTCTTCGAACAGATTGATCTGATGTCCGCCTTCTGCCAGATGACTGAAGCGAACACCAACCAGACGACAGAGAATTCTCCTGTCGTAGAGTTTATCGAAAAGATCCTGCGTAACGCTGATGAGTGTATGATCGCTTGATGTATAATCAATGCGTTCCTGTCGTGTGCGTGTGTCAAAATCGGAATAGCGCACGGTTACGGTAACGCAGCTGGTGAGTTTGTTCCCGTTTCGCAGATAGAAACAGAGTTTCTCAGCCATTGTGGTGAGAATTTCTTTCAGCTGTGCTACGTTTATCGTGTCGCGCTCGAAGGTGAGGGAAGATGATATTGATTTTTTTTCGTGAAACGGGATAACCGGTGTGCGATCGAGTCCGTTTGCTTTTTTCCAGAGAGAGATTCCGTTCTTGCCCAGAACTTTTTCCATCAGTTCAACCGGCATTTGCTGAATGGTTCCGATGTACTCGATACCCATATTACGCAGCAGCTTATAGGTCTGATCGCCCACACCCGGAATTTTCTTTACCGACAGCGGCGCAAGAAAAGCTTTTTCTGTTCCTGCGGGAATGTATTTGTGATTGTCGGGCTTTGCTTCACCTGTTGTGATTTTCGAAACTACTTTACTGGTGCTCATTCCGAATGAAAGCGGAAGTCCGGTTTCTTTTCTGATTTTATTGCGGAGTTCCTGCGCCCATTTGTAACAACCGAAGTATTTATCCATTCCGGTGGCATCAATGTAAAACTCATCGATGGAAGATTTTTCAAACAGCGGCGATTCTTCTTCTATAATCTGCGTCACCATGTCGCTGTACTTCGCATACGTTCCGCCGTTTCCTTTGATTACAATTGCGTGCGGACAAAGTTGCTTGGCAAGTTTCATCGGCATGGCAGAATGAATTCCGTACTGACGCGCTTCATAGCTGCAGCTGGCCACCACACCGCGATCGCTTGTGCCTCCAACGAGAATCGGCTTCCCGTTCAGACGCGAATCGAGCAACCTTTCGCAAGAGACGAAAAAGGAGTCGAGGTCGATATGGATTAGTGTGTCAGACATGATTTCTCAGAGTCATTTGCCACAGATTGCTCAGATTACTCAGATTTATTTCTGCGTTTTCTGCGTCATCTGAGGCGAGATTTCATCGCCACAGATTGCTCAGATTACTCAGATTTATTTCTGCGTTTTCTGCGTCATCTGAGGCAAGATTTCATCGCCACAGATTGCACAGATTACTCAGATGTTTTTCTGCGTTTTCTGCGTCGTCTGCAGTAAGTTTTATCGCCACAGATTGAACAGATTACTCAGATATTTTTCTGCGTCGTTTGCAGCAAGTTTTATCGCCACAGATTGCACAGATTACTCAGATGTTTTTTTAAGTAATTCTTCTGCGTTTTCTGCATCATCTGCGGCAAACATTTATTGTCACCAAAGATTACTCAGATGTTTTACTTAAAAATTGTTTCTGCGTCATCCGGAGCAAACATTACCAGTAATATTTCAGACTCCGTTAGCACGCCACTTTATATTTTTTATTAAAAACCAATCTTTTGAATTTTAGTTTGTCCTCACCAAAGTTTATTATCAGTGCAACTTTGAGTCCTGAAGCCGCCAGATAGTTTATTGTTTGAGACAGAGTTTCGTTGGGAATTCCATTTTGAGCTTTTACTTCAAGTATGATAGAGTTATTGATGACGAAGTCAGCGTAAAAGTGATGAGGCAGTATGATTCCTTTGTACGTTATTGAAAATTCCTTTTCTCTTTCAAAGTGAATGGAGTTCGTTCGCAGTTCGTGTTCAAGTGCATCCTTATAAACGATTTCGCTGAATCCATTACCGAGAATGCGGTGAACCTCCATTGATAGCCCTATGATTTCGTAAGTTTCTTCTTTTAAAGGATAGTTTGATTCGTCATATTCATTATAGTTCATCACTGTTATAAAAATTATAGTTAAACAATAAATTCTTCTTTTACATCTGCGCCTTCTGCGCAATCTGCGGCAAACATTTATTATCGCTGCAGATATTTCAGATATTTATCTGCGTTTCTCTGTGCAATCTGTGGCAATTATTGATCGTCATAGATTTTCAGATGTTTTTTAAATAATTCTTCTGCGTTTTCTGTGTCATCTGAGGCAGCCTCAAAACATCCGCGTAATCTTCCTGTAAATGTAGACTACAAAATTTAGGAAGTCTGACTAAAATATTTAGTTTTAACACCGATCGGTTCAAAAATGACCCTAACTTTGAATCCTGCGAATAAAACAGATCAATAAATGAAAAGTTTGGCGAACGAGTCCGGATGAAAGCTTCGGGGTGTGAATCACTACGGTTCAGTCGCCTGTTTTAACGCTTCAGCAGGATTTTCCCTGTACATATTTTACGCCCGGATAATTTCGCTGCTGTAAAATATGAAGCGCCATGAAAAAAATATTGGTAATTGACGGACATCCGAATGCCGAGAGTCTCAATCGCGGTTTGGCGGATGCTTATGTTCGCGGAGCGAGAAATGCAGGCTTTGATGTTCAGTTGATCAGAATCGCTGAACTCGATTTCAATCCGAATCTGCAACACGGATTTCAGAAGAGAACGGAACTCGAGCCGGATCTTGTTTCCGCTTGGGAAAAAATCAAACGTGCTGATCATCTTGTGTGGGTGCATCCGGTTTGGTGGGGTGGACTTCCTGCCATTACCAAAGGATTTATTGATCGTGTTTTCCTTCCTGGATTTGCTTTCAAGTACAAAGAGAATTCCGTTTGGTGGGACAAGCTGCTCGCCGGCAAGACTGCGCACATTCTCACCACGTTGGATCAACCCGGGTGGTATTACCGTTTTGCGTTCGGAAGACCGAGCGTGAATCAATTGAGAAAATCGGTACTGGAATTCTGCGGTGTAAAACCTGTAGGTGTTACTTACATCGGTCCGGTTCGGAATTCGAAGGAGGAGCAGAGAAAAAACTGGGTGAAGCAGGCGGAGGAAATGGGGCGGAAGGGCGTGTGAAGTTTTGGTGAGCAGAAATAAGACAGATCGATTTGCCATTTTCAGGCTGATTGTCGAAAACTAAATTATTTCGTCTGCTTGACTAAAATATTTAGTTTTATTATCTTTGATATTCAGTATTAAATACACGAATATGAAAGACATTGTTTCCCGTCTCGCCAAGAACATTGCGCATCTGCGCAAGCTGAAAGGATTTACGCAGGAAGAATTTGCGGATGAGTTCAATATCAAAAAATCGCGCCTCGGTGCCTGGGAGGAAAACCGATCTTCTCCTCCGGTGGAAATGCTCGTGATACTTTCCGATTTCTTTAAACTTCCGATTGATATTCTGATTCGTCACGACTTAACGCGCGTGGAATCCATTCCTTCGATCAATATCGGCGGACAACGAATTCTGTTTCCTGTTCAGGTTGATTCGAAGAACAACGATAACATTGAGATGGTAACGCTCAAAGCTTCTGCCGGTTATCTCAACGGTTATTCTGATCCTGATTTCATTGAGGAATTACCGCGCATCGGACTTCCTTTCCTGCGCAACGGAAAATTCCGCGCCTTCCCGATCAAAGGAGATTCCATGCTGCCGCTTAAAGACGGTTCATTCATCATCGGAAAATTCGTGGAAGACAAATCCGAAATCAGAAAAGGACACACGTACATTGTACTTACCAAGGAAGACGGATTGGTGTACAAGCGCGTTTATCCCGACAAGTATCAGAAAGTACTTCACCTTCATTCCGACAATCCGCGCTACGAACCGTATTCCGTTCCCGCACGCGACGTTCTCGAACTTTGGGAATTCACTTGCAGCATAAACACCAAGGAGTTTGAAAAAGAAGAAACCGACATGACCAAAATGATGGACATGCTTACTGTGGTGAAGAGTGAGCTGGAGAATCTGAAGAAGAAGAAATAGAATATTGCGGATTATGGATCAGCGCGCAGTGTGCGCTAATGCCTGAAGTCTGAAAGAAAGAGTCCCGTCAGTTCGAGTAGCGTAGCGTATCGAGAACCGGGACTCTTTCTTTTGGTGCAATATCTGAAATCGAGCGTATTATCAACAATAGCCGTTTGCTCCCGACTTTTTATTTGGCGGAAACTATTTTTGCGCAATGCGAAAATTGGGTGTCTATATTCTTGAATGTTCAGACGGATCGTATTATACCGGCGTTTCAAATAATCCCGAAAGAAGATTACTGGAGCACAATGAAGGTTTGGATCCTGATTCATATACTTTCTCAAGAAGGCCCGTGCAGATTGTGTGGTGTGAATTCTACCGCTCTCCTGCATTTGCGATAAGCATTGAGAAAAAAATAAAGAAGTGGAGCAGGGCTAAGAAGAAGGCGATCATTGAAGATCGATGGAATGATCTTCCGGCATTGGCGAAGAAGGATTTCGGGAAGAGAAAGTAAATGGTTCTCGATACGCTACGCTACTCGAACTGACGTCGCACGAAGTGCGCTCTAAAGTATACCGTCCAAAGTCTACCGTTCCCCGCCTGAGTAAATCTCCACTAACACATAAACCATTGCCGCAAACAGCACAAAAGCGCCCATCTGATGCAGCACTCCTAACGAAACAGGAACTGCGAAAAGTAATGTGAACACGCCCAGTGTAAATTGCAACGCAATCGCTCCAAGTAAAAAGTTACCCGCAGGTTTCAGCTGCAACGCATTCGGATCTTTTCTGATTCTCCACCACAAAAGCAAAGTGAGAAACGTAACGAGATAAGCAATGCTTCTGTGTACAAACTGTACTCCGGCATGATTCTCCGTCAGATTTCTCCAGAACGGCGTGAGCTTACCGATTTCATCCGGAATGAATTGTCCGTTCATGTCAGGAAAGGTTGTGTAGATCAATCCGGCGTGAAGTCCGGCAACAAAAGCTCCGTATACAATCTGCAACATCAGCACAATCATCAGCACAGTTGCAAGCGAGCTGATGGATCGCGGAACAAAACTCTTCCGCTGAACAATCACTCCGTTCCATTGTTCCAGTCCGAACCAGAACGTAAATCCGAACGTAATGAACGCAGTGATCATATGTATCGCCAGGCGATAATGACTCACATACGGATTATCCACCAATCCGCTTTTCACCATCAGCCATCCGAGCAACCCTTGCAAACCGCCGAGCGCAAAAAGAAATAATGCCTTCCGCATCATGCTTTTGTCGAACCGCCTGCGTAACATAAACCAGATAAACGGAACAATGAATACAACACCAAGCAAACGCCCGGTGAGACGATGAATATATTCCCACCAGAATATTCCTTTGAACTCATCAACGTTCATGTGCGCGTTCACCTTATGAAACTGAGGAGACTGCTGATATTTGTTGAATAGCTCCGTCCACTCTGTGTCATTCATCGGAGGAAATGTACCCATGAGCACATTCCATTCCGTGATGGATAATCCTGAACCGGTCAGTCGCGTGATGCCTCCGAGCACAACCATCACAAAAATCAGGAAGCAACCAGAAAACAACCAGATCGCAACACCGCGATCACGCTTTTGCATGGAATTCATCATCGCAGCAAATTTCATAACACCGTTTGTGATGGCACGTGATATTAATCATGTTTGACCCCGCAAACTTCGTTTCATCGTTGTATTCTGCTGCTGGTCGAAGAATTTTTTCATTCAATAATGTTTATGTTAATTTTCGCCAACCAAATCAGATCGCAGTAATGCGTTGTATATTTGTAACGTGAAAAGATTTATAACACTCAGCTTGCTTTTCAGTATTCTGATGACTCAGACAGAGTTGTATCAGTTGCTCAAGTTGCCTGTTATTTTCCAACACTACACGGAGCATCAGAACCGCGATGTTTCCATCTCTTTCTTCGATTTTATTGCTATGCATTACGCTGGCGACGACCAACAGGACGCCGATCAACAACGCGATATGCAGTTGCCGTTCAAGACCTCTGACCACAACGTGGTTTCAGGTGTTCCGCTCGGACTCGATACAGATCTTCCTTCAATTCCTGCTCCGCTGATGCCGAATCAGTCGCAGCTTCCTGTGTATTCGTTCGACAGATACCATTCTATTCACGCCAGCGATATCTGGCAACCGCCTAAACAGGCTTAATCATCATCCGCTTTCTCGCGTTTGTTTTCATTTCATGTGGAATGAATCCTTGCGCATGGTTATGATTAAATCTGTTTATTATGTTAAAATCAATTATAGGATTTTCAATCCGCAATAAGTTAATCATCGGTATGTTCACGTTGGCGCTCGTTGCATTCGGAGCCTACAACGTTACCAAACTGCCGATCGATGCAGTACCTGACATTACAAACAATCAGGTAATGGTCATCACAACATCTCCTTCACTCGGAGCGGCTGACATCGAACGACTCATCACTTTTCCCATTGAGCAGAATACACGCAACATTCCGGGAATTATTGAGCAACGTTCCTTCTCACGATTCGGACTTTCTCTCGTTACAATCGTATTCGATGATAACACCGACATCTATTGGGCGCGCCAGCAAGTAAGTGAACGACTCGTGCAGGTGCAGGAACAAATTCCTGCCGGACTCGGTGTTCCAAGCATGGGACCCGTAACAACCGGACTCGGCGAAATATTTCAATATGTTATTCGTCCTGAACCGGGTTACGAATCGAAGTACGATGCAATGGAACTGCGCACCATTCAGGATTGGGTGGTGCGCCGGCAATTACTCGGAACGCAAGGTGTTGCTGATGTCAGCAGTTTCGGTGGTAAACTGAAGCAATATGAAATTGCAGTGAATACCGACAAACTGCAAGCGCATAATCTTACAATAAGTGATGTGCTTACCGCTCTCGAAAAGAACAACCAGAATACAGGTGGTGCTTATATCGAGAAAGGTCCGATGGTGTTGTACATACGCACGGAAGGTTTGGTGAAGACCAATGATGAAATCGGAGTGATTCCGGTTGCGCAAACCGACAAAGGTGTGCCCGTTCTTATTCGTGATATCGGAACTGTGCAGCAAGGTTATTCCACACGTTATGGCGCAATGTGCTACAACGGTGATGGCGAAGTAGCCGGAGGAATTGTGATGATGCTCAAAGGTGCGAATTCATCGGATGTTATCGAGAATGTGAAATCGAAAATTGCATCCATTCAGGAAACACTTCCGAAAGGTGTGAAGATCGAAGCGTTTTTGGATCGCACGAAGATGGTGAACAACGCACTCGACACAGTAACCACCAATCTTATGGAAGGTGCGTTGATCGTTGTATTCGTACTCGTGTTGTTCCTTGGAAATTTCCGCGCAGGATTATTGGTGGCATCTGTGATTCCTCTCGCAATGCTCTTCGCTATCATCATGATGAACCTCTTCGGTGTTGGTGGAAACCTCATGAGTCTCGGCGCATTGGATTTCGGCTTGATCGTGGATGGAACTGTGATCATCGTGGAAGCCATTCTGCATCGACTGCATCACAATAAATTGTTTCACAATGTGAGTGCAATCGATCAGCAAACGATGAATGAAGAAGTGGAATTCTCTTCCGGAAAGATTATGAAATCCGCTGCATTCGGACAGGTTATCATTCTGATCGTGTATCTGCCGTTCTTCGCGCTGCAAGGCATTGAAGGAAAAATGTTCCAGCCCATGGCAATGACGGTTTCGTTCGCCATCATTGGTGCGTTCCTGCTTTCTCTTACTTATGTTCCGATGATGAGTTCCTTGTTCCTGAGTAAGAAAATCTCACACAAGAAAACGTTCGCCGATAAAATGATGGAAGCAGTTCAGCGTGTGTATCAACCGGCGCTGGAACGTGTGCTGAAGTTTCCGAAGACAATTGTCGCGATCTCAATCGGACTCTTTATCATTTCAGTTTTCATTCTCTCGCGCATGGGCGGTGAATTCATTCCGGAACTGGAAGAAGGTGATTTCGCTGTAGAAACGCGTGTGTTAACCGGAAGTTCGCTTACAACAACAATCAAAGCCACACAGCAAACGGCAGCCATCCTTGTGGATCAATTTCCCGAAGTGGAAAAAGTGGTGACGAAAATCGGTAGCGGTGAAATTCCTACAGATCCAATGCCGATGGAAGCGTCAGACATGATGGTGGTGCTGAAACCGAAAAAGGAATGGACTTCTGCTAAATCATTTGATGAACTCGCAGAGAAAATGAGTGAAGCTGTAAGTGTAATTCCCGGTGTAACAGTCGGATTTCAGTTTCCCGTTCAGATGCGATTCAATGAGTTGATGACCGGTGCGCGACAGGATGTTGTGTGCAAGATATTCGGAGAAAATCTGGATTCACTCGCATATTACGCTGAGAAAGTCGGTGCGGTGGTTTCAACCGTTGAAGGTGCGAAAGATTTGTACGTTGAACCTGTAACAGGTATGCCGCAGATTGTTGTGGATTACAAACGTGATGCAATAGCACAATACGGATTGAGCGTGGAAGAAGTGAATCGTATTGTTGAATCTGCTTTTGCCGGTGCTGTTTGCGGACAGGTTTTCGAAGATGAAAGACGCTTTGATATGGTGGTTCGCCTGGAAAGTGAATCGCGCACCAAAATTGAAGATGTACAGAATCTGCTCATCTCAACTCCTGCCGGAACTCAAGTTCCATTGCGACAACTTGCTGATGTTGGAATCAAAGTAGGTCCGAATCAGATTCAACGCGAGGAAGCACAACGACGCATCACTGTCGGATTCAACGTACGCGGACGTGATGTACAGTCGCTCGTGAAAGAACTCGAAGGAAAAATCAAATCGCAAGTGAAGTTACCTGCGGGATATTACATCACTTACGGCGGACAGTTTGAAAACCTGACGGCTGCCAAGAAACGATTAGGACTTGCAGTGCCTGTTGCTTTGGTGTTGATTTTCCTCTTGCTCTATTTCGCTTTCAAATCAGTGCGTCAGGGATTATTGATTTACTCTGCGATTCCACTCGCTGCTATCGGAGGAATATTTACACTGTGGATTATCGGAATGCCGTTCTCCATTTCAGCAGGCGTTGGCTTCATTGCTCTTTTCGGTGTGGCGGTACTCAATGGAATTGTATTGATCACTGAGTTTAATTCACTCGAAGCAAACGGAATGAAAGATCAGTATCAACGCATAATTACCGGTACACGCATTCTCTTGCGACCTGTTCTTATGACCGCTGCAGTTGCGTCTTTAGGATTTCTTCCAATGGCATTGAGCAACGGAGCCGGTGCTGAGGTGCAACGTCCGTTGGCGAGTGTTGTAATCGGAGGATTGATCACTGCAACAATTCTGACTTTGTTCGTCTTGCCTGTATTGTACAATATGTTTAATCACAATACAGAAGCATCGAAGAAAGGCGGAGGACTTGCCCGTTTACGCGAACGATTGAAGAAAATGAAAAAGAAGAAACCCCACACCAAGCCGGGAGCAGCAGTATTGTTTTTGTTGTTCTTCTCAACTCCGTTGTGGAGTCAGCAACCGGTGATTTCACTCGAAGCCGCAATTGATTCTGCAATGAAACAGAATCAGGAAGTGTTGATTGCTGCAATGAATGTAAACGCTGCCGCAGCTGCACAGAAAACCGCATGGCAGATTCCGGCGACGGAAATCGGATTCGAAAACGGTCAAATCAACAGTTATGCGAAGGACAATCGCTTTACTGTGGCACAATCATTTGATTTTCCTACGGTGTACGGTCAGAGAAGCAAAATGCTGAAAGCGGAGACCGGTATTGCGGTGCAGAACGAACTGCTCACGCGACTCGAAGTGCGCAGACAGATCACATCGCTGTATTACAAACTGCTCGTGCTGAATGAGCAGCGCAAAGTGCTGAAGCGTTATGATTCACTATGCACGATTCAGGTACAACGTCAGACGCTTTCATTCAACGCCGGTGCTTCAAATATTCTGGAGAAAACATCAGCGGAGACTAAACAGCGCAGCGTTGCCAATGAAATCGTTCAATTGGAAGCAGAGTTTCTTTCCACACAGATCGCACTTTCTCAATTGATGCATACGCAGACACTTTATCAGCCCGATGCGCGTTCCAGTCGTATTACAGCACCTTTGGATGCCGATACTACCGGAGCAGTAACACATCCACAAGCGAGAATGGCCGCATTGAATCGTGAGATGGCCATGCGTGATATGCGCATTGCACGTCAATCGTTCCTGCCGCGTTTTACTCTTGGTTATTACAATATGAGTATTACCGGCTGGCAGATTGTAGATAACGCAGATGTGTACTTCAACAGCAGTTACAGATTCTCATCTTTCGCCGTTGGTGTAAGTGTGCCGCTGTTCTTCAATTCCAACGCTGCACAAGTGCGTTACAAACGCTTCGGTTATCAGGCTGCGGAAATGAATTACTCTGCAACTGTATGGAACAAGCAGAATGAAATCAAGCGACTCAACGCCGGACTCGCGCAAAGTGCATCATCACTGCAGTATTTCGAGAAATCCGGTTTGCCGAACGCAGAAGTTATTGAAACGGCTGCTCAACAGCGATTGCAGCAAGGTGAAATATCCTATTTCGAGTGGATGGTACTCATGGAGCAATCCATCGGTATTCGCCGCGATTATCTGAATGCTATTGACAAATGGAATAACGATGTGATCGGTTTACGTTTCGCATCAGCAAAACTTTAAAGAACAGAAATATGAAAAAGCTCATATATATAATTCCCGCATTCGCATTGTTGTATTCATGCAGCAGCGAAGCTCCTAAGGAAACTGCGAAAGAATCCGTTGTTAAAGCGGAACAGGAGATCATGTTTACTCCTGCGCAAATGAAAAATGCAAATGTTCAGGTAGGAACCCCTGAACTCAAAGATTTATCGGGCGTTGTTCGCGCCAACGGTGTGGTGGATGTTCCTCCGCAGAACCTCGTGAGTGTGAGTTTCCCATTGGGCGGTTATCTGCGTTCAACGGATTTGCTTCCTGGCGCTCGCGTGAAACGCGGACAAGTCATCGCTGTGATGGAAGATGTTTCTTACATACAGATGCAGGAAGAATTCCTTGTGGTGGCATCGCAGATGGAAATGCAGAAGAAGGAACTGGCTCGTCAACGCACATTGAACGAGAGCAAAGCTTCCAGCGATAAAAATCTGGAGCAGGCTCAGGCGGAATATTCTTCGCTTGAGGCGCGACATAGCGGATTAAGACAGAAGTTGCTGTTAATCGGAATCAATCCGGATAAGTTGACAGCTTCTGCCATCAGCGGGAAAGTGAATATCTATTCTCCTATTGACGGATATGTTTCCGATGTGCTTGTGAATGTGGGAATGTATCTCAATCCTTCTGACGTGCTTTTTGAATTGGTGAATCCGAATGATCTGCACATTGCGCTTACGGTTTTCGAAAAGGATTTACCAATGTTGCAAACCGGACAAAAGATCCGTTTCAACCTTACCAGCGATCCTTCGCATACATTTGAAGGTGAAGTGGTGCTTGTGGGACGAAAACTCGATGAGAACCGTTCCGCTGAAGTGCATTGTCATTTTGATGCAGAAGATAAGGATGTGATTCCCGGAATGTTTGTTACCGGTGAAATCGAAGTAACAAAAGCCAATTCACTCTGTGTTCCTGAAGGAGCCGTGGTACGTTTGGCTGATGCGGAATACATCTACGTGCAGAAATCCGAGGGAACATTTCAGCGGGCTGCCATTACCAGCGGCATTGAGCGTGACGGCTGGATTGAGATTTTAACCAGCGAAATCGACCTGAAAGAGAGTAAACTCATCACGGCGAATGCGTGGTCTGCATTGATGTTGCAGGAGAATACAGGAGAGTAATCTGTAAAACATGACCGTTATCATGTCAGGTGCATCGCTCCGTTAGGAAATTTGCACCTCATGAAAAACAAGATTACGCTACTGGCTCCCGCGGGATCGTGGGAGTGTCTCCGTGCTGCTTTGCAGGCGGGAGCTGATGCTGTTTACTTTGGTGTTGACAAACTCAACATGCGTGCAAAGAACAGTGTGAATTTTCTGATCGAAGATCTTCCTGCCATTGCACAGGCTTGTCACGAGAGCAATGCGAAAGCTTATCTCGCATTGAACACGATCATGTATGATCATGATATTTCTTTATCGCGCACTGTCATCCGCGAAGCGAAGAAAGCCGGTATTGATGCAATTATTGCTTTTGATCAGGCCGTGATTATGCAGGCACGTGAAGAAGATATGCCCGTACACATTTCAACGCAGTTGAATGTGACCAATGCGGAAACGGTGAAATTCTATTCTGCATTTGCAGACGTGATGGTGCTCTCGAGAGAATTGGCGCTGGAGCAAGTGAAGCAGATGTCTGATACCATCGCCCGCAAGAAGATCACAGGTCCTGCAGGTGAATTGGTACAACTGGAAGTTTTTGTGCACGGTGCGTTATGCATGGCGGTATCCGGAAAATGTTATCTGAGTTTGCATACCAATTTTGCTTCTGCGAATCGCGGGGCGTGTGTGCAGAATTGCAGACGCTCGTATACAGTGCGCGACGAAGATTCCGGTTTTGAATTCACAATGGAAAATGAGTACATCATGTCTGCGAAAGATTTGTGTACCATCAGTTTCCTGGATGAAGTGATCAACGCCGGTGTGAGTGTATTGAAGATCGAAGGTCGCGGTCGTTCGGAAGAATATGTGTACAACGTAACGAAGTGTTATCGCGAAGCAGTGGACGCCATTCAGGACGGAACATTCTCGAAGGAGAAAGTGGCAGAGTGGGAGGAAAGACTGAAGAAAGTATTCAACCGCGGATTCTGGGATGGATATTATCTTGGACGTAATCTCGGAGAGTGGCACGATCAGGACGGATCGATTGCAACAACGAAGAAAGTCTATGTTGGCAAAGCCATGCATTACTATCCGAAGGCAGGTGCTGCTGAAATACAGATGGACAGCGGCGTACTTTCTGTTGGTGATGAAATCATGATCAGCGGACCGACAACAGGAGTGATTTATCATACGGTGAGTGAAATCCGCAAGGACGAAGATTCAAAACCACAAGCGCATAAAGGAGAATTGGTAACGATTCCGCTACCGGAGAAGGTGCGTTCGTCTGATAAGATTTATCGTATTGTTGAGCGATGAGCATTCGCGTTACACATTACAGAGCCAAATGTATAGGCTGTTTCGGTTGCGTAGCATTGGCACCCGATCGCTGGCGCATGTCTAAGAAAGACGGGAAAAGCGTTTTACTTGGCGCGAATGAGAAGAAGGGTGTTTACACTGTTGCCATTGAAGAAGATGAATTCCGCGTGAATGAAAAAGCTGCGAAGATGTGTCCGGCGAGAGTGATTCAGGTGAATAAGTATTAGAGTAGGTTGGTGCGCACTTCGTGCGGATCGGCGTGCTTCGCACGATCGAGGGATCGGTGACGCATTCGCGTCGATCGGGACAAAGCGGATCATCCGATCATTCCGAAGGAATACCGATCGCGCGTAGCGCTCCGATCAATGCGAAGCATCCCGATCAGCGCAAAGAACTTCAATCCAGTTGATCAAAACATTTCCTTGCTGCCGGCAGGCGCCAGGCTAATGTCTAGCGTATAAAGTCTGCCTAAACCCCGAAGGGGTGCAATTATTATTGAACATCAGTTCAAGTATAAAAATACCTTGCTGCCGCAGGCGATTGTTTTCCATTTTCCGTTTACGTTTTACGCATTTTGAAACACATTGTAACATAGAAATGCATAAGTTTCACATAGGAGGTCGGTGACGCATTTGCGTCAATCGCGACAAAGCAGATCTTACGATCAATGCGAAGCATCCGGATCAACACGCAGCGCCCCGATCCGCACGAAGTGCACTCCCAGGTCTCTAGTCTCAGTTCACAGGTCTCCTGCAAAAACTTTTCCCTAACTTCGCTCTACATGTCTACACCCGTACGCCTCAATAAATTCATCTCAGAAAGCGGAGTTTGTTCGCGTCGTGAAGCCGATCGTTTTATTGAGCAAGGCAACGTAAAGATCAACGGAAAGCGCGCGAAGATCGGTGATCAGGTTTTTCCCGGTGATATCGTACACGTAAACGGCAATCAGTTGGAACCGATGGAAGCGATTCAGCATGTTTACATCGCACTGAACAAGCCAACGGGTATTACGAGTACAACGGAACTCAGCGATCGCACCAACATCATCGACTTTGTGAATCACAGCCGCAGAATATTTCCTGTAGGCCGTCTCGATAAAGACTCTCAAGGTTTGATTTTTCTTACGAGTGACGGAGATATCGTGAATCGCATTTTACGTGCATCGAACAATCACGAAAAAGAATATCTCGTAACAGTAAACAAACCCATCACACCGGAATTCATTGAAGGCATGTCGGCGGGAGTTCCAATTCTCGGCCAGCGTACCAAGCGTTGCAAGATCAATGCAGAGACGCCGTACATCTTCCGCATCATTTTAGTTCAGGGCTTGAATCGTCAGATCCGCAGAATGTGCGAGCACTTCGGTTACGAAGTCACGAAGCTCGAACGTGTGCGCATCATGAATGTTACACTCAAAGGTTTGCCTCAAGGCGATTGGCGCGATCTCACCGAAGCAGAACTCAAAGGCATTTTCAAGCTCCTCGATTATTCCGATCATCAGAAACAGAACGCGGAGAAATCGCAGAAGCGCGCGGCTGAATCAACAGGAGAGAAAAAGAATTTCGGTGGCGAGAAGAAATCCTTTTCGAAAGAGAAAAAATCATTCACGCCCAAGCACAAATCATCCGGCGGCAGAGGCGGAGAGAAGTCGCATCACTCCGGCGCAGGAAAGAAGTTTAAAGGAAAAGGGAAGCCGGGGAGACGGAAGTGAACTTTCTGATTCTTCTACCGGTCTTACCTGATGATCAGTTTAAATATCGTTTCGCTTTCAGAAGTACTAATTTTCAGAAAGTAAAGTCCTGTGCTCAGATCCGGAAATGTGATTGACTCAACTGTATTGTTTCCTGAAAAAACCGAATGCGAAGCAACTTGGCCGGTAGTGGTGAACAATGTTGCAGATAGAACAGATTGTGGAGAATAGATAGTTACTGATCCGGAAGAAGGATTAGGAAATACGACTGCGTTGGAATTAACCGGCGCGTCTACAGCGGTGATAATTTGTACAGGAGTGTTCGTTGAATTCGTGATGACAGGAAATTCATAATCGAAAAATATAGATGCTTTATTAGCAATGTTGTCTCCCAGGGTTGCGCTCAATGAAGGTTTCATTCTGAATCGCACAAAACCTTGGCTGCCTGGTGGGTTGGTGGCACTATCGGGCAGCATGATATTCGGAAGTCGGAATACGAACTCTCGATCTGCATTCAATGATATTTCAACTTCCGAACTTGCGCTGATAAACTCAAAAGTGGACATGTCAAGAAGTTCGGAAATTGTATCACGTATAACAACGTTGAAAGCTGTGTCAGTGCCTATATTCTGAAAGTGCACCACGTAGTCGAGCCAGATGCGTTGTGATACATCTGTAGGTGAGATTCCTCCTGCAGGGGTAACCACTTTTATGTTCGGATCCAGTGGTCCGGTAAGCAGTACGGCTGTCGTATCAAAATTGTTGTTCGGAGTCGTGTCGCCTTGCACCGGTTCAACGGTTGCATATACGTTTATCGGAGTATTGATTGGAAGGAACGGCACGGAAAAATCGACTTCAAATTGTTGATGTCCTGCAGGAAACATGGAACTGTAGTTCCAGAACAGGGTGTTTGTTGAAACCGAATCCACCGGAACAGTTGAGGTTAACATGAGAAGTTGAGACGGATATTCCAGTTTTACATATCCGTTCATCGTGTCAGTACCTCTGTTGTAATAATCGATATAATATCTGATTACCTGATTGGATCGAACAATACCCGGCCCGGTCAGAAAAATTTCCATGTCTCTTATCCCCGGAATCGGCTGAAGTCCGAAATTGATTGAATCAGTAAATACATACTGTGCAATATTCAGCTGATGGTAAACAGGCGATGATGGAAAAACCTGACCGTAGTACAATGGAGTTGAAATCATTTCCAATTCGTTCGGACCCGGAAGCGCTGTTGTATGATAACGACCGCTGAAGTCTGTAAAGAAAATCATACTGTCCGTTCTGTTTCTGATTGCTCTGTAGCTATGGAAAGTGTTATCTGCAGAATCTATATTCCCGTCTGCATCTGCATCATTGAATATCCAGCCTTGAATTGCACCGCTGTACGAAGTATGCTCATCCATAAGTCGGACTGTAAGTCCGCATGTGTTTGTTGATGTGGTGGAATAAAGATTACAAGTCAGGTTTCCGCGGAACTCTATGGACATGTACAGGAAGTTACCGTATGAGCACAACGAAGAAATTTGCTGACCAAAGTAGGATCCGACAACCGTTCTTCCCCATACCAAATGAAGCCCGTTATCAAATTTCATATATACCATGCCATCGCCGTAAGCATTGGTGTTATAAAGATGATTTTCGGTGAGGAGTAATCCGCCTGCACCCAAGCCCACAACCACACCATCCGGTCTTATACAAAAAGAATAGACGTAGTCATTTCCTGTGCTGTGAGACCAAGTGTAACCTAATGGCTGCAGAAGTGTATCGGCACGTGCAATGATTACATCACTACCCATTCCGGCACCGATTTGATTCAATGAAAGCACACCGTCATTAAAGTCAGTCCAATAAGTGCCTGCGAAATAAATCTGATTTGTTTGCTCACTGAATCCGACATGTTCAATGCGCATATAAACGGACGTGTAGCAATTTACATAGGATCCGTCAGGTCTGAATTTAGCAATGTAAGTGCCGCTGTTACTCAGCGTGAAGCTTTGATTGCCAATGATTGTTGTTGATGATCCGAAATCTCCGGCTATGTAGATATTGGAAGCATCATCCAAAGTCATACTGTAAACCGGATCGGAACCGGAACTTTGTGCAACATTAGATGCCCACAACACATTTCCATTCGCAACATCCAGAGAAGCGACATACGAATCCTGAACTCCGGCTCCTGTTAATGTAAAGCTTCCGAATACTCCTGATAGGTAGTAGGTCCCTGCAGCGTAGATTCGATTATTCACTTTATCGTAAGCGATTGCGCCTGCTCCCACGGGATAAATTCCGGAACTTCCAAGCATGCGAACCCATTGCGCTACTCCGGCCGAATTAAATTTCAATACATAGCCTCGGGCTATAGTGGTTGATACGGTAACAGAGTTTACAGTAAAAGTATTTCCTGCGCCACCACCGATGTAAATATTACCTGACGTGTCTGTTGTTATGCAATAAGGTAATTCTGTATTCGAATTGCTTCCGTACTGTATTGACCAAACGGGTGTTCCTGCACTATTGTATTTCGTCAGGTATACGTCGTTCGTACCCACAGCAGTTAATGTTGTAGACCCCAGAGTAACTTGCCCGCTGAATGTACCGGTAATATATACATTGCCGTTGGCATCTACAGCATTGAACATCGGCTGGCAGGTGGCTCCTCCGCTGATCAAAGTTTCCTGTCTTACCCAATTCCATTGTTGCGCATCAACAACCTTGGTGCACAGTAACAGAACAAAACCTGAAAGTGTAAGAGATCTAAAAAATGATTTCATTGAATAAAATTACTCAATAGTGCTTGAAATCTAAAGCACGGATGCACATTTAACAGGCAATGTCATCTATTGCATATTGGTTCTTAGATTTGATTGTAAAAGACGGGAGTTATTCTTGGGAATCGAACCACACTTAACTTGCAGGCGTGTTGCAAATGATTGGTGCAATTTTGTTAGTTTAGATGAACATTTATCGGGATATTTTCAATGCTATGAAACGCAATTATACTCTTGTACTGTTGCTCTGGTCTTTTTTTAGTGCAAATGCTCAGTACGTGGATACAAGTATGTGGGTGCCGGATTATCCCGTGAATTGTTTTGCGGAGTTCGGAACTGAAATATTTCTGGGCGGAGGCTTTACCAACTTTGCACGTCATGAACCGAATGGAAGTACAACAGACACCGTTGCGGGATTACCTCATAACATCACGAATCCTAACGGGTTTGTTTGGGCAACTGTAGCTGACGGTAGCGGCGGATGGTTCATTGGTGGTGAATTTACCAAAGTAGGAACGTCAACTCATAATCGATTAGCACACGTTGATTCAGTGGGTAATCCTTATCCATGGTCTCCTGATGTGAACGGTACCGTTTTTACTTTTATTATTTCCGGTGATACATTGTATTTCGGCGGACAGTTTACAATGGTGAATGGTCAACCCAGAAACAACGCTGCTGCTGTGTTAATTTCTACTGGAGCGTTGACTACGTGGAATCCAAACTTAAACAATGCGGTCAAAGGTATTATCGTGCACGGCGGGGATAGTGTTTTTATTGGCGGACAATTTACGACTGCTAATTCTTCTACAAGAAACTATATAGCTCTTGTTGACAATATCAACGGTACTTTGTATCCGTGGTCAGTGAGTTTAAATAATACGGTTTTTTCATTTGTCATATACGGAAACCGATTGTATATAGGAGGGGCGTTCACTACAATCAATACTACGACTACCAGAAAAAGAGGAGCCTGCTATAACCTTTCAGGAATGTCTTTGATGTCATGGCATCCTAATGCCGACAACACGATATTAGTTATGAAAGAATATAATAACCGGTTTTTTATAGGAGGTAATTTCTTTCAACTTAACAATGTCAATCATCAGGCATTGGCGGAAGTAGATCCCTTGACCGGAGCTGTTGTGTCTCCATTGGTAGCATCTCAAACTATTACCATATACGGAATTATTGTAACCGGCAACAGAATTTATATTTCAGGTTTATTTGCTATGGTGAATGGATTTCCAAGAGAGAATGCGGCAGACCTGAACATCAATACCGGTGCACTCGGCAACTGGCAACCTGCTCCCGGGCGTGAGGTATATAGTATGGCAGTAAGCGGGAACAGAATTTATCTCGGAGGGGCATTTCAGGGAACAGGCAGTATTCCGCGAAGAAATCTTGCGGCTATTGATAAGCAAACAGGGCAATTGACTGCTTTCAATCCATATCCAACCGGAGAGGTTAATACGATGCTGGTAAAGGATTCTGTTTTATATCTCGGCGGGCTCTTCGCATCAATCGGAAATTCCAATCGCCTCCGCCTAGCATCAATTTATCTGCCTACGGACACTGTTACACCTTGGAATCCCAGCGCGAATGGGGAAGTGGTATCGATGATATACGACGACTCTGTAATTTATATCTGTGGTGATTTTACAATTGTTGATGGTCAGGGCCGAAATAAAGTGGCTGCCATAACCTATGGAACGGATAGTGTCAGTGCATGGAACCCTCCGGTAATTGTTAATTCATCAAGTAAAATTTATGCCATCGCGAAAATTGATTCTTTGCTGTATGTTGGCGGTACTTTCAATTATGTAAGTACAGATCCCAGATCAAAGTTGGCTGCATATCATGTCGGACATAACGATAGCGTTGCTCCCTGGAATCCCGGTGCTAACGGAACAGTTTGGAGTATGTCTTCCGTTGGAAACAGATTGTTAATTCGGGGAACGTTTACTACAATCGCCGGACAACCTTTCAACGGATTGGCAATGGTCGATACAGCGGGTTCGGTGAGTTCTTTGTTTGCGCCTGATTACAACGGAAATGTTACAAGTTATTTCGTGTCGGGAGCGGATGTATTTACCTCGGGAAATTTTGCCACATGTAATGGAGATCCGCGAAATAAATTTGCTGTTGTGGATTTGTACGATGCACACAATACCTCCAAGCAGTTAACTACGGACGTTTCTTTCAGCAGATTGTATGTTAGCGGTGACTGGTTGTATTGTACGGGAACAGGATACGGTACTGTTAATGGATTTCCGTATCAGCGACTGACTCGCGTTGTTGCTCCGGGTGAATTCAGAATTACGGGCAAAGTTTGGTATGATACCAATGGCAATGGTCTGAACGACAACGGTGAGAATCCGGCTCCATATTATCCGGTTGAGATTTCTTCGTTGAGTTATACAACGTATACAGATTTGAATGGCGTTTATTCTTTCTACGTGGATTCAGGAGCTTACAGTGTTAACCCGGTTCAGGACTACTATGTAATATCATCAATTCCATCCTCTCATGCCGGAGCTGTAAATGCGAATTCTCCCGTTGATTCACTTAATGATTTCGGGTTGATTCAGGCACCTAACATCAACGACCTTGAAGTTGTAATCACTTCGTATTCCGTAGCACGTTCGAACACACCGCGGCATTATAACATTGAATACATCAATCATGGTTCGAATTTGCAGAATGCAACACTAACCTTGCAGGATGATTTCGTTCATGCATTCACCTCTTCGAATCCTGCAGAAGACTTTATTGTCGCCGATACGGTTTACTATACACAGACAGCTCTTTCTCCGGGGCAGAGAACGAATGTTACGGCTTCATATGTACTGGGAATTCATCCTGTTGGTACGCCGGTAGAATGCAGCGCACATGTTTCGCCGACTTTGAATGACACCACTCCGGATAATAATCATGATACGTTAGGCGTGTTACTGATGGCTTCACTCGATCCGAATTTCAAGGAAGTATTTCCTTCGGAAGTATATCAGCCTTTATCAATATCCGAATTCGAATATGTTGTGCATTTTCAGAATACCGGAAATGATACCGCAATTCACGTAGTGCTCAAAGATTCGCTCTCACCCTTCTTGAATCCTGCCGACTTCACCATGCTCGCAGCAAGTCATCCGTGCAGGTTCAGTATTCAGAATTCAGTGCTGACAGTTTCATTTGACAGCATCATGCTGGTTGACAGTACTACGAATGAAATGTTGAGTCATGGATTTTTCCATTATCGAATCGGTGTAGATTCCGGTTTACAGGCGAACACTATCATTACCAATACAGCATACATCTTCTTTGATTTTAATGAACCTGTAATTACCAATACAACAGTGTCAATTTTGCTGACATCAGTTATAACAGAGGCAGAAGAAGTAAATGAAACGCCCGGCTTTGAAATTTATCCTGTTCCTAATGAGGGTGTATTCACAGTTGTGCTGGATACAATTCCTGACAATCAAATCTTTCTTTCCATTTACAGTGTAACCGGTCAATTGATGAAGCAACAGGAGTTAAGTCAATCAAAGTCCGAGGTTGATGCGCGTTCTCTTGCCGATGGAGTATACGTTCTGCGAGTGACAGATAAAAATGGTCATTGTACGATGCAAAGAAAATTTGCTGTTCTGAGAAACAGATAATTGTTCTTCAAGATGTCAGTGTGTGAATAAAGTCCGGTTGGCTGAATATTGTTCTTCCGAATTTTGATTTTTATGCCATTTACACATTGAACGCACAATACGCATGATGCTTCTAAATAGAACTCATAGCGTCAGGTTGCGTTTCATTTCCCGTATGTTCAGAGAGCTATAATGCAAGACGTTTATCATGCAGCGCGCATTAGGATGAAGGACTTATGCGAGGGATAGGATATGTGAAGAAGAAGCCAGAAGGTGAAGGGTGGCAAGCAGGCGGCACCTGAATGTACTTTCGAAAATTTTCATCAGACGAACGAAAGGTTAACTTCTTTCAATAGTGACACTGTCAGCAGGATGCGGAAAGAAGAAATATCATCAATCAATCTTGAACACTGATCTTTTCAACTACGTCGTTTACTCTGACAATATAGATGCCTGTCGCGGAATTAAAAGGAATTTCTATTTGGGGGCCGGTTACAATCAGTTGTTGTTGGGTCACCAATCGCCCGGAGGCATCGAAAATCATTAGAGTATTCTCTCCTTCCTGAAGATTGTTAAAGGTCAGGGAATGATTTAATGGATTGTAAATACACGTTGGTTTTCCAATAAACAACTGTTCCTGTCCGGTGGAAATATAATTGTATGGAGAAGATTGTGCAGTACATCCATTCGTATCAGTACACTCTACAGTATACAAACCATTTTGTGTTGGCATGTACACCTGATTGGTCGCTCCCGGAACAGGACTGCCATTGAGATACCATTGATTTCCTGAAAGTACGCTGGAAACTAGATCTGCTCCGTTTTGTGTAATGACCGGGATCGCAGGTGATGGATAAACACTCAGTGTAAGTGTATCGGAAACCGGGCAACCATTTCCATCGCTCGCGCTGACAGTATATGTCGTAGTTGAAGTCGGGAATGCATTAACGTTAGTACCTGAATTCGGAAATAAAGATGCAGAAGGTATCCATGTAATGTTGGCGTAAGCAGGCGACGCAGAAAGTGAAGTGGTGTCTCCCGGACAAATTACCTGATTGCAGCAAGCTGTTATGATGGAGCCCGGATGAACTGTAATCAATAATGTATCCGAAAAATTGCAACCGTTCGCATCAGTTGCAGTTATTGTATAAGAGGTTGTTGTATTCGGAAAAGCATTAACAGAAGAACCTGTGTTAGGTTGAAGACTTCCTGAAGGAGACCAAATGATATTGTTCAAAGTTGCATTAATACTAAGCGGAAGTGTATCTCCAAAGCAAAGCGATTGTGTACAACATGCAGACAAAGGTGCTGCAGGATAAACATTGACGCGCACTGTATCGTAACCTTGGCAGCCAAAGGCATCGTTCACAGTGAGTACGTAATCGGTTGTGGTTACCGGTGAAGCGACAGGAGAGTACACGGTTGTTGAACTCAATCCGGCTGACGGCGACCAATAACACGAGCTGCCACCGCTTCCATTCAGCGTAACTGATCCGCCCGGACAAATGGACTGATCTGAACCTGCAACAGCAATCGGCCCCGGAGTGACTGTTACAGTTATTGAATCCGTTCCTGTACATCCGTTTATATCTGTAACCGTCAGTGTGTAGTTTGTAGTGACCAAAGGTGTTGCCGTGGTGCTACAAGACAATGGATTTCCCAGCGTAGTAACCGGCGACCAACTGCAGGTTTGTGCACCACCTCCATTGAGAGTAACAGGAATACCGGGGCATGTTCCTTGGTCTGGCCCTGCGAGCGCAGTAGGAACCGGTAATACGGTGATGTTTATTGAATCTGAAGCGGAACAGCCTGCGCTACTCGTAACTGTTAATGTGTAGGTGATATTTGATGCAGGAGAAGCAATAGGCTGACACGACACAGAATTATTTAATGCGGTTGCAGGTGCCCAGCTGCATGAAGCTCCCCCGGTTCCGTTTAGCATTACTGAACTTCCAGTGCAAAGATTTATATCACTGCCGGCATTTGCAATTGGAAGAGAATTTACAGTGACCAGGATAGTGTTAGTTTGTGTGCAACCTGAAGGATCAGTTACCGTAACCGAGTAGTTGGTTGTTACAGAAGGGAAGGCTTGAACAGTTGAACCGGTTGGGGAACTCAGACTAACTGAAGGTGTCCATGTGATTGGTGAGAAAGGAGACGTTGCAGTTAGTTGTACTGTGTCGCCCAAACAAAGTGACTGACTGCAACATGCGCTTAATGCAGGCGGAGAAGTAACAACAACAGCAACCGTGTCACGATCTGTGCATCCATTTGCATCAGTAGCAGTGAGAATGTAATTAGTAGTTGTGGTAGGAGTTGCAACCGGTGAGCAAATGTTTGTTGCACTGAGACCAGCTCCCGGAAACCATGAGCAATTCACGCCGCCACTTCCGTTGAGTGTGGTTTGTCCACCCGGGCAAATGGTATCATCAATACCTGCCACCGCAGTTGGCAAACTATATAAGAACACACTTACAGTGTCGCGTCTGGTACAACCTGCAGTACTGGTTACAGTGAGAACGTATGTTGTATTTGTATTTGGTGTTGCAGTTGGTTGGCACAGTGTAGTAGAGTTTAATCCGGTTGCAGGCGACCAACTGCAGGTTCCGGAACTCGCTGATCCGATAATTGCAGGCGAACCGATACAAACTGCCTGATCGATTCCGGCATAAGCAACCGGTAAACTATTAACGGTGATTTGCACAGTTGCAGTTGCAGAACAACCGTTGCTTGTTGCGGTAACGGTGTAAGTTGTAGTTGCGGACGGGAAAGCGTGAACAGTGCTGACTGTTGGATTGTTCAGACTCGCACCCGGTATCCATACGAATGAACTGCCTGCAGAAGTTGCACTGATTACAGCAGTATCACCAGCGCAAATGGACGCGTTACCGCTTGTCGAAACTATCGGTACAGGATTAACAGTGACTACAATTGTATCCGTATCACTTCCGATCGAATTCGTAGCCTGCACCCAATAGGTTCCTGAAGTGGTGACGGTAATGGATGATGAAGTTTGACCGGTACTCCACAAATATGTATCGGCAAGCGTACCGGAATTAAGAACCATACTACCGCACACAACTGAGTCGGGCCCAAGATTGACAGATGGCGCAGCCAAAGGCACAGCACATGCCTGCGTGAGCGTTCCGTAACTGCTGGTCAGTGTAAATGTCGGAGTGCTGATTGTTCCTCCGGTGGTACTCGTTCCTCCACTTCCAAGTATCCAGGTAACAGGAGAAAAGGTTAATGCAGGTGTACTGGAACAGCAACTGTTTCCGTTCGGATCGGTTTTCGAAATCCAGAAATCGGTATATAAATGCGTACCGGTTACGAGGTAACCTCCATTACTTGCAACCGCACAATTAAAACCTCCTGTATGCTTAGACCACAGAATATTCAGAGAAGCATCGAACTTCACCAATACACCGTTTGCGGTCATCATAGTAAATGTCCCTCCACTGGTTGGAAAGAAGCGTGTTGCACGATTTGTACTCAGTCCTAAAATCTCCTGTGCTGACAGTACCGTTCCTGTAGAACTCAAACGCGCAAGTAAGGGGCCATTAAGAATCGTGGAGTAACCGGCAATTGCGAGATCACCATTTGCAAGTTCTACAATTCCTTCGGCCTGATCATCGCTTGTGGTTCCAAAAATCGTATTCCATTGAACTACGCCGGAAGAGTTCAACTTGAAAATGTAGTAGTTCTGCCATCCGCTGATATAACCACCAACTTCACCACCTACAGCGTAACCGCCATCACTGGTTTGAACAATGCAGTAACCCCGTTCGTTTCCCCCCGGGTTTCCATAAACGCGGGTCCATTGCAAAGCACCTGCACTGGTGAATTTCACTACGTAAACCTGATCATCCCCAAATGTGCCGCCATCCTGTGTGGTTCCAACCACAACGTATCCGCCGTCTGAAGTTTGTTTTACATCATAACCAGAGGAAGGATAAAAGCTTATACCCACATTTTTCGACCACTGAAGAGTTCCGGTGCTATCCAATTTCATCAGCAGGAGTTTGTTATTCGCAACGCCAGTTGCTGCAAAACCACCGTCGGAAGTTTTTGTCATTCCGTAAATATTTTCACTCACAGATGTTGTACTGTAACGTCTGCTCCACTGCACGTAACCGTTTTCCGTTACACGATTGAACATTATATCTGTTGTGGAATTGCCAAAGTCTGTTGATCCTGCAAGCAGATAGCTTCCATTGTTGAACTCTGCAACGGCATTTGATTCTTCAGCATAGCCATTGTTTATTGCAATGCAAAACTGAGCCAGATCAGGGCAATTGTTGACGACAACCGGAAAAGTATCAATGTCGATGCATCCATTTGCATTCGTGCCGGTAATAGTGTAGGTTGTACTTATTGTTGGTGTAACCGTAACACTTGATGTTGTCATATTACCAGGTTGCCAGAGATATGTCGGAGTGCCGGATGCCGTAATTACATTGTCCTGTCCATTGCAGATTGTTGTATAACCACTAACGTTGATATTAGGTAGCGCATTCATCACAAGCTGAACGGTTGCCGTAGCCCTGCAGTAAACCGAATCGCGAATTGTTAACGTGTAGGTAGTAGTTGCGGAAGGAGAAACTCTGATGCTTGGTGTTGTGTAGCCTCCCGGTGCCCAACTGTAATTGTAAGGTCCGATTCCACCCGTTACAACAGCCGTGATGTTTACAGAATCGCCCATACACGCCGGGGCAGGCGGAGCGATAGAAATATTCGGTGGTGTGCATACAAGACATCCGGAAATTTTCACATGGTTAGGATTTGCACTCGTGCCGCCTGACCCCACATTTCCTCCAAGACCATAGGTTCCGTTTGTACCAACTATAGTTCCACTGCCACTCGTTCCTCCGCTTCCGCTCACACAGCAATCATTTCCTAAGGAATCGAGTACAGCGAAAAAAATATCATCGTTGCCAATGCCGAATGATGTGGTTCGCCCTGTTAGTGCATAACCTCCGTTTGAAGTTTGTACAATAGAAAATGCCTCGTCAGATCCACCTCCTCCTATAGTGCGGGTCCATTGCACCGTTCCTACGCTGTCGAGTTTCACAATGTATGCGTCTTGTCCGCCCAGCACACCGAATGACATTGTGCTTGAAGCAAGAATAAATCCTCCATCACTCGTAAGTGCCATTGACACCGGTTTTGGATCAGTCAGACTCACAACTGTTGTACACTCTGCCATAGGACCACCGATGGTACGGTTCCAGAGGTAATTTCCGTTTCCATCGAATTTTGTAATGTACAGATCTCCGGCACCAGCTCCCCATGATTGCGAATAGCCAGCCATCACCAGTCCGCCATCCGCAGTTTGCACAACGCTGTATGCTACATCCGGTGCGTTCGCGTGGTCTCCTACTGTGTGCGTCCACAATAGAGTTCCTGCAGCAGTAAATGTGCTGATATACATTTCGCGGCCATTGGTGTTGTTCGCCCATTGCCCGACCATTGCATAACCGCCATTTGCAGTCTGGATCGCACAATAACCATAATCCTGATGCGATCCGCCAACAGTAGATTTGAATTGTACAATACCGGTTTTGCTGAGCTTTACGATGTAATTTTCCGTTGGCCACACTCCGAAACTTCCGGTATATCCTCCGACTACAAATCCACTATCCGACGTTTCATCAATGGAGAAAGCGCCATCGGCTTGTACACCTCCACACGTGCGCGTCCATACAATATTTCCGAGTTTATCAGTGCGTACTACATACACATCTCTGTTGCCAATACCAAAACTCGTTGTGTAACCTGTAAATGCGTAACCGCTGTCGTATGTCTGTACAATCGAATAAGCTACTTCGATTCCGGTACCGCCATACGTTTTCTGCCACTGTACATTCTGAAGCGAGTCAAGTTTAATGATGTACGCATCATTACCGGAACTTCCGCATATCACGAATCCGTGATCAAATGTTTGTTTGATGGAGTAGCCACGTTCAGTTCCTGATGAACCAAAGGAAGTACAGAAAACCTGCGCAGTGAGAGCAATGCTCAGCAAATGTATCGCAGCAATAAGACAAAGTAGTTTTTTCACGTCAAGACTAAGATAAAAAATGCCGGATGAGTGCGCAAGCAGATAGCATTTGATTCATGTGTTAATACAGGTAACGGAATTGAGACCGGGATGTCATCTTAGCAGGGTTGAATTTTTGATGCGAGGAATTACCTCAGCTCGAATAACTGTTGAACTTCAGATTCCACAATAAAAGAGCTGCCCTTCGATTTCTAAAGTGTCACCCTTGCTGGGCAAAACACTTGAAGTGTGAGGTGAATAGAAAGAATACAGTATTATTTCCTCACACCATTCTCCAATTCAACTTCGCCTTTAATTACTTCCAGCGTGCGCAATGTCCCTTTTTCGTAAGAGCCGCCGCCGTGCCAGTTGCCCGATTCTTCGAGAACTTCAGCTTCAATAGTATTGCCCTGATAGTACCACGTGTACACCGTGTGCGTGCCTTCAAATTTTTCACCCACCCATTTTCCGAAACGATCTTCACATTCAGAAAGTCCGTCGCTCAGCTGCAGGCCCAATAGTTTACCCGGAAATTTTCCTTTCACAAAAGTCGCCGCTTCAATTCCTATCACGCGATTGTTAACGTATTCAACCGTATAGCCTTCGTCCCAATAACTTTCGGTTGTATCGCCATGATAATTGATATTCTCAACATCAGGCAAACCGATTTTCATTCGCACACTATCGCGATGTTGTCCCAGCCAGAACGGAATGGTAGTGGTAAAATCAGGTGGCGTGTTGTTGCAAGAGCAAAGCACAACGAGCAAAAGGATTGCGGAGTGTTTCATGGACTGAATGTAGTGTGTCACCCTTACAGGGTTAAATCTTTGAAGGCTGATGAGAACAAAGGTGAGTAGAATATTAAAACTATCGCGCAATCAACAATCGATCCCGCGCTTCAACATTACTTCCTGTTTCAATCGTCCAAAGGTACATGCCGGGATCAAGGATAGAAGTGATTAATTTAAATTGACCAGAATTATCCAGCGCATGTTCTTGAATCAGTTGCCCTTGCACGTTCCAGATTTTGAGTGTCGCTTTTCGGTTATCAATTCCATCATAATGAAATGTGGTTGACTCTGAAGCAGGATTCGGATAGACTTTTACGGTTGCACGATTTGGAGTTACGACTTCCTGAACGCTATTCGGATCCGCGATTGTGTTCAGGGTTTGATTCGTAAATACCGGATCATTGTAGTCGAAGTAGATCGCAGCGCCATTTACAATAACGTCCTCCGGAAGTACACTTGATTTCGGTTTGATCTTAAAACATACGAATCCATGACTAAGTGCCTCGTTAGTATTACTGTCAGGCAAGAGTATGTTGTTAAAAACGAATTGTACTTCTCCGGCTTGTGAAATTTCTGTTGTGCAATAATGACTTGATGACACAAATTGAAAAGTGGATAAATCAAGCAGCGAATTGATTTGGTCTGAAACTACAATTCTGAAAGCCGTGTCTGTGCCGGTATTTTGGAATCGCACAACATAGGTCAACTCCTGATTTGCATAAATGTAACCTTCTGCACCCCATCCTACGGGGAATACGTTCTTATCATTCGGATCATAAGAAGTGCGCACTGAATCAGTCCACTGAAAATTGTTGTCCACTGGATTAATATCATTGGAGACCGGAGCTGAAGCTGTAATGGTTATAGCTTGTCCCTGAACTGCGCTGATCGCAACGTGCAAACGGAAATTAATTATCAACTCATCATCAGGCTGCAAGTTCGAATATGACCATGTAATACTTCCTGAATTTGTGTTTAGTGGAGCGGGATTGTAATTGGATGATGTGAGAAAAGTATCATGAATTGCCGTAATGTTGCCGTTAAGAACAGTGCTGCCATTGTTCTTACAACTAATTCTCAAATCAACATCGCCACCCGGACGAAATCTGTTGAATGCGATAAGGTTCACCGCAAGATCAGGTTGATTCGGAATGAATATGTTAGCAAAGTCAAGTCCGGCAATTGAGCTGTCGGTAGTTGTAAAATTCACTGTGTGTGTATTCGGGCTAACCGGACAAACTGGAATGCGTGAAGGATTGATGTGTTGTGTAATCGTGTATGACCCTGTACTCACATTCATCGAATAGTTGCCAAGAGAATCAGTGACTGCATAGAACGGACCTGAATTTCCATTTGCTTCGACTAACCAGTTCTGGGAGTAGGTATCGGGGGAATTAAAGACACAATCACTTGCATTATCGTAGAAGATGTTGCCGGATAAATTATTGGAGTAAACACGACCGAGACTATCAAAGCGGACTACAAGCGTTCGGGTAAGTGAATTGACGGTAAAGTAACATGGTGCAGTCCTGCCTACGTAATAATAACCTGCTGTGCCGTCGAGTACAAAGTATACTTCATTACCTTGACCAGCTGAATTGTATTCATTGAACCATTCGATATTTCCGGTACTGTCAATTTTCATCATCGATGGCACCCGTTCACAATTGTTTCTCAGACCCTGAAAACCGATGATTATTCCACCGTCCGGTGTTTCCAGAATGTTTGGCCAACCAACGTTTCGCATGGTGTCTGTTAATTGATTCCAAACCGTATCACCATTAGCAGTCAGTCTTAGAAATCGATATTGCCATGGATTATCATTAGTAATTACTAAGGAGCCAGTATCTGATGTTGGAAATACTTCCAGGAATATTGGATAATTACTGGTTGATTGAAGTGTATCAATAATTGCTCCCGTTGCGGAAAAGCGATACGCACCACGATTGGGACCTGCGTAGTAATGTAAGTAGAAGCCGCCATCTGCAGTACAACGAAGCCGACTGGACATGAGAAGGCTGACCGACATACTTGTATAAGTACTGTCCCACACAATATTTCCGGAAGTATCCATCTCAACCATGCGAATATATGTTTGCGTAGACCAGTCATTGATTTTCGTACAAACTAAAATATTACCATTAGCTCTCACATCAGAACCATAATTTTCAACACCCCATCCAGGTATCGAATCTTTACGCGTCCAGAGCGTGTCGCCGTTGAGATTCATTTTAACAGTTGTCATCGGAACGTCAAATGCGTAACCTCGATTCACGAATAAGTAATAGGCGCTGTCGTGATACAAAAGTTGATCCCAACTGAACCAAGTATTGGTGTCCATAGGTTGCTTAATCCATAGTAATTGTCCATTCTGATCGACTCTATATAACAATGGGATGTTGACCAATGAATCATTGTACATCAGAATTAATACTCCACCTGCGGGGTGTGGTTCAACGTCAAAGGCTTGTGTCATGAACTGACTTCCTTCCTGATAGTGCTTTGCCCATCCTTGCGCGAAAGATGAGATTGATAGTGTAAGAAAAATGGAAAGTATGAATGCTCTCATGGCGGAGAATTTTAATTAAGCGAAATTTACTTCGGGGAGAGCGAAATTGCGAACCAATTGTAGGTGCGATTTAACATGTCAAGCGGAAGACGGAAAGCCAGCGAAAAGTTTTTTCTGACCAGTTATGAAGAATTGTGCCTTTTATGAAGGGTGGCGCTTTTTGAAGGTTAAACCTTTGAAGGGTGGAATTAGGGTGGAATTGACTCAGCACCAATCCGCCCTGTTTATGCTTATCTTTGTATTCAATTACAACGGGCCCGACCGGTTTTGACAGCTGGTGATCGCTCATGTAAGCACGTCGTGCGTTGTTAGTATGGCACGTTAATATCAACTCTCACAATTTCAAATGGCGAGTCTAACTACGCCCTTGCTGCGTAATCCTAAGGATTAACCAGCTTCGCTGTCCGGGAAGTTCCTCCTTTCTACGTCCCGGTCACAGCGTCACAAATGAGAGGGTTCGCCTGTAAGGTTTCGAAGCAGGATGAATACTAGAAACTAAGTTTGAGTTTGGCCGGCATCAGAGCCTGACTCAGATCGAAAACCAATCTGAGGCTAAACGTGAAGAAAGCATGACCGGAATCGGTTTGGACGAGAGTTCGATTCTCTCCGGGTCCACGAGTTAATCAACCAAATTTTGAAAACCCTTTAGAACAGAGATTCTAAAGGGTTTTTCAATTTGAGACGATTCATCTTCCCCAGTTTTACACGTCGATTTGGTGACCAATTCGGTGACCTGTTTCAAGTTAAATTATGGTCACCCATTTTCGCTGGAGCCCTTGCTACCATTGGGTTTGAGCCCCATTTTTACTTTCTCAATTTTCTCAAACGATCACCAAAAATCGGTGTCCAAAACAATATCAAATGAGTAATTCATTCAACATAATATTCTTCCCACGCAGAGCGAGAACAAATAAATTCGGAGAATTTCAAATATATGCGCGGATAACGCTTAATGGAAAGCGCATGGACATTTGTACCAATCGAGGAATCAAACCTGGAAAGTGGAGTACGAAACATGGCAATGCAGCTGGAAATTCCGAAGAGGCACAAAGTATTAACTCCTATCTCGAAACCTTCAGGAAACGGATTTACGACAACTTCACAGCGCTTGTCCAACGCAATATTTCCGTGAATACTGTTTCACTTCGCAAACAGATTCTTGGAATTCAAGATGACCAGAAGTCCATCCTCGATGTCTTCGCCAAACACAACGCGCAAGTGGAAGCTCGCGTTGGTCACGAGTACGCGAAAGCCACGGCACTTAAGTTCAGAAGTACCCTAAAGCATATTCGTGAATATATTGCCTATCGTTATAAACGAAATGATCTGCCTGTTGCAGAAATCGATCACAGCTTTGTCACGGAATTCGAAATATATATGAAGAATATTCGCAACTGCAATCACAACTCAGCGTTGAAGTATGTGAAGCTTTTCCGAAAGATCGTAAGACACTGTCTCGCCCATGGATGGAGCGTGACCCATTTGCAGGATACAAATCGAAGGTGAAGCACGTTGAGCGTGATTTTCTAACGTCTCAGGAACTATCCCGAATCGAAAACTTAGTTTTTTCTATACCCCGATTGGAACTGGTTCGCGACATTTTCGTGTTTTCCTGTTACACTGGAATCGCTTACATCGACATCAGTAAACTTTCAAAGGAGAATCTGATCGAGGATGAAGATGGCGGATTATGGATCAGTATGATTCGCACAAAAACGCAAACACGTTTTCAAATTCCTTTGCTGCCAGAATCAATTGAAATCCTCGAAAAATATAAATCTCATCCGGTTAGTGTCAACCGTAATAAGTTGTTGCCTACCTTTTCTAACCAGAAGATGAATGCCTACCTGAAAGAAATTGCAGACCGTGCGCAGGTGAAGAAACATTGTACTTTTCACGTGGCAAGGCACACATTTTCAACGACCGTAACATTGACTAACGGAGTTCCGATTGAAACCGTTAGCGCGATGTTAGGCCACAAGAATATCAGAACGACGCAGATTTATGCGAGGATATTGAAGGAGAAAATTGGGGCGGATATGAAAGTCCTGAAAGAGAAATTGGATAAACGTGAGTAAGAAGAAAAAGCAAATAGATTTAACCGAAGTCCTTGAAGAACTCAAGGCTTCGGTTTTTGCTTTGTATCAATATGAGAAAGTGAAAATTTCCGCTGCTTCGAGAAAAGCAGTTAATGCGATAACGGTTGCAGAACTCAGAACATCTCTAGGTGAATCTCTCGTCAAAGCCTGGATTGAACAGAACATTAGTTTCAAAATATCATCGCACGGGGAATATGTCGAATGGACGGTACAGAATATTTACTCCAAAGCCGAAAAAGGAGATTTGGAGGGTTATCTAAAAGCTTTGCCGTTAAGCAAAAGAGAACCTTTGCGTGAATTCCTTCGCTCTTGGGAAAAAGTTCACAAAGTGTTCTTTAGTTTGATTGATTCCCACAGCATCAGACTTATTGCATCTGCATACGAGAAGCGACACTTCATTCAAAGAGGCGACGCTCTTCCCAATCAGCCTCTCCTTGGAGAATCTCAGGATGAGGTATACAACGAGCTGATTGATTTCAGTCAGCGTTCTCCCGTCCTTTCACTTGGCGCAACAGATAAAACTAAGTACAGAGAGTTGCTTGCAAGTAAAGTCACATACGAAAACTGGCTACACGTCCTGACAACTTTAGCTCAATCTGATTTTTTAGACAAGAGTTATACTGTTAATGTCCGATTCCTTCGTACATGGTTAGCCAACCATATTGCGTTTGATCGCGCTCATCGTATTGTACCCGTTACGCAGAACACAATAAAGCTGGAATGGACCGGACCTGCGACCGCACTTGCAGAATGGTTGTTGCTTGTAAGAAATTACCTTACGGAGTATTCCCACGTTTCCAACAAGAATTTATTGAAGTGGCTCGATCAAGCAATTATTTATCCCGGAACAAAGACCGCTTTGGTTGCAGCTATCTCCGCTGTAAAAGGAAACAATACGAAGTTCTTCACGCTCAAACATAATTCTCCAGTCTTTGTGTTTAGCGTTCACTACTCTGCGAGAACTCGGAAGAAATCAAAACATTAGAATCAAGTTAGAATCATAGACACGTAAAAAATCGTGTACCTGAAATCCCTGCTCTACCTTCGATGCGTTAAACGCAAAGAACATGGCAGACATACCAACCATTGATGATATCAAGCGCCTGCTTGATGCAAACAAGGCAGAAATTATCTCCGAGCTGGAGTCTCGACTCAATCTAAACAAGTCGGAAACGTTTCCCGAATGGCTCCGCACCTACCAGGTGAAGAAGATGCTGAATGTTTCGGATGCGACGCTTCACAATTACAGATGCGACAATCTACTTACCTCAAAGAAAATTCGAGGAAGTCACTTCTACCTGAAAGCGGATGTCTTAAAACTGATGAGCGATGGAAAATAATAAAAGGTTAACCACCGTGCAGATTTGCCAGCATTGTGGCAAGGAGTTCGAAACTCAACGTAGGGATGCAAAGTACTGCAGCAACGCGTGTCGTCAGCAAGCCTACCTCGTGCGCTCTGCACCGGATTTCGTCAAGAAACAACTCCCCTATATTGAAGACGAACTTCGCAGCTTGGAAACGCGTAAAGGCTACCTTACCAGGCAAAACATCGATTATGTTTTCGAAAAGATCAAAGAGCTGGCAAATCACTGGCACTATCGTAAGCTTCCAAATGATCACGCGTTGGTGCATTATGTGGAGGTGACATTGGTAAAGAGGTTGGATGTGTTGCGGGCGAGGTTGTTGAATAACTAAGAGCATGTGCGCATTGAAAAATATTTACATCTACCGCAGCTCTGAAATGTCGTTAAGGTTTACAACTTCAATACCCTCGGCTTCAAATGGAAAAGGTGTTCCTGGATTGACATTTGTAATCCTCTTCAGTTTCCCCTTTGCGATAGCTTCCTTGATTCGGTCATTTACATGCTGATCTCCATAAGAGTATCCGATTAAAAGCATGCTTTCTGCACGGAAAATATCATGATCCATTTTATTAAATAAATCAGAATACATCTTGTCCGAAGCAATTAATTGGGTTTTGTTAGTGCCCGTGATAAACTGAGGTGTTATTTCAAAATGAACGCTTTGAACCTTTTCTCCAGAAGCAGGGTCATACCTTTCTGGGTGTTGTTTCTCGTAGTAGTCCATTGTTTTGAAATACATATATTCTCCAGTTGGAACAACAGTTGCTGAATCTGGTTGTTCTAGATAACAATCATACTTGTACGTATCCAGGCTTCCATGAAGTTTGATTATCGAAATTGGCTGATCAAAATGGTTTTGAAAAACATTCAAAGGTTTGCCATTATCAGCTTTTAACACTTGTTGTTCCCTAGTGAAACCGTCCGAATAGGGACGAGCCATTATATCCTCTAGAATCAACTCCAAAAGACGGTCATGGTTGAGCGTAACTATCGTTACCTCCTTTTCCTGTTCTAACAGCGCAATGAAACGGGCATACTTGTCTATGAATTCCTTGTGACTTTTTCTCCAGAACAACAAATCGGCTATTAGATGGTTAACTAGACTTCGTAGATGACTAGCATTAGTATTAATGAATCCATACATATACTGACTCAGCATGGGGTTATTGTTCAAATGTGGTTTGTCATGTAGGCAATTTGCCTTTGACTCGGCAAGAACTGAATCCAAGAACGGTGTGTTTGCAAGATTGTCAATCCAAAACTGATACATGTCTTCATAATTGGTGAATGCCCCTCCCCTTGCATCAGTAAAACGCTTCACCAACGTGTTAAGAATGTACCCGTACGCCACATGGTCGAAGCCAAGTCTTCCATTATTCAGATAAACTTCATCGGCAAAATCTACCCAGCGGCTTTCGCCTGACGGGAACTTTAAGATTTTCTCAGCGTTGTTACGTACAAAATAATCCCGTATCCCGTTTGCCAGCGGTAGCCCCGCGTGATAGCTAAACCCTGCGCCAAGGATTATAAATGAAGCCATGCTTTCAAGTTTATTTAAAGTTCCGTTACTGCGCCATTTGGAACAATAAGTTCCTATGGGAAACTACGGAATTGTCAGGTTGGGTAACTAATCTAAACTAATTATTCTAATTTATAGTCGTTGTTTCCCGATTATTCTTACACCCATTTTATGTAATTTACACACTTGATGATTACATCGTCAAGATCGCTGAAAATCATCAATATTCCCGAAGCAGCAACAATTGACCTGAAACAACCGTTTAATTTTCGCACACAGCACTTCTGCAAATGATTCTAGATAACGAAAATGAAAATCTTAAAGTCCATGAATGGATTTCAAAATATACGCATAGTGGCAAAATGTCAATTGTTACGGGATATTTCACTGTTGGGGCATTGGCTTTCCTCTCCAAAGTTGCCAAAGGCAAAATCGACGAGTACCGGTTTATTCTGGGCGACATTGTAAACTTCGACTACGAGAAAGATAGAACATTGGACTTACTGAACGAGGACATTAGTATTGATGCCTCTCTTAAACTGAGTACAGTTGCACAGGAGGCAGTAGCATTTCTGGAACTTCAAAATGTTGCAGCGAAAACGTTGGAGCCAAACTTTTGTCATGCGAAAGCATACCTCTACAAGCACTCAGATAAGGACCCTCAAAAAGACTATTACATTTCCGGAAGTTCGAATCTAACAGAAGCCGGTATTGGACTCAAGTTTACCAGTAACGTGGAACTGAATATTGGCAGTTTTGGTTCAGATCCGCAATACAATGAGCTCATCAAATGGTTTGAAAACTTGTGGATAAGACCACAAGCTCATGATTTCAAATCGGTGCCAGATGGCAATGGCGGAATTAATAAGATTCCCTTCAAGCAGTACCTAATTGATGAGATTAAAAAAATATTTGTAGAATACACTCCCAAACAACTCTATTACAAAGTCCTGTTTGAGCTGTTTGGGGATGAACTGCTTCTGGAGAAAGAAAATCCTGAATTCAATCGCCAGATTGGGCGTTTAGAAAATACTGTCGTTTTCAATTCGCTGTACGAATTCCAACAAAAAGGAGTTTTGAGTTTAATTAAGATGCTCCAAAAACACAATGGAGCAATCTTAGCTGATGCAGTTGGTCTTGGCAAAACTTGGACCGCCCTCGCAGTAATGAAATTTTATCAGCTACAAGGACGAGAGGTAGTATTACTCTGTCCGAAGAAACTGCAAAACAACTGGAGAATTTACCTGAAGAATCATAATTCAAAATTTGAGAAAGATCAGTTTGAATATTTTTTAAGATTTCACACAGACCTAACGGCGGGCTTGATGGATAAATACCATGATAGAGCTGATAAACTTTTCTCAAACGATAAACCGAAACTTTTTGTAATCGACGAAAGTCACAATCTGCGAAATGATAAGTCTCAACGATATAAATATTTGATCGGAGAAATTCTATCTAGGAATGAAGATTCAAAAGTCCTAATGCTTTCCGCAACACCTATTAACAATTCCCTCCTCGACATTCGAAATCAATTCAAATTGATTGTTGGAGGTAATGCAAAAGGTTTCGAAGAAACTTTAGACATCAAAAATATTGACTACACATTCAGAGCAGCTCAGAAAGCTTTTAATGAATGGACATTAGAACCAGAGCCAAGAATCGGTGAATTTATCAAGAAGCTTCCACCTAACTTTTTTAAGCTAACTGATGCTCTTACCGTCGCGAGAACCCGTAAAATGATCGAAGGGCAACAAGACGGCTTACAATTTCCGGTTAAAGAGAAGCCAGAGAATATTTTTGTTACGCCACGGCAGATTGGGAATTTCGAAAGCTTTGAGGAACTTTTTGATCATTTCCCACCCTTGCTATCAGGTTATCAGCCGTCATCCTATATTGATAAGTTTGACGAAGCGGACATACTCCATGATGAAAAGCAGCGCGACCACTTCCTCGTTAAGATGATGTACATTTTGCTCGTCAAGCGATTGGAATCGTCATGGTTTTCATTTCAATCGACAGTTGAGAAAATACTAGCCCATCACCAGAATGCACTTGATAGGATTAGACAATATCAGGAAACGAAAAAGGAGTCAGGCTGGAGTGAAGAGCAATTGGAGCTATTTGAAGATGATGATCTAGCGGACCAGATCGAAGATTTTACATTGGGCAAGAAACGGAAAACTCGTTTGGTTGATATTGATCGATCCGGCAATATCGAAAAGTTCAAGAAAGACCTAAAGTCAGACATTGAAGCTCTTCAGTTATTAGAGTCTAATCTTGATCAGTTCTCAAAGAAGCTAGCTTCCGAAACCAGGAAACCCAATAATAGGAAAAGTGAAGATGATAAACTCGAGACTCTCATTGATCGAATATTAAAGAAACGAAGATCAAATGAAAATAATGGCAATAACAAAATATTGATTTTCACTGTTTACAAGGACACTGCTTTTTATTTATACGAACAACTCATCACTAGAGGATTTGATAAGGTTGCCGTAGTTAGCGGAGATTCTTCAAAAGTTTGGAATGTTGAAGGGGAGACTAAAATATTTGAATCCATATTGGAACGATTCGCCCCATTCACTAAACTCTTCCGAGATAAACAATGGGATTTTCAAGCTTCATCGAAAAGCAATTCCATCTTAAAACAATTCGATGAGTGGCAAGAATGGGTTGCAGAAAATAATGCGTCCGTATATGATAAACTCCAAAACCCAATTGACATACTTATTGCAACAGATGCTTTAAGTGAGGGCCAGAACCTTCAGGACTGCGACCTTGTAGTTAACTACGACATTCATTGGAATCCGGTGCGCGTGATACAACGAATGGGACGTATTGACCGATTAGGTTCTCCCAACAATAATATATTCGGAATCAATTTCTGGCCTTCGAACAACATCAATTCTTACTTGAACCTTCAAGGAAGAATTGAGCAACGGATGGCGGCTATGAAACTTGCTGGGTCGGAAGTACATCTTGACTTTTCTGACAGTTTTAAAGAAATGGCGCAGGATGAAAGTCTGGAGCAGAAGCAAAAGGCGCGAATGATGGAACAAATGCAATCGTCCTGGGATGACATTGAAGTCAGTGAACAGGGTCTTGGTTTTGATAATCTATCTCTTGAAGGATTTCGACAAGACCTTCTGGAAGAATGGAATAAGAATAAAGATTTTTATGACGGCATGCCAAACGGACTATACACCGGATTCAAAGGGCAACCGGAGATTTGTTCTCAAGAAGGAATAATTGCATTACTAGGTTATCCACGCAAGCAAAGAAAAACCGATACCTCTACTTACAAGGGCTATGAACTGATTTATATTGACCATTCGGGTAAACCAGTCGTGCTGAATCATAAGGAAGTATTGGATGCATTAGCCCAGCACAAAGAAGAGGTTCGGTATGTTCCCAGAAACATAGATCAGGGAGAGCCATTAGCTCTGAATCAATTGTCCTCCGCCCTTACTTCGTGGTTATCTAATCAAGCTACCGAGGAAGAAATTCAAGATGACGGGACGGTAAAGTTGAAAATGGGAAAAGCGTCTCTCGATATGCTCAACAAGTTAAAGTCTGGCAGCCGTTCAACTATTGAAAAACTGAAAGGTGAAGGATCTCCAGTACAAAAATATAACAAGGAGAATTTCGATTTAATCACTTGGTTTATCATAAGCAGCAAATGAATTCAATTATAAAATTCCATACCGATTCTTTCATCAATGCTTTAAAAGCATTTTTTGAAGAACTGAAAGTGCCGGTTGATTATTTGGCTGACGAACCTGCATCAGCAGCCGACATTTTAGGCGAACGCTTTAAAGCCACCAACGAAGCACACAAACTCATAACCGATGTGTTTGCTTTAGGTATGGTTAATGACGCCATTTTTGATGGAACAGAAACATTCAAAAACTTAGCACAGGTAAAAAAACTGAAAGCTGATTATGACGGCTTGTTGCTTTTTGGTGTAACACTAAAAAACAGAAAGGATGGTCTGCCTATTACAAGAAGTCATCTAGCTGAAATTACAAGAGCAATTAACCGTACTTTCCCTTACACACCTGTAACCATCATTTTCAAATACGACAACCTGATTTCGTTAGCCAACAGCGAACGCATCCAATACAAACAGGACTGGCGTGAGGGTGAAAAAATTGGCAAAGTTTCTTTGCTCAAAGATATTGACACCACACAACCCCACAGAGGACATTTAGCCATTTTAAAACAATTGGTTATTCCAACCACTGGAAGCAAAGCGGTTAAAAGTTTTACGCAACTGTATTATTACTGGCAGTCCGTATTCTCAATATCGGTTCTCAACAAGAATTTTTATGAAGATATTATTGAATGGTTCAACAAGGCTGTAAAAGACATCAAAATTCCAGACCAAACCGCAGGTTCTGAAAAGCACAAAGATTTTACAGTTCGCCTGATTGCCCGTCTAATTTTCATTTGGTTTTTGAAAGAGTTGAAAGTGGTAAAAGACGACTTGCTGTTGCCCGAATTTGAAAGCGGAGAAGAAAACAAGCTGATAAGACCAAAAAGCAAAGGGACGGGCTATTATAAATTCATATTGCAAAATCTTTTCTTCAATGCTTTGAACAGCGAAAAGAAAGACCGTGACAAAAAAGTGTTTGATGTTTATGCCGCCAACTTTGCCGATGAAAAATCCATTAAAGATGCTATTTTCTTTTCGCCTTACCTGAATGGTGGTTTGTTTGATATTCACCCGAACGACTGGTGCGAACTCGGAAAAGTGAACAATGCTTTTGCAGTTCCCGATACCTTGTTTTTAGACAAAGAAAAAGGACTAAACTGCATTCTTGCCCGCTACAAATTTACCATTGCAGAGAATACACCACTTGAAGAAGAAATTGCCGTTGACCCTGAAATGTTGGGTAGGATTTTTGAAAACCTGTTGGCAGAACAAAGCGATGATACCAAAGAAGCAGCACGAAAAAATGCGGGTGCTTTTTATACGCCACGTCCCGTGGTTTCTTATATGTGCCGAAGCACTTTATTGAAACATCTCAATACTGAAATAAAACCCGAGAACAGCAAAGCCATCATTCACAAATTACTGGAAACAACCGTGCTTGACCCAGCTTGTGGTTCGGGTGCTTTCCCAATGGGTATGCTCGAAGAAATGATGCAAGTACTTACCATCGTTGACCCGGAAGGAAAAGTGTGGGTAGCAGAAATGATGAAATCTAAGGACGATGAATTTAGAGAGCATATTTCTGAAATGTTTGCCGATGGACAAATTCGGTATGTAAAGAAATTAGGATTGTTGCGTAGCTGTTTGTTTGGTGTGGACCTGTTGGAATATGCGATTGAAATAACCAAACTCCGTTGCTGGCTATCACTGATTGTGGAACAAAGGGTTGACTTCTCAAAAGAGAATTACAATCTGAAACCTTTACCCAATCTTGAATTTAAGTTCTACAAGAAAAACTCTTTGTTTCGTTTTTACAAAGACCAAAATCTGAATAATCTGATTGACCAGATTGACAATGACAAATTGCTGAAAGAGTTAATCAATCTCGAAAATCAATACTTCATTGCCAAAAGCGACCGACACGGAACCAAAGAAGAAATAAAAGACAAGATTGTAAAACTGCTCGAACGAGTGGTGGACAGCCAAAGCGACAGCATTACCAAACAATTGAATTCAGTTCGTTCAGGTATCAATCATTTGGTATCAAACCGGGCGGCCGAAAAAGAAATTGCCAAACTCCGCAAAAAGGAAAAAGCATTTGCAGATGAATTAGGCCATTTGGTCATCTTCAAAAACGCCATCAAAGATTATTTCATTGAGCGGGTGGTTTTTCCTGGCATATTCAATAAGGAAAACAAAAACCCGGGCTTTGATATTGTAATTGGCAATCCGCCCTATGTAAATACCAAACTCATCAGCAGTATGGGCATAAGCAAAAAGCTGGAAGAAGAATACGGTTATTGCGATGACCTATACAACCATTTTACTTTCCGTGGGCTTGAATTACTGAAATCGGGTGGCTTGTTGAGTTACATAACTTCTGATACTTTTCTGACTTTGCAAACCAAAAAGAATATGCGAATGCATTTCTTGGGTATTGCAGGAAGCAACATAGCCGAAGGGCAAACCGATTTATTTGGGGAGCAATTGCAGGAACATATTCCAGTTGCCAATCCCGATTTGTTTGGCAACAAAAAAACGGTGCAAACCAGTTTGATTCCTGTAAAAAAAGAAAATGCCAATCATCAGTTTTTGCCCGAATGCCGAGTAACTGAAATTATCAATACACCAAAAGCTTTTGCGGCATTGGTGGACACCGCCATTTTCACGGTTAAAAAAGAAAGAGCCATTGATAAACCCGAAATGGTTTACATTGACATCAGAAAACCAAATGCAGAATCCTTTAATATTTCAGAAGAAGAATGGAAACAGATTCGGACTTCAAAAGAAAATCTTTCAGGTTGGGAACGCATTTTAGACAGAACATTCAGTGCATTAGGACACGACACACCAAAGTGGAAGAATTCCCATACTTGCGATGGCGACAAAGTGTTTAATGATGAAAATTCAACTTTACTCAAATTCAAGGTTTCATTTGAACCCTATCGCAAAGCCATAAACTACGCCATTTTTTCCCCAACAGAATACAATTGCCAGATTTTAGAAAAAATAGTAAAACCAGCCCGACCTGTTTTTGATACTTGGTGGAGTAAGATTGAAACATCAAGACAAATCGAAAATAACCGAAACGAAATCTCTAAGTATGTTAATTCACTCAAAGAAAGTGAAATTACACTTGCTGGTTTACTTACTGACGGTGGACAAGGGCTTGCGACAGGTGATAATGGTAGGTTTGTTGGGTATAGGTCAAACTCGAGATTGGCTAAACGATGTAAGGAAACTAGAATTGATAAATTATGGCAAGCGATTCAGAAAGAACCTGAAATAGTTCATAACTATTCGATTTTGGCTAATTGCAATCAAAAAGAAGACATCAAAACAGTTTTGGAAAATATAAGTGAAATCGAAATTTGGAATTTGTTTGATAGCATAAAGTTAAGTTTTGATACGAAAATATTTGGTAAAGGATACTTGTATAGAGTGATACCAGAGAATTTGGTTTTTGATGTTTCAAATATTACTGAGGAACAAAAACAAAACGGCCTTGAAGACAAACGGTATTTTGTTCCTTATGATAAAGGAGATAAAGAAGGAAATAGATGGTATGCTGAAACTGAGAATCTAATAGATTGGAGTGTTGATGCTATATCGGATATAAAATCGCGTTCACATATGAAGGGTTCGGGTAAATCATTATGGCAAAATTCTCAATTTTATTTCAAAAGAGGCCTTTGTTGGAATGAAAGTCTCAATCCAAACAGCAGCTACATTAAATGTCGATTGAAAAATGAAACTGTAAACGATGTTTCTTCAATGTCAATATATGACCAATCAGGCTTGGGAGATTCATATTTAGTAACATTAATAAACTCTTATACTATTTTCAAAGTTGTTCGTGAATTTCTCAATAACACTGTGAAAATTCAAATGAATGACATGCGTAAACTCCCCATCAAAATACCATCAGAGAAAGAACTGAAAGCATTCAACAAGAAGTTTGATGAATGTTTGGCAATCAAGAAAGAATACTTTGCAGGAGAAATAGACCGTGCAGAAATGAACTCCCAACTCCACCCCATAGAGGTCGAAATAGACGAAATGGTGAACAAACTTTACGGCATTGAAGCCAAAGAAGAAATTGTGATGGATGAATTGGAGGAGGAAGCTTTTCTTGATGATGAAGGTGAGCAGGAGGAAGATTAGAAACAATTCAAGGTGCTTAAAAGAACATGGATCAAAAGCGAATTCTTGAACTAATTCGAATATTCAGCGAAATAGATATTTCGGAGGAAGATGTTACGACCAGTGAAGAAAAGAATAATGGCCAATTGGTATTGATTGTCACATATACTTTTCGCGGTCAAACGTATAAATCACAAAAGCTGTACTATCGAAACATTTCAGACCTCGAAGGAATAAGCCATAAGCAGAATGTGCTGGAGTATTTCGAAGAGCCTGTGTTCTGGCTTGATATCTCGAAGCATGACTGGCCACAACCAAGTGGAGAAAGCGACCTCGATGAATTAGTTGTTCCTGAAATCGCCGGCGCAGAAAACGGACCCTTCGTGGACTTCCTGATTCAGTTAGCTAATAACAAACAAACCGGATTGATCCAGGAAATAACGAATGATGGGAGATCCGGTCAGTATCACCACAATCTGGAAAACAACAACCATTGGCACGATTTGGTCAAGTTGATAAAAGCCTTTATTAATAGTAAAGGTCAATCCATAGATAAAAAATATTTCTCGCGCCTGGTGTTTAAATGGGACGGAGATAAGAATACCACACGGGAGCGAGCGACGTTGACCGACCAGGCGTATCACTGCACTCGAAAATTGATCAATGACTTAAAACAAAATATTATGTCAGTAAATAACCATCTGGAACAGTTGGACATTTTTGAGTTGTTGAAATTCAAACATCAAATAATTCTACAAGGCCCACCAGGCACTGGTAAAACATACACGGCTAAAGAGTTGGCTTATCAATTGGTTTATGGAGAGAAACTTGACGGAAACGAATCCACTAGAGCGATGCAACTGCGAAAACTGGAGGAATCCGAGCAATTTGCTCTTGTTCAATTTCACCCAGCCTATTCGTATGAAGATTTTGTTCGCGGAATTGTAGCGGAAAGCACTGCGGCAGGAATTTTATATGAAACCAGAAATAATCTTTTAGCTGAATTTGCTGAATTGGCCAATAGAAACTATGAAGATAGCAAGAAGGATGCAGTACAAATATCCGAACAGAGATGGATAGATGAAATGTTTCTTGAATTCAAGGAGATGATCGAAGAGGAAATCGCAGAAAATGGAAAATATTTCATTAACCCAACTGCTTACACGAATGAAGTTCAGCCAGAAGCATTTAGATATAAGGGAGATAATTGGGGTACCACTTTTAGAATGCCATTTTATGAATTGAAAAATCTCTATCGTCTAGGTATAAGTGCGCGAAAACAAATTAAAAAACATCCGGAAATTAAAGGACGAGCAAAGCAACACGCTACATATTATTTTGCCATGTTGAGTAAGTTCAAGGATTTCCTTGCCAATAAAAAGAAAATTATTGTCGAGAAAATAACTGTACCAGAAAAGAAATACGTATTGATCATTGACGAAATTAATCGTGCGAATTTGCCCGCAGTTCTTGGAGAATTAATCTACGCCTTGGAATATCGGGGTGAGCCAGTCAAAAGTATGTACGAACTGGATGGCGACAGGGAGATCATATTGCCACCAAATTTAATTATTATAGGAACAATGAACACTGCAGATCGTAGCGTCGGACATATCGACTATGCTCTTCGGAGAAGATTCGCTTTCATTCCAATTTCGCCCGATGATAGTGTCTTGAAAGGCATGCAGGTAGATCAAACTGTAATAGATCGTTCATTATCCCTGTATCGGTCAGTAAGTGCTCTGTTTGATGGAAATCATATGGCTTCCGATTTTCATAGAAGTGATGTACAACTGGGACACAGTTATTTCATGGCTCCAACAATTGAACAATTAGACCTAAGATTGGAATATGAGATAAAACCGATTCTTAGGGAATATCTTAAGGATGGAATTTTGTTGCGTTCAGCGGAAAGCATGATTGAAGAATTAATTTAATGAGGCCTACCATACATTCCTGTGAACACTTTAGCGGTAACATCTCAAATACTGATTTGCCTGATGGCCAATTTGAATTCAAGATCCCTTTTCCAAAAAAGAAACGCCTTAATTCTCAAGAATACAACTGCGTTCATCTCTTCAAAAGTGAGGACGGCTTAAACCTTAACCTTTCATATTTTATTGGACTCGATTGGATCGTTGAGGACCAGCAAGCCATTTACGTCGCGCCAAAATTAAATGGAAATGATCGTAGGACAGACTATGTGAAAATGCTACTGAAAGTGCTCGAAAACAGCGATACCGCAATACACGTGGACGAGTTGTATAACATCAAATTTCACAGTTCTAATATTGAGATTGAACAGGAAAATGATCTCTTGACGCCATTATTGATTGTTCACTTTCTCGGCTTAGTGAAAAAGATAGTTCGCAATGGTTTAAAAAAATCATATTATCGGGTGTCGAAGACCCTCAATGGCAGAATTAAGGGTAAGCTTGAAGTTGGACGAACAATACGACAAGGAATACTAAAAAATAAACCTCTCAAGAATCAATGTTCCTATGATGAGTACGGTTTGGATCATTTTGAAAATAGATTGATAAAAAAGGCATTGACGTTCGCCAGAGGTTACATTAATAATCATACGGGCCTTAGCACAAAGATGTCCGTATTGGAAATGTTCGACTACATCTTCCCTGCTTTTGAAAATGTTTCAGACGCTGCAGAGGCAACCGAATTCCGCACCATAAAAAGCAGTGTTTTCTATAAGGAATATGAAAATGCAACACGGCTCGCCAAGTACATATTGCAGAGATTTGGATATAACATCACGGCAGTGAGCGGAAGTGATAAAATACCAACTCCTCCATTCTGGATTGACATGAGTAAATTGTTTGAATTGTACGTCTTAAGCTATCTAAAGCAGACATACCGAAATGAAATACTTTATGGTACGGAAACTCAAGGCAACTATGGAATGCCAGATTATCTTTTGATCAAAAAGGATCATGAATTAATTCTGGACGCTAAGTACAAACCGCGATATAATGAAAGCAGCTATCGGATTGAGGATATTCGACAACTTAGTGGCTATGCCCGAGATAAGCAAGTTCTAGCTTGCCTGCGATTGAGTGAGCAACAAGTTGTGGATTGCTTAATAATTTATCCAGAGTACTTAAGCGACCCAAGCGAAAATGCCGCGATTGAATTAGATTTAGAAAACAAGAGTGCAATCTCAGAGTTTGTCAATTTCTACAAAATTTCGATTAAGTTGCCAGTTCAGTAATTTGCATCCAATTAGCGGATATGACCAACATCACATTCATCGACACCGAAATCGATCCGAAAAAATATCGGATTCTTGACATTGGTGCTCTCAAAGATGATGGGAAAACGTTTCATGCGAATAGTATCTCGCAATTCTCGGAATTCGTTAAGGGTTCAACTTTTCTCTGTGGGCACAACATTATTCATCATGATCTGAAATTTATCGGCGATGCGGTTAGAAATGCAGGTATTCCGCCGGCAAACGCCATTGATACACTTTACCTCTCTCCTCTGCTCTTTCCTACCAATCCTTACCACAAACTACTTAAAGACGACAAATGGTTTCCTGAGGAATCAAGCAACCCGCTCAATGATTGTTATAAAGCAAAGGACTTGTTCTATGACGAAGTGAACGCTTTCAATTCCCTCAACCCCGACATTAAAAGCATATTTTTTTCATTACTTGGGGACAAACGAGAATTCGCGGCGTTTTTCAGATTCGTCAATTATTCTACTGAATCGAATAGCCTGCCTGAAATAATCAGATCCGTACTTCATGGTAGTTTGTGTAATGAAAGTCCGCTTGAAAAACTTGTAAAAGAGTTTCCGGTAGAACTGGCTTATTGCATAGCACTGATTAACTCTCAAAGCCGCTATTCCATAACCCCACGATGGGTACTCATAACATTTCCCAATCTGGAACGAGTCATGTACCAGCTTCGGGGAAAACCTTGTTTGAAGGGATGTGAGTACTGCAATAAAGCTCAGAATATCCACTCCGCACTATATCATTTCTTCGGATTTCAACGCTTTCGTACTTATGGAGGTGAACCTCTGCAGGAAAAAGCTGTTAGAGCTGCAGGCGAGAATAAATCGTTGCTTGCTGTTTTCCCTACCGGTGGTGGTAAATCCTTAACATTCCAGATTCCAGCTTTAATGGCCGGAGAGAATGTAAAAGGACTAACGGTTATTATCTCTCCGTTGCAATCGCTGATGAAAGATCAAGTGGACAACCTGGAGAAGAATAACAGAACAGAGGCAGTCACGATCAATGGTCTCCTCGATCCTATTGAACGGGCAAAATCGATCCATCGAGTCGAGAACGGATCTGCTTCCATTCTATATATAGCGCCTGAGTCGCTTCGATCCAAAACAATTGAGCGCTTACTACTTGGAAGGAATATCGTACGTTTTGTAATAGATGAAGCACACTGCTTCTCTTCCTGGGGGCATGACTTTCGGGTTGACTATTTGTACATCGGAGATTTTATCAAGCAGCTTCAACAAAAAAAAGGCACTGGAGAGAACATTCCAGTTTCTTGCTTTACTGCAACGGCAAAACAAAATGTAATTCAAGACATTCGTGAATATTTCCGTTCTAAGCTAAACCTTGAGCTGGAACTGTTTACCACTACTGCAACTCGCTCGAATTTGCACTACAAAGTTCTTCTTTGCCAGGAGGAAGAGGAGAAGTACAATCGAATTCGCAATCTGGTTGAAGAAAAAAACTGTCCAACTATTGTATACGTATCACGGACTAAAAGGGCTGAAGTACTTAGCAAGCGACTTAATGAAGATGGATTCAGCGCCCGAACGTTCCACGGAAAAATGGAAGTGCGAGATAAAACCGCAAACCAAAACGCTTTTATTTCCGGGGACGTCCCGATTATGGTTGCTACCTCAGCTTTCGGTATGGGTGTTGACAAGAAGAACGTCGGATTGGTAATCCATTATGATATATCCGATTCGCTAGAGAATTATATTCAAGAAGCTGGACGAGCAGGACGAGACGAGACGATTGAAGCGGATTGTTATGTGCTATATAACGAAGAAGATCTGAGTAAGCACTTCATTCTGCTTAACCAGACGAAGCTAAGTATCAAAGAAATTCAGCAAGTCTGGAAGGCAATTAAGGATCTGACCCGGTTTAGATCTACCATGTCCAATTCTGCGCTTGAAATTGCACGGAAAGCTGGATGGGACCATCAGATAGATGAAATAGAAACTCGTGTCACGACTGCAATTTCCGCGTTGGAAGAATCCGGCTATCTCAAACGGGGACAGAATATGCCTCGTGTTTTTGCTAATAGTATTGTGTCAAAAAATGCGGATGAAGCCATCGCTAAAATCAATGGCTCCTCCCGTTTTGATGAAAAGCAAAAGATCAGTGCTGCACGCATCATCCGCAAACTCTTTTCTACGAAAAGCCGAAGGCATGTCAATGATGAAGTAGCGGAATCCCGAATTGATTACATATCCGATCATTTAGGTATAGTCAAAGAAGATGTAATCAGAGTGATCAATCTTATGCGCGAAGAGAACATTCTGGCGGATGCCCAAGATCTGACAGCATACATCAAGCGGGGCGAAAACAGTACGAAGTCTCTGAACCTTGTAGACTGGATTTCAAGAATGGAAATTGAGATTCTCAAAATGTTCGAAGAAGATGAAACTGTTGTGAATCTAAAGGAAATCAATGAGAAACTTGAAACGCTAGGATGTCGAGGTGTTAACCCCGAGCGCATCAGGACGATATTCAATTTCTGGACAATCAAGAACTGGATTAAGAAACACTTACATGAAGGTTCAAAGAACCATATGACTGTCCGATTTCTCTTGAATCGAAAAGAGTTGATTCAAAAAATAGAAAAGCGACAACAAATAGCCCGCCACATCGTATTTCAACTTTTCAAAAAAAGTAATGAAGACAAAAAATCAGATGGTAAGGATGAAGCGTTGGTCGAATTTTCTGTTCTTGAACTTAAGAATGCCTACGAAAAAGAAAATGTCCTATTTAAGAGTGCGGCTAGTATTGATGACATTGAGGACGCGCTTTTTTATCTTTCCCGTATTGAATCAATAAAGATTGAAGGTGGTTTTCTCGTCACTTATAACCGATTAACCATTGATCGTCTCGAAACGAATAATAGAATTCAATATAAAAGCGAGAATTACGAAAAGCTCAATCAATTCTATGAGCAAAAGGTGCAGCAAATTCACATTGTTGGAGAGTACGCTAAGAAAATGGTCAGCGATTACAAGGATGCACTTCAGTTCGTAAATGACTATTTTCAGCTAAACTATTCTTCATTTCTGAATAAGTACTTTCCAGGAAGTAAACAGGATACGATCAAACGTAACATTACTCCTGCAAAGTTCAAACAGCTGTTTGGAGACCTTTCGCCTCGTCAACATAAAATCATCGCAGACAAATCTTCACCTTACATCGTTGTAGCCGCTGGACCCGGAAGCGGTAAAACGAAAACACTTGTTCACAAATTGGCGTCATTACTTTTAATGGAAGACGTGAAGCACGAACAGTTGCTAATGGTGACATTCTCCCGAGCAGCAGCGTCTGAATTTAAGAAGCGTTTGTTTGAGCTGATTGGGAATGCCGCAGCTTTTATTGAGATTAAAACATTTCATTCTTATTGCTTCGATCTCCTTGGAAAAGTAGGTTCATTGGAGAAGTCAGACGAGATTATCCGTGCCACTGTCGAGAAAATTAAATCCGGGGATGTGGAGATTAACCGAATCACCAAAACGGTTCTGGTAATTGATGAAGCTCAAGACATGGATCAGCACGAATTCGATCTGGTGAGAGCTTTAATGGAATCCAATGAGGATATGCGTGTTATTGCAGTGGGTGACGATGACCAGAACATCTATGCATTCCGAGGCGCGGACTCAAAGTACATGCAACAATTTATCACCAATTGGAAAGCTGAGAAATATGAATTGGTTGAGAATTACCGAAGTGTTCCTGAGGTTGTGGGACTATCAAATGAATTTGTGAAAAGACTAAGCCGTCGCATGAAGGAAACGCCTATATCAGCGATTCGTTCTGAAGAGGGCACGATACGATTAACACGATATACAAGCACGAATTTGGTTGAACCGGTTGTTGCGGATATACTTCGCACGTCCCTTAAGGGTACAACTTGTGTTCTAACTAAGACTAATGAAGAAGCATCTCAAGTTACAGGACTACTACTCCGAAAAGGAATTGCTGCAAAGTTAATTCAAAGCAATGACGGATTTAACCTTTGGAATTTAATGGAAGTACGTTGGTTCATCGGACAACTAACGGAAGATGCGCATATAATAAGTGATGAAACATGGAATTCGTCTATTCGGAATCTCAAAAAGCAGTTTATAAAGAGCACCAAACTCGAATTGTGTTTGGCGATGCTCACAGAATTCGAATTGTCAAATAAGAAAAAGAAATATCGTTCCGATCTCGAAGTATTCATCAAGGAATCAAAAATGGAAGATTTCTTTAAAGAGAACGGAGAGATAATTTTTGTTTCCACGATACATAAAACGAAGGGAAAAGAATTTGATAATGTCTTTTTAATGCTGGACAACTTTACGTGTAAGGGCGATGAAGAAAACAGGCAATTATATGTTGGTGTTACACGAGCGAAGAATAACCTCACAATTCACACTAACGGCAATTTCTTCGATGATATTCGAGTTAATGGATTCCAGAGAACAGACAATACCAACAAATTTGCTGAACCGGAATTTCTGACGTTTCATTTGAATATGAAAGAAGTGGCGCTGGATTCGTTTATTCCTCATCAGACAACAATAGGAAACCTGGTATCAGGACAGAAATTAATCCCGTACACTTCAGGTTGTTCAACAGCTTCGGGGGTACAAATTTTCAGATACTCGCGTGCATTTAATGAGAAAGTTGCACGGCTTACGGCGAAAGGTTACGTGCCTTTTGAGGCTAGCTTGAACTCTATACTTTACTGGGCAAAGGATGAAGGAAATGGCAATTTCAGAGAGTATATGGTGGTGTTGCCAGAGGTGAGTTTTCGGAGGATATAAAGCATCTCAATCCCAAATTTTACATCAATTTACCCCAATAGCCGTTTACAAACGTTTGTAAACGGCTAGGTGAATTTATTGTCGTAAATTATTCCCTACTGAATTATATTCCCGCTAACCCATGAAACCTCGATATCTAACGAAGTCCCGATTTAAGCTCGCCCATGAATGTCCGACAAAACTTTTTTATACTGGCAAGAAGGATTACGTCGACAATAAGCTCGATGATGATTTTTTGCGTTCATTAGCCGAGGGGGGATTTCAGGTAGGCGAATTGGCAAAGCTGTATTATCCGGGTGGCACTAACATCGATGAACTTGATCATGCTAAAGCACTTGCTATCACAAACGAACTATTGCAGCGTGACAAAGCAATAATCTATGAAGCTGCGTTTGTGTTCAATAATTTCTTCATTCGAGCAGATATAATAATTAAGTCTGGCAGCAAAATAAGGCTGATTGAAGTGAAAGCTAAGTCCTACGACAATGAGGAAGGTTTCACAGGTAAGAATGGATCGATAAGAAGCACATGGAAACCCTATTTGCTTGATGTTGCTTTTCAAAAACACGTAATCAAACAAGCGTTTCCCGAATTTGAAGTTGAAGGAAATCTAATGTTGGCAGACAAAGGTCAGCTTACAAGCATTGATGGGCTAAATCAGAAATTCTTTCTTTCTAGCGTAGAAGGACGAACTAAAGTTAATGTTATTGGAGGGACATCAGCAAAAGATCTTGGTACTGCCATCTTAGCAACAGTGAATGTTGATGAATACATAGAGATGCTTTATCAAGAGCGCTATGATTTCAACGGCAACGACCTTTCATTCATAGAGCTCGCGAATAGGTATGCAGAAATCTACGCCACAGATCAAATAACATTTTGCGGATTGGGATCACATTGCGGTTCCTGTGAATTCAAAGCAAGTGATGTTCAGTTGAAAGAAGGGCTGCTATCAGGTTATCACGAGTGCTGGACTGCCCAAGCGAACTTCAAACCAGAAGATTTTAGTACTCCTCATGTTTTAAAGATATGGGACTTCCGAAAAAAGGACGATTACATCACTAATCGGAAACAATACTTTCAAAACGGGATTACAAGAGCAGATCTTGACGCAGAGAAACCTAAAAAACACACCGAACTTGGATAAAGAAGGCTTACAGGCAGAATTAGCAAAATGGAAATTCCCTCTGCACTTCATTGATTTCGAAACATCGGCAGTTGCAATTCCATTCTCCAAGGGACGAAGGCCATATGAACAAATCGCATTTCAATTCTCGCATCATATCGTACAACAAGATGATACGGTTATCCATGCTGGTGAATGGATAAGCAACGAAGCAGGCCAATTCCCAAATTTCGATTTTGTCCGCTATCTGAAAAAGGAATTGGAAAAGGACGATGGTACTATATTCCGATATGCAGCTCATGAAAACTCAATTTTGAGTGCAATTTATTGGCAATTAAAAGCTTCTAACGAAGCTGATCGCGAAGCACTTTGTGAGTGGATCAAGACAATTACAAAATCAACCGGAAGTAGTGCTGAAAAATGGGAAGGAAAAAGAAACATGGTCGATCTTCTTGAAATGGTCAAGAAGTACTATTACCACCCGATGACAGAAGGTTCAAATTCAATTAAACAGATTTTACCAGCAGTTCTGAATGAGAGTGAATATTTAAAGAATAAATATTCTAAGCCCGTTTACGGTTTGGAACTCAAGAGTAAGAATTTTAGTGAGCAGCAATGGATTCAATTTACATCGGATAAGAAGGTGAAAAATCCATATGAGTTGTTGCCTAATGTATTTGAAGGGCGGACATTTGAAGAACTGGATCAGTTTGTCGTAGACGACGAAATCGGTATTGCCGATGGTGGCGCCGCTATGATGGCATACGCTAAAATGCAGTTCACGGAAATGAGTGATGAAGAGAGAAAGGCCATCACTAAGGCGTTGCTGCGTTATTGTGAGCTTGACACTCTAGCGATGGTGATGATATATGAGGCATGGAGGGAATGGTGCAAATAAAATAAATAATATGGCAAGTTCACGTTTAGCAGGAATGCGATACCAGATCATTGACCAAGAATTACGTAGTCGTGATTATGTCAAAACTTCGGAATTGAAAAGAATAATCGAGCGAAAGCTCAACTGTTCGATTAGCAAAAAGCAGATCAATGACGACGTTATTGCAATGCGTGACGATTCGTTACTGAAATTCTACGCTCCTATCGTTTATAATAAAAGTAAGAAAGCCTATCAATATTCAGATCGTAACTACAGTATTAAAGGCTTTGCTCTCCGAGAGGAAGAGATATTAGCCCTTCGCTTTCACGCTGCTTCACTGCACCTGTACCGGGAACACAGCTTATTTAAGGATTTTTCGAACGCATTGGAAAAAGTGGTGAATGCGGTGGATATTCATTCTTCCATTGGAAACAGCTCAAAACTAATCGTACAAACCGACAACGTTTCGGATAGCGGAGGAAGCGAATTCCTAGCCCCAATTGCTCAGGCAATCGATGGACGAATGTACATCAAGTTTATGTATTGCAAATTCGGAGAGCTTGAGAAGAAAGAACGAATAATGGCTGCATATCTACTAAAAGAGTACCGAAATCGCTGGTACGTAATTGGGAAATTAAAAGATAGCCGGCACATATTAACCTTTGCGCTTGATCGCATTACGGAGCTGTCGACAACCGGGGACAAATATCAGCTCGAAAGATTTGATGCCGATAGCTACTTTAAACATTCTTTCGGGATAACGAGACCAGATACAAAACCACTTAAACTTGTTTTGCTTTTCACGCCCGCCCAGGGCAAATACGTAAAATCTCTGCCGATTCACTCCACACAAAAGGTGATATACGACGATGATCGAGGTTTCAAAGTCCAAATTGATGTAATGCCTTCTTATGAATTGATCGAATATCTAGTTGGCCAAGGTGAGAGCGTAAAGGTCATTTCACCCAAGTCAATTGCTGATGAAGTGATTAATCGACATAGAAACGCGGTTAGGCGCTACAAAAAATAATTTCAATTATTTTGATCGCGAAGTGTCAGTTCGCGATCAAGAATTTCCTTTGTATTCGGTAGGTTATCAATAGCTGATAACACACACGAATACAAATGGGATTATGACTGAACTTGAGTTACTCAAACACACTCTTTCGCGTTTTGACCAATACTATTCCGGGGTAAATAGTAAGGGACAATTCTACCTTGCTATAAATACATTCCTGATCGGCGCTTCTGTCGCTAGCTACTCCTTATTAAAAGATGAGTTTGCTCTTTCGCCAACAATGAAATGGTTACATGGACTGGTGGTCATTTTAAGCTTCTTTTCCATTCTTCTGGTTTTACTGGCCATAAATCCATTTCTTAAATCAGGAGGATCAGGGAAATATACGAGTCTTCTGTTCTTTGGGTCCTTGGCATCTATGAGTGAGATAGACGTACACTCCTTTTATAAAGCCACCACTCCGGAGACGATCGCCGAGGACTTTCGAAGGCAAGTATATGTACTTGCTGGAGGACTAAAGAAAAAATACACCTTCCTCCAATGGTCTGGTGTGCTACTGTTTGGTGAATTTCTCCTTATCTCAATCATAGCAATCACACTTTTAATCAAGTAATCAACAAACACGCACGTATATGAAAACGATTTACAATCCTTACGTAACGAGTATCCGCAATGCTATTTCTAAAGGCGCCCGGATCGCTGGTATCAGAGAAGAGTCATTGAACTTCTCAGGACGTGACCATTTTGAAAAGGCATCCTCCTCTCAAATCGATAGCATTGAACCAGAAACCGGAATGCAAGAACTGGCGCGTCTACTTGGAATCAAGCACATCAGGAGACCTATACTTGGTGACCATCCAGATTTCACTCACATACGGCAAACACAACGACCGGAAAAGCATTACATCGTTTCGGTATTTCTTGATGTTAAGGGTTCCACCAACTTGCACAAAAAGCATACGCTGGAAGAAATTCGTGTTATCATTCAGTCCTTCATTTCCGCTGCTACACATACGTGTGCATTGTTCGGAGGACATATTCAACGTTTGCAGGGAGATGGAGTATTTGCATATTTCGGTGGTCGCAATGTAAATAAGGCAGAAGCTGTAGAGAGCGCGATCACAGCCAGCGGATTTTTCAGTTACTTCATGCGGTTCGAATTAAAACGTGCTTTTCAGGAAGAAGATCTCGCTGGAATATTCACACGAATCGGAATTGATTTTGGGGATGACCATCAGGTAGAATGGGCGGTGTTTGGACCTGAGGGATGTTCTGAGCTAACGACTAATAGCTTACACACAAGTTTGGCTCCGAAAATGCAGGCTCAAGCGGAAAACTATGGAATCGTAATTGGTGATAATGCTTATCGATTGCTAACCGCACAAGCAAGGAATTTCTGTACGCCTGTAAAGGATGACAGGGGAAATACAGTTCCAGCATATCGCGATGACGGTAACGGCATCCTGTACAAACAGTATCACTTTCGTTGGGATCGGTTTCTTGTGAATAAATACAAGTGGTTTGCGGAAAGCGCTGATGGTGGATTGGAAATCGACACGTCGCAGTATAACACCGCTCAAGAACGACTTGATGTCCTGCTTAAGTCCCTGCCAAGTGAAAATGCTTACATTGACAAGAAAGGCATTAACTCCAATTCCGGAATTGTAATCCCCAAACACAATTTTCATTATGATCCGTTTAAGTAGTTCTGAATTGGAAGTTGATCGGATTTATCAACTCGAAAGATTGAATGTGCGTTGGAATTTCCCACATTACGTTGATGATAACCATATTCGCGTTGATGTGAAATATAAGCAAAGTGGGTACTTGAATTCTTATGATGTTCGGGTCGGTTATAGATTTAGCGATGGGACGGTAGTAGCGCCATTGCGGAGCCCAAATATTGCACCTTCATCGGTAATCCATTTGAATCCAAATCACACTTTATGTTTATTTGATCCACGTGATTATCCGATTAATAAAAGGTTCGTGCTTGCCGATGAAATAATACCTTGGGTGCTGGAATGGACATTTTACTATGAAATGTTTCTGCTCACAGGAGTGTGGCGTGGTTCGGAGGCGGCTTAATCACTCTATTTGACGTAAAAATACTGCAATGAGTCTTACCAGTTTTCTGACTGAATCAAAGGAGTTACGAGAAAAACTTAGAACTTCTTTCACTCGTCCTGCGTTTGAACTTAAGGCTGACATCATCGCTCCGCCCTTAACGAAAAACTATTCGGTTGTTGGGCAAGCTTTCGATTATTTGTTGCGGTTTTGGCTTCAGAATCGAAACAAGAAGATTGTCTATAATCACAAAGAGTGGGTAGCAGATATAGCTTACGAAAGGATAATCGCGAAATGCGCGCGCACCAAAGGAAAGCTAATTGAGATGGGTCGCTTTGGCGAGTATACTGTCGACAAGAAGAAATTCCTCTTTGCTCTCGTATTTTTTCACACGCAATCGAAAGAATCGCACGCATCATTCGTGCGCACCGGAAAGGTGACTAACAAACTTTTGCAAAGCTGTCTGTTCCTGGCTAGGCTCGATATCGTAGTACGCGCCGGATTCATAGATCAAGCATTATTTGATTTTGATGATCAAGATATAACCGATCTGAAAGCACTGTACCAAGCCATCGCTGACGAACATTTTGTTGGAAAGAATCGCGTCATTCTGAATCCTTATTTTGGGCATGCTTCCACGTTGGTGGGAGGTGCTGACTCTGATATTATCATTGATAATATGTTGATCGATATAAAGACAACCAAGAATCTGACGTTGGAAAGAGATCATTTGAATCAATTAATCGGATATTATCTTCTCTCGCGCATCGGCGGCATCTTGGATAATCCGAAGGCTAAGCGGATTGATACTTTAGCTCTGTACTATTCACGGTTTGGACTTCTCTACAAATTTCCGGTCACTGATTTGGGTACAGAGGAAATAATTCTGGAATGCGAGAAGTGGTTTTATGATCACGCAAATCAATTCATGTGCAACGGCAAGTTCGAGGAATATCTCAAGAGCCTTCAACCACCACGAATAAAACGATCAACAAGCAGTCCAAAAACAGTGAAAACGCGAATCTAATTATGGCATGGTCAAGATGGCAATTGCTCGCAACATTCGAAGAGGATTTCGCAGATGACCTAATTGATGATGGTCCAGCTTGCTATGAACTCGGACTGGTACATGAGGACGATTCTCTTGATGAACTCGAAATCGTTTATATCGGCGAAACATGTGATCTGTACCAGCGATGTTGCTCCTACGCGGAGTGCGGTTCGCATTTATGGGAAATCGTAGACGATCACCTCGAAGATGGATTTGAACTTTACGTTCGGTACAAGTTATTCTATTCGAAAGAAGATGCTTGTATTTACGAGCGTAAAATGTTGGATAAATATGATTATCCGTGGAATATTAGACACAATTGTTAACTCATACGGAATCAATTTTAGATTCAATCCAATTCAAAAATAGATGGTGAAAATGGTTGAACGACTCCCTGTTCTTGTGTAGTTTTTTGCCGTACGACTTTACAACATCTTCGCGTTCCTTCTTAGACGATGCGTTTCGGAAGCTCTTGATGCAAGAAGCAAAGGTTCGGTGAAACACGGGAACAGTATTCGGGTTCTTTTTTCCATACCCTTCATAATACTGAACCCGCTTATCCAGATCTTCATCGTAATGTCCCCCAAGTTCAAGCCGAGCCACGATTTCAAGCGCAATTATATCCGGATAATACGCTACCAGGCGATTTATTTTCGTTTGCTCTGACAATTGAGTCAAGCGATGCAATAATTCTATGTAATTATTTTGAAGAAAAAGCACAATCATCGAATTTAACTCCAAGCGTAGCGCGAAGCCTGAAATTTCTGTTTCAGTAAAAAGATCGAACTGCGCTCGGGTTAGGTTGGTCAGGTCGTGCAATTTATAAACATCCAGAGCTGGCTTGGAGTTATTGTGACTAAAGATCAATTGGGTTTCGAACAACGCTCGATAGACTAACACAGCCAGATGTGAATTGAGGTAGTTCGTGTCAACGCGATGATATAGCGATGATGAAACTTCATTATAAGCTTCATCGAAAGCCCAATCTTCACCTAACATTAACGCAGCATACAACCGTTCGAGTTTGATCAGGACACTGTTGGTATGAATTAGTTTTTCATTGAACGCTTGGCGAGCTTCGTCAATCGATTCATTCCCAGAAGAAATTCTACCGGGCAAATAGGAGGCGATCAACCTTCTTCTGTTGCTGTTATTGACCAAGGTTTGAAAATCCTGCATGTACTTCAAATAAATATTCAGTAACATATAGAATGCACCGGTCGGTAGGTCCTCGCTTTTGAAGTGTGTTAGGCGATCCTTCTTTGCCTGAATCAAATGCGAGTGCATATTATGAGCAAGTTGCATAAAGTGCTTTCCTTCTTCATCGAAGTCTTGAAAAAAGTCCTTATCCTTTTCTTTAATATTACTTCGCAACTTGTATTCGATTAGCAATGATCCAGCTTTAACGCTTAAATACAGCGATTCATCACGATGGCCGTTAGGATTTTGTTCCTGGAGAAGAACGATTGCTTGCTTCAAGTTGTCCAATGCAGCACTGTACAATCCACGTTCAGCCATAGCAGAAGCAGTATCGATTAAATCATTTATACGTGTTACAATTTTGTCCTGAGATGCTACTCGATAAGTAGCCAGCAGAAAAGCGTGAAGTTCATTCCGTAGATCCTGATGCAGGTCATTGGGACTTTTACTAATCTTCCTTGCCTGCAAATTCAAATGCTTTTCATCAAGAAGTAGGTTTCCTGCTTGCTTTGTGTAAACTCGGAATAATCTAAGGTACCCGTGCTCTTTGCCGTCCTTCCTTTTTTTCCTCTTAGCTCGTGACTCGAACGAAGCGATTTCGTCGGGTTGTAGTTTGGAAACAATATCAAAAATCTCGGTTGTTAAACGCTTGTTCATGAATATGCCTTTTTGGGAAATTATTTTCACTAAATCATTACAGCAAGTTAGCCAATTCGTGATTCATTAATTATAACTGATTCATCTTGTGATGCATATAACTTCAGAAGCGGGGCGTATCATAATGTGCCTTTTTCAATGCAACCTTCATTTTTAAGCGAAAAATGATTGTAATAACCTTGTATCCTAATCTTAAACATAGAATCATGACAAAGAAATCAAACCAACGCGCAGATGTTTTTAATCCAAACAACCCTGCTTACAAAGCGGCAAAGGACAATTACTCTAATCAGAAAAACCCTACCCATGCACCGACAAAACCAGTTCCTCCGGTAGGTGCAAAAACCGAGAACTCAACTCCGAACAGGAAAAAGTGATGTCATCAGTCTGGATAAAAGATCCAGGTGCGCATCTCCGGTCGCATTCCACCGGATCAATCACAAACACTTTTCACTTATGTCAAAAGGTAAAGGCGGATGGCCAAGCACGACTGGGCAACCATCAGGCGGCGGACGCGATAACAAGTAGTCCGTGCGCGCAACAACCAAGAAGGACGGAAAATTCGTCCTTCTTGGTTTGATTTTTACCGTTTGTCAACGCAAGGAGGATTTCGTTTTACACTTAACATTGTGTTTCCTCCGTTCAGTTTTACATTTACCAAGCTAATTACAGCTGCTGTTTTACATTTAGCGTGTATTGTTTTACACTTAGCTCCCTGTGGTTTTACATTTAGTTCGTGAAAACTGTTGCTGCGCTGGTGCTGGTAAGGTAAATTCTCTCACCAATTTTCTACCTGTTCGCGTATTTCATCCATAGACCTCACGCGATTACGTCGCATCCACTTGTCAACCTCTGCTTTCTCGAAGAAAATGATTTTGCCGGATGGACGGTAGAATGGAATTTGGTGCGTAGATGTCAGTTTGTAGATCGCGCTCTTTGACATCGAGATGTATTGACTAAGCTGCTCAATGTTCATAAGCTGCTTCGGCGCTTTCAAAAGTTCGAGTACTTCGTCGAGCTTGTCAGAAATGAATTTTGTGTTGTTGTCCATGTTGCTTAGAGTTTGTTGTTTGCGCAACATTATTAAGAGAAAATGAATGAAGCAAGAGCGCTAAGTCGCGTGAAACGGTTAAAGATTCCGTACAGGATTTGACATTTCAGGATTGACGCGGGTTGCGTGAATTCGAGTAACAAAAATGCAACAAAAGAAAATTGTTAAATGTTTTGGGAGTGCAAGTTTTTCGTTCCCGCTTCAGGTCATCAAATGAAAAGAAAAGCAATTATAGCTTTTCAATCAACGTTTGTCTCACCAACTCCCACGCTTCCCCCGAATCGTACTTTTCTTCCGGACGCAACAGAGCCTTGATGTCTCCGAGAAATTCATCATCTTTCATTTTCGCGTCCATATTATCAAGGAATTCCTGGCGCGAAGGTGGATTGGGTACAGAGGCCTTCATATAGGTGTGATAGCATTCCAGGATAGTCGGAACGTTGAGATTAACGTGTACGCTTAGCGCTTTATGCAGATCGAAGAGATCGCGGCCCTTACTTCGTTGAAACATGGCGCGGATCTTTGTGCCAAGCAATTCTTCCGGATGATATGTTGTGATTTCACATTTTCCATTGAACCATTCGTTAGTTACCTCAAACGGAATTTTGTGAATGCCCATGACAGTTATGTGTTCGCGGCAATTCGTTTCGATTTTGAGTCGCAGTTTCACAATTGGAGGAATCTCTGAATCGAAACGATATTTAAGAGTGAAGTTTCGATCCCGCTGAGCAACCTGCGGCTTACCAATAAACGCCAGGCGCTCTCTCAAACGATCAGCAATCGGTCCGAAGGGTTCGGCCGTGATTTGAACAAGATCGATATCCTCGGAGTACCGCGGTTGCGGACTCAGGAATAATTTATGAAGCGCAGTACCTCCGCGAAACGCGAGCTTGCTGGCGAGAAATTCGTCCGAAAATATTTCAACGAGAGCACGACAGATGACGAGGTCCTGTTCAACCTGTTCGTTAGTTTGCCATGGAACAGTTTTACTCCATGCGGCGATGTGTGCTTGCGGTATCATTCTTCAATATCGATTGCAATATTTTCAATAACATTCCATCTGTTCTTTGGATAAATTCCCTGGATTTGTCTGCCCGCTTTAAGCGGGATGCGAACGAGTCGGGAATTTCTTTTCACCAATTCAGCGTGCAGTGCATCAGCAATGTCATTTCGTTGACAAGCAAATTCCAGAATGTAGCCGAGGCGTTGCAAAGTAGTTACGTGTGCGTGATCAGGCAAATCATCGTTGATATCATCGGTTCTTACCATTCTCGACAGTTCATTGATAACATTAGCAGCGCGGTTAATTCCACCAATATGCTTTTCAAAACGGACCAGGTCTACAAGGGTAAGCACAGGTTTTGAAACATTGATGTACCCTGATTCAGTTTTTATTTTTTCAATCAGGGATGCAGGCACATTTTGAGTACTGATATAATTGATCTTCATCCCTTTCTTGAAAGTAGAACGCATCACGGGTAATACTGTAATTACGAAATACTCTTGCGGTTGCTGATGAGCTGCGCCATGCAAAGCAGCCGCACTTAACAAGGCAACGTAGTACGGACGCTTTAAAGATTTCATCAGTCCGTCCAGGAAAAGCGCCGGTGGTAAAATTCCTTTTGTTGCGTACTCTGGTGGAATGATGATGTAATAACCTTTATGGACAGAAAGGATTTTACCCTTTTGCGCTTGCCTGATTAAGGCGAACTTTATAGCGATGTCGCTAGATTCCGGAAAGGCCTTTTTTATCTCCTCTAGAGAGTAGCCATATCGTCCCGAAGCCAGCTGTTCGTTAAGCCAAGGTTCAATATTTCGCTCAATTCGGCTCATGCAATAATATTTGCGAAAAGTAGTGATAAACGATACCTTTTGCAAATAATATTGCATCTAACGCATCATTACGTATCATTACGTATCAATATAATCGAATATAGATCGTATCTTTGCGTATCATATCGTATCACTCTATTATAAGTCATGAGCACCAAAATTCACACCTTCCTCCTAGATCTCGATTTCCCGATGATCACTCACATGAGCGCCATCGACCGTTTTGGAGGTGAATGGATAGGCATTGCCAAACGAGAAGGTGCGCAAACATTGAAGCAACTTAAGTCCGTTGCGACAGTTGAAAGTACAGGTGCGTCAACACGCATCGAAGGATCGCGCATGACCGACGATGAGGTGCGCACATTTCTCTTCGATCTCAAAGTGGAGAAACTCCAGGAACGTGATCAGCAGGAAGTGAAAGGATATTTTCATGTACTCGATATTATTATAGGAGCTTACAACGATATCGACATCAGTGAAACAAGCCTGAAGAGTTTGCACAATGAGCTGATGCGTTTCAGCGCAAAAGATGAATGGCACAAAGGCGATTACAAGCAACATTCAAATTCTGTTGAGCGCACAAATCCAGACGGAAGTAAAACCATTGTGTTCGACACAACTCCTCCTGGCGTTGAGACGGAGGATGCAATGCGCGCCTTGGTGAATTGGTACAACGAGGATCGCATAACTCCACCGTTGATCAAGTCCGCAATTTTCGTTTACGACTTCCTGAGCATTCACCCATTTCAGGATGGCAACGGTCGCTTGAGTCGTTTGCTCGGAACCTTATTGCTGCTGAAGAATGGTTATCCGTGGATTGAATACGTCAGCTTCGAACACGAGATCGAAAACCGGAAAGCGGAATATTATCGTGTGCTTGTTGAATGTCAAGGCAATCGTCCGGGAGAAAACGTTTCGCCATGGCTTAACTTCTTTCTCGATTGTATGACTAATATTCAGGAGAAGTTGCGGAAGAAACTGAGTAAGCAGAAACGGGAGAGCCAGATTCCTCCGCGTGAGAAAAAGATCTTTACGTATGTAGACAATCATCCGGGTTGTAATTCCAGCGAGATCTCGGAAAAGCTTGCTATTCCCTTGCCAACCGTCAAAAGAATTCTTGCCGATATGGTCGCTGGTGGATTTCTTACAAAACATGGAGCTGGCCCGGGAACGAATTATACTACTGAGCGAGTGACAAGAGAATCAGTCGATGTCACAATTACATTTCATGACATCCATGAACATCATGAATTTGTTATGTTCGATAGATACTCTTCAATGACTCTGAAGAAAATAATATTGAATCCAAAATTCGAATGGAAGAAACCGGATGATTGGGCAACTGTATTGTTGCAGCAAGGTTTGTGCTTACGTGTGATATGTCATGACAGCAAAGGAGGAACCATTACTCAGTTGTATTACCTTGGCCAGTACAATACGCCATATCATTTTCAGCCGGTGTTTACAATTCCGAAACCGATTCAACTTCCGCTGGCGATGGACGGCAGGGATTACTATGACAACGCATATCCCGTAATAATTGACATGCGGTTACAGGGTAATGAATCGGAATTAAAGTTTGATGTAATGATAGTGTATGATGCGCTGACTTAATTAAAGTTGATACACTTCGATTAATTTCCCCGCTGTTCATGGGAAAGCTTAAAGTTGTCACCCAAAATCAATTACCGTATCTTTATCAATAAACCAGAAGTGATATACGATGCCAACGAAGAGAATAGAAATTTCCGCCAACACCAGACCGGAGAGTAATGTTATCAGAATTTCATCGCCTCAACAGCAAGTAGATTTTTGCAAGGAGTCTGTACAGATAAAATTCTATTTTGACGGAGAACGTGAGCCGAGTATTGATATTGATGTTACTAGTTTAATCCTCCAAAACAATCAGCCTCACGGTTTAAGCACCGATGTTCCCGTGATGGGTGATAATGCTATTGTTGAAATTTCCACTCCCAATGAGTTGATTTTGGATCTTATCACAGTTGAACCGGTGTACGAAAATCCGATCAATTACTTACAAGAAATAGAGTTGACCAATGTCATTCAGCGCTTCTCTGGGAATGTAGGTATAAATGGTTTTTGGGGAGTCCGATTTAACGATCGTGCTGAGTTAATGGTGGAAATCGGAAAACGAAGTTTGGTACACCACGACATTCTTAACACATGGTTAAATTCGTATGAAACATTGGCAATACTATTGAGCGATCAAAAATTGAAGAAACAGTATCCAGAGGTTTGGAATATCCGACATCGCGATGCATTAAGAAATCACGAGATAGCTCGAGAACAACTCATTCAATTTTGCCAACTAAATAACATCGCAGTGCAGTAATGTATTTGCAAGTATTAAAGCCGGTGTCCAATTCGGTTACCAAGAAATTCACATAATCACAAAATCCTGATTCTAACAGGGTTTCTCTCTTAGGTTCGATTCTCTCCGGGTCCACGAGTAAATGAAAAGCTGCCCATCAGGGCGGCTTTTTTATTTAAGAAGCTCAAGTTTACTTGAAGATTCGAAAAATTAAAAAAGACGGAGGCGAAGCCTGCAGATTTTCATTTGCAACTCCGGTAGGAGAGAACTTCGACGAAGGAGAAAGTGTCTCCGGGTCCACAGTACAAAGCCACGCAAATGCGTGGCTTTTTTATTTCACGTTCGGAGAGAATCGAGATTCGCTACGCGAATGAATCAAACGCTAAAATCACCCACTGAATGATTTCTTCACGCGTTTTCTCTCTCCGGGTCCACGAGTAAATGAAAAGCTGCCCTGATGGCCGGCTTTTTTATTTGACGTATGGAGAGAAACTCGAAAGGTCTGTAAAGTAAAAACGCCGCTGTTTCAGCGGCGTTTTTTTTGGAGCGTATTGGATTGGGCAGTCAAGTTAGTACAAAGCCAATATGTTGAAATGTTCTCCTTGTAGCAGAATTTTACTGCATTCTCGTTAGATCCTCAATTTTTGGAGCTCCTAAACCGAAGTTGATAGTTGCAACAGAAAGTAAATTCCCCTTGTGGTCTAATGTTGGTTTGAAAGATCTACCAAAGTTGTAACTAATTGAAATATTTTCATTCACGACATAGGTTAGTGTTGCGATTAACTGGTGATCAGTTTTTGTGTTGGTTCTTTTGGTAATTGAACCGTCCGCTTCAACTGTTCTGGAAAGTACAACACTCGAAGTTCTGCCTGTGGCTTCCATTTCCAAAGCAATCTTTTTTTGTTTCAGTACCAGTTTAAATCCGTAGTCGATATTGTGTTCAAAGAACTTTCCACTTGGCATGTATACTGAATAAAATTTCGGATTGTACCAAAAATAGCGTGCAACACCTAGGAACTCTAAATAATGCCATTTTTCTTTGAATGGTTGAAATGAAGGAGTGAACCACACACCGACTTTGGAGCCATAAGAATAGTCAGTGCGATTATTCGGAAAATTTAATGCGACTGCAGTTGCCACTTCAAGTTTAAAACCTTTTCTTTCGTCGCGTACATTTTCGAGATAATCAATCTTAGTGTCCAACTGACAATATTGATCTATAAGCTTGTCAAGCAAATCTGCACGAACCTTTTCATCGTTATATGAGGCTGAGGACGGCAAGCTGTCCGAAAGGTAAATCTTGAAACCTTTCAACCACTCCGCTTGTTCAGATTCACTTAAACTCGTCGACTCGAAAATATTATTTTTCGCGGCATCGAGTTTATTAAATAGAATATTCAAGAATGTATCCTTGTTGCAATTGGCAGGGTAATCAACACTATCCATAGTTGTAACTATTTCCATGCTTATTCTGGATGCTGTCATAGCATCATCATATTTCTTATTGATTAAATCTATTTCATCTTTTGTCCCTTGCCACAACATTGTGCGAATACCAAATCCCATTGCATCAGTTTTGGTTGTGTCGTTGATTTTAAATGACTTCGTAGATGAAATTGATACAGACAAATTCTGCAGCGCTGAAGTGCCAACACTAGGCGTCAGGAAATCCTTGTTACTTATTTTACCGCCCATTGCCCAATAAGGCGAAAACTCTAAAGAATAATTATCAGGAATGAGGAATCTATTGTTTGAATCAATGAAGTTTGAAAACAGAGATGCTTCCAACGATTCCCAGGATTTAGGTCTGGAAATAGTGCTCGGTTGTGATCCAATTATAGAAGACGAAGGGGAGGCGGGTGCTTTTACGTTAGTTAATGCCTCATTGCCTACTTGTGCCTCAGTCTCCTGAGAAAAAACGACTAGTGAGACTATTAAGAAAGAATAAATTGTTTTCATTAGGAAACAAAATTAAAGGTTACTATTACCAGAGGAGAATTATCCTCATTCTTTGGGTTAGTGTGCGCAACCTCCAACTTTTCATTAATATAATAGTTGACACGAACGTACGGGTTGTTCTTATCGAAATTGAACGGTTTTGAATTAATGATGGTGCGCTCCGTTTTTAATGTCGCACCGGATCCTAACATTTCATTGACTTCATTTGTTCGGTCCCGGTCATCAGTACCTGGAAGATCAATAATGTGAGGAGCCGCCGTTGCATTGTCCGGAAATTCAATTCTTAAGCGAACTTGGTCTCCATCGGCAACTTTAATTTCTCTTCTGTATCTGTAGATTGGCATTTTGATTATTGTTTACTGATTAACTATTGAATGAATTGTCGTTTTCCTGTGTATTTGATAGTTTCTGCACAACAGATACATTCTCTTGTTGAGAAACATTTTGTGCGTTTTCAGGTGTAATAGGTTGGGTTGGCGATGGTACAGGAGTTGTGTGTTGCCCACTTTGGTTACTCGGTGCATTATGTTGAGTGTTCGACTGTCCCAAAGATTTCTGTAAAACGTAAATCGAAATTCCGCCCAAAAGTGTTCCTAGAACTTCCGGGCTTAACTTATCACCAATTCCTAGAATCAGTATAGTAATGGTTAGGATGAACACCGTGAAAATTTCCAGTATTAGTTTATTCGCAAAAATGTTTCTGATCACACTATCTTCTTGAACCTTACCTTCAACTGTCTTTTCTCTTGACGAAAAAAGGAGAGGTACTAACAGGAGACTGATTATTATTAACCCAAATATTGGAAGAGCAACTTGTAGCAAAGCACTGTCCTTGCTGGTTGAAGCCAGTTCCCTGTAAGATCCCTTGAGTTGATTGATTGAGTTATGCTTGTCGATAACAATTTGTGACTGATTTCTAATGTCACTCAATACTGCAGAGGAGTCCGCTAGTGCTGCCATAAGTTCTTCTTTCTTTTTGTCGAAATTTGTAGAGCTGAACTTCTCTTTCATCTCGTTAATTACAGCACTCTTCTGTACATTATCTTTATAATCGTCTGGGGATAGTTCGTAGTCGAAATCATTTTCACCTAGAATCCCGCTAAGTTTATCATTCAATTCGTCAATATTCTTTTCAAACTGTTCCATTCCTGTTTTCGTCTGAGGTTCGTACAGTTTGAACCATCCGGTTACCTCCAGAAATCCGTAGCGGTCTAAAGCATGCTGAAACGGAGAATAGAATTTATTTTTAATATTATTCTCAGCAACGTATTGTTCATATGATGACAACGTACCATTTCCTTCGCGAAATAGGGTTTCAATAACTTTGTCATCAAATGTTATTGATGCAATTAAAGCACTACACTCTTTTCTTCTCGTATTAAGAGCCTTGAGTTTTTGAATATCCGACGTTACGATTGCACTGTCACGTTTCATTACCGCAATTTGATCACGCAGCACAGTATGCAGTTGGTTGTCAACTTCCGGATAAGTATTCTTGAAATACTTTTGCGGATTTATTAAGAGAACAGTGATGGCAACGGCCAATAAAAGTGCCGCGGATACGTAGATCAGTAAACGTTTGTTCATGGGTGATATAGGTGGTTAGCGTTACAATTTAAAACTTAAAGCGACAATTACCCGTTTACAAACGTTTGTAAACGCATAATTCGCTTATAATCTTCAAAACCTCGTTTTTCATTGGAGAATTAACCCCAAGAAATACTCAATAACATTCAGATAAAGTTTACATACGCTACAATCCATGAAAGAATATGGAGAATGTTTGTGCGGTTTAAAAAAGAGATAAATTCTAAGAATACGCTTGTATCACTGAACTCTTGCCCGGAGTGATTTTTTAAAAAGCTCTTCCGTATTTATCTCTCCTCCCTTCCACAACAAATCCCCGTCGTTCACAACAAAATTCCATCGCCGCTTTTATTGGCTTCTACTTTCGTTGCATAATCAACGCAACGAAATAAATGGCTGCTTTTCCTGATATGATTGTCGTCGGTTCTGTTCTGATGTTCTGTGGCAACGCACACGAAAATCGTCCTCCTTATTTCGCATTGTACTCCATCATGCGAATCTTCTGAAATAATCCTTTAATCATCCACTTAAAACAAAATCACCCATGAAACTATCTTTTGAAAATGCCGTAACGGTTTTTCGCGCGCTCGAACAACTTTACAAAAACAAGAACGACGAATCGGATTACATAGCCGGAATTATTTTCGGTAATCAGGAATCGTTGACTGATGTACTTGAAACGTACGATAAAGAAATCATTCAGAACCTCAACGCTATTTACAACGCAGTGCAGGAAAGCAATATGCTTGCAGAGTGGAAAGGTGTTGCAAACTCACTGGCTTACGTACACAGTGTGCTGGCACAATATCACTCAGACCTTTCATCGGTGTATGATAAGACGACGAGCAAGTTTACAGGAACTATTGTTGCCGGAGCTACAGGAGAAACTGTTTCCTTCAGCGACTGGTGTCTTGGTTATACTGATGCAGGCGGCACTGTGCATGCTTCGGCATTGAGCAGATTAAGCGCTCTTGTTTCGCCGGAAACTATCACTGCAAACGATCTGGATGTATCGAGCCTCTGCGGAATATTTTCAACTGATACTCCGGGCGGAAGTGCAAGTACACTGGGTCTTGATGCAATCAGCACCTGGAAGAGCATGATCCTTCTTGCAAAACAGGACGCCAATGTGACCAATCTGCCTGCATCATTTCAGAATGAAACGCAGTATGAATCTGTTCTCCGCTTGATGAACTATACGTATTCGCTCGTATCGATGACATTGTATCTGCACGACTCTGCACTCCAGCTGCTCATTTCTTCAACCGGTTCTTCTTCCGGATATGACAGCGTACTGAACAGTATTCAAAACAATTTCGGCAGCTACAATCAACAAGGTTCTGTATGGGAATTGTTCGCTGAAACACTGGATACGCTTGCTTCAGGAACTCCTGATGCACAGGCGAGCCTTAATCAGGCAGCATACGTAGCAACACCGCAAGAGACGAACTATTCACAGGTGAACGATTATAAGCCTGAATACGTAAGTCCGTATTCTCTTGTGCCCGTGAACAAATACGTATGGGGTTATTGCAGCACCCCTTACTCGATTAAGGGATGGACCGCTAAACCAAACGCGTTCTTCGGATCACTCGGTTTTTTAAATATCAATCCGAAAGGAAGTCCTTACGCAGGTGATGTTGTTTACCTCGCCGTGCAGGGAACTGTTGTTACCATCGAACCCGGTCTGGAGTTGAATACACTTGAACTGTTTCCAACTATTGATGATTTCACTAGTCCTGCATTATGGTACGGCACTACGTTCAGTCAGGGATTCTCCGGTATTGGTACCTACGAGGGAACTTATGTGGAAGCGCCGCAGCACAGCAATCCGAATCACCTGAATGTAATCACCGGTTTTCAGTTGGTGGAAATCAATAATGGCAGCGGAGGATTTAACCTTGCACTTGCTTTGCAATTCGGAGTACTTGATGTTACAGATCCGAATAATCCGATCGTGAACATTGTTAACCCTGAATTCATTGCACCGAAGTACACGCAGGCGCTCGCATTCCAGGAATATGCCTGCGTGAATCAATCCGGAAATTGCGACTCTTCAGGTACTATTCAGCCTTCGATTCTCAGCAACGCAACCATCTGTCGCTTGACAAATGGCGTAAACGGAATCAATGTTCAGGCCGCTCCTGAAATTTTCATGGCTGATTTCCTGCAACCGGCACTGCTGCAATCTCCATTGCAGAATCAGAACAGCACAGTACCTACTGCAGCTAATGCCTGAAATGTAACATAAGCAGCTAACCCCGATGAAGAAAGCCTGTTCCTGTTACAGAGCGGGCTTTCGCTTTTGCGTACACGATGTAAAATATCAGTCGAGATTTTTACGATAGCTGCGCGATACAGGAATTTCATGACCGTTAACGCTCACTGCGCTCGGTGATCGCCATTTGATATGATCGGAATTCACAATGTATGAACGATGCACACGAATGAACGAGGCAGGCAATTCATGTTCAATATCCTTGAGCAGTTTCCGTTGCACTAGTTTATCACGCGAGGTCACGATTTCTATGTAGGCTCCGTCGGAACGTATATAGAGAATATCAGAAGGATGCAGATCGCCTGTACCATGTGTTAATCTCACCTGCAGTTTCGGTGCAAGACCGAGTGCAATGATTTCAAGTGCAGCCTGAACATCGCTTTGGCGAAAGGGTTTCGTGATGTACGCCTTGGGTGCAAGTCGTGCGGCGCTCTTCAGCGTTTGCGTATCCTGATTTGCTGTGAGGAAAATGAACGGCTTGCTGTGTTCGTTCAGCGCAACGGCAAGGTCGAGACCGCTGAGTTTTTCTGAAAGAAAAATGTCAACTATAGCTGCATCGAAATTCCAATCGGTCTTTTTTAGGAAATCTTCTCCGCTGTAAAAAATATTTTTCACGGCGTAGCCCATGTTCTTCAGCAGTTCGCTGAGATGGTTTGCTGCAAAAAATTCATCTTCTATAATGACGAGTTCTGTCTTAGGCATGAAAATGAAATTGATACTGCCCGTTGGCAGGATTAAAAATAAAATCTGTTCCGCCAACACGGTCAATCAGCTGAGCGATCAGTCTGCTGCCTGTACCCTTGTGCTCTGAACTGTTGTGAGCGGAATGGTCGATGTATGTGAAGCAATAGTCTTCATCCGTTGCCGTAACACTGATTTCTATGCTGCTGTTTTTGTTTTCTGCAGCGCGATGCTCGAAGGTGTTGGCCAGCATTTCATTCAGGATTAATCCGAAGTACACAATTCGTTCGCTGCGAATCTGAACCGGGGCAATGGAACATCGGAAGTTCTGCGGGCCCGGCGCGATGTCGTTATACAATTCCGCTATAGCAGCAAAGTACACATCAAGCGGTACGAGCTCGTTGTGTATATCGGCAGAGAGATGCTGATGTAACGTGCTGATCGTTCTGATTTTCTGCGTCAGCCGCTGAAAAGCATTTCCGGAATCTTGCGATTCACTTTCCGAGTAATGCAACATGGAAATTACCATCTGCAGATTGTTCTTGATCCGGTGATTACTTTCAATCATGAGCAGCTTGTATTTCTCTGTGCTCAGCTCCAGATCGGCGTTTGTTGTTTTGAGTCGTTGGCGTAATGTTCGTTCGCGCAGAAGCAGTACAATTACAACTACTGCAAACAATGCAAGGAGCAGTGTGAAGAAAATCAATTCGCGTGTGCGTTGCGCTTCTCTTTCCAAAGCTTCCTGCTGCGCTTCCAGTTCACCTTGCAGTTTACGCGTTTCGTACAATGTGCGGTAAGCATTTACCTGTGCAGAGTGAGAAGCTTCGAGATGGGCAATGGTGCTGCGATCAACTTTTGATGACCATGTTTGTGCTGCAGCGGAGTCGCGACGAAAGATCATTTCGAATGTAGCGGCCAGACGATATAATTCTATTTCTGCAGAGTACCAGTTTCTGTTGTGCACTAACGGCAGCAATTCACGCAACACAGATCCGGCACGGGCGGAATCCTGCTGCGCCATGTGACAGCGCAATACGTTGGTCATGGCTCCCACGTAGTTGTGTGTGTCGCGCAAGCTGGTGAAAATAGCAGCGGAATGTAAGAGATGCTGCAAACCTTTTTCAGGATCGGTTGCATACGTGCGGTAACCGAGTTCGTTGTAAAGGCTGGCTTCCTCAGCGGGCAGATGCCGTATGGCGGAAAGATTCAGCGCGCTGTCGAGATAGAGAAATACAGAGTCGTTGCTGTTGATTTCCTCCGGCGCTTTCCATTCGCTGTAGATGGCAGCAATGCGCCCGAGTCGGCGTACTTGCAAGGAAGGATACAACGCAGCACGCTTCAGTGTGTCGAGCTGATGAATTGCTTTTTCGTAATCACCTGTTTTGCGCAGCAGTTCTGCAAGCGCGATGTTGGCTTCAATGAATCGTTCTTCCTGCGCGTGCACATTGGCGTAGTCAATCGCAGCTGTTAATTCGTCGAGGGCCGGTCCGTAAAGAGAAGCATCGCTGTACGTATGCGCGGAGTTGTAATGCAGAGTGTATTGATCCGGTGTTGCGTTTTGTGCGTGTGTATGATCCGCAAAGCAGAGCAGGAGCAGAAGCAACACGGCAAACGTGTGTTGCGCACGGAGCAGAATCACACCACATGCACTGACCGGTTGAAACATACGTTTAGACATCCGGACAAAAATAGGAGTGAAGGACTTCAGATGGTGAGATTATCCGTTTACAAACGTTTGTAAACGTTTAAAACGCTTATCGAATTAATGATTGCGTTTTTTATTGGAGGATGGGCGTAATAAAAATCGAGGAATGTTCAGGGAAAGTTGATGGGTGATGGAGGTAGTGAAAGAAAGTGAAGGCAATTTGGGGTGATCGTACTAAGGCAGCGAGTCAAGACTTGTATCAGGATTACTTGCATGTTTAACTCGAAGCGAAAGCCGATGAGATTTTGAATACAGCAAAAGAAGGTGATTGTATGCGCTTCGTACAGTTGACTTTCTGAAAACGTTGTTCTTAACTCCCAATGACATGGTCAAATGGTTTTGGGAAAACAACTTTCTGTCTTAAGCGTTTACAAACGCTTATTTCACCTTTTATTGCTACTTTTAATAGCGGTAATACACGGTAAAAAACCATGACCAACCAGAACCCGGAACAAAAAGCGCGTGATCATATCGACGAACAGTTGATTGCTTGCGGGTGGATTATTCAGGATAAAAAGCGCCTGAATTTATCCGCCGGTGTTGGTGTTGCTGTCCGGGAATACGATACTGATAAGGGTCCTGCCGATTATGTGTTGTTTGTGGATCGTAAAGCGGTTGGTGTGATCGAAGCGAAACGTGAAGAGGAAGGTACTCGTTTGTCCATGCATGAAGATCAATCGGAGAAGTATGCAACGGCTAAACTTCGTTTGCTGAACAATGATCCGTTGAACTTTGCATATGAAAGCACCGGAACGGTAACGCGATTTACCGATTACCGCGATCCGAAGCCAAGAGCACGAAATGTTTTTACATTTCACAGACCGGAAACATTTCAGCAGTGGCTCAGTGAAGAAAAAACGCTGCGTGCCAGATTGCTTGACATTCCGGCGCTGCCTGAAGATGGTTTACGTGATTGTCAGATTACAGCAATTAATAATCTTGAGAAATCCTTCAAGGATCAACGTCCTAAAGCACTGGTGCAGATGGCAACAGGCTCAGGGAAAACGTTCACCGCAATAACATCCATTTACCGCTTGCTGAAATTCGCGAAAGCGAAGCGCGTGCTTTTTCTCGTGGATACAAAAAACCTCGGCGAGCAGGCAGAAGGAGAATTCAGAGCGTATACGGCCAAAGACGATAATCGTCTGTTTACGGAGTTGTATGGCGTAACGCGATTGAGCAGCTCGTTTATTCCGGGAGATTCGCAGGTGTACATCAGCACCATTCAGCGCATGTATTCCATATTGCGTGAAACGGATCTCGATGAAAGTGCGGAAGAAGAGAATCCGAATGAATCCCGATTCGAAAATAAAGCACCGATCCCTGTTGGATATAATGAGAAAGTGCCGATGGAGTTCTTCGACTTCATTGTGATTGATGAATGTCATCGCAGTATTTACAACTTGTGGAAACAGGTGTTGGAATATTTCGACGCGTTTCAGATCGGACTCACGGCAACACCGGATAACCGGACATTCGGATATTTCAATCAGAATCTGGTTTGCGATTACGGTTACGAGAAAGCTGTAATTGACGGTGTACTTGTTCCGTACAATGTGTTTACCGTGGAAACGCAAATCACTAAGCAAGGAAGCAAGATTTCCATTGGTGAAAAAGTTGATAAACGCGAACGTCTCACACGAAAGAAATTCTGGGAAGCCGTTGATGAAGACATTGAGTATAGCGGTAAACAACTGGATAAGGATATTGTAAATCCGAGTACCATTCGTACAATTATTCGTGCTGTGAAGGACAATTTACCTGCGATGTTTCCTGATCGCATGGATGCAAACGGACAGTTCGAAGTTCCGAAGATGCTCATCTTCGCGAAATCGGATTCTCATGCTGAAGACATCATTGATATCGTACGCGAAGAGTTCGGTGAAGAGAATAAGTTCTGTAAGAAAATCACATACAGAAGTGATGAAGATCCGAAATCCGTATTGCAGCAATTCAGGAACGATTACTATCCGCGTATTGCTGTTACTGTAGATATGATTGCAACGGGAACAGACATTCGCCCGCTTGAAGTTTTATTATTCATGCGCGATGTGAAAAGCCGTTCCTATTACGAGCAGATGAAAGGTCGCGGTACAAGAACCTGTTCTGTGGAAGAGTTACGGGCCAAAGGAACGCCATCTGCAAAATACAGTAAAGATCATTTTGTAATCATCGATGCAATAGGTGTGGAGAGCTCGCAGAAAACGGATAGTCGTCCGCTGGAAAAGGCTCCGGGCTTGTCGTTGAAAGATGTGTTGCAGAATGTGGCTGTTGGAAATACGTCGGAAGAAATGCTGAGTACGCTCGCCAACCGATTGATACGTTTGGAACGTCAGCTCAGTGACAAAGACAAACAACAGTTTGCAGAGCGTGCAGGAGGAAGAACCATTAATCAGGTTGTAAAGCAATTGCTGCATGCACATGATCCGGATGCAGTGACCGTAGTGCAAACGGAAACACGCAATAAGTTACGCGGACAATCTCCTGCCGAAATAGACAAGGCCATTGCCAAAGGAACGCAGCTGTTGATTGATAATGCCGTTGCGGTATTCAATGATCCTGACCTGCGCGATTTTATTGTGGATATCCGTAAAAAGTACGATCAGATCATTGATGTGGTGAATATCGATTCCATTACCAATATCGGTTGGGTGAAAGATCAGGCGGCAGTTGCAAATGCAACCGTAAGTGATTTCAAAGCCTGGATTGAATCGCACAAAGATGAGATTACAGCTTTACAGATATTTTACGCCCAGCCTTATCAGCGTCGGGAATTCTCGTACAAAATGATTAAAGATTTGTGCGAGCGTTTGAAAACAGAGAAACCGGCTCTGGCGCCCTTGAAAGTATGGCAGGCGTTCGAGCAGATTGAAAAAGCAAACGGTTCAGCCAAGAATGAGTTGATTGCTTTGGTGTCGCTTATACGACGTGTGGCGGAAATTGACCAAACGCTGACTTCATTTGATAAAACTGTCGACCGGAATTTTCAGGAATGGGTATTTAAAAAGCAAGCCGGAAAAGTAAAGTTTACAGAAGAGCAGATGCAATGGCTGCGCATGATGAAAGATTATGTGGCAAGCAGTTTTCACATAGACCGCGACGATTTTGATTTGAGTCCTTTCAACGCTGAAGGTGGTTTGAGTAAAATGTGGAAGTTGTTTGGGGAGGAGACGGATGGGATAATTAATGAGTTGAATGAAATATTAGCAGCGTAATTTATGTCTAAGAACAAAACCCACTCAACTAAAAAGTTTAAATTTTCCAAACATCTAGAAATCGGCTCTCCTGATGCCGAGACAGATAGATTGTTAATGGATGCTTTCATCCAGAATGATGCTTTAACATCTCTTCTTGATGCGCAAAATCAACGTTCTATAATTATTGGTAGGACTGGAAGCGGAAAATCTGCTTTGCTAAAGTATATTGAGAATACGCAAGATCGCGTCACTCGTATTGAACCAGAGGCAATGTCCTTGCGGTATTTGTCAAACTCAAATATCCTTCAGTATTTCAAAAGTTTAGACGTTAACTTGAACTTTTTTTATAAGGTCCTGTGGAAGCATGTTTTTATTGTAGAGCTACTTAAATTGTATTTTGGGGAGGAAAGGCAACGGAAACAGAATATTTTGGAGTCTTTGAAGGAGAAGTTGTTTGCTCAGAATCCGAAGAACAAAGCCAAGAAGGAGCAAGCCTTAGATTATTTGAAAAATTGGAGTAAAGATTTTTGGGAGAAAACGGAACATAGAATTAAGGAACTAGAGAGAAATATTGAAAGCAAATTTTCTAGTGAAACAGGTATTGGAGTGAAAGACTTTGCCAAGTTAGGTGCAGAAATGCATAATGAGGAGCGGTCAAGAGTATTGACAGAAGTAAAAACTAAAGCTGAGAAGGTTATTAATGATTCACAGGCTGAAGAGATATTTCAGATTATCGCAATTATGAAGGAAGAGCTTTTTATTGATCATCATAGGAAACACTTCATTATTATTGACGACCTAGATAAAGAATGGATTACTTCTGATGTGCGTTATGATTTGATTGGAGCGATGATTGAAGTAATTAAGGAGTTTCAAGTCTTTGAAGGAGCCAAGATCATAATTTCATTGCGTGATAATTTGTATCAATTGATTTTTTCAGGAACCAGACACAAGGGGGGACAACGTGAAAAGTTCAAACCGCTTTATGTCAATTTGGAGTGGTCTGTTAGTGATTTAAAGCTCTTTTTAACTAAGAGACTGGAAATTGTTTCTGAAAACAATATAACAGTTAAGACTGCTTTTGATAAGATATATTCTAATCGAATTACAGGTTTTGATTACATGATTGAGCGAACATTTTATAGACCTAGAGATGTTATTTCGTATGTAAATCATGCCATTGAGAACGCAGAGAATAAGACACATTTTACGTTAGATATTATTCACAAGGCAGAGATTCCGTATTCAATTGATCGATTGCAAGCTATCGAAGATGAATGGGGCGAGAACTATGGTAATCTGGAGGAAGTATATAAATTTCTTCGAGGGAAATACAATGGTTTTAGACTTCAGAATATCAAAGAAGATGAGTTTGAAGATATTTATTTGTCCGAATTTCCTGAGAAGCATTTCCGAGGGGAGTTATTGTCGCTTGTTTCAAGATGGAAAACAGATGAGATACGATTTCCAGTTTTTCGTAAAGAGATGATTTATTTGCTTTATACAATAGGCATATGTGGTATCAAGAAGAGTGCAAATTATCCAATTTATTTTTTCTATGATAAAGAAGCAGCGATCACGGTGAATGATATAAATAATGATTGCAAGATTTATGTGCATAAAGCCTTTTATTCAGCATTGAGAATTAACACGAAAGAATTGGAACAGGACTCCTATTAGACACCGTCGTTTAATTAGATAATTACGTATTATGGAGTTAGTGGAACAGAAAAGAAAGTGGAAATGGATTAAGCTTGGGCAAGCTGCTAATGTATTGGACAATTTGAGGCGACCGATTAACGCAGCTGAACGTGAAAAGCGCATCTTGGGTAAAGACGAGTCTCTCCTTTATCCTTATTATGGTGCGACAGGGCAGGTCGGATACATTGACTCATACTTAACCGATGGAGAATATATTCTGGTTGGTGAAGATGGTGCACCATTTCTGGATAATTTCAAGTCAAAAGCCTATAAAATTAAGGGCAAAGGCTGGGTGAATAATCATGCTCATATTTTGCAAGAAGTGGAATCTATCACGATCAATGATTTCATTCTCTACTACCTGAATTCTATAAATTATCGGCCGTATGTAAATGGAACAACTCGACTGAAGTTAACCAAAGGCAGTTTGGTTGAGATTCCATTTCCAATCCCCTCAATCGCGGAACAACACCTCATCGTCTCCAAAATCGAATCTCTTTTCAGTGAGCTTGACAAAGCTGTGGAAAGTTTAAAGACGGCGCAGCAGCAGTTGAAGACATATAGGCAGAGTGTTTTGAAGTGGGCGTTTGAGGGGAGGTTGACGAATGAGAATGTGAAGGAGGGAGAGTTGCCGGAGGGGTGGGATATGAAGACATTAAGTCAAATTGGAACGTGGAAGGGTGGTGGAACACCAAGTAAATCGCGAAAGGAATTTTGGGAAAAGGGATCAATCATGTGGGTTTCTCCTAAGGATATGAAGTCGAAAGTGATAACTGATACGATTGATCGAATTACTAATGAAGCAATCCAAGAGTCATCGGCCAAGTTGATAGATAGTGGTTCGATATTATTTGTAGTTCGAAGTGGAATCTTGCGACGCACTTTACCTGTTGGGCTCACAACAATGGAAGTAACAGTTAATCAGGATTTGCAGGCACTAACCCCAGCACATGTTCTACCTGATTATGTTTATTGGTACGTTGTGGGTAAGAATGAAGACATCCGAAGGGATTGCAGTAAGGATGGTACTACAGTTGAAAGTATCGAATCGGTTAAACTGAGGAATTATAAAATTCCTATCTGTACGGATAATGAACAAAAATTAATTGTACAAGAAATCGAATCCCGCCTCAGCGTTGCCGACAAAATGGAAGCAAGCATTACTGAAAGTTTACAGCAGGCGGAGGCGTTAAGGCAGAGTATATTAAAGAGGGCGTTTGAGGGGAAATTGGTATAAAGATTATAAAGATGATATTTAGAATTCACGAAATAGAAGTTATCGACAACCCACATTTTGGTTGTTGTGTGTTTAATCTTACTAATAAGAATCTGGAAGGCTGGCAAATTGAGAGAAAGGACCCATCTCGTGAAGGACCATATTTCAGTGTTTTAATAGGGCCGAATGGGGCGGGTAAAAGCAATGCACTGCAACTTATCATTAATATTTTTCGAGAATTATCATTCTTGCAAAAGAATGGCACCAGAGGATATTTCGTTGTGGGAGGATTTTCAATTGTTTACGAGATAGGCAGTGTAACCTATCGCTTTGGTAATATACTTTATGATGACGGAGTTAAACGCGTTGTGGAAATCTCTAATAAAGCAAAAGTTAGAGGAGCTTGGTGGCTTCACGATTGGAGTGATAGAAAGGGTGAACCGCGAGCCTATACAGACTTACACTTGCCTTTCAATCTTTTAGTATCTGCACAGTTAATCTCAGATAAGTTTCCTTACTTGAGCGATACCTCATTCCCGGGTTATACCTATTTGGGTATTAGAAACGGGAAAACCACGGCTGGCACGCGTAGTTTAGTTAAAAGAACGGTGGATATAATCATAAAAGCCCTTGAAGAGCCTTTTTTGAAGTACATGATTACTCGTTCGGCAGAGTTCTTAGGTGCCGATCAGATAACTGTCAAATATAAGATATTACAGCGTGGGCGTTTTTTTTCAGGAACAACGACCGAGAATTCATTCGGTCAATGGTACGGAGATCCACCGAAGGAAATATCTACAAGAGAGAAATGGTATTACAATAATTTTGATAAGTATAGTGCGAATAAGGGTTTCTTTAATAGACTTGCTACTTATTGTAATGAAATTATTCTTAATGAAACTCACTTTCAACCATACAGAGATGAAGAACATCCTAATGCATTGCGATATAGTTTTACAGAGAATTCAGATATTCAGAAACACGCGGTGTATATAAAAGCTTTGTATGAGTTGGGAATTATTTCTTATCCTGTAATTGGATTAGAGAATACCGCTGGTTCTTATGATTTAACAGAAAGCAGTTCTGGAGAATACAATTTTTTGACTTCTATATTATCAATAGCGTCAAGCTTACGGTCGCAAAGTCTCGTGTTGATAGATGAACCCGAAATTAGCTTGCATCCTAATTGGCAAATGCGGTACTTCTCATTTCTGAGGCGGGTGTTCAGCGATTTCCCGGATTGTCATTTTATTATTTGTACTCATTCTCACTTTTTAATCTCTGACTTACCGGGGGATCAATCTAAAATTCTTTCGATGAGTCGTAAAACAAAGGAGTCTCATTCAGAAAAGGAAATCAAAAAATCACCAATTCTCGTTAAACGCATTAATGCAAAAACCACATTCGGGTGGTCCGCAGAACAAGTACTATTGGACGTATTCGACGTTCCTACAACTCGCAATTTCTACATCGCTGAGCGTCTTTCTGAGATTTTAAAAAAGGCTTCCGCATCAAAGAATGTTGATTTGAGTGAATATAGGGAGGAACTGATTAAATGGTATAATACTCTCCAACCCAATGATCCATTACATTACACAATAGAACAAATTTTAAAGCGTTCAAAATGGCTCGATTAAGCGATCGTCAGAGAAAACAGATTGAGAATAAGTTCGAATTTTCGACTAATGAACGATTCCTGATTCGGCAGTACAAGGGAGAATGGGAGCATGAAAAGCTGGAACCTTTGATTCGGAAAATCAGAAAACACTATTTAAATGAACAAGGTGAACTGTGTTCGTTCTGCAGGTTACCATTTCGCGAGGATATTCAAGTAGAACATTTTGTTCCAAAGGCCGGTAAATATGGGAGACCAGAATTCACTTTTTACGCGCAAAACTTATCAGTAGCATGTAAGCATTGTAATTCAAAAAAATCAACTAATAATGACATGATTCCTTATACTCGAACACCATATCCTCAAAGCGGAATTTATTTTAGAATTGCACATCCGCACTTTGACGATTACTTCGAGCATATTGAAATCGTCGATCGGTCTCGCTACGTTGGCAAGACACTAAAAGGTAGGCGTACTATTGAGCGATGCAAACTTTACGATCCTGTAATAGTCGGAGTGCTTGTGAAGGCAATGAGGTATGAGGATGATCCGCTAATTCAGGGGGTCCTTCGAATTAGAGAAATGCAAGGGGATTTTAAAAGAACTATTGATAGGTTGATGGACCGAATATTTAAGTAGTACACAATAGCATTCTTCAAATGAAGGAGATAAAAGAAATATTTTATAATCTCTTCTGGCAAAATAGAGCTTGTCAGAACCTATTCTTGTTATCCAAGGAAGAGCTCTTGGATACTAAGACGCTGAAGTATGGAGATGATACATTTTATGTTTCTTTTCCGAGGATCATTCTTTCTAACATTGAGTCAAAAGGTGATTTTCTCTATGAAAAAATTAAGTTGAGGACCGAGACACATACGATCAAATCAGAATCTGCAATTAACACGACTATTGAAAAATATACTCCAATTTTTGAAGCGTTTTATGACACTAAATTAGGGCGATCTTTCGATAAGATTTTTCAAGATTTTCAAAAGGAAGGCCTGGCTCCTTTCAGTGATTTGATATCGTCGCTTTTCAGTGATGGTCAGGATGGTTTTGAATCTGCTGCGATTAGTTTTCTGCACAAGTATGAGCTTATAGGACACCATATCAAAGACATGGATCAGCTAAGTAAATATTTTGAGAATGATGTTGTTCAGAAGCTTTTGAAAAGTGTGATGTCTGAAGAAAATCTATGGGCAGTTCTTGAAGTAGTGAAGTCATTTAAAGATAGATACGTTAGTGAGGTGTATAAAGGATTGTACAATTCCAATCAGGTACTCGTGAGTTCTTTTCATGATATTGATAATTATGAAGATCGCTTGAGATTGTTCAGTATCCTTTATGAGGGTGGAATCATTAGAAGTAGCTCCGAAGATTCTTTTCTTGAGTGTGTGAATTGTGAGCCTGCGGTTTATCGTGGTGTTTTATCTTTAAAAACAGACCCTATTAAATTGAAAGGTTTTGTTTGTCCAATTTGTGGGCAACCGCTGACATTTTTTGTTCCATACGAATTGGATAGTACAATTTACAATATTGTTAAGGCGAAGGATGGTTTGCTTCAAGATGCATTACTTTACAAGTTAGATTCAAAGAAAATAAAGTACAGTGCGAACAAGTTGTTACTAGAGGATATAGAGATTGACTGTTCATACGAACTCAATTCTAAACTATATGTCGTCGAATGCAAAATGTATAAGCAATCAAATGGTGAAGCAAGATTGAAAACTAAAATGAAGAGGCACTTTTCCAAGCTTGTGCGTGATATAATTCGGGTGCAGAAGCATTATAAGAAATCGAGTAAAAGAATTGTGCCGATTTTACTTGTTAATATAAATAGTACAAAGTTGTTGACGGAAACACTGGAAGAGTTGAAAAAGAACAATCGGCATCATTTGTTTCAGAACGGGAGAATTGTCACAATAAACGAACTGCCGTTATTGTAATTATTATTACCAAGTATTGCAAAATAAAGCGTGGCCAAACATGAAATGAAATTAATTCTTAAATCGGAGAATTCTGCAATTGAACACGGCGAGGTGATATGCGCTATGGTTCAAGGGTTAATAGATCAGAAGCTGGATTTTCAGGCTTTCATTGCTCTGTCCACCGGAATAGAGTATTTAGGGGCGTTCCTCGATAATTTTCCATTCAGTAAATATGGGAAGTCAGAATTAAGATTCACAAACGCACTGAAATTGTTGTTTCAAGACAAGTGGTATCATGATAATGCCCTCTGGATGTTTCAACAAGTTCGCGGCCCCTTGATACATCAATGCAGGACAGGTGACTCAGTATTGTTGACTTCAAATTGTGTTCACAAAATTGACCTCGCAGAAAATCGAAAAGTTATCGAAGGAAAAACACAACTGGTGTTGGAGCAATTGTTCGAGGACTTTAAATCAGCCTATGCCAAGTTGAAAGTTCTGGCTTCAGAAAATACGGAAAGAGTTTCTCCAGTTAAACGAGATGAGCCTTTCTCAGCCGTTTACTCTTATTCTGAATATTTTGTAAGTGGCACTGTTAATGCTCCTCCTTATTATACCGGAACAACTGCAACAGCTGTAATGATGGTTAAGGATAGGAAAATTGGATTGCCTGCATTCAAGAAATTGAAAAAGAAGAAAAGGAGGAAATAGGGGTTAGTTACCCCACCACCACCTCTTCCTCAAACCGTCCCACCATTGTCTCGGTAATTTTCTTCTTAGCATATAAGCACTGAGCAAGAACAGCCGGGTTGGTATTGGTCTTTTTTGCTATACCGTTTATTGTGTGGGCGGTTATTTCGGGAACAGCATTTAATTCTACTTCAACACCGGCGTTGCACAAATGATTCAATGCATAGCAGAGCCGGGAATTTTCAGGGCGTCGGATCCACTGATTTAAGGTTCGTTTGTGTACACAATGCCGTGCTGCTATTTGTATATACATTAAAATCAGGTATATATGTGTCTCATGAAATATGCACAAACTATTTTGTGTCTCATATTTTGAATAATGTGAGACGCAAAGCAAAAACTAAAATTCACGAGTTAAATTTTCTGAAAAACTCCTCCTTACTCATTCCAAGAATTCTCAAACAGTTCCTTACAATAAATTCCGGGATGGGATCGATGTGAGTCTGAAGTGTTATTGGTCTGAATAAATCCGGTCGCGCATATTGCATGTGTCCACCTTTTGTTCGAATGAGTTTACAACCCTCGCTTTCCAGAAAACGCTGAAAGTCTCGAAGTGCAATATTCTTAAGACTACGAGTAGACATAATCTAAACAGGAAGAGCAACCTGTTTGTTGTATTTCTTGAACTCTTTGGTTTGGAATACTTCAGCCAGATACTCATCGCGAAAGAGCATTTCTGCTAGAGTTGGCGCAGCAACAGTTCGCGCCTTTTGTGGTACTGATGATAGGTTACCAACTTTCCATCCCAATCTCTTCAATTCCTTAAATAAGGTTTGCTTATTTGTCGTGTAGTCAACAAACGCACGAAAACACTCGTTAAAAGATTGCTTAGCTTCTGCTTCAGTATCGCCATATCCGCTTAAATCTAATCCGGGGGCATAAACGATGTACTTACCGTCATCTTTGAAGCTAAAAACGGGCATCGAGTACTTGAACTCCGCGTTGCGGCTTTTAACAGAAGCTTTATATTGGTATTTGGCCATAGAATGTTTGGCAATTTTAATGATAAACGATGATAGATTGCAAATTGTTGCCGATTTTTAACGAAATGACTACAAAAAAAGCTAACAATTCCGCGAACGCATCTTCAGTTGTCTCCAAAGTCTGGGCGTTTTGTCAAACGCTGCGCGATGATGGCGTAGGTTATGGCGATTATCTGGAGCAGCTGACCTATCTGTTGTTTCTTAAAATGGCGGACGAGTACAGTAAGCCTCCGCACAACCGGAAAATGCCAATGCCCAAGGAATATTCCTGGAGCAGTCTGACGAATAAAAGCGGCAGTGATTTGGAAAATCACTACAACAAATTACTGCGTGCGCTTGGCAAAGAGAAAGGCATACTCGGGCAGATTTTCACCAAGAGTCAGAATAAAATTCAGGATCCTGCGAAACTGTACAAGCTCATTGCGCTCATCAATGCAGAAGATTGGATACTGATGGGCGTGAAGGATAAAGGAGATATCTATGAAGGTCTTCTGGAGAAAAACGCAGAAGACACTAAGAGCGGTGCCGGACAGTATTTCACGCCGCGCGCTTTGATTAAAGCCATGGTGGAGTGCATACAACCTGAACCTCAGAAAACAATTGCTGATCCGGCTTGCGGTACCGGCGGATTCTTTCTTGCAGCATATGACTGGTTGGTGGAGAACAGAGAGCTCGACAAAGCCGATAAAAAGTTTCTGAAGTACAATACATTTTTCGGTAACGAAATTGTTGCCAGCACACGAAGACTGGCATTGATGAATCTGTTTCTGCATAACATTGGAGATATAGATTCAGATAACTTCATTTCTCCTGCTGATGCGCTCATTGCGTCACCGGATCGTTACGATTACATTCTTGCGAATCCACCGTTCGGGAAGAAGAGCAGCATGACCTTTACCAACGAAGACGGAGAGCAGGAAAAAGAAGATCTCACTTACAACCGTCAGGATTTTTGGGTCACTACGAGCAACAAACAGCTCAACTTCTTGCAGCATATTCATACCATGTTGAAGACAACAGGCAAGGCAGCCGTCGTACTGCCGGATAACGTGTTGTTTGAAGGTGGCGTAGGAGAGACGGTGCGCAGAAAGTTGATGGAAACAATGGAACTGCACACGATATTGCGTTTGCCGACAGGAATATTCTATGCCAACGGTGTGAAAGCAAACGTTCTGTTCTTCGATGGCAAACCTTCTTCAAAGCAGGCATGGACGAAGGACGTTTGGATTTATGATTATCGTACCAATATCCATCACACGCAAAAAAAGAATCCGTTGAAATTCGATGATCTTAAAGAGTTCATCAAACTGTACAATCCAACGAATCGCAACAAGCGTAAGCAAACCTGGGATGAGAAATCAAATCCGGAAGGTCGCTGGAGAAAATTCACGTACGAGGAAATCCTCGCACGTGACAAAACATCATTAGACATTACCTGGTTGAAAGATAAGTCGCTGGCTGATTTGGACAATCTTCCTGATCCGGATGTTCTGGCAGCGGAGATTGTGGAGAATTTGGAAGCGGGGTTGGAGAGTTTTAAGATGATTGTTGCCTCTCTTAATAAAAATTAATTTTACGAAAGCCTTTTAAAATAAACTATTTTGGAAAGTATGAGTAAATCGAAATCTCCGTCAGCATCGCGAACACTTGCAAATAAAGTAATACTTGCTGCCTTTGAAATTTTAAAAGCGAATGGGGGAAGCCTGCGCATCACTGAATTGATTGATAAAATAAAAACTACGGTCAAATTCGATGCGTGGGATACTGAACTTTATGAGAAAACCAACTATGTTCGATGGATTTCTATTCTTCATTTCTATTCGATTGATTGTGTAAAGGCTGGATTTTTATATAAGAAAAAAGGTGTTTGGACTTTGACACCCGAAGGAGAAGCATTAATTCCGTTGGGAGGGAACGCATTGCTGGACAAGGCTGTTCAAGCATATCGAGCGTGGAAACGACAGCAAAGAGTTGAAGGTGCGGAAATAGAGGTTGAGACGGAAGTTGCAGTTGCAGAAGAATCCTTTGAACATCAGCAAAAGGCGTTACTGGAACAAGTTGCTGAACAAGCATCCAAAGGACTTGAAGACTATATCAATGGAAAGACCTGGAATGAATTTCAAGATTTAGTCGCCGCGCTACTTGCAGGTATGGGTTATCACATTGCTCATGTTGCTCCAAAAGGCCGGGACGGAGGAATAGATATAATTGCTTACACGGATCCATTAGGAGTGAAACCTCCACGCATTATCGTACAGGTTAAACATAAACCGGAAAAGAGTATTTCTTCAGACGACATACAAAGACTTATCGGGACAATGAAAAGAGATTCTGATGTTGGTATTTTCGTTACTAGTGGAGACTTTAGTCAGCCTGCTAAAATGGAGGCACGTAGTTCTGGGAAGCACGTTGAACTCATCGATTTTGATCGTTTAATCAATTTGTGGACTGAGTATTACCCTAAAATGAACGACGAGCAGAAATCTTATTTGCCATTGCAGGCGATTTATTTTTTGGGAAGTACGGAATAACGAATGCGGTTTGCCGACAGGAGCTATTTCTGAATAAACTCGCGAAACTCTAGTATAACCTGAGCTCGGCTTTCGTTACCAATAATTTCCTTTTTTAGAATTGCATCTAACCCGTACTGTATAAGATTACTATCGGTAATGGGTTCCTTCAGATGTTTCAGAAAAATTGGGTGATATGCCTGAGAGAGTTTGCTAACCATAAATTCAATTTGCCCCGTACTTAATCGGGTCTGGCTCAATAGTATTTCCACGCCTTTCTCTCTCGAAATGTTATGTCTATCAAAGTGGTGATCCAAAAGTGCCTTGATGTTCTCAGGTGTCCTCGGATAATTAATGCTTTCGATTTGAGGGAGCAAGAGAATAGACTCTACTACTTGACCGGTGCCTGTCATCTTCGCTAGTTCAGTTTCCTTGGATACAATAGCAGTTTTCAGATCATCAATCTCATTCCGTAACTGCGGAGCGAATTTTCTGTAGTAGTAGGTTTCAAGAACATCGCGAATGTAATGCACGAGCCCTACAATATCATACGTCTTTCGTGATCCAATGAAAAGCATTGTTAAGATACCAAGCAATGCGAATTGATTAAGATCCATCAACCTCCCTAAACCTTCACAATCAAACCAACCGAACCACCATGTGCAGAAATTTAATCCAACATAACTAAAAGCCAGTCCGAATCGAATCCACCAGAAGGCCTTTCGAATTTTAATTTCAATCTCTGCTTTTTGCTTCTCTTTCTGTTCAAGGTCACGACGCAGGTTTTCTAATTCTAACTTCAGTTTCTTCTTAAGTTCCTCAGGATCGGGTTGTGTTTTCTTAGCACTGCCGAATTGACCAAAGGTTAAAACGATAATTATTACCACTAGTATCGCGATCAGGATAAAACCTGCGACGTAATACCACTTGGGGGCGCTTTTCTTTTCTTTCATCAGAAGTATCTCGATTAATCAACGCAAGATAAAGCAGGAAAGTCGTTTTATCCGCTTACAAACGTTTACAAACGGATGTCTTCATTTTCTTGACGCGAAATATTTTTCAAGATTATTTCTTTTTATCACGTGTATAAACCTATAAAATTAAAACTGCAAATTATGAAAAGGTATTCACGGAAGATTACATCGCTCAATCCAAAACGTGGCAAAGCTAATCGGGAACAATGGAAGAAGAATTTAGTTTTCCTACTTGCAATAATACGAACGGTATTCACTGTTATAAGGTTTTTGTCTTCCTTTTGAAATGTTCCTTAGTTATTTGGTTACAGATGCCATTCATTTTTGTGTCTGGAAAGAAAATTTGGATTAATAATAATTCGTAATTATTACTTCATAGTAACAATATAAAGTGAATAAAACTCAAAAATTATTCAGGTGAAATTTGTGAAGAGACAAATTATGCGAGGGTTGTACATAATATTATCCTTTTGTAAACGCTTCATATGATTTTATTCTATTAAGTTGCTATACTCAAATCACAAACTATGAAAACCATCTTTCTTATTATTCTGAGTTGGGGTTGTTGTGTTTTCGCTTCTGCTCAGCAATCAGTAGCTTCTTTTTCAACCTTTATACTTACGCATGATGAGGCGGAAGTGACATGTTTACTTAATTCGCCGGCTAGTATTGAATTTCAGACTTGGCTTCGGGATTCCAGCTCCAGAAAGGCTGTGATAAAATATTGCGACGCATATATTGATAGTGCAATGATCACGAGTATTACTTATTATGAATACAAAGAGGGCTGGAATTCACTGGAATTTGACACGGTTCAGTTGCAATCGTTGTCATGGTATATAGATCAAGATAGCCTCAAGGGAAAGCCACAACTAAGTAAGGAGCAGTTTCAGAATTATGGTGAAAAGTTAATTCTTAATCTTATTGATCCGTTAATTACGTTTCTCGCGCTTGATAAGTTTGAGTTGAACGAAGAGCGGATCCGAATGGACCTATCTTGGGTTGAGAATTTATACACAATGCAGATCCTATTCGAAAATTACGACTACAGAATAGCGGAGGGTAAATTGTTGATTCCGGAGATGATGCAATTACGAAATAGGAAATTACTGGCGGAAAGACTCGAGATAGTTGAAGGGAACGTTTATCAGTTGTATCAAAGTTATGGTTCAAAGTCCAAAACAGGTGAATCATGCGAACTGTTCATGGATAATGACGTCTTTGGAATTGGGATTGGAAATCAGGATAGGGAATATACCGGTGGCGGAGCATTCTCTTTTACAACTGATCACCTTAAGTGGCGTTGGTTTAACTCCGGTTGGATCAGAAAGAATAGTTATACCGGAAAAGCCAAGAGTTATTGTAATGGAGATACTACTTCCCGAACATTGATACTTAACCGAGGACATGTTCTCAGCTATCAGTCTGTTAAACTTGGCATGCATTTTTTTACGCCTTACATTAGATACAGACACAGCTACGATCTGGCTGATACTTTGTACAGAACAGATCGCCCATTCGGATCATATATTTATGTTGAGAGGTCCAAATACAGAATTTGGACAAAGGGTATAGTTCGGCATCAAGGGAATTTTCAAGTCGGTAAAATTGGGACAAATGCAGGTCGCGATATTCAGGCCAAACTGCACCAGGATGCAATAACATCTTCGCAAAAGGTGTATGGTTGGAATACGCAGATAGCTAACGGCGGAAGATGGGTTTATCAAATCAATCACAAACTTGATTTGATGCTTTTTTCCACCACAAATAAGTTTCACTCTGTTTTTAGACCTTCTTCAGTACGCAAAAAAGTTAAACCTTATCTGGGTTGGAATATTTATAATTCTACTGAATTATTTTACGGAGGATATTATACGGCAGCAGGAACAGGGTTGTTTGTTTCGTTGTTGGACTTTACAAAACAGACAGGCCAGCATTTGATTGCGGCTCGAAGCAAGAAATTCAAACGTGGTTATAAGTATGAGTTTGGATTTAATGCTGAAACTGGCATTCGATATCGTTATGTTCACCATAACACAATGTTGGAAGGATTCGGCTACACCAAGACAATCGATGATGATATTTATGATGACGAGGCAGAATCTGTTTACATACTAAGAAGCGATCAAATCGTGAGACATCTCTGGATCTGGGAACTTAACTTGAGTTTCCGGTGGCGGAAAATGGTACTGTATTACAGGATGGTTGTTCAGCCAAAGGAGTACACTGTAACTGTTCCGGAAGATTATTCATCTTTAAATTCTTTGGCTAATCCCAAGGACATTACATTTTACGATAGAGTTGTGATCGGAGAATTGAACCGGTTCAACGCTAGAAATAATTACGGTTACGGGACAATTGGTTTAGTTTGGGTTTTGAATTAGCAGTTCCATTATCTATAGATGATCAATAACATGCAAACTCCCGGCGTTTACATCAACGAACTCAACTCATTTCCTAATTCGGTAACTCCTGTTCCTACTGCTGTTCCGGCTTTCATTGGATATACACCGCAAGCTGTTTTTAACGGGAAATCATATCTCAATACGCCCGTTAAAATTTCTTCGTTCGCCGACTTTCAGGCATTCTTTTGTTTTCCTGATCCGCCTGCGCCGGCAAGTCCTGCGAAGCAATACAGTCCGCAGTATTATCTGGTGCCGTCTGTTACTGTGCCTGCATCGGGAGATTATCTGAACATCAACGGTACATATTATTCTGTGCTTCCCGATCCGAACACGATTTACTATTTGTACAACAGCGTGCGGTTGTTCTATCAGAACGGCGGCGGAGATGCATACATCGTGTCGGTGGGAACTTACGGCCCTGCTTCAGGAAAAGCAATGACGTTGAGTGCGCCACTGGTCAATGCGAATGTAAAGTTAGCGGAGCTTCAAACCGGTTTAGCTGCGTTGAAGAGTAAACCTGAACCTACAATGTACATTTGTCCGGAAGCAACGTTGTTATCGCTGGCGGATAATGGCAAGCTCATGCAATCCATGTTGCAGCAAAGCAGTTCGATGGAGACTTCTGTTTCTATTTTCGATATCGTCGGTGGCAATGCTCCCGATCCGATTAATTACACGAACGACATTCAGAATTTCCGCAACAACACGGGTACGACAGGTTTGAATTACGGAGCTGCATATTATCCGTTTGTGCAGACTGCTGTTATGCGCAGCAGTGAAATGGATTACACAAATCTTTTCGGTGGCGATGTTTCAAAGCTTGCTCCAATTATCAATCCCGCTGCAAGTCCGGATCCGACGACGGCAAAAATACTTTCCGGTATTCAGAATAACACGAGCACTGCAACTGTACAGCAGAACAATAATTCCTTGATTGCTGCCAACGTTTCTTATGCGCGCATCATGAAACATATTCTTGCTGATGCAAACGTTCTTCCGCCAAGCGGGGGAATTGCCGGGGTGATTACTACAGTAGATACTGCACGTGGTTCCTGGGTTGCGCCTGCTAATGTTTCCATGAATTCGCTGACAGATGTGACGATCAATCTGAACTCAGAACAACAATCTGCATTGAATGTGGATGCGATCACCGGAAAATCAATCAATGCTATTCGGAGCTTCGTTGGAAAAGGTATTCTCATCTGGGGTGCCCGAACATTAGATGGCAACAGTCAGGATTGGCGTTATCTGAATGTGCGGCGAACTGCAATTTACATTGAGCAAACGGCCAAGCTTGCTCTGAAGCAGTTTGTGTTTGAACCGAATACAAGTACAACATGGATCTCAGCAACATCACTGATGAATAATTTTCTTACCGGGTTGTGGAAGCAAGGCGGATTGCAGGGAGCAAAACCTGCTGAAGCATTTAATGTTCGCTGCGGATTAGGATCAACAATGACTGCGAATGATATTCTGAATGGATATATGATTATGTCGATTATGGTTGCGATAACACGACCGGCCGAGTTTATTGTCATTGATTTGACACAGAAGATGGCTGTGTCGAAGTAGGTTTAGACTGAATGATCATCATTAAAACACACTGCTAAAAAACAAAACACAATGGCAGACGACGGAAGTACAGAAGGTTCAACATGGCCTATGCCGAGATTCAGATTCTCAGTAGATCTGGGCGTTGGTATGAATGGTGTTGCATTTCAGGAAGTAACGGGTCTGGAATCAGAGACTCAGGTTATAGAGTATCGTCAAGGTAGTTCTGATTTATTTTCAACGGAGAAGATGTCCGGAATTGCCAAGTATGGAAACGTCACAATGAAGCGCGGCGTATTTGCAAATGACAATACATTCTGGAACTGGCACGCATCAATTAATATGAATACGATTAAGCGTCGTAATGTGTTTATTAAATTGCTCGATGAAAACGGGAAGACGGTAGTGACCTGGCAATTGAACAATGCCTGGCCTACAAAGATCTCGAGTACCGATTTGAAATCAGACGGCAACGAAGTTGCGGTGTATACAATAGAGATTGCGCATGAAGGATTAGTGATTACCAACGGGTGAATTGAACTCGGTGCAGGTCGTTCCTCCATTGTAAATCTTCAACGGGCGGGACGATTGAGTCACAAATCCGTTCTTAGGAATCCGCAATTCTCGCGGTTTAACCATCCAAGTGAGGGACTCTTTCCGCTATCACAACCACTCAAAAGGTTTCCTTAGTGTATGCTGAAACATAGTGACGTATTATTCTTAATTTTAATGGTTAATAATAATAAAGTCCCAATGAAAAAAGCGCTGATTGTAGTTCTGATGATGAGTGTGTTCGGATGTTTGTCCTCTTTTGCACAACTTTCAATTCCTTATACAAACAGTTTCGACACCGGTTCAGCGGTTGGTTGGACACATTACGCTGCATATGGTCAAGACAACTGGCAACTGGGAGTGCCGTCTTTTACTTTACAGAATTTTCCATATTCCACACCGAATTGTTGGGGCACAAATCTTACCGGAAATTATTCCGGGAACTCAGGAATGTGTCTTCAATCACCTGCATTCGATTTTTCCTCATCGGCTACAGGAAACGTGTTGAGTTTCTGGCATTCAAGAGCACATGGAACCGGAACTGTAATGCGTGTTGAGTATTCAACCGATGGAGGAACGACATGGACAACTCTTTATTCTACCAATCCTGCGCTAACGCGAAACTGGCATTCCAACTCGAACGGGTGGACGAGCTCCAACACACTGTGGAATCAGTCCTGTTACAGCCTGAGCTTTCTCAATGGTCAACCGGATGTGCGCCTGCGATTTTATCTCACCAGTACAACTGCAGTTGCAGGTGGATGGCTCATAGATAATTTCTATGTGGGGCCGGAGTATTTCAATCTATATCCCGCGCAAGGAGATACAATCTCACGTGTGTCAGCATTAATGCCAACGTTCAACGTAGTTACTGATTTGTATTATTCGAATCAGTATTCCGCAACATTCGCTGATTCGATCAAATATTATCTCTCAGAAGACGCCATCTTCGACGCGGGGGATACTTTGCTCGGATCGTTTCTGCGCAATCACGCAGGGAATGTTACTAATTATACAAACGCACTGCCTGTTCCGCCGGGAATTCATTCAGGAGAATATCACGTTTTTATTGAAATGGATTCACCCGATAATCTTGCTGAAGACAATGAATCCGATAACGTAAATTTTGCAATACTCATTATCGATTCAACTATCAATACACCTTACATCACTGCTTTCGACGATCCAATGGAATTGCAATGGGATGTGTACGTCCTTGCGAATTGTTCAGTTCCGGATTATTGGACACTTGCTACTCCTTATCGACACCATCTTGACGGAGCGCATTCCGGCGAGCATGCATGGAGTTCATCAGATGCTGTAGTGAATTGGCAGAATAACGGGTGCGGTGGATATGTAGAATCACCGTTTATTAATCTTACAACCGTTACAAATCCGGTTGTTGCATTCTGGTACACAAATTTCGGCGGTGGCAGTTGGATTTGGAATCCGAGTTACATTAGGTATTCCACAAACGGTGCAACACCTGCCAGTCTATTGTTGGAAATGGATTATTATTCCGACAACGACGATTGGGATTATCAGGTGATTTCCCTGACCTCATTCGCAAGCGAGGAATATTTGAAGTTGGGATTCTATACTACAGTTTCATTTAATTCCAGCGGCGGGGCTGAAGGTATGGCTTTCGATGATGTTTATATCGGTCCCGCAATACCGGATGTTTCCATTGAAGGCGACAAAGAAGATCGATTCACTGCTGTAAATAATTCCGCAGATACATTGTTTTATTGGTTTGTCAATAGTGGTATCGGAAGTGTGACAGGAACGACAACTTATTTTTATTGGTCTTCAGATAGTATTCTGGACGGTAGTGATGTACTTCTGGGTTCCAAGACGGAACCTGCATTAACAGATACTTCCGGTGTATGGACATACTTCGCCTACACTAAGCCGACTAACACCGCCGGACGTTACTTTGTATTCTATGTCGCGGACAGTACGGATGTGATTGCAGAAATGAGAGAGTACAATAATCGTGGAAGTTTTATTGTTCATCAGGAAAACCTTGTTGCTCTTCCTTATGTAAACGATTTCGAAACACAGGTTGATGGATGGCGACACGATGCCTCGCTTGGTGCTGACGACTGGAATTGGGGAGTGCCGACAGGATCAGTGCTTGATACTGCATTTTCAGGTACGAAAGCATGGATAACAAATGCTAATGGCGATACACTTTCGCAGATGAGCCGTTGTCATCTTTACACGCCTGTGTTTGATTTTACAGCGATGACGAATCCTGTGATGGAATTCGATTTGTTACATCATCCGTGGTTGCCTTCAAACTGGACCATGGCCGGAGGTAATATCAGTTATTCTGTGGATGGTGGTGCCACATGGACGGTGCTGGATACAACATCACAGTCGTTTAAAGAATGGTATTATCGTGAGGAGTATGAATCGTACGGCGGTATTGACAAGCTGTACTATCTTCCGATGACGAACCAATATCTTTTTGCAGATGAAGAAAGAACTTTTGTGCCTACGTTCGATTACCAGACACGTGCCACACGCAGGACGACACACTTTGTGCTGGACATTTCATTTCTGGCCGGTCAGGAGAATGTGCAGTTTCGTTTTAACTATGCTTCGTTCAAAGCACAGAGTCCCGGAATACTGATCGATAATTTTTCAATCACGTCACCAACGGTAGATTATCTCGTCGACTATCAGAAGAATTTGAAATGGAGTGCACAGTCGGATTCCATCCGGTTCTACGTTGAAGTTCTTAACAACGGAAATTCACGTTCACCCGCTACAACGATTAACTTCTATCTTTCTGCGGATTCTTTGCTCGATGGAAGTGATTTATATCTCGCTGCAGAAAACGTACCTCAATTGCGACCGGAGTATACGCATTTACTGAATAAGGAATATCCCGTGAGCAGTTGGGCCGGATATTCGTATCTGCTTATGCAATGTGATCCGAATAATCTGATTGTCGAGTCTAACGAATCAAATAACATTACCGCATGGAATTTAGGACTTAACGATACAATAGTTTATCCATATCTGAATGATTTTTCGGATTCAGTTATTGACGGATGGACATGGTATCATACTTCTGCAATCTATGAGCAGTATCGTTTCCGACACAAGAAGGTTATAGCTGACCCGGTTTACAATTGTGAAACGGACATGTGGTTCCTCGACAGAATTAATAATATCATTTCACAGAATTCACAGATTCCGCGTTTTTATCTCGAATCACCTGTATTCGATTTTACAGGTTGCGGAGAAGTGGAACTTGAATTTGATTTGCTCTGTATAGGCAGCGGCGGTACACAGAGTAGCGGTGGTAACATTGAGTACTCCATTGATGGAGGAGATACATGGATTGTTCTGAATTCACCTTCAATTACAAATGAGGTGAACTGGTATAACGGTTCAATGATTTCTACTTTGAATAATCAGGCAGGATGGTATTCGACTCCCGGAGACACCATGATGCATTGTTCTGCAGATATTTCCTTTCTGGTAGGGCAGCCGGAAGTTAAATTCAGATTTACGTATAAATCCAAGCAGCTGAATACGAACCCGGGCGTACAGGGTATGCGTGTAGATAATTTCAGCGTAAATACTTTTACTGTTGATTACGTGGCTACCGTCCCTCCGGCCACCGTTGTAAATACTCCGGTAGCGCAACCATTCGTCTCTATCACGTACGACATTCTGAATACCGGATCGGGTAACGGACAGAGTACATACACGAAATTATATTGGTCTACGGACACGATTCTTGATTCCGGAGATTCGTTGCTCTATAATTATCTGGAGTCACCGATTCCATCGGGAGGCAACATTTCCAGTGCGCGAAATATATACTATCCGCAACCGGTATCACAGATGGTTTACTATCTGTTCTATTATACCGATAGTGACAGTGCGCTTGCTGAATTGTCTGAAACAAACAACATCACATATTTTGAGATTCATTTTGATTCGTTGAACATTGGTATTCCTGAAAATCAGAATCAGAATTATGCAACTCTTAATTCCCGTGGTTCGGAATTGTATATTACTACTGATTTTGTTGCACAAACCGGTGCTGAAGTGCAGGTGTTCGACTCGCGAGGCGTAATGGTGTATTCTTCAGAATTTGTGTTCGATCAAGGCAGAAGTGAAACACCTCTTCTCGTGGGTTTGTCTTCCGGTCTCTATAGTATGCAACTGATTGATGACAAGGGAAGAATTTACTCCGATCAAACTATATTAATTCAATAAAATATGCGCGCTGTTTTAGGTTTTGTGTTCTGTATTCTTTTTCAGACATCAATTTCATACGGTCAGTGTAGTTTTTATCAGCCGCGCCAATTGGAGAATGGAGCATTATCCGACCTTGATCTGTACAGTGCATTCGCTGTAGATTCGGCCGGTCGTGTTTATAATGCGCAGACATACTCCGGTACAGTTGATCTGGGTCAGGGTTTTACAGTAAGCGGGCTGGGGAGTTTTATTTGTGGCTACGAGAATGGAGATCCATTCTGGATTAAGAAGATCGGCGGAAATAATGTGGTGTGTGACATACAGGTAGATGAATCAGGAAACATTTTTGTCAGCGGAGGATTTAAAGGCGCACTGACTGTAGATCAGACAACTGTTGCTGGGGTGCTTCTCAATATGCAGACATTCGTGATGAAATTCGATAGTAATCAGGTGTTGCAATGGATACGTATTTCGGGCGGCAACAACTCTGCCCAGGCAGATATAGATAATGATTTCGCGGAGCACATTACTCCCGATGAGAACGGCGGCTGTTTTGTGACTATTCATTATAAGCAACGCTTTGAAATCGGGAGTTATACTGTAAGTGCAAGTGCATCCAGCATAACCAAAAACGCTGTGGTTTTGCATTATGATCTTGCCGGTAATATTACATGGCTCAGACGTGTTTATGAAGTTGACGGTGCAACTATGGCGCCGCAAATTACCAGTGACAAACAAGGCGGAGCCTACATGGTTTGTACAGTGATCGGTAATTTACGTTTGGACAGTATTGTGTTTCCCGGTATTCCAGACTGGTCAAGTTTTGCTGTACATATTTCCGGTGCCGGCCAGTATGATTGGGCAACTCCTGTGAATTACTCTACTGAATCGAATGCGTTGTACTGTAATGATTCGGGGGAACTTTATTTCGGAGGTATTTTCCGTGATACTATTACAGCCGGTTCGTTGTCGGCTTACGCTGTAAACAGGCAGGCGGTTTATATTGCAAAAGTTAATCTTTCAGGAAATGTACTCAGTTTGGATGTGCCTGTCACAAGTATGACGCCAAACGGTATTATACATTTGAGTGATGATGGCCTCGATGTAATGGCTAATGGGTCAATGTATATTTCAGGTTACCTGGAAGCACCGGCGGACTTCCAAGGCATTATCCGTTCTGATACTGCCGGAGATATTTTTGTCGCGCGGTATGACAATGCAATGAATTGTATGTGGGCGCGAACACTGGGTGGTCCTGGTATAGTTTATAGCGACTATTATCCGGATGGAGTGCGTGCTACGTCATGCAATAGTTGCATAGTCTCCGGCGGATTTTATGGAGATTTTCGGGTAGTACCCTTCCAGTTTAACGCACAGCTCGTCAATTTTGATTTTTACGTATTCGAACTCTTTGCGGGTAACGGCGCTATATGGAATAGCGGCGTCTTAGTACCTGAGATGCAGAAGACATCCTCTGTTTTAGTTTATCCGAATCCGGCAGCGGAAGTGATTATGTTCAGTTCAAAAACGCACGAGATACAGGAGGTGAAAATTTATAATGTTACCGGCGACTTGATTTACGCTGGTTACAATCCTTCCAATACAACAGTCTCCATTGAGCTTTCAGGACTACCTTCCGGAATCTATATGTACAATTTACTCTTTAGCACCGGAGAAATTAACACCGGAAAGTTTATCCACGGGCTTTAGTACAATGCGGTAAATGATTGCAGAGGGTTACTTGATTCAATCTGCTGATCAGATCTGCCTCAGAGAAAAGCATCTGCGGAGAAACCATGATTCTGGTATAACTTCACTATTAAACACTAAACGACTTGGCGGCTGAAACATTGTAGTTCGCGCGTGAAGGATTTGTGATTACCAACGGGTGATTTGATCACGATGTACATCGTTTGCAGTAGAAAGTCTTAATCGTATCTTCAGGTTATTAATTGCAATGACCGATGAAGTCGTTTAATGCGCACATGTTCTCGCATCCGGATTTTCGGGTGAACGTAATTTCAGCCCTGCTGTTTGCGTTGAGTGCGCCGTTCAACAAGGACATGTTTCGCTTGATAGATCCGAACCAACCGAATATGGCAATGGCGGTATTCGGAGTGTGTCTGTTTCTGCTGACGATATGGATCAACTTTTCGCAGGCCGTGCATGTAAAGCAGATCAGCGGAAAAACGTATGAATCGGGTAACACGGTTGCAGGCGTACTGATTTTCCTTTCCATGTTTCAGTACTTCATGATCATCTATTCATTTCCGAAGTACGCAGATTTGTCTGCTAGTGCAACTCATATTGTTTTGCCAACCCTATTCGGACTTGTATTGTTGTTGATGGGTTTTGAGATGTATCTGTATTTCTCAGATCGCACTTCATTTCGGTGGATCATACAAGATGCCGCTATTTCCCGTAACGCATATATTTTTCTCGTGTGCTTCACCATCTGGTATGTGTGGGATATTCAAATGATCGCCGGTCCGGAGATGCACCGAAGCAGCAGGATGGATAAAATCATTGCTTACATCATTACATATACATTCACTGTTGTAACGTTCAAGCGCTATTTCAAAATAGAGAACGTGAAACGAGCAACAGGATGGCCGCAACGCATTCTCAATTTTCTGAGTTTCGTTCTTGCGTATGTGGTGATGTTGTTTTCAGGTGGTGTGATCAAGTGATGTGGTTGGAATCGGGGATTTACAGACGGTAGACTTTAGACCCGGGTAAATCGTGCTGCACTATGTGAAACTTATGCATTCCTATGTTACTACGTGTTTCAAGATGTGTAGTTCATAATTCATAATCCGCAATCCGCAATCCGCAATCCATAATCCGTAATCCACAATCCGTAATCCGCAATTCGCAATCCGGAATCCGTAATTCGTAATCCGCAATAAATAATCCGCAATAAAAAAGTTCTAACGCATCGTTCCCATTTTAGCACCCGGTAGAATGGATCTCATAACCGAGCTTACAATACTCACCTTATTGAGGTATTCAAATTCATCCCGCACCTGACTTTCATTCATTACTTCTGAAGTAGTTTGCGTGTTGTATTTACGTGTGAATACCTGCGCTCCTTCTGCTGAAACCTGCTTTACGCCGCAAACTTTTTTCGTCGTGCGATCGTAGAGCATTACCCGGGCTTCCATAGTTGCCGGCACCAGTGTTTGTGCGTGATAGTCCAGAGAGCCTGGATCGAACGACACATAGTGAACTACAACGATGTAGCGCATCTTTTGCAGTTGATTCGCCACCATCAGTGATCGTGCGTAAGAGGAGATACTTTCAACTCCGTTCGCGTCAGCCGGTTCTCCGTATTTTCGTGCAGGAGAACCTTTGGCAAGTTCCATCAGATCGAGATAACTGTCGCTCTCAAAGTAATCTTTCTTCATTCCCTTTGGTAAAGCTCCGCCTTTTGCAGTTGTTGAAATGTACATGGCATTAAACTGCGGATCCGGCTTTCGTTGCGGAACGGAATTATCTTGCATCAAGGGTATAAACCAGAGATGATCGGGAAGATCCACGAATGTATCTGTAACAGCCATTGCCGGCATTGAATCAAGCAGCGTGTTGATTTCCGCATTCAAATCGTTGAGGCTCGCTTGCGCTTTCACAATTTCCGTTTCAAAAGCGGATTTGGCTTTGGTGCGTGCATCTTCCAACTTTTCTACAGGTGAACTGCAGGACGCAAGAATTAATGTAACGCTGAAAAGGAAAAGCGAAGTGTGTTGGCGAATTGATTTAATAAGTGTGTTGAGTAAATCAATCTCTTTGGTTAAATATAGTCAAATTGTGAAACTTTTATGCGCACCCTTCTGAGCATAAAACTTGGAAGGGAGACATCATGAGTTACACAGATTTATCTGTGAGTGGAGCACCTGGATTTCGTTCAACAATTTTCGGACTTAAGGTGTTTCTGATTAATGCATTGGTAATTGCGGAGTCAGGTTTTCGGTATATTTATAGTACAGAAACTACTATACTAGTTACGAAAACCGATCGGGAATGTCAAGGTTGACCAAGAGCACACTTTATCAATTCAGGATTACCGCAATTATTTGTTTCCTGTTTCTTTCCGTTTCTATGCTTGCGCAGAATGTACAATCATCCGGTACTGGCTTTTTATTCAATTCAGGACAGATACTCACTCCTGATGGAAATCCGGTTCCGCATGTGCACTATTCAGGCATGACAAAAGGAATGAAAGTTTATTTGCGCGCAGACGGTTTCAGTTATGAGTTTCTGGGTGGCGCCGATTCAATAGTTGAATCGCATCGCATAGATTTTTTCTGGAAAGATGCACGGCAGTGTACGGGTGTAGCTTCTGACAAGAGCGAGGAAACAGTATCAGTAATTAATTCTTCAGGTACATTTTCCGGATTATCATATTCACAAGAGATTACATATTACGGAGTTTACGAAGGAATAGATGTTCGTTACAGACTCGATGAGAACGGATTTAAGTATGATTTTATAGTTAGTCCGCATGCGGATCCTTCGCAGATATCAATGATCATCAAGGGCGGAACTTCATGTAAGTTAACCTCAGAAGGAAGTATTGAAATAGGAACAAGGTTCGGTCGCTTTGAAGAGCAAATACCCTACAGTTATTATTACGTGAATGAGCAATTAACGACTGCATACATATTCTTTGTGGAGAAAGGAGCAGGGGAGTTCGGAGTTGAATCAGCGAAGTGGCCTTACGGTTATGAAGTAACTATTGATCCGTATCCTGTAAGAAGTTGGGCTACTTTTTATGGCGGAACTCTGGCGGATCGTATTAACGGTGTTGTTGAAACGACTGGAGGGAAAGTTTTTGTAGTGGGGCTGGCTAATTCAACAGCAAACATTGCAACCGTTGGTTCGTATCAGCAAACGTACAGCGCGGGTCAGGATGCATTCATTGCTGCGTTTGATGCAGGCGGTTCACGATTGTGGGCTACTTATTACGGTGGTTCGGCACTTGACATTGGTAATGGTATTACACAGTTGACCGACGGAAATTTAGCAGTGCTCATCAATAGCTCCTCGACCGGATTGGCGACGCCGGGTACGCATCAGTTGAACCTGGCAGGATGTAATGATGTAATCGTTGCTTGCTTTGATACATTGGGTACACGTTTGTGGGCAACATACTACGGCGGAACGAATTGTGAGAATCCTTATGTGATTACAGCTACACCCAATGCAGGTTTTGTTGTTGTTGGTCAAACCGGTTCAGCAAGTGGTATTGTTACGAGTGGAGCTTTTCAACCAACTCTGTCCGGCAATCCGAATGGTTTTATTGCAAAGTTCAGCGCGGGCGGAATCTTGAGTTGGGGAACATATTGTTCCGGAAACAGTACTGGTGTATTATACAATGTGTGCACCGATAATGCGAATAACATCTACGTAGCCGGTTATACCGGTTCAACTACAGGAATTGCAACACCGGGCGCATACGAAACAACAATCACCGCAGGAGTAGATGCGTTCCTGATGAAGTTCAATTCTTCAGGGCAGAGAATCTGGGGAACTTACATTGGAGGTAACGATTCGGACTATGGATATGCAATTGCGTTTAACCCGAATAACAACACTGTTGCCATCGGAGGTTCTACAATGTCAACGAACAGTTTGAGCACAGCAAACGCATATCAAACCACACACAATGGAGGAATTTACGATGCTTGGATGGCAACTTTCGATACCAGCGGAGTAAACTATTATGTTACATATTACGGAGGCAACGGATCGGAAAATTTCAAGCACATATGTCCCGTAGCGAATGAGTTTTATGCAATGGGAAATACTGCAACTTCAGGTTTGCCTGCTTCGAACGGAATACAGACAACTTATGGTGGTGGTGTTGAGGATGGTTTGATAACGACATTCAATTCATCAGGATCGCTGACTTGGATGACATATTACGGAGGAAACGGCAGCGACGTTTTTACCTATGCCGTATCTCTTAACAACAGTGTGATGTATGCTGCCGGATACACGTTGTCAACCAATAGCACTGCAATTGCGACGGCAGGAGCACATCAGACATCAACAGGTGGAGCAACGGATGGTTTTCTTTTGAAGATGTTACTTCCTGCACCTTTTACATCTTCCTTATCAGCCGGAACGATTCCTTGCAATGGTGGAACGGCGCAGGTTGTTATTTCCGCCAGCGGAGGAACAGCACCATACACCGGAACCGGATCATTCAACTTAGCAGCGGGAACTTATACATTTTATGTAAGCGATGCAGCTGCTGCTGTGGATACAATTGTTGTGACACTCACGCAACCTCCAGTGTTGGTTGTTACTTCAGGTTCAACGCCGATTCTCTGTAACGGAGGGTCTTCGTCTGTGAGCATCAATGCAAGCGGAGGAACAGGTCCGTATGCAGGCACGGGCAGTTTCATCCGGACATCAGGTACTTACCAATTCATTGTTACTGATGCTAACGGGTGTTCAGCAACAACGACGGTTACGATTACAGAACCTGCGGCTTTAGTGGCTTCTGTTTCTCCGCTTCCTCTCATTCCTTGCTATGGTGATTCCGTAATACTGAACATCAATGCATCAGGTGGTGTTTCTCCCTATTCTGGCACCGGAACGGATTCCGTTACCGCCGGAGCATACACATATGTTATAACTGATGTGAACGGGTGCGCAGATACTGTTTCTGTTTCACTCACTCAGCCATCTGTATTATCTGGTGCAGCTTCAGTTACAGATGTGTTGTGTGCAGGAACAACAACGGGAATAATTGATTATACGTTAACAGGTGGCATCGCTCCGTATAATTTCAGTTGGAACGGTGGTACTTATGTAACCGAAGATGTATCAGGTGCAGCAGCCGGAACATACGTGTTGCTTGCAACAGACAGTAACGGATGTGTTTATCGAGATACAGCAATTATTGCACAGCCAGGTGTTCTCAACGTTTCGCTGGTAGCTTCAAATAATCCATCTTCATGCGGAGTAAATGACGGCACCATTGATATTTCAGTTGCAGGAGGTACACCAGGTTACATTTTTGCATGGAGTAATACCGCAACAACCGAAGATATCAGTGGTCTTTTTGCCGGATCATATTCATGTACAGTAACTGATGCAAACGGATGTACTGAGATTGTAAGTGTTGCACTCAATGATCCGAATGCGCCTTCGGTTTTGCTGCAACTCACATCGGACACATTATGTAACACTGATAACCCTGTGCAACTTACCGGACTTCCTGCAGGAGGTATTTTTACGGGTCCTTTTGTAACAGGAAATTATTTTGATCCGGTTGCTGCGGGAGTAGGAACGCACATTATAGCGTATACCTATACGGATTCGCTCGGATGTACGGGTTCTGCTTCAGACTCTGCACTTGTGGATATCTGTCTTGAAGTTCCACAGATCAGCAACGGATTCTTTGAATTGTATCCGAACCCTGCCAATGAAATTGTAACGATTGAGATGTCGGATAACACTTCTGATTTCCGTTGGGTATTGTTTAATTCGATAGGTGAGGCAGTAGCATTCGGTAACGTTGCAGGCAACAAATTCGGTTTGGATATAGGCACGTACGAAGCGGGAATCTATTTCGTGCTGGTCAGCAACCACACAGATAGCAGTACAAAATCATTTATCAAACAATAGAAAGATAGAATCGTTTCTTTTCTCTCACACCAGCTCGAGCAACTTCAACGCTCTCTTGTAGTGTTGCATCACTTCGGTTGATTTTGTTGCTTTCATTTTCACAACGATTCTTTTTTTCAGATCTGCAACACGACTTCGCGGACTTGCCGGATTGAGTTTAAGCAGTTCGGAATATTCCGGCAAACCAAAGCGATCAAAGATTCCTTCCATACCCGGACGTCGCATGATGCGCGCGGCCTGATGGAATCTTCTAAGCATATAAAGAAACACCGCTTTTGTTGCATAGGCATCGGCGACACCTTTACCGCCTGATTTCATTTCAGAACGAATGTACTCGTCCAGTTTTTTAATCATGAATTCAGGATCCGGACAGGCAATCTTATCAAAGCAATACGTATAGAGCATGGCCAGCGTTGCATAGGCAGCCAGTCGTTTATTGTCTTCTTTCTGCTGACGATGAAAATCAATCAACTGCTCTGAAACTTTAATTGCCATCTCATAGCGTCCGGTTCCGGCAGCAACTGTTATCATATTGATAAATAAACTGTCGGTTCTTCTTACGCGTATTCCCGGCGTCTGTTCTGCAATATTGAATGCGCTGTGAATATGCTGATATGCTGTTTCTGCATCACCGGCTGAGAAGGAAAGAATGCCGCGTATCATCCGGATGTTATACAAAACAATTTCGCGATAATAGTTTTCATAATTCACACAAGGCAGATGACGGTGTTTTTTGTAGATCGCCTCAACACTATCTACAGCTTTCTGAATCTGCTCCGGATTATTTCCGGGACCTCCGCTGCCAATGGTCATTTCAACAAATGCCAGATAGTATCGGAAGCGCGGCCAGGCTTTGCGGTGTGCTGTCAGATTGCGCAATTCATTCATGCATTCCTGACACTCTGAAAATCGTCTTTCCGAATTCAACGCATACATACGACGATGCAGTGCGTGTGCTTTCTGCAGATCGTGATTGAGAGCTATAGCTTCATCAAACTGATCCTGCATTGAAATCTGATCACGTTTGTCGTTAAGGGCTTGACGGCAATAAATCAAACCGCTCCATGCGAGATGTAACAATTCAAATACATTCTTTTCCTCACATTCTTTGATCAGTGATGTAAATCCTTTTGCAGCGAGATGAAAGTGATTTGCATTCATCTTGTCGCGACAGTCGTAGTACCGTTGTTCAAGCGGAAACAGATTACTGACCGTTCGTGATTCTGCAGAACGATCGAGTATGGAATCCAACATCTTTTGTCGCAGCTTGAAAAATCGATTCTGCCGGACCTGAAATGAAACCTGCTTTTCAGGATAAACGCCGTTGACAATTTCCGCCATTGAAAACGACTTCCCCTCATGTGAGGAAAGAAAGGAGATCAGTTTCAATGCGCGAGGTGCCTCTGAAAAGTGACTTCTTAATGCTTTCTTCTCGGCCGGGGAAAGCCGGTCGTATTTTTCCGCAAGGACTTGATTCATGTGTTAAATATAAACCTTTTATGAGCTCATAAAAACCTGCTTGCGGGCAATTATCGGGGAAGTCTTGGCTTTACCTTTGTATTGTGATTAGTAAAAAGATATGATGCGAAAACTATTAACCCTGCTCATTGTGCTCTTCATCGGATGGTCCGAAATGTACGGTCAGACCTACAACATGAGCACAACTACTGTAACCACATGCAGTGGAAACTTCTACGACTCCGGCGGAAGCGGAGGCAATTACGGCAACGGGCAAAATCTGACGATGACGTTCAATTCCGGCACGGGAAACCGACTGGTGTTCTCGTTCAATTCATTTATCGTGGAAACATGTTGCGATCGTTTGTACATCTACGATGGTCCAACGAGTGCGTATCCGCTAATCGGAACGTACACGTCAAGTCCGGGTGTAGTAACATCCACAGGCACATCATTAACGTTTGTGTTTACTTCTGATGGAACTCAGACATACGCAGGGTGGGACGCAACAATTACCTGCGGAACAACGGCGTTAACAACAAACAATATGGCGTCCGGTACTGTAACTGCGTGTAGTGGTACGTTTAACGATAACAATGGTCCTGCCGCCAACTATGGCGACAACCTGAATATCGTTGAAACATTTTGTTCCGGTACAAGCGACTTCCTGCAATTCACATTCTGGAGCAACGCCACCAACTTTGCATCGGGCGACACACTGTTTGCCTATGATGGAAACAGCACATCGGCTCCTTTGATTGGTGCTTACACATCCGGTTCGCGAATTGAAACATTCACTTCAAGCGGAACATGTGTGACATTCCGTTTCAAAAGCAACGCCACAGGTAATGCTTCGGGTTGGGCCGGATGGTTTGAATGTACATCTACACCTGCTTCGCCGGGCGTATTCAATATGAGTTCCGGAATCCGCGGAACATGCGGAGGCGGTTTCTACGATTCAGGTGGAAGCGGAGGTAACTATGGTAACAGTGAAAACCGCACGATGGCTTTGCAATCTTACAATGGCAACCGATTGAGTGTGGCATTTTCTTCATTCACTGTAGAAACGTGCTGCGACCGACTTTACATTTATGATGGCCCGACAGCTGCATATCCGCTAATTGGTGTTTACACTTCAAATCCGGGAACGATTACTTCAACTGGAACTTCTTTGTGTTTCGTGTTTACATCTGATGCAGCGTCATCTTATGCAGGTTGGGCTGCAACAATCAGTTGTACAACCGCTCCTCTTCCGGTTTACAACCTTACTGCAGGAACAGTTACAGCTTGCAGCGGGGCATTCTATGATAACAATGGAGCGGCTTCCAATTATTCGGATAACCTGAATACAGTGGAAACGTTCTGTTCGGGCACAAGCGATTTTCTTCAGTTCTCGTTCTGGACAAATGCAACCAACTTCGCGACAGGAGATACATTATTTGCTTACGATGGAAGCAGCACTTCAGCGCCATTGATCGGCGCATACACTGCAGGATCTTTTATTGAATCGTTTACTTCAAGCGGCACCTGCGTTACATTCCGTTTCAAGACTAATGCAAGCGGAAATGCTTCAGGATGGGCAGGATGGTTTCAGTGTACATCAACACCGGCATCACCGGGTGTATTCAACATGAGTTCCGGAATTCGCGGAACATGCGGAGGCGGTTTCTATGATTCTGGAGGAAGCGGTGGTAATTACGGTAACAGCGAAAACCGCACAATGGCTTTCCAATCTTCAAATGGAAACAGATTAAGTGTGGCATTTACTTCATTCACTGTTGAAACCTGCTGCGACCGACTTTACATTTATGATGGCCCTACGGCTGCATATCCGCTCATTGGCGTTTACACTTCTAATCCGGGAACGATTAATTCTACCGGTACTTCATTGTGTTTTGTGTTCACATCCGATGCGTCGTCATCGTATGCAGGATGGGCGGCAACAATCAGCTGTACAACAGCTCCGCTTCCGGTTTACAATCTCACTGCAGGAACAGTTACAGCTTGCAGCGGTGCATTCTACGACAACAACGGTCCTGCTGCGAATTATTCCGACAACTTGAATACCGTTCAGACTTTCTGCTCGGGAACAAGTGATTTTCTTCAGTTCACCTTCTGGACGAACGCTACGAATTTTGCCTCGGGTGACACATTGTTTGTATACGACGGAAGTTCAACATCCGCTCCGTTGATCGGTGCATATACTACAGGTTCATTCATCGAATCGTTCACATCAACCGGCACGTGTATTACTTTCCGATTCAAGAGTACAGCAACCGGAAATGCTTCAGGTTGGGCAGGATGGTTTCAGTGTACTTCCACGCCGGCGTCACCGGGCGTATTCAACATGAGTTCAGGAATCCGCGGAACATGCGGAGGAGGATTCTATGATTCAGGTGGAAGCGGTGGTAACTACGGCAACAGTGAAAACCGCACGATGGCATTCCAATCTTCGAACGGAAACAGACTTAGTGTAACGTTCACTTCTTTCACTGTGGAAACTTGTTGCGATCGCCTTTACATTTATGATGGTCCGACTGCTGCATATCCTCTGATCGGTGTTTACACCTCAAATCCCGGAACTGTTAATTCAACGGGAACATCATTGTGCTTTGTGTTTACTTCAGATGCTTCTTCGTCCTATGCAGGTTGGGCTGCAACTGTTACGTGTACCACTCCGGTGTTGACTGTTTATCCTTTATTGCCCGGATCAGTTACAGCATGCAGTGGTGCGATATATGACAACGGCGGGCCTGCAGCCAATTACGGTGATAATCAGAATACAGTTCAAACTTTCTGTTCAGGCACCAGTGATCGATTGCAGTTCACATTCTGGACGGCTTCAACAAGTCTCGTTGCAGGTGATTCGCTCTTCATTTATGACGGAAGCAGCACTGCAGCGCCACTGTTGGCAGTTCATGTTGCAGGATCAACTTTCGAGAGCTTTATTTCAAGCGGTACTTGCATTACGTTCCGATTCAAGAGCAACGCAAGCGGCAACGCTTCCGGCTGGGCAGGATGGTTTGAATGTACAACCGCAACTCCAACTGCTGGAACATTTAACATGAGCGCCGGTATTCGTTACATCTGCAGCGGCGGATTCTATGATTCAGGTGGAAGTGGTGGCAACTACGGCAACAGCGAAAACCGTACACAGGTGTTCACTTCTTACAACGGAGAGCGTATCAGTGCAACATTCACAGCATTTACTGTTGAAACCTGCTGCGATCGTTTGTATGTGTATGACGGGCCAAGTACAGCTTATCCGCTTCTGGGTACATACACTTCCAATCCGGGAACAATCACATCTTCAGGAACATCATTGTGCTTCCAGTTTACATCAGATGCATCATCGAGTTATGCAGGCTGGGCAGCAACAATGGCTTGCGCCGGTCCGGTACTGAACTCGTATCCAATGTCGAGTGGAACTGTAACGGTTTGCAGCGGCGTATTCTATGATAACGGCGGACCGATTGCCAATTATCCGAACAATGAAAATCGCGTGATGACATTCACATCAGCAAGCGGACAATATCTGAAGTTTGATTTCAACCCGAATCATTTCAATATTCCGAACGGTGATTCATTATTCATCTATGACGGAACTTCAACTTCAGCACCAATGTACGCAGTGCTCACCGGTAACACAGCTCCGGGTTCATTGACCTCCAATACAAGCAGTTTCACTTTCCGTTTTAAGAGTGATGCAGCTACCAATAACGTTGGATGGCAAGCGTGGATTTCATGTGTATCAGCACCTGATCCGAATCCAACTGTAAATATGAGCGGAGGAATCCGTTACACCTGCGGAGGAACTTTCTATGATGTTGGCGGAGCAGGAGGGAACTATCCGAACGGAGAAAACAGAACAATGACGTTCTATTCCAACAGCGGTTGCGGAATTCGTTTTGACTTCAACAGTTTCTCATCTGAATCGTGCTGCGACAGATTGTATGTTTATGACGGACCAAGCACAGCTTCACCAGTGATTGCAACATTGGCCGGTAACTTCACAGGTCCGATTCAATCTACCGGAAACTGTTTGACATTCCGTTTCACCTCGGATGGAAGTGCAACGTATGCGGGTTGGAACGCAACAATTTCGTGTCCGAATCAGCCGCTCGCAACAATTACTCCGAGTGGTCCGACAAACTTATGCACCGGAGGAACCGTAACTCTTACCGCTGCTCCGAATACCACTTACTTGTGGAATACAGGTGATACAACACAAAGTATCGTAGTTAATTCGAACGGATCATATTGGGTGAATGTTGCGAATTTGTCAGGATGTACTGCTACTTCTGCAATTGTAGTCGTAAGCGTCAGCGGTCCTCCGACACCAACAGTTACTGCGGGCGGACCGACAACATTCTGTCAGGGAGGTTCAGTGGTACTTTCAACTACTGCAGGTGGAACTTTGAACTGGAGTAACAATGCTACTACAAGCTCCACAACGATCACGCAGTCCGGAAACTACACTGTAACCACAACAGACGGCAACGGATGTACGGCTACTTCAGCTCCTGTAGCGGTCATTGTGAATCCGACTCCTTCACCGGTTATCAACGCATCCGGACCAACAACATTCTGCGCGGGTGATAACGTTACGCTTTCTGTAAGCGGAGGTTCATCATACGCGTGGACGAACGGAGCTACAACTTCATCCATCAATGTCACGAGCAGCGGCACGTATGGTGTAGATGTAACGAACAGCTTCGGATGTACAGGTACCGCAACACCTGTGAATGTTTCTGTACTTGCTGCGCCTGTTGCAACTATTTCTGCATCCGGTCCGACAACATTCTGTCAGGGCAATACAGTTACACTTACAGCTGGGGGCGGCAGTTCGTATGTGTGGAGTGAGAGCAGCACAGGCAATTCACTTGTTGTCGGTACAAGCGGCACTTACTATGTCATTGCAAGTAATGGCGCCTGCACGGATACATCATCTTCAATTAACGTAACGGTGAATCCGACTCCATCACCGGTAATTACTGCATCGGGACCAACAACATTCTGTTTCGGTGACAGTGTAACGCTTACTGTTTCAGGATCGGGTTCAATATTGTGGTCGAACAACGCAGTGACACCTGCGATTACCGTTTCAACTTCCGGAAACTATACTGCAACTGTAACGAATGGTTTCGGTTGTACGGGCAATGCAACACCTGTTGCTGTAAACGTTCTTCCGGTTCCGAATGCTACCATTACACCTTCAGGTTCAACTGTAATTTGTCAGGGTAATACGGTAACACTTACAGCAGGTGGAGGAAGTTCTTATATCTGGAACAACAGTTCAACTTCAGGTGCAATTACTGTGGGCAGCGCAGGTACATATTATGTAATTGCTTCAAACGGTTCTTGTATTGATACATCTGCAAGCGTAACTGTTTCGGTGAATCCATTGCCAATGGTAACACTGAATCTTCCGATAGATACATTCTGCACCACTACTGCAACAGTAGTTCTGAGTGGAGAATCACCGGCTGGTGGAACGTGGAGCGGGCCTGGTGTAAGCGGAAGTAATTTTGATCCATCTGTTGCCGGACAGGGACAACACACTATTGTTTACACTTACACAGATGCTAACGGATGCAGCAACTCTGCAAGTCAAAGCGTTTATGTGGATGTTTGCAGCGGTATTCCGGTTCACAGCAATCAAACATTGTCAGTGTTTCCGAATCCGACTTCAGATATTGTAATTGTCACACTTCCTACGGGTTCAACGGTGAAGACACTTTACGTGTACGATGTTCGCGGCCGATTGCTGATTGAAGAATCGGTACAGGGTAACAATAAGACGGAAATCGATCTGACTGATTTTGATAGTGGAGTTTATATGCTCAAAGCCGGAAACGAAACAATCCGTATTGTGAAACAATAGTCAGCATTGCATAATGAAGAAATCCCGGTGATGAGCCGGGATTGCTTTTTTAGAGTGAATGTACTGTTGAGATGATGATTAAACGCGGATACCCACCACACAAACATCATCGGTTTGTTCGTATACGCCTTTCCATCATTCAAAGAAGTAAGTTTTAACTTCTGTTATTTCGCGGCTTCAAAATCTTTCAATGATTTAACCTCATCGGGTTCTGACCTTGTCGGCATTCGTTTTTATAGTAACATTCTCATTTGTAATGAGAAGTCCCTGTTTTTTGGTATAACTGTAACTTAATAAAAACTTGTTGATACCGATAGTTTCGATTGGATAATTTTGTAATTTAAGATGCACTATTTATTCAATTCCACTATGCAGTTATTTCGACTGCCGGCTTTAATTGTTGCACTATCTCTTGCAACACATGCTTCGGCGCTAACGTTGTCTCAAAGAATTTCAGCTTCAGACGCGGTTGTATTAGGAACAGTTACTTCAGTTGTTTCTAACTGGAATTCATCACGTACCATGATTTATTCGACGGCCACTATTCTGGTCAATGAATATTGTTACGGATTTGCAGGGAATGAGATTGAGTTTATTTATGCCGGAGGTCGCGTCGGGAATGAAATGGTTACGGCAACTTCTTCGCCGGGGATTACGTTGGGTAGTTATGGAATGTTTTTTTTCGAGAGCGGAGAAGCTGGCAAGTTGAATATTCTGCCTGGTTACACCGGTTATATCTCTATTGCAAAAATGGGTGCTGTTAGTGATGGAGTACACGTGTTTGCAGGTGAAACAGAGTTGAAAAACGAAGTTTCCAATTTAAGTGGTCAGGCTTGGAAACACTCGTTTACACCAGACCCTGATCGGGCTTTCAGCAGAAATTCAACAAGCTTTCCATTGATTACAGGTTTTAGTCCTACATCTGCAACTGCGGGTACCGGAAGTGTAATAACAATAACCGGAAGTGGGTTTGGGTCAACGCGTGGCAATGGCAAAGTGTTGTTCACTAACGCAGATGTAGCTGGTCTTGTTCGAAATGTAGAGCCTTTCTCTAGTCAGTATATCGTATGGAGTGATACTGTTATTCAGGTGGAAGTGCCGAGTTTGGGCGTTACAGGCACCGGCACGGCAGGCACCGGCACTATCGAAGTGGTTAACAATTCAGGAAACAGTTTCGTGTCTATCGGTACACTTTCAGTATCATATTCTGTTGTTAATCTGGATGACAATGGAACATCTGTGCGACCGGATATGATTAACGACAACGGTGCAGGAGGCTATACTTATCGATTATATGACTCACTCGCGTTGAACGCCGATACCCGTCAAACATTTTTTCGAGCACTCGAAAGGTGGACGTGCGCAACTCAAGCCAATTACTTCCCTGATTATAGTAGCGCAAGTACTGCTACTGTTGGAATGGATGGAATTAATGTTGTGCGATTTGATTCAATGAACACAATTCTTGTTGGTGTTGTTTATTCGTTTTATTCGAATTGTTCCGGCAATTGGTATCTCATTGAATCGGATCTTGTATTCAATAATCAATTGAATTGGAATTTTTCACAGTCTGCACCTTCAGCTACTCAAATTGATTTTGAATCCACTTGTGTAACTCTTATCGGATTTACTATGCTCGCAGATCATGTTGTGAATGCATCCGATCCAATGCACGGTGAAGCTTCTCTTGTCGGAACGAGCCGACGCTCACTTACATCGAACAATATCAATGGAGTACTCAGTACTCTTGCGATCAGTACGGTCTCAAACTCATGTGGACCTTCTGCACACCAAATAGCTGCTAATTGTACGGTAGGAGGAACATTAGATGCCGACGTGAATACAGTAGAATGGCCATACACAGGATTCTGTCAAGGAACATTTCCTGTAAGGGTCAATTTGATAAACCGCGGTGTTCAGTCGTTAACCAGTGCTACAATTAATTGGTCATACGATGGGATTCCACAAACTGTATTTTCATGGAGTGGTAATGTTTTGCACGATGATACGGTATCGGTTACTATCGGAACGCATTTATTAACTGCCGGGACACATACCATAATAGCTTGGACTGATAATCCCAATTCCGGAACTGACGTGTACTCCGATAATGATTCGGCCAATTCTGTTGTGGTGATCGGCTCGTGTACTTCTGCAAACGCGGGGGTTAATCAACTTACAACACCAACGGTTTCAATGTGCCCGGGCAATCATCCGGTCGCTGTTACGATCAGGAATTTTGCAACAACACCGCTTAATTACGCTCAGATACATTGGAAGGTTAACGGCGTACTGCAAACACCCGTTGTTTGGACAGGAACACTAGCTTCGAACTCAATCTCAGCCCCAATCACATTGGGCACTTACAATTTCAGCTCTTTTACGAATACGATTCAAGCGTGGACAGTGTATCCGAACGGATTGAATGATGCGGTAGTGTCCAATGATACTTTGAATGGAATATACAATCCGAACGGAATGGTTGGAGTGTATACGGTAGGAGGCGCCAGTCCTGATTTCCCAAATTTTCAAACGGCCATTTCTAATCTCAATAGTCGCGGTCTTTGCGGCCCCGTAATTCTGGATGTAAGACCCGGGACGTACCTCGGTGCATCAATTCTTTCGGCTCCCACTTCATCTACGAACACATTACTAATTCGTTCGTCCAATGGTGATAGTTCTACGGTTATCATCTCAAACAGCTCTGGAGATGTCTTGACCGTTAATGGAAGTGATTATGTAACTATAGAGAAAGTTACATTTCAGACGACTGATCCCACCAGCTCGCAATGTTTGTACATAACTAATGATGCCAATAATATTACAGTCCGAAATTGTGCAGTTTTGATGCCCTTAATTTCACTGGCCAATCAGAATGTTAATGGAGTCAATTTCGCCGGTACTCCATGCGATTATCTGCAAGTAATTAACTGTCGCATTGTAAATGGATCGGGCGGTATTGGTGCAGGGGCTTCTCCCGGAACAGGGAACGGACTAATTATTAAGGATTGCCAATTTCTCAATCAAAGACAATGGAGCTTGAATATAAACTATTACAATGGAATTACGGTTCAGTATAATGACTTTGATAACAGCCTGAGTAGTGGAGTTTGTGTTTATATACAGAATTGCGATGGCGGCGGCATTATAGATCACAACAAGATGGTCAGTCGCGATGTTTCAGTAATCAATATTGAAACCAGTTATGCTACTCAAGCCACTCCTTGGAATGTGACGAACAATTTCATGGCAATCACGAATTGCGGATCCGGTTCCGGTGTGATTCTCTATCAGACAGCATGGGTGAGTTTTATACATAACACGATTCATGGCTACTGCCGTTCGTTAATTTACTTATATGTGGCGCCAAATAATACGATTCATCCGCGCTATACGTTCGCGAATAATATATTTTCCAACACCCTGCAGAGCTCAAATATCTTCAATACAAATTTCAGCCTGCAGCCTTTGGATCCTTTTGAGACATTATCACATAATGCTTATTCATCAGTTGACGCAATAGCCAGACTTGGTAGCTTGAATGTATATTCACTTTCTCAATGGACAGGTTACGCGCAAGCAGATACAAATGCTGTACTCTGCGATCCGCTTTTTGTTTCGTCTGTTGATCTTCATCTGGTTTCTGATCCTGCGAACATCCCATTGTTTAATGCCGGATGGTATAGTCCATCTGTGAATGTTGATATTGATGGCCAAACCAGAAGTGCGAATCCGGAAATTGGAGCAGATGAGTTCGCGCCGGCAATAAATGATGTTGCGGTGTCTGCCGTAAATCCATCTGTGAGGAGTTGTGTTGGTTTTAATCCTGTGTCGGTTATTTTAACCAATATGGGAACCAGTGCACTGACTTCGACGGTAATCAACTGGACTGTAAACAATGTTGCACAACCTTCTTACAATTGGGCCGGATCGTTAGCGACAAACGCAAGCTCGGTTCAAATCACTATAGGAAATTACAACTTCTTAGCCGCTACTGCATATAGCATAGTCGTTTGGACATCTCAGCCGAACAACTCTACAGATGGTAATATAAACAATGATTCAGCGATGTCTGTTGTTACAGGCGGAGGTATGAGCGGCATATATACAGTGGGGGGTGCATCCCCTAATTATGCATCATTAACTGCCGCAAAAAACGCACTCCAGAATAATGGAGTATGTGGTCCGGTTGTATTCAATATCCGACCGGGGACTTACAACGAGTTAGTGACCTATCCTGCAATCTCAGGAGCTTCGGAAATCAATACAATCACTTTTCAGGCAGAGAACGGCGACAGTTCTACTGTTGTGTTGTCAGGTGGAACAAGTGTACCTGTCGTTGTTACCGGCGGATATTATACTTTTTATAGAGTAACGATCACGAGTTCACAATCTTGCTTCAATCTGAACGGCTGTGTGTACACCACCATCTCAAATTGTAATGTACAAGGAAGAATTATTGGAAATACGGGTGTAACTGATCATGCTGTAATAAGGAATAATCGGATTGGAGATAACGTTTACCTTAATGGATACACAGCATCTAACGGTAATTTTAATATTGTTTATAAACACACGAATCTGCTTTTGGAGAACAATTATTTTCCAACTGGTAATATCGAGCTTAACGAACTGTCTAACGCGCGTATCGAAAATAATAACTTAAGTAATTCCTCCGTTTCCTCCGGTATTGTTCTAACGAATGTTTACGATACACTAACATTAACACGGAACCGTGTGCGGACATTTGGAAGTTATGGGATGAGAGTTGTATACAAGGTCGGACCGGCTGGATACTCATTTCTTGTGTCGAATAACATGGTTATGGATTCAAGCTCAACCGGTGTCGGTGTATCTATTGAGTCTTATCAGAATGCCGACGTGCTGTACAATACAATCGTTTGTGCCGCTGGACAATACACAAACGCATTATATATGTATGCTGATGCGAACATAACATTCCGTGTTATTGGTAATTCAATTACGCATAAAAGCGGAGGCGGTGCACTTTCTTATTACTACTCCACTCTTGGTTCAAATTCTGTTTTTGAAAGTGACTATAATTCTTACTATTCCACCGGAAGTACACTGATAACAGCGGAGTCGGTACCATACGGCAGCCTTGCGTCCTGGAATATTGCAAGTGGTAATGACGCCAACTCCTTGTTTGCTTTGCCGCTTTTTACTTCTCCCACGGATTTACATCTGAATAATGACGTTAATCTTTCTGATATGGGATTGTCGCTCGTTGAAGTTCCTGATGACGTTGATGGGAATACTCGTAGCTCTGCTCCTGATATCGGAGCGGATGAATTTGTGTACACGCCACTCTCGCTTGACGCAGGTGTAAGAAGTGTTTATTTGCCACTACCGACATGTCCAGGTAGCATTCCTGTGCGTGTTAATATTCGTAATTACGGAAGTACAGCTTTAACATCCTGTGTAGTTAATTGGACTTTGAATGGAGTTATCCAACCTGCGTATAATTGGTCGGGAAATCTTTCATTTATGGATAGCACTGGCGCCGTTCAAATTGGTACTGCGATGATGTTGGGTCCAAACTCTTACGACATCTCAGCCTGGATCTCGTCCCCTAATGGTGGTTCAGATCAGGCAATTGTAAATGACTCCGCTCATTACTTTAATTACTTGATGCGCCTCAACGGAAATTACACTGTAGGAGGAGTGAATCCTGATTTCATATCCATCAATCAGGTTTTAACTGTACTTCAGCAAAGAGGTATCTGCGGACCTGTTGTTTTTAATCTGCGTGCCGGTGGTCATCCTTGGTCGAATGTGGCTTTATCTAACGTTCCGGGTTCCGGTCCGCTTGCAACTGTTACATTCCGATCTGAAAATGGAGATAGTACTTCAACATCGATCTCCAGCATTAATCTTGGAGGTGCATCATGGATCAGTTTCCATCAGGTAACATTAAGCGGAGCGCTTGACTACGGAACGAACACCTCTCATATAAACTTCACAAACTGTGTGTTCAATAATTCCAGTCAGATAAACAGTGGACAGAACCAACGGTTCCTTTTTCAACACAATCGTTTCACCACATATATTTCTTTTGCCGGAACATCATCAGCATTACCGGAAAGCGGGAACCGGTTTGTTGGAAATTCTTTCGTTAACTGTTCCTATTTATTGACAACCGGACAGCGCGGGCTGGAAGTAACGGGAAATACATTTGAGTGTAATACTAATACCAGCTACGCAGCATTAACTGTAAGCAGTTTTAGTGATAGTTGTGAGGTAACGCGTAACTACATAAACGGTTCGTATGGTGATGGTCTGACAACAAGTGGTGCTTCCGGATTTAACGTTCCGATTATTATAGCGAATAACATGTTTACGGGTGCGCTCGGAGAAGCTATCAATATAGGTTCCGGTATTGCACCTACTTGTATTTACTCTAACAGTATAAATGTAACTGGGACCGGGACCGGGATTTATATGTCAAACAGTAATGTGCGCTTGTTCAATAATATTATTTCTGTGAATACCGGTATAGCATGTTTTGTGAATACGGCCAATGCTCTTGATAGCTCGGATTATAATTGTATTTATACTTCGGGGGCAATATTGTACCGTTGGTTGTCAACGAACTGTGCTACTTTACCGATAGCGCAGGCTGCATCAGGTATGGAAGTTAATTCTATAAGTGTTAATCCGCTTTTTGTTTCACCTGCTGATCTCCATATACTGAACAATGCTTTGGATGGTGCCGCCAGACCCCTCGCAGATGTTACTACTGATTTCGACGGAGACCTTCGGGCTTCAACTCCTGATATTGGCGCGGATGAAAGACTATTCGTACCTAATGACGCTGGTGTATTGTCGTTGATTCAACCTGTTCCGGCTTGTGAAGGGGGGAACACATTCAGTATTCGCTTAAAGAATTACGGTACTCAGATTCTGACTTCTGCAACGATACAATGGGCGTTGAACGGCGTACCGCAAACACCGCTTAACTGGACCGGGTCAATTTCGGTTGGTGGTCAAGCTACTATTACCCTGGGCAGCGCTACATTACCGCATGGTACAATCGTACTTCTGCAATCGTGGTCAGAAAATCCAAATTCGGTTGCCGATCAGAATAACGTCAATGATACCCTAACGATAAATATACTGCCTAGAATGTCCGGCACATTCACAATCGGAGGTGTTGCTCCGGATTACACAACTTTTACAGCGGCCGTTGCAGATCTCACAACGTTCGGGGTGTGCGGTGATGTTTTCTTTAACGTTCGCAATGGAACCTACAACGAACAGATCGTGATTTCTTCGATCGTCGGAGCCAGTGCCATTAATACCATTATATTTCAATCTGAGAACAACGATAGCAGTCTGGTGACGCTCAGTTATTTTTCAGGTTCAGCCAACAACTATGTAATCCAAATGAACAGCAGTAAGTATGTTACTTTTCGCGAGATTACGATTCAGGCGCTGAACCCGCAATACGGAAAGCTGGTAGTTGCTTCCGATACTCTCATAAGTGTAAACTTCGAGAATATTTATTTTCTCGGATCTACTACACAACCCGCCGTACCTTACGATCACGTTCTGGTACGTATGGACTTCGATCCGGGTTCTGCGGATTGTTATGTCCGTAACTGTTATCTTAAAGGTGGTGGAGTCGGAATATTTTTACATGGTCAGGGAGTAAACAATGACACCAGTTCTTTTGTCATAGATAATCGAATCGAAGATCAGTACCTCAAAGGAATTTTATTTCAGCAACAGTATTACCAGATCATCACGGGTAATGTAGTTGTAAGTACCACAAGTGTACATTATTCTTACGCCGGAATTGAATCAAGTATACTTAATTCTAACTCATATCTTGCTTACAATCACATTGCGCTTCCGTGGGGCACACCAATGTCGCTTGCTGATTGGGGAGGCGGTTCAATCGTTAATAATTTCCTGACCACGCATCAGGATACAAGCAATAATTACATTTTCGGCGCTTTGTCACTCAGCCATTGCGGGAGCGTGGATATTTTTCACAATACGTTGATCGTTTACGGATATAGAAAATTCGGCCGGGCTTTGACTATCAGCTCAGCAAGTAGTGGCAACGAAATCAAGAATAACATCATTGCAAACATGGGTGGAGCGGGAGTTGCAGTATACTGGGATCAGCAAACGAATCTGATCAATAACGTTCTTGATAATAATGCATACTACACGTGTTGTTCTGATACATTGATATATGGTTATACAGTGCAGGTGCAGACTGTATACACTGATCTAGCTGCGTGGCAGACGGCAACAAATCAGGATTTGAATTCGATCATTGCTCCTCCGCAGAATCTTTCACCGTTTGATGCACGTATCTTTTCGAATATTTTTCTGGATAATGAGGGTGACGCATCTGTGCCTGTTAATGACGATCTGAGTCATCAAATAAGAGGCGTTACGCCTGATATCGGAGCGGACGAATTTACCTCTCTCGCCAACGATCTTGCGGTTGTTTATGTACGTGCAACGAATGCGAATTGCGGTGGTGGTAATGTGCGTTGTCAGATAGGTAATTTCGGAACCAACACGGTTACGTCCGCTGAAATTCATTGGACAGTCAACGGAATTCCACAGCCAACTTATATGTGGTCAGGAACTTTGCTTTCTGCTGGCTATTCAGCTCAGATTGTTCTTGGCAGTTATACTTTTGCGACCGGTGATGTTCTTCAGGCCTGGACCGCACTGCCCAACGGTAATCCTGATTCATACGCAGCTACAGATACAGCAGTTTGTGCAGTGATATTTTCTGTTAATCAACCGGATCTCGGTCCGGATGATACGATCTGTTCAGGAAGCATAGTTGTACTCAATCCCGGAGTATATCCCTATTACGTTTGGTCAACAGGCGCTACATCAAGTACACTTGCAGTTACAACGAGCGGTATATATTCTGTCATTGTAATGACTTCAGATAGTTGTTACATGTATGACACTGTTTCCGTTTTCTTTAACCCTTCCCCGGCGGTACCTGTTATAACTCAGAATGGTGCGAATCTATTGTCGAGTTCACCAACCGGGAACCAATGGCTATTGAACGGTGTTCCGATTTCCGGAGCAAACGGTCAGTTGTATCTTGCTTTGCAATCGGGTCAATACTCCGTGATTGTTACCGATGCGAATGGATGTACAGCAACTTCTGCGCCTGTAGTTGTGGTTGGAATTTCAGACTCACAAGCTACTTCATTGTCTGTACAAGTTTATCCAGTTCCCAATAGCGGTCAGTTTGTTGTACTGATAAAATTCATTGATAATGTTCTGCCCGTAATCACCTTGTATGATCTTAATGGTCGAATCGTTCAGAGTGAAACAGAAATAGTAGATGATGGAAATACGAAACAAGTCAACATTACAACGCATGCAGAGAGCGGTGTCTATTTGGTTGAGATAGTGCTCGGAGAATTCAGGTTTATGAACAGAATAATTATACAATAAAATTCCGCATGAAGAATCTAGCTTTATTTCTATTTCTGATCTGTAGATTAAACACTGTTAATGCTCAATTGGTTGGACAGTTTACCGTTGGTGGTTCAAATCCCGATTACGCCACCATTAATGACGCCGTGAACGATGTTATACTCCAGGGTGTGCAAGGGCCTGTTACCTTCATGATACGGCCCGGCATCTATTCAGCGTTTCTGAATTTTCCTGAACTGAACCACAGTTTTGAAGTTGAGTTTAGAAGTGAATCCGGAGATCCCGACGACGTTCAGTTGACAATGTCAAATCTGTATGAATGTCGCAATGTTACATTTCGGAATATGACGGTAATACCGAGAAGAAACACAAACTACATGTATAACTACAAGGGATTGGAAATTTCCGGCAGCTCCTATATCACGTTCGATAGTTGTATTGTGCGAGGTACTTCAAGTGCTGATGAAAGAATCGGGTTCACTGTTGCGGCTGATTGGGGTTATATCAGTATTACCAATTGCACATTCCGTAATTTGGATTATGGAATTGTATATTCATCTTCTACGCATTACTACGGATCAAATCGGCACTACTATGATCATCTGATTCAATTCTGCGATTTCGATAGCGTTCAAACCTGCATTCGTTTGGCAGGAGATTTCGGATCAGCTGGCGATAGTATGCGCATCTACGATTGCAAAATGACTAATTGCGATATCGGAATATTGGCTGATGGATCTGCTGAGGATATTCGTAATCTGTGGATATGTAAAAATGTGATCAACTCTTTAAATGCCGGCGTTATTATCAGCAACAATTTTCTCACGAATGCATACGATATGCCGATGTTAATAAATAACATGATAAGCGCACCCGTGGCTTTTTCATCTCCATCAGCGCGGTATTCAGGATTGTACAATAATTCGTTTTACGGGCAGACAAGTGTTGGTGCGTATTATTGGTGTTATAATAATTCCTTTTATTACAATGGAACATCTCAGGTATTTGCTATTTACGACACTTTAACTTACCACGGGAACAATAATAATTTTTATGCTCCGAACAGCGCTCCTAATATGTTTGTGGTTACGAGTCAACTGGCATTATCTCTTCCGGATCTTCAGTCTTGGCAGATAGCAAGTAATGAAGATACCGTCTCAATCAGTACAAGTCCTTATTACGTCTCATCGAGTGACTTGCATAGCTATTCTCCTGATCTCAAATTTCATGGAAAACAACTTGCATGGGTTACTGAAGATATAGACGGTGAACCGAGGAATGGAGTGCCGGATATCGGTGCAGATGAGTATCACGCATCCCTTTTACCTCCGCACGCTTTCCACACTGTACTATGTAATACATCCGGAAACTACACGGCAACCTTTATTGATACCAGCGTGCGCGCAGTTAGCTTCTGGTGGGATTTTGATGATGCAACAACATCCTCAAACCAATCACCTTCTCACGCATGGACGGGGCCGGGACCTTTCAATATTAAGCATGCGGTTTTTAATCCGTTTGGTAATGATACAGCAATAACGTCTTTTAGTTTTATACAAACTGTTCCGATTGTTGCTGTGAATGGATATCAGTTATCGGTCACGAATGGGTCGTATACCGCATATCAATGGATGTTTAATGGTACTCCAATAATGAATGCAACCGGCTCAAGCTATACCGCTCCGTTTGCCGGGAATTATACCGTGATTGTTTGGGATGCAACATGTACCTGTCCTTATGAAAGTCCAGTTATTGCGGTTGGAGTTGAAGAGATGTCAACGGAATCGTTTCTATTGCAACCGAATCCCGCAGCGGATAATTGCTTGATATCAATACCTGCAACCGAAGGAGAGTGGAGTTGCGCAGTATTCAATGCAGCAGGAATGGTGATTGATGAGCGCGATGGGTTGAATGGTAGTCTTATCCTTTCCACTGGCTTATGGGAGAATGGTGTTTATTTTATCCGCGTTAGTCATTATTCTCAAACTTTTACACGAAAGCTTATTGTCTTACACTAGCGTAACGGAATGCAGGTTAAGCTAAAAAAAGTGAACTTGGGTGTGCGAGGTTGGTGTAGCCGTCAATTTCTTACACATAAAATACTTGATCGGGAATTGCGTTGGTCAAGGATTGACCAACGTGTTTAGTATTGTACATACTGATTTAAAATTACGCAACCCGTCCGGCTTTTCGAAGTGTGTGAATAAAACCTTAGTCTGATCTTAGCCAAATCAATGCGTATGCCGTGAGGGTACTGGTGGTTTACATTGTCAATCACACACGAATCCCCACCACGCACACATCATCAGTCTGTTCGTAAACACCTTTCCACCCTTCGAAGAACTCATTCAGTTTTGACTGCTGATCCTTCATCGGCATATCTGCAATGGAAATCAGCAATTCACGGAACGGTTTGTATTTGAATTTCTTTCCGTGCACACCGCCGAACTGATCGGCGAAACCGTCACTGAACAGATAGATTACATCTCCTTTCTGAAGTTGCAGATGCTGTTGCGTGAAATCTGTTTCGTTCTCAAATACACCAACCGGTTGCTTGTCTGCAGCGAGAACTATCATTTCTCCGTTTCGGCATACCCACGCTGAGTTGTAGGCCCCGGAATACCAAAGCTCCAATGTTTCATAGTTGATTGAAACTAAAGCAATATCCATTCCGTCTTTCCGCTCCTGATTTTTTCTGGTTTTCAGATTGCGCTTTACAACTTTGCGTGTTTCATTCAGAATCTTGTCGCTCTGATGAATGTGATTGTTTACCACAACTTCGTTCAACGCGTTACTGCAGATTACGCTCATCAACGCTCCGGGAACACCGTGACCTGTACAATCGGCAACGGCACAATGACGAAGTGCCCCGGGTTTGCCGTCTTTCGCCTCGGTGTAGAACCAGTAGAAATCTCCGCTGACGATATCTTTCGGTTTGGAATAAACGAACGCGTCCGGATGAATAATGTGGAAGATGTCTTCATTAGGCATAAATGCCGATTGAATATCCTTGGCATAGGTAATGCTGTCTGTTATCTCTTTCTGCTTTACTTCCAACATCACCTTCTGCTTTTCAATTTCTCCCTTCTGTTCTTCAACGCGTTCTTTTTGTTCGTTGATGATGACATTGGCACGTTTCGTTTTTCTGAAATTCCGGTAAGCAATCACCGCAAATACGCCCACCGCAATCAATCCCAATGTTCCGATGAGGAGCATTCTCGTTTTCGCTTCATTTTCTTTTTCCTGAGCAGAAAGTTCCAGAGACTGATTCTTGATCTGCAGATCTTTTTTCTCCGTCTCGAACTTCGTCTGTGTTTCATGAAGAATCTCCATGTTCTGAGTTACACAGAGTGAGTCGGCCATAGCTTTACTCAGAGCCATGTAATAGTAAACACTGTCAGGCTTATTCTTATAAACGTAATACAAACCGATTTGACCGTAGATGTATTGCAGATTGTCTTTTACATCCAGTTCTTTTGAAATCGTCAGGGAACCAAACGTGTACTTGCGTACCAGTTCATCATTTACCGGTTTCTCGTGAATCAAAATATCACTGTATGTGATGTAGGCTGTAATAAGATTGTATCGGAAATTATTACGTTCCAGATAGGGGATGGATTTGTCAAAGTAATAAACAGCCGAGTCTTTCTCTCCCATATTGTATTTAAGAGAAGCATATTCCGCCATCGTCTGATAGTAAAATGCACTGTCCCCGAGCGAATAGGCATTGTTCATTGCTTTAAAAAAGTACACGGCGCCTTCCTTTTTCTTTCCGAGAAACTTGTTGTTGTTCCCAGCTCCCATGTAGGCCATGGTTAAACCTTTACGAAAACCGATCTTCTCATAAATTGCAATGGCCTGAAGATTATCGTTCAACGCACCTTGGTAATCTTTCATGGATTGTTTTACAACCGCGAAACTCTGATACACCTTCCCGATTCCTTTTTCATTATTGATTTTCTTGAAGTGTGTTTGGGCTTTGGTGTAATAGTAAATGGCAGAATCCATGTTTCCGCTCATGTGAGAGTAGTTACCCATCTGAATATTAGCGTCGCCAACAGCTACCGAATTCGCCGGAGCGATCTTCAGCGCTTTATTCGCATAAACCACAACTGAATCCGGATTTACCGATAAGAAGTGTCGAGCCAATTGCACATACAACTTCGCTGCGGAATCGTTACTTACCGTAACTGCTATTTTGTTCAGAGAGTCGGGGAGCGACTGTTGCGCATTCGCTATTCCGGAGAGAATACATAGCAAAGTTGTGATAAGGTATGTCGTGTAATTCTTCATTAGAATTGCTTATGGTTTATTCTGGAAATGCAAATTTCACACTAATTTATTAATGATCGGATATCCTTGACAATGTGTGTTGTTTTAAGTGAAAGTTTCGGAAGTTGTATCTGATCACGCCGACTTAGTTCCATTTCGTATTTGTGCTGGGTATAAAAATGAAAACCTCCCATTATACAACGGGAGGTTTTCAGATTGCATGAATATTTTACTTCTGAACAATCACACGTTGCGTTGTTCTTGTTCCGTCCGCAGAAACTGCTGTGATGAAATAGATTCCTGCAGTCTCAATTGTCATATCGAACTTCTCATTCGCCAACATACGTTCTGACTGTATTGCTTTACCCGTTGCATCGTAAACATATACGTCTGCATATTCAGTGCTGTTCAATGTTAATGTGAACAGACCGTTATTCGGATTCGGCATTACAGTGAATGAAACACTGGTGTTAATTCCATTCAATCCCGTACATACATCTACAGTTACCGTGTCAATTGCACTCGATGTACAGCTGTTTCCATCTGTGTATGTGTATGTAATTACATGTGAACCTGCCCCGGCAGCTGCCGGATCAAAAGTTCCCGCTGTAACTCCCGGACCGCTGTACGTGCCGCCTGAAGGTGATCCGCCGGTGAGTGTTTGCGGAGCATCTGCCACGCAGATTGTACCGAATGCATTCGAATACGTCACTGTCGGTAACGCAGGATCATTCAATGTAACACTCGCAGTCGTTGTACATCCGTTGGCATCAGTGATGGTACAATTGTAGCTGCCGGATGTAACTCCATTCAGATCTTCTGTTGTAGCTGCATTACTCCACACAAATGTGTAAGCACTTGTGCCTCCTGTAACCGTTAAATCTGCAGAACCATTCGAGCCTCCGCAATTAGAAGGGTTTGTTCCGTTTGCACTTGCTGCAAGGATTGATGGCTCAGTAACCGTTACGCTGGTTGATGAAATGCATCCGTTTGCATCAGATACACTGTAAGTATATGTTCCCGCTGTCGCTGTAAATGTGCCTGTTCCTGAATACGGACTTGTTCCTCCGCTGGCTGTAACTGTTACGGAAGTTGTACCGCCATTACATGCAATGGAACCGGCAGATGAAAGAGGAATCAATTGTGAAGGTGAAGTAACAGATGCAGTGACTGTTGTTGTGCATCCGATTCCATCAGTTACAATGCATGTATATGTTCCGGAAGTTAATCCGCTTACTGATGTTGTGCCGTCTCCTGTTGGATTACCTGGTTGCCAATCATAAGTGTAAGTGCCAATTCCGCCTGTTGCTGAATTAACTGATGCGGCTCCGATCACACCGTTAAAACAAATGTTGTTGGTAGTGGAGGCCAATGTCATAACCGGTGCAGAAACGGATAAAGTAGCAGTAGAAGAAAGCGTATTACATGCTCCATCAGCTGCTGTGCAACGATAGATGTATCCGTTCATTCCTGTTGTTACACCCGAAATAGTAAGCGTTTGAGTTGTAGCACCTGAATAGGTCGCGTTATTTGTAATTGTAGTAAATCCTGAACCTGTGTTCACTTCCCACTGCCATGTTGTTGCACCTGCAGTAGTAACACTGTAAGATGTATTAACACCTGCACAAACTGATGCATTCGCCGGTTGTTGTGAGTATGTTGGATTTACGCAAGAAGGAGTAGCAGTTGTAATTACAACCTGTCCGTTACCTGTTCTGATTCCTCCGGTAAAAATCGGATTCGTTAATGTTCCTGAATACGACGATCCGCCACCGCCGCCGCCACCACCGCAGTTACCTACGGATGATCCGCCGCCGCCGTAATATCCTCCGCCACCACCATTGGTGCCGCCGTAAGTTGTATAGCAAATACCGTTTTCCCAAGCATCTCCGTTTCCTCCCAATCCTAATGTTCCCGCTTGTCCGCAAGAACTGGTGTAGCATGTATTGCAGGAAGGTTGTCCGCCTGATGTAAATCCACCTCCGCCTGCACCTCCTGAATGACAAGAAGTGTTTCCTGTTCCACCTGTAACTCCGCCGGCACCACCGTTTCCTCCATATCCATCACCACCGCCACCACCGGCATAATTAGGACCAACAGTTCCGCCGCCACCTGTTCCTCCATTACGGACTCCAACGTCAGTTTGACCACCACCGCCGCCACCGCCTGCAACAATAACGCGATCGGCCAGTGCATATGGCGATACGCGCACATCAGATGCGCCACCGCCGTTTCTTGCAATTGCCGCATGTCCTGTACCACCACCATTGTAACCGTTCTGCCCGCCTACATAAACATTCAGCACTTGACCTGGCGTTACCGACATCGTTCCTTTAACGTATCCGCCATTACCACCGTTACCACCGGCGCCCTGTGCGCCCCAGCATTCAATATCAATGGATGTTACACCAACAGGAACAGTGTACGTCTGAACACTTCCGGTAAAATTGAATGTAGTAACAACCTGTGCGTTCAGACTGCAAGTCAATGCAAATAATCCGGCACTGAGCAGTTTAAACTTACTGAATAGTACTTGTTTTTTCATGTAATGGGATTTTAGATGATTATGTGATTTGCTCCATGCAATCTACAAATTCAATTTCAATCTTCACACACTCAAAGCCGGATTTCACCATGTGTAATCTTTCAGTTTATGCGGATGTGCCAGTTTTGCTTCACACAAACAGATCAAAACCATGAAAAAAGCCATCGTTACCGTTTTAATCCTATTTGTTGCCTTGCAGGCAGGAGCAGCAACTCTTTACAATCAGCTGTGTGCATTTAATCCGAATTGGTTTAAGTATGCAGACAGAGCACCTGTCGGACCTGCACGATTCTTCCCTTCCGACCGCGAATTGATTCAAACACATTTGGAGAATGTGATCCGCATTCTCAAAGGAAATCCAACCTCAGGATTAGCACCTGCGCAATTTGAATCGCGACTTACATTGATCGAAGAACTCGATGCTTACAGAGTGGCGGGTAGATTTCCGCAGAACTATTATCGCTTCGATCGCATTCCTGTTTTCATTGATGAACACGGAACGCATTGCGCAGTCGGACATTTGATGCGTTGTAACGGTCATGAGGACCTTGCTTTGCGCACCGCTGCAAATGATAATTACATCTGGGTAAAGGATATTACAGATCCGGAAGTAGTGAAATGGCAAATCGAATCCGGATTCACAATGGAAGAATTGAAGTTGATTCAGGGCGCATACGATTCATACATTCCATTTGCATGGACACTTCCTAATAAAATTGAGATTCCGCAAAAGCCTGAAGTTGTAACACGTTATTTCGAAAACGAGAATACCGGTAAACCAATGAAAGCGGAACCTGCGAATATCTGGGTGAAAGGAGAAGGAAAGAACGGAGTTTTGCATGGCAAATGGATTCAGTATTTTTCTAAAGGATTGCCTTGGATCATTGGTTACTTCAAGGACGGACAACGCTCCGGACAATGGTCGGAATATTATCAGGGTACAAGTCAGTTGTGCAGAACTGAAAACTGGCGCAATGATAAACTCAACGGAATCAGAAAACGTTGGGATCGTCAGGGAAGATTGATTGAAGAAATTCTTTTCAAAGACGGAAAGGCCGTAACGAAAACGAATTACTCATTGGAAGATTCGCTTGTATATATTCGTAAACCACTTGATTCGAATTTGGTTTACACGGAAATCTTCAACTACGAAGGTTCTATGATTGCATGCGGACAGGAACGTATTTACAATCCGGGAAATCTGCAGTGGTTTCAGAATATTGAATTAACAGCATTGAATACTATGATGCTTCCGCAATCGCAACCGATAACATCTATTGCCACAGGCAATCCGTTTCGAAGCAGCTATACTGAGAGTTCATCGTATTCCGGAGCTCAACGCGTGGAATTGTACGGAAATATTTCATTGGTGGAATACAAAAAGGAAGGTACATGGACGTATTACCGCGAATACACCAACAGCAATTCTACTCAGGATTTTCACATGTTCGGATTCATCCAAAGGAACTACCGTCATCTTGCCAATACCATCATCAGTTCTTTGCAGCAATTCAGAATAAAAATCCGTTTTGTGAATTGCGATTCACTCCGAATGGCTTACGATTATGATCAGCTGGTTGATTTCTATGCATACAGCGCTAATGATAAACTTCACCTTCACGCGGAGTACTATGATACTGTTATGACCTCCAATCTTATCGTTTCATTGAATTGGTACAGTCGTTATTATGATCCGCATCCGCAATCTGCACTAAAGTCGATGAAGTCGGTTGGAGAATTAGACCTATACGGAAGGAAAGTGGGGGAGTGGAATTGCTTTGATCAATATGGCAGCCTTTATAAATCCGAGAATTATCTTATTGCCTGGAAGGAAGAAGAGTAGCCAATCAATTCAAACAGATTTCGCAAAGGAGAATTGTTCTTTGCGGAATCTGTTTTAACGGAGTAACTCCGATAGATTGATTAAATTTGAGAGGCGCATGAGATATTTCACTCTGATTGTGTTTTCACTATTTATAACTGTTGGCGGTGCTGCACAGAATTCAATTGCTGTGGACACCGGCGACGGTACTTATGTGCGTCAAATCAACGCTGCATTGAATCAGGTTCAGGTTGCATTGGCTGAAAATAAAAGTCACGACGAACTGGCTGCTGCGTATTTCAATCTCGGTAAAACTTATGCTACGGCTGGTGATCTCACCAAGGCAGAATTGAATATCAGCAAAGCGATTCAAGAGTCGTTAGCAGGAAACGGTAAAAATCGTGCGCAGTACTATCGCGAATTAGGTCGCATACAGGAGCGACGTAAAGCGTATGATCCCGCAGCAGCCAGTTATTCAAAGGCAGCGGAATTGTCTTCCGACAGCACGCAGCGCAAGTTGAATCTGAATGATGCCGCGCGAATGAAACAGTCTTCGCCTGTAAAACAGATGGAATATCTGAATCAGAATGCGGTTATTCTCAATAATACCAACGACGATTACGAGCGCGTTCAGAATCTGAATTCCATGGCGAATACGAATGTTGCCATGAATCAGAATCCGCTGGCTATCATGAATTATTATGAGGCGTTGAATGTGGTGGACAGCACAAGTGAAGAAGCAATCGCGATACAATCGAGTATTGTTGACTTGTATGTTGCTTCCAGTGATTTGCCATCCGCTATCAGTGTGCAGAAGGAATTGGTGAAAGAAACTGCAGAAACAAAATCGGGAGATCGAATTGTTGAAGAATTGAAAGTTCTTTCTTCTCTGTATTTAAAAGCCGACAGTACCGAAGCGGCCATACGTGCGTTGGAATCCGCTTATACGAAAGCTGTGCAGGTGTATAGTTTTCGCGGGGCAAGAGAAAGTGCCGTCTTGCTCGCAGAGTTGTATGCAAAGCAAAGCCGGAGTGAGAAAGCAGATTCCATTCTCCGTGATTTTGTAGAGCAGTCTGATCTGCTTGTTGCCTATGACAGTTCAATGTTCAACAGAAGGCAGCTGTTGATCAATGAAGAGCGCATTTCTCAATTGGAGAAGCAGCAGGCTTTGCAGGATGATTTAATTACGAGAACAAATCGTTACAATTGGTTGCTGATTGGCTCAGTAGCAGTATTGACAGTTCTGTTGGGTTTAATCATCAACGCCTGGTTTTCCATCCGTAAACGAAACCGGAAAATTGCGTTGCAATCGCTCCGCCGAGAAATGAATCCGCATTTTATTTTCAATAGTCTCAACAGCGTGAATCAGTTTATTGCCGGAAATGATGAACGCAAAGCCAATCAGTTCCTGACTTCGTATTCGGGATTGATGCGGAATATCGTAGAGAACTCAGGTAAGGATTTTATTTCTCTGGATACGGAATTACATCAACTTCGCAAATATCTTGAATTGGAGAAGCTGCGTTTTCCTGATAAGTTCGACTTCTATGTTGAAGTGGATCCTGATATATCAATTGAAGAAGTTCAGGTTCCGAATATGCTCATTCAACCGAATGTGGAAAATGCAATCTGGCACGGTCTGCGTTACAAAGATTCCGGCGGTTGGATCAGAGTGAAGTTTGCATCGAGTGATTCAGGTTTTATCGTAACAATAGACGACAACGGTATCGGTTTGCAGGAAAGCGCACGGCTCAAAACGAAGAATCAGAAAATGCATGAATCGCGCGGATTGAAGAATACGGAAGAGAGAGTGCGATTGCTCAATGAGATTTACGGCACGAAAATAAGTTTCACCATCGAAGACAAACCTGAAGGCGGTACTTTAGCAACAATAACATGGTAAAGGAGAAAATCAGAAGCGTAATCGTTGAAGACGAACCGTCTGCAAGAGCCGCTTTGAAAGCGTATCTGGAAAAGTATTGCCCGCACATAAACGTGGTTGGAGAAGCAACAAATGCCAATGAAGCGGATAAAGTTCTTCATGAACTGAAACCACAGTTGGTTTTTCTGGATGTAGAACTTCCGTTCGGCAATGCTTTCGATATTCTGGAGCGTTGCAGTGATCTTCAGTTTGAAACAATTTTCGTAACAGCATTCTCTGAGTATTCTCTTCGCGCATTGAATCAAAGCGCGGCATATTATCTGCTGAAACCGGTGAACATTGAAGAATTGATTACCGCAGTTGAGCGCGCGGCTGAGGAAATTGCAAAGACCGAATATTTCGATCGCAATAAATTCGTTGTACAGAATTTCCGGGAACAGAAACCGGAACGACGTCAGATTATATTACCTACAGTAGAAGGCTTTGAGGTTGTGAAATTGGAAGACGTTGTTCGTTTGCAAGGCAATGGGAATTTTACTGACATTTTCCTGAAGGACGGCACAAAGAAGATGGCTTGCCGTTTTCTGAAACATTACGACGAAATTCTTTCACATCCTTTCATTCGTGTTCATCGATCGCATATCGTGAATATGGATTGTGTAAAATCCTATCAACGCAGCGGCTCTGTGATCATGTCTGATAACTCAGAAGTGGATGTATCACCTGCCTATAAAGAAGAATTCCTGAGCCACTTCAAGTGAGCGACTCAGGAATTATTCTGTTTGTTGAATTCTTAGTTGAAGAATCCTTTGTTGCGGTTCTTGCCGTCGTCTGCCATCATAAAACGAAGTGATACTTCAAAGCCGCCACGCGATTGACTCGCAGGTGTGAGTCTTGAAAGGTTCACGTCGTAACTGAAACCGACACGGAAAGGATACATTTCAAAGCCTGTCACGATGTTAAATGCATCTGCAAAACGGTAGTAACCGCCGAGCACCCATGCAACAGGTTTTTTACGTCCGGTATAAACCGAAGCTTCCTGCATCCAGTATTTGAACAATGCACCTGCGTTGATCTCGCGGTGACCGCCCTGCATCATGAAGAGTACTGAAGGCTCTACAACCAGACTGAAGTTCTTGATTCCGATTTCACCTGCGGCATAACCAACATACTTCATTGGAAGTTTGCCTTCTGATGTTCCGTAATAAGAATACATGGGTTGATTCAAATGCCACGCAGAAACACCGCAAGTAATGTTCCATGCGTCATTCGAACTGATCGTATTATTACCGGTTCCGTAGTAATACGCAAGACCACCGCCTAAGTCGGCATATGAGCGATTTGCAAAAGTAGTCGGCTCACCGGATGGAGCAGTCAGATCCAATTGCCCGTTGATGTACTGATTGTCCCAATACAGATTGTTGTAATTCAAACTGCGCTGTCCGAATCCACCGTAAACTCCTGCGGAGAGGAAACTCTGTTCATTCAACGCAATTACACCCGATAAATGAAGTTGTCCCGTAGTCGTAGACATTGCTCCGTCACCGGCTTTGTCTGAAAAAACATTGATTCCGATACCGGCATGACTTCCGGAACTGCGTTGCATGAAAGCCATATCCGCACTCACATTAAATGTTTTGTACGGATTTGCAGAGACGGCTCTCCACTGATTTTTATAGTTCACGTGCGCGCTCATCTTGTGACCAAGTCCTGCATGCGCAGGATTGATCAGCAATGGTGTTTGCGTCATCTGTGAGAAGTGTATATCCTGTGCGCTTACTGTTAGTGACACAAGTAATGCCGCTGCGATCGAGAGAATTTTTCCTGTCTTCATGGTTCTCAATTTTGAGTTGTGAATCATCTCTTATCGGATCAATGATACGTTACCGCTTGACTCAAGAGGATCTCCGCTTATGAAAACTCCTTTCGCCATCCACGTGAATACCGCTGTTTCGCATTTCACTCCGCGATGCACACCATCCCAACCGACAGAAGGATCTGTTGTACGGAACACAACTTCGCCCCAACGGTTGAAGACAACGAATTCAAAATCTGAAACGCAAAGCGGATCAACACGACAGAAGAGGACATCATTCTGTCCATCTCCGTTCGGTGAGAATGCATTCGGTACAAAAACATCTCCGCAAAGTATGTCAACGAAAATTGTAACAGTATCGGTTCGTGTACAACCCAATGAATCCGAAACCGTCAACGTGTACGTTGTAGTTACAGTTGGAGAGGCAATCGGATTCGGACAATTGGTACAACTCAGATTCGCTCCCGGCGACCAACTGTAGTTGCCGCCTCCCGTTCCGTTTAACATGGTGTTCTGACCTTGAGTAATGGTCGTGGAAATTCCGGCATCCGGATTAAGTGAACTGATTCCGCCTACGTTTGCAAGAGCGGAATAGGTACAGCCTGCTCCATCAGTTATTACACATGTGTAAGGCCCGGGAACAAGTCCTGCGATGATCGGTGTTGTTGCGCCGTTGCTCCATGAATAAGTATAAGGCGGAACACCTCCTGAAGGCGTGGCGGTTGCACTTCCGTCGTTACCCGGACAACCCGCGTCCGTGACTATTAACGTATCGGCAAGTGAGTTTACTGTTATGACGACTGTGTCCCTGCTGACACATCCTCCCGGTAATACAGTTGTGGCAATCACAAACGTTGTCGTAACTGTCGGCGTGACCGTGACGGAATTCGTAGTTCCTATGTTTGTCGATCCTGCTGTCCATGCATAACCATAACCTGTTCCTGTTGGCGTGGTTAATGTCACCGGACTGCTGCTGCATATTGTTGTATCGTTTCCTGCTGCAACAGCAGGATAAGGTTTAACAGTTACAGAGAAAGTTGTTGTTGTTGATCCGCACAGATTGATTGCGTTCATTGTGAAGTTGTAAACGCCCGCATTCATATATACGCCGGTAAGAATGTTGTTCGTCGTGTCAGTTATCATACCACCAGGCATGCTCCAGCTGTAATAGGTGCTGCTGTTGAATACTCCGTTCCAGCTGTTCGTGTCACCTTCGCATACAAAATGCGGACCCGATACCAATGGATTCGGTGCAGGAAGCACAACAATGGTGTGTACTGCTGACCAAGGTCCAACACAACCGTAATTTGTTTCCTGTACAGTGAAGGTCAGTGTGCCCGGGCCTCCGAGACTTACATAAAGTGAATTGGAGTTCGCTCCTGAAGGTGAAACAAACGGTTGTCCTCCGTTGATACCGCTGCACGTCCACATGTATGTCGATTGATTCGAATACATATACGGTGAGAAGAAGAGTGCTACGATATCTCCCACGCAGAATGTATCACTCAACGTGAAGTTGGTGAACTCGTAGGAAGAAATTGTAGCTGCATTTGAATACGGAGCACCAATGGTAACACGTATCAAACTGCCTAATGAACTGTCAGGATAGTTGGAGTTCGATGCAACTACGCGCATGTAATTCATTCCTCTAGGTATTCCGAGAATAGGCAAGCTGTCTTTACAAGGAACGTGCACGTTCAATGTGGTGTCGCCTTGTGCTGCAACCTGTCCGAGAATTCCGTTCGGACCGATCTGCGCAAATGTCATACTGCTCTTCAATTGTGTCTGGAATAAATTCCCCGGACCGTAAGTTGCATTTGTTGTAAATGAATTCACATCTACGTCAATCAATGTATCATCACCAGCAGGATTCACTATACAATCCGTCACACAGAAACTGAGATCCTGTGTGTTGTTGGTAGTAATATCGCAGGCCTGAATACAGAACGGCCCCCAAGGAGCACCGATTGTAGCCGGGTTAGAGGAAACAACGCGAATGTAGTATCCGCAACCAGGTGGTACGTTCGGAACAAGTCCTGATACATTCCCCGGAGGAGATCCAAGCATAGGATCGTATGTGCCGTTGTTGTTGAATGTTCCAACTACAGTTGGAGTGGAAGAGAATACACCGTTGGAATCGGACAGCTGTGCTGTATAAACGTTGTTGGCATTGTAAACTCCGGTTGAGTAGAACGGAATATCAATGGCGCTGCCTATACAGACGGCGTTCGTGTCCATCGTGACGACGGGTTGTAATGTCGTGATGACATTCGGACAGGCGATAATCTGAAAACACGCCGAGGCGACTCCGGTAAAGACGGGTTGAGGTGATGTTCGTCGTATTCGGATTTTATAACAGTTGCCCGGGCCTGAAGACGTCGGAAGTATAATGGCGAAGACACCGTTCATCTGCGGGTTATTAATGCCCGCAACCCATGTATTGGTTGTATTGAAAATTCCGGTCGGACCTGAGAGGTCAATCGCATACGTTCCATCGCACAGCGTATCTGTTAAATGCCAATAGATGTAAAGAATACCTCCTTGACAAACCGGGTTCGGTGAAACACTATCCACAACAATACTTGACGTCAAACTGTTGAATGTACCGATGATGTTGATGTCATCTACTGCAAATGCAACGGAGTCAGGAGACGCACCCGGGTTATTTACCCAGCGGAATCCAAAGCGAAGATCATCACGGTTAGCGAATGCAGGATCAGTGATGTCTTCATATTTCCATTTGTATTTGTTGCTGTATGTTGTGCCGGTCTGGATCCACGGACCGTTGTTTACACTGTAATAAACTTCACCGTATGCAGTTGGAGAACCTTGGCACAGATAGAAGAAACTGAAGTGAATGGAATCCATTCCTCGCGTACAGATACTCTGTGACATGTATGCGAACTGATCCGAAGTTACTCCCGGATCATAGTTGCAGTTAGTGATTCCCGAAGGCTGATCATGAATGTGCAGGTAATCACTATACGGTGCAAACGCAATTGTTCCGCTGTATGTACTGTCCTGACGATACGTATCGTTGTACGTTGGCGTTCCTGTGTAATTGTTGTTTACAATCCACTGATTCGTTCCGCTGTTAGAACCGGGACCACCGCTGTTGAGCGTAAATGTGGAGTTTCCGTTCTGGAAGTTCTCAGTGAAGATCAATGTGGTTTGTGCAAATGATGCAGAGGTGAATGCATAGCACAGAATGAAAATTGCGAGTAATTTTCTCTTCATGGGGAAACAGTATTTGCCGTTACAGGAATCTGCCTGAAAATCAGGTTAAGGTGAGTCAGATTCTTTTTGTGAATATAGGACATTCAGCAATACGATCCTACAGTTGTTCTAGGTTAGAATCGGCGAAAAACGTCTTTTTTGGACTGTTTTGACGGAGGATAAATTAAGCTGTTAGATTAATTGGTTGAACAGTTTGCTGTTTCGATAAGTAGCAAACTCAGAATATCATCTCAAAGAACAGCCCGTCTTTTTTCTCAAATCTGTACTTCGCGTCAATTTGCTGACAGAGAGATTTAATCAGGTCAATACCCAGTGAGCCGTTTCGTTGCAGGGCTGTTTGTTCAGCTCCCGGTCCATTATCTTGAATTCGGATAATCTTTTTCCCGTTCTCAATAAGTAATTGCACGCTCACCTGAAGAGGTCTGCCGGGAACACGCGCGTGCTTACAGGAATTGGTGACAATTTCATTTACGATGAGTCCGCATGGTATAGCCTGATTCAAAGGAATTTCCATTTCTACTGCTTTCACGCTGATGGAATCTTCGTCAGTGAGACCAAGCGATGTGAAAAGTTCATCGGCAAGATCGTGCGCATACTCACCGAAATCAAGAGAAGAAACATCATTACTCTGGAAAATTCTTTCGTGTACTAAAGCCATGGAGAATACACGGTTTCTGCAATCCTGCAATGCATCGCGTACCTCATCGGAATCTGAATTGTTCTTCTTCAGATTCAAAAGACTTGTAACGATGTTCATGTTGTTCTTCACCCGGTGAAAGACTTCCGCCACCAGCACGTCTTTCTCCTTGATCATATTCCTGATCATTTGTTCCTGTCGCGCATTCTCTGCTGTAACCTGCGCAATGAAGAGCACAGTGGTCAATGCACTTACAAGAATATTGAACGCCCGAATATTATTCAGAACATCTTTTTCTATCGTTAGTTGATAAATCCCTCTGTAATAGAATACAGATAACACTACGGTTGCCGCGAAATAGATGGTAATCAATACCACCAGATGAACCATCGTTTCTTTTCTTCCAAGTATTTGAATCAGTGTGATAATTATCGGAAAAAGATAGAGTATGGAATAGCTTTCAATACCTAATAAAGCAGCAAAGTAAGTAATCACGGTCACGCCCATCAGAAAGAAGCCATAGGTTCCGGCAATGTAACCGAATCGGATATTCACTGCCGCAACTGTCGGAGCAGCAACCATTGCGAAAAGAAGGAATTTCTGAAAATGAGTTATGCCGAAAAGCGGAAAACTGATGAAGGCTGCACTCATGTTTATGAATGCGATCAAACAAATGAAGTTAAGCTTCCTGATCAGGAAAGCCTCCCATATCTGATGGTGTGGTTTGATGCCGAGATTGCGGATCTTATCTGGTAGCGCGTTTGCCATTTCGGAATGATCAAATTTACTGATTTGCCCGTTCATCCGGAGCTTTTAAATCAGTAGCTATATTTGCCTGTGGGCTTACGCAAACTGATAACAATACTGGCCGTTACTGTTTGCTCATTTCTCTTCAGCGGAAATGAACCATTGGTTGTGTCTTTAAATGATGAAGACGGCCTGCCTTCCAATGAAGTTTATCAGATGGTGCAGGACTCATTCGGTTATTTGTGGATCGGTTGCGATGCAGGCTTGTTCCGTTATGATGGATTTGAATACCGCAAGTACACAGCAGAAGGTCAAAGCGGAAGAAGTATTTCAGGGTTACAACTTAGTGCCGACAATTCGTTGTGGTGTAAGAATTTTACCGGTCAGATTTTTCACCTAATGAATGATTCTCTGAAACTGATTTGCGACCTGCGTACCAAAGCAACGAGCATTGTTCCGTTCTGTGTTGATTCTGCAGGCAGAGTGTTTGTCGGCTTGAATGACCGGGTAAACATTTACAACCCGTCGGGTGACAGTATACGTACGATTAGTTTGGGCGGTCGCGGCAGAAACAATGTTACGCCTATCAGAAGCCTATGCATCAACGGGAACGACATTTTCTGTTCAGTTCCGGAAACAGGAATATTTTACGGAACAATTAATGGTGCTGAATTGCATTTAATTGATTCTTCTGCAGTAAAAGCCGGATACACATTACTCTTCGATTTGTATAACTACAAACAAAAGGTATTCTGTCAGATCAGTGATATCCGTAAAGGTTTTTATCAGTTCGGTTACACGGACCGATACGGATTTCATATTACAAAATCTGTGTCGCGACCGAATCCGTTTTTCAGAATATTAGCGGTAGTTCCAGATGCTGAAGGCAAGCTTTGGTTTTGTACAACACACGGTGTGAATTATTTCAATGAACTCGGTGATGTTGTTTTCGATACTGCAGCTTTTTTTCTGCGAAACAGTAAAGTTACCTGGACGATTGAGGATCGTGAGGGTTCACGTTGGTTCAGTACTCTTTCCGAAGGATTGAAGTGTGCGCCTTCGCTGGATATTGTACGTTATAATCGCGCCAATTCAGGATTGACAGATGAACATCTTACGGCCGTAACTGTTCTTCCGGACGGCAAAGTTGCCACAGGTTCATACAACGGACAGATATGCACGTTGCGTGAAGGCAAATTAGTAAGTGTTCCTTCTCCCGAATTAAAAGTTCCTGTAATTGCAACGAAGCGTATCGTAAGTTTTAATGGCGGATTTATTTGCGCTCACGGCGCGACAACGGTACATGATGCTGCAGGAAAATTACTCAAATTGATTCCGCTTTCGAATGCGCGCGACATCATCGTTCAGGGTGATTCGGTTTATCAGATGCTTCCGGAAGGATTATTCAGCTTATCTCAAATGGATGCCGGAGGTTCCGCGTTCCCTATTCCAACCCGCTTATTACGTGGAGTGGGAGGGCGTTCGTTATGCGTAGGAACAGATACGCATAGTATTTACGCTTCATTTAATGATGGAGTTTTTCGTTATGATAAATCAGGTTTTACACAAGTCGTGTTAAACAGCAAACCTGTTTTTGCGAATGCATTGTTCTGCGACGGGAAAACTGTGTGGACCGCAGGAATCAATGATGGTATTTGCGGAATCGCAGGCGGCACTGTGGTGAAGCAATACAATACATCAAACGGGTTAAAGGATAATGAAATAAGACATGTGGGCGGGAATGGCGATTTTCTGATTGCAGTTTCAGGTGAGTTTGTTTACAAAATTGATTTGCGTTCCGATTCCGTATTGCTGATCGGTCTCACAGACGGTATCAATGCTAAAGATATTAACGCGGTAACAGTGAACAACGGTCTGGTTTATCTGGCAACCGGTAAAGGCTTGGTTACTTTCCCTTTGACATTGAATTCATATAACCGAAGCGCCCCTTCAATTGCATTTACTTCGATTTATATTGATGATACGCGTTATACTGAAATCAAGGAGCTGAATATTCCGCACGGATCTTCCAATATCAGGATTGGGTTTACTTCAGTGTCGTTGCGCTCGCGTGGTAAGTACAACGTGCGGTACCATTTGTTAGGAGCGGATACGTCATGGGTTTATGTCCCGGCCTCAACAAGATCAATTACGCTTTCAGGACTTGCATCGGGAGAGTATTTGCTTGAGGCGGAAGCAGTAAATGAAGATGGTGTTGTTTCAACGACACGCGCAAAGATTACTATTATTGTTGACGCGCCGGTTTGGCAGCGATGGTGGTTTTATCTGCTATCTGCAGTTCTGGCCATCGCTCTCGTTGTAGTAATTGCTGTTTGGCGCCTCAAAGTAATTCGGCGCAACGAAAGTGTGAAACGTCAGTTGATCCTTTCTCAACTTACTGCACTCAAAGCACAGATGAATCCGCACTTCATGTACAATGCACTGAATTCAATTCAGGATCTGGTATTGCAGAGAGATATACGAAACTCATCTGCATATCTCAGTAAGTTCAGTAAACTGATGAGAGCCGTGCTTTCAGCATCAGACAAGCAGTGGACCACCGTGAATGAAGAAATAGGAATTCTGGAACCTTATCTGGAATTAGAGAAGTTACGGATGGGTGATCAATTTACATTCTCTATAATTGCTGCAACTGAAGTTCAGGATATGAGAATTCCTTCAATGATTGTTCAGCCTTATGTTGAAAATGCGTTGAAGCACGGCTTACTTCACAGTAAGGGAGCAAAGAAACTTGAGATTGTTTTCGAATTGGGCACGCAATTGAAGTGTCGTATTACAGATAATGGAATCGGCCGTGAGCGCTCCGCTGAAATTAATCAAAGGCAGCGAAAAGGTCACACTTCATTCGCAGGTTCCGCAAATGAAAAACGATTGGAGCTGCTCAGTAAAACAGATGTAGCAAAATACTCTGTACAAATAACCGATTTGTATACAGGAAATGTGCCGTCAGGAACGTCGGTTGAATTGACTTTTCCCATTATCCAATGACGATTCATGAATCCGTATTGACGTTTCATGAAGCGTTTGTAAGCAGAATCATGATTTTCACGATTTTCGTAAACGAATAATGATACGCGCAGTAATAGTTGATGACGAAGAGCGTGCCCGCAATACGCTTAAGGCACTTATTACGGAATTCTGTCCTGAATTAACAGTTGCGGGCGAAGCTTCCAATGTTCCGGATGCCGTTTTGCAGATTAACAAACTCAAACCTGATGTTGTGTTCCTCGATATTGAAATGCCGGAATACAATGGATTTGAACTGCTGCAGTTTTTCAGGGAAATCGATTTTCAGATTGTTTTTGTCACAGCCTACAGTGAATATGCTGTAAGAGCATTTGAAGTATCAGCCGCAGACTATCTTCTTAAACCCGTTGACGTTGACAGTTTGGTTGGTGCCGTTGAAAAAGTCAGAAAGTTCCGGGAGCACGCCGCAATTCAACAGCGACTTGATTTACTGAAAGATGCTCTGAATTCAGATGAAATCAGAAAGATTGCGGTGCCGATGAGCGACGGTCTGCTTTTTGTGGAGATCGCTGATATAGTGTTTCTCGAAGCGGATGGCGCGTACACTAATATATTTCTGAAGAACGGCTCAAAGATTCTTGTCAGTAAAAAGCTGGGCTTCTTTGAAGACATACTCAACGGCAGGAAAATATTTTTCAGAACACACCGCTCGAGTCTCATAAACATCAATTGCATCCGCAGATTCGTGCGCGGTGAAAACACAATCGTAATGGACAACAACTCGGTTGTTGCTCTTGCTCGTGATCGCAAACATGAGTTTGAAGAAGTGTTGAAAGGATTGCGATTAGCCTGAATACGAATCAGTCCGATATCCTGCATTTCATGAATCAGGATTTACGGTTCGTGAAATGCCACATGATAGCCTGAATTTGTCGCTCTAGTTTTGTTCAAAATTCATGTTATGAACAAAACCCTTCTTTTCATCAGTCTTTCAATTCTCTCTTTATCTGTTTCTGCTCAAAAGATCAAAGATCAGGTAGGCGGAATGATTCCTAAACAGAAACAGGAAGAAGCTGCGCCTGCAACTTCAACCGGTACCGCTTCCAATCAATATGAGGAAGTAAAGAAGTTCAATGCGGTTAAAAAACATACCCATTTTGAACGCGCCTCAGACGGTAAGTACAATGAAAACAAATTCAACGGGGCAACTATTGTGGAAGTTCTCAAATCAAGTATGAAATTTGATGACAAAGGAAATGTTACCTCTTTCATGCACAAAGGCATTGAGTTTGTTCCGAACCACATGGTATACCCAATGTTTTTTCGCTCAAAGTCCAATGCGAATACCCCGAATCATATTGTGTTTGCCAACGGATGCATGTATCAGGGATACAATTATGATGTAAACACCGGTAAGTTTTCCAAGCCTGTTGATTTTATGACCGGGGAAAAACTGAAGCCCGCAGATGTAAATGACAGTTACTTCGATCAGCAAGTTGCGACTTATCACGCTGCAGTAAAACCCGAATTCGACAAACAGATTGCTGCAGAAAAGTCAGCTTCGGATCAGGCAGCAGCTGAGGCGCGCGCAAAAGGAACGACAAAGGACAAAGCTGTTACGAAGATTGAAATTGATGGTGGAACATCCACAATGAAGCAAGGTGAATCTTATGTGATTCATGTAACCGCAACACTGAAAGACGGATCGAAGATATCTACAGGTAATGGAGGATACGCTGATGAATACGAATTTATTTTCTCCGGTGTTCCTGAAAGTACAGCAGGATTTCTCGGAGCAGAGAAGACTGTTTTCGGAAATACGGTAAAAGTTCCGATGGACGGAGTAGTGCAGGGTGATAAGATCACGGTAACGGTTAAGTCTAAATTTCATCCATCGTTATCTGCGACGAAGTCCTATACAATGGATTACACCTCTCCGGTAGATGTGAACTACAACGCAGAAATGCGTTCTGATAGAAATCGTGTTTACGGCTCCGATCTGCGGGTGGAAATAAAAAGTGTAAAACATGCGGTGACGTCAAAACCGTTGCTGGAATATAAAGTCATCAATGTGAAGGATGGAAGAACTCTCAAGCATTTCCGTGTGGAAGAGAATGTTGCGGTAACGGTGCAAACATGCGGACAGAAAGGTTGGGGAGCACAGGGATCACAACCTGCTCAGGATGGTACAAAAGGTGGTGATGTTACAGTCGTAACTGATCCTTCGGTTAAAACATACAACCTAACAATTCGCAATACCGGCGGTGCAGCAAGTGGCGGGATGACTACAAAAGGTGCTGACGGTAAAGTGGAGAAGATTGTTCAGAAAGTTAATTGGTAAGCGGAAAGAAAGAATTAATTAATCATACCTCGAAACATGAAACATTTTGTTATATCGCTGTTATTCTTTGCTTCTCTAAATGTTGGGGCACAAAATCTTCATTGGCTGAGTGCAGGTGGAGGGACAAGCAACGACTATGCAAAGTCAGTTGCTGTTTCGCCAAACGGAAACGTATTGGTAACGGGAACGTTCGCCGGTACTGTGGATTTTGATCCGGGTCCGAGTGTTTCAAACGCAACTGAGCAAGGGCAGTATGATGCGTTTGTCGTTTGTTATTCTCCGTCCGGAGCACTTTTGTGGTATCGCACATTCGGAGGGGCTTCCGGTGCAGAGTCAGGAAATTCAATCGCTGTTGACGCTGCCGGTTCCGTATATGTGGCGGGTACATTTGCATCCACCGGCGTGGATATTGATCCGAGCCCTGCAGTCAATAATCTGAACCTTGCCGGATCGGTCGATGGCTTTATTATTAAGTACACTGCTTCAGGAAATCTTGTGTGGAGCGGAACTATTGGAGGAACACAATATGATGAGGCGATGAGTGTGGCTGTTCGGGGCGACAAGCTTGCGATTGCAGGACATTTCAACGGTACTGCTGATCTTCATCCGGGCTCTCAGTTATTGAACTTTACTTCAGCAGGTGCTTCTGATATTTACATTATTCGTCTTGATACTGCGGGCAACTACACAGGAGCAACAACTGTCGCCGGTACCAGTAGCGACGCTGCGAATTCTGTTTGTATAGACCATAATGATGAGTTGGTTGTTACCGGGTATTTTAACCAATCTCTGGATTTTGATCCTTCACCATCCACGTTTACTCTCAGCAGTCAGGGGCAGTCTGAAGTATTTATTGCGAAGTACACTTTTGCCGGTGCGTTGGTCTGGGCTAAAGCTATCGGATCAACAGGTGCTGATATCGGAAAATCAGTTTGCGTGGATCCTCTTAATAATCTCTATATGGCAGGTTCATTCTCCGGTACAGCAGACATGGATCCCGGCGCAGGATCTTCGTTGGCATATAATGCAGGTTCAACTGATTTCATTGTTGTATCTCTTGACGCTTCCGGAAATTACCGATGGGGAATATATGGGGGAGGAACAAACTTCGATGAAGCTTATGCAATCACGACTGATGGTGCCGGTTTTGTATACATCACCGGATTTTTCAGAAACACTGTCGATTTCAATCCTACCGGTGTAACCTATAATCTTACTTCAGCAGGCAACATGGATCTATTCGTCACGAAGATGACAACCGGAGGCTCATGGATGTGGTCGCATCGTATCGGTGGCCCGACAGCAGAAGAAGGTTATGGTATTACCGCGCAATCTGATCAGAGTTATTTTCTGTGCGGAAGGTTTACCGGCACCGTAGACATGGATCCTACAGCAACCACAACTAATTTCAGTACAGTAGGTTTGTCTGATTTCTTTACAGCAAAATACAGCCCATGTGTTTTATTCACTTCTCAAATGAATGCGTCTTCCTGCAGTAGTTATACGTCACCAAGCGGTAATCATGTTTGGACAACAAGCGGAGTTTATCAGGATACAATGACATCGGTAAGCGGTTGCGATAGTATTATTCAGGTTACACTGACGATCAACTGGGAAACGAATGCAACTATTAATGCAAGCACTTGTAATATTTATCTGTCCCCGAGCGGAAATTATGTTTGGTCGACGGCCGGAACGTATTTCGATACTATTCCGAATACGGCCGGTTGCGACAGCGTAATTACAATTCTTCTGACCATCAACACGCTTGATAATAGTGTAACCAACAATTCGCCTTCGCTCAGCGCAAATCAAAACGGAGCTTCGTACCAATGGATTGATTGCAATAACGGAAATTCAATTATACCAGGAGAAACCAATCAGAATTTCAATGCAACTGTAAACGGTTCTTATGCGGTGATCATTACAATGGGAAATTGCTCCGATACTTCAGCTTGTGAAGCAGTTATGAATACCGGATTCAACCCGACTGGTTCCGTTTGCAAATTGCAGGTTTATCCTAATCCTGCTTCAACTGAAGTTACAATCAATATTGCCGCCGGAGAGAATATTGTTATCACTGATCTTACAGGAAGAACTGTTGCAGTGCATCGTGTTGAAGCGAACGGAACACTTAATATTGCTTCACTTCCGGTCGGTTCTTATCTGATATCAGATACCACCAACAACAGAACAGTTCGCTTCGTCAAACAATAACTGATTCTTGTCATTTTGCCCTCGGATTCTTTATGAAATCCGGGGGCTTCGTTTTCGTACTTGTTACTTTTGATGAATGGATTCAATACGAAAGATCAGTGAGTTTATTCTCGATAACAAATGCTTATCACTCTGCACGACTTCTCCGGAAGGACTTTGGTGTGCCAGTTGCTATTATGCTTACGATGAGAAAAACGTTGCGTTGATTTTTAAATCTTCAGATGATACACGACATGTTCAGGAAGGATTGAAGAATCCGATGATTGCAGGTACCATTTTGCCGGATAAACTTGAAACGGTTTCAATTAAGGGAGTGCAGTTCACCGGAGCGTTCACGTCCGCAGAAGATGATGAGGCTTCATCAATCTACTACAGTCGCTTTCCTTTCGCACGCGCAATTGGCGGCAAGTTTTGGGTCATCAAACTCAAAACAATGAAGTTTACTGATAATACACTCGGATTCGGAACAAAAATGCACTGGAAAGCAGAACAGTAACCTGCTTATTTCTTCAGCAACATTGCCGCTTTACGACTTCCGGCCTTCTTGTATTGCCCTTTGCTCTTCCTGATTTTGCATGCCACAACTTTGTATTCCGGACACAATGCTTCGGAGTCATGAACACTCGATGTGATATTGTTCAGCATGATTTCCGGGAAGTGGAACGTTGAACTCAGAATGCCCGGTTTCACTTCGTCTGTAATTCTCGCTTTGATGTCAACTTTTCCTCGTGCTGAAATCACACAAACCATATCTCCGTTTTCAATTTTCTCTTTCGCCGCATCAGATGGATGTATCATCAAAACATCTTCAGTCAGAATCTTCGCGTTGTTCGTTCTGCGCGTCATCGCTCCGCAGTTGTAATGTTCCAACTCACGGTTTGTTGTGATGATATACGGGAACTCGTCTGCGTGCTGTTCCAGTTCTTTCGATTCCTTGAATGAAGCGTGAATGAATTTGCCTTTGCCGCGTTTGAATTCCTTGATGTGCAGCAAATCGGAATCTGTTCCGTCTTTCGCTACAGGCCATTGCTTCCCGTTGTCACCGAGATTTTCCCACGTAACACCTGCAAAGAACGGAACGATCTGAGAAATTTCTTTCGCAAGCAACGTTGCAGGATTGTAATCATCCTGTTTGTAGCCCATGTAATTCATCATGTCCACAATAATCTGCCCGTCTGCTTTTGCTCCCGCAATAGGCTCTACAACCTTCTGCACTTTCTGAATTCGACGTTCACCGTTGGTAAACGTACCATCCTTCTCAAGGAATGAAGCTCCCGGTAATACAACGTGGGCAAGCTTTGCAGTTTCCGTCATGAACAGTTCCTGAACTACAAGCAGATCAAGTTTGCTCAATGCATTCACAACGTGTTGTGTGTTCGGATCTGTTTGTGCCATGTCTTCACCGATCACCCACATCGCCTTCAAGCGATTGTCCAGCGCCGCTTCATACATCTGCGGAATTTTGTAACCGATGTAATCCGGCAATTTCGCTCCGTAAAAATCTTCATACAGCTTGTGTACGTTCGGATCAGTAACATCGAGATATCCTGCTCCCTGATGCGGCTGACAACCCATGTCTGCTGCACCCTGAACGTTGTTCTGTCCGCGCAGCGGATTCACTCCGCAACCGCGTTTACCGATATTTCCAGTAATCATCGCGAGATCCGCAATGAGCATAACCGTAAATGTTCCTTGTGAATGTTCCGTTACGCCAAGACCGTGGAATGACATTGCCGCTTTTGCATTTGCGTAAGCGAGCGCTGCTTCACGTGCAAGGTTCTTGTCAACGCCTGTGATTTCCTGCAACTCATCAATGTTCTGTGAAAGCACCTGCTTGCGGAATTCTTCATAGCCTTCAGTGCGCTGTTCGATGAAGCTGCGATCTTCCAATCCTTCACTGATGATGTAATACAACATCATGTTCAGCATCGCAACGTTCGTTCCCGGACGCAGCTGCAAATGATAGTGTGCATACTTGGCCAGTTCAGTACGACGCGGATCAATTACGATCAGCGTTTTCCCTTTCATCGCCTGCTGCTTGATCTTCGCTCCTGTAACCGGATGCGCATCGGTAGGATTCGCTCCGATCACCATCATGCAATCCGTATACTTCAGATCTTTGATCGAATTGGTCGCGGCTCCGGTTCCGAAAGTTCTTTGCATACCCAATGCAGTAGGAGAGTGGCATACACGCGCGCAACTGTCAATGTTGTTGGTGCCGATCACCGCTCTGATGAATTTCTGCATCAGATAGTTTTCTTCATTCGTACAGCGTGCTGAAGAAATTCCTGCGATGTAATCTGCTCCGTAATTATTCTTGATGCGGCGCAATTCAGTTGCAATGTAATTGTACGCTTCATCCCATGATGCCGGTTCAAGTTTTCCGTTTTTGCGGATCAGCGGAGTGTTTAAACGTTCAGGGTGATTGTAGAATGAGAACGCAAATCTTCCTTTCAGACAGGTGTGTCCCTGGTTCGCTTCTGCAGCGTACGGAGCCTGAATGGATTTTACTTTGCCGTTTTGTGATGCCACTTCAAGATTGCAACCTACGCCGCAATACGTACATACTGTGCGTGTCTTCTGAACGTTCGCAACTGATTTTGATTCAAAAATATCGGAGATGGCAGACGTAGGACAAGCCTGAGCGCACGCACCGCAACTTACGCAGTCTGATTGCTCGAAAGTCTGATCCATGCCTTTCACGATGTGCGCATCGAAACCGCGTCCCGCCATAGTAAGTACAAATTGTCCTTGTACTTCATCGCATGCACGCACACAACGCGAACAATTGATACACTTCGATAAATCCGAAGTCATGTAAGCGTGAGAAAGATCTTTCTTTCTGTCTAGATGGTTCTTCCCCGGTGCATAACGCACATCACGCACGCCTACTTTCGCGGCTACAGTCTGCAACTCGCAATTGTTATTCACTTCGCAAGTCAGACAATCCAGCGGATGATCTGTGAGAACGAGTTCCACAATATTCTTGCGCAGTTTCTGAATGCGTTCTGAGTGCGGATAGATATAACTGTTCTCCATTACAGGAGTATGACACGAAGCCTGCGATTTCACAGGGCCGTTTTCCGCCAATGCAACATCCACGCTGCACACGCGGCAGGCGCCGTAAGGATCAAGATTCGGAGCGTCGCACAAAGTCGGTACGTAATCGTTGCCGAAATTGCGTTTCAGAAATGCAAGAATGGTTTCTCCATTCTGAATTTCGTAAGGCTTGTTATCGATGTAGGCAATCTTGCTCATGACAGACTTATTTAGCGAAATAAGGTTTGAGTTCTTTTTCAAAATACTGCAGTGCATTCTTGATCGGAAGCGGAAGTCCGCCTCCAAGTGCACACAGCGATCCGATTTCCATAGTTTGCAAAAGATCGTTCAGCAATTCTCGATCGATCTTCACTTCACCTGAAATCGCGTTGTTCATCATTTCCTTGCCGCGGGTAGAACCGATTCTGCAAGGAAAACATTTGCCGCAGCTTTCGTGCGCAGTGAATGCAAAAAGGTGTTCAACGTATTTTATAATCGGAAAATCATTCGGAATGCACACTACAGATGCATGACCGAGAAGAAATCCGTTCTGCGCGAATGATTCAAAATCCACAGTCAGATCAGTTGCTTTTGCAACTGGAACTAGTCCTCCAAGCGGTCCGCCGATATGCATCGCTTTCACTTTCTCTTTGAATCCTCCTCCTGCTTTTTTGATGACATCACTCAGCGGTGTGCCCATGTCAGCTTCAACAATTCCGGGTTTCTTGAAGAATCCGTCCAATGAAATCAGTTTTGTTCCGGTGCTTCTTCCTTTACCAATTGCAGCAAAAGCGCTTCCTCCGTTTTTCAGAATCCATGGAATGCACGCCAACGTTTCCACATTGTTTACAACAGTAGGTTTATTGAACAATCCTTGCTGTGTCGGATACGGCGGACGTACGCGAACTTCCGGGCGTTGTCCTTCAATGGAATTCAGCAATGCTGTTTCTTCTCCGCAGATATATGCGCCTTGCGCGCGAATAATTTTGAAGTCGTAATTGAATCCAGAATTCCGAATGTTGTTTCCGATAATTCCGGCACTGCGTAATTCATCAATGCATTGCTGAGTGATTTCAATGGCTTCCGGATACTCCGCGCGGATGTAAAGCACACCCATATTAGCGCCGCATACATATCCCGCAATCATCATTCCGAGTAAAACAGAATGCGCGCGTTCTTCAAGCAGATATCTGTCACTGTACGCGCCCGGATCACCTTCGTCAGCGTTACAAACGATAAACTTGATTTTGCCTTCTGTGTTCTTGCAGCTTTCCAGTTTCAAGCCGATCGGGAAGCCTGCGCCACCACGGCCACGCAGACCGGAAATTTTCAATTCGTTGAGAACCTGATCAGGCGTCATGGACAAAACTATATCCAGTGTTGTATAGTACGATTCGGTATCACCGATCTCTGCAGTGAGCACAGGTGTTCCCATGCATGTTACAGCGTAATTGTCCTTTAACGCCGTTTTCTTCTTGCGTATGTCTGCAATTTTTGAAATGTCTTTCCCCGAATAGTTGCGACCGTTAATATTGAACGCAGCGTTTTCGTGGCATCGTCCGAGGCAGCACATTTCTCCGATTTCTTCTTTCTTGAACTGCGTCGACAGTTTTTTCTTCAGTGAAGTTTGTGTACCCGCTGTTAAGCATGAACTTCCGTTGCACACATACACTTTCTTCCCTTTGTTTTCTTCGCGGAGAAAATCATAGAAGCTGGCCGCTCCGTAGACGTTCGCTTTACCAATGAGGAATTCATCCGCAAGACGTTCCAGTTCCGCTTTGGAAGGCGTTCCTGTTTTCTTAGCAGCGAGTCCTAACTCTTCGAAAAGATTTTCGTTGAGCCCTTTGCGTCCGGATAATTCACTGAGATTTTTTGACATGTATTCAATGCTTTAGTTCGCGGTTCTTTTCAGAGACACCGGTTCCGATATTAATTCTTTCCTCGTGAGAGTAAACCGTGAATTTATTCTCACGGCAGAACCCCATTAACGTAATTCCCTTTTCATTGGCGAAATCCACTGCAAGCGTAGATGGTGCTGAGACAGCCGCGAGAAACGGAATTTGAGCTGCAAAGCACTTGTTTACGATTTCGTATGAAATTCTGCCGCTGACAGTAACGCACTTCGCTAGCGGAAGTTTATTGTTCAGCAATAAATCACCAATCACTTTATCAACTGCATTGTGACGACCGATATCTTCATGCATGCAAAGCAGATTCCCGTTTATGTCAAATGCCGCACATGCATGAGAACCTCCGGATTTGATGAACGTATTCTGTCCGGAATTCATTTCGGTGAACATTTTCTGAACATGTTCCGCTTTCAGAACTTCATTGCAGATTAACTGAACTTCTGAAACTTCATCAAGCCCTGCTTTCCCGCATAGTCCGCAGGAAGAAACCGACATGATGTTACGGATAGTTTCTGCTCCTTTGCCCAATTGATCGGCAGGAACCGTTACGTTCACAGCAGAAATGAAACCCTGTGTTGATTTTTCAGTTACCTGAATGTCCGGTTGCACAGTTGTGTTTACATACACATTCTCCGTATAAAGCAATCCTCTTACCAATGAAAATTCATCGCCCGGTGTCTGCATTGTCAATGTATATGCATTTCCGTTCAGTGAAATCTGCAATGATTGTTCGACGGTCAGAAAATCCTCAACTGAATCAGGTTTTCCTCCGCTGATTTTAACTGCTTTATAGGGTGATACTGCCATTAAGATAAACCGGTAACTACTCCGTTGTTATCAATATCCATTCCTTCGGACGCAGGCACTGCAGGGAGTCCCGGCATGCGCATCATATCTCCGAGAATCGGAATTACAAATCCTGCTCCTGCAGCGAATTCAAATTCACGCACGGTGATGTTGAAATTGCGCGGACGTCCGATTTTGCTTTCCACGTCAGAGAATGATTTCTGCGTTTTTGCCATACAAACCGGAAACTTGTCGTAGCCGAGTTCTTTGATGGCTTTCAAACCGGAACGTGCCTGACTTGTGTATTCAACATCATCAGCACCGTAAATTTCCGTTGCGATGGTTTTAATTTTATCCTCGATCGAAAGATTCCAATCGTAAAGCGGTTTGAATTTATTGTTGCCGCTTTCAATGGTTGCAACTACCGCCTTAGCGAGTTCTGTTGTTCCTTCACCACCTTTTGCCCAGCATTCGCTAAGCACAGCTTTTACTCCGTGTTTCGCGCAGCTTTCCACTACGTAATCAACTTCTTCTTTTGAATCGCTGATGAAACTGTTGATAGCAACAACCGGTGTGATGCCGAACTTCTTGCAGTTCTCAATGTGCTTCTCCAGATTTTCAAATCCTTTCTTCACACGATCAAGACTCGCTGTATTGTATTCTTCCTTCTTCGCTCCGCCATGATGACGCAACGCTCGTATTGTAGCAACAAGCACAATCGCATCCGGTGAGAGATTTCCGTAACCGCACTTGATATCCATGAATTTCTCAGCACCGAGATCAGCACCGAAACCGGCTTCCGTTACAACGAAATCACTCAGTGAAAGTCCCATCTTGGTTGCAATGATGGTGTTCGTTCCCTGTGCAATATTCGCGAACGGTCCTCCGTGCAGAATTGCAGGGTTGCCTTCCAATGTCTGAACTAGATTCGGTTTGATTGCGTCTTTCAGCAACAATGCCATTGCTCCTTGTGCGTTGAGGTCGCGGGCGAATATCGGTTTCTTGTCAAAAGTGAATCCGATGAAAATGTTGCCGAGCTTGTTCTTGAGATCTGCAAAGTCCTTCGACATGCAAAGGATGGCCATTACTTCCGAAGCCGGAGTGATGTTGAATCCGTCTTCGCGCGGAATTCCGTTGGCAGCTCCGCCCAATCCGATTACAATATTGCGCAAAGAGCGATCGTTCATGTCCATTACACGTTTCCATACAATGGTTCTCGGATCGATGTTCAGATTGCGTGTCTTGCTCTGGATATTATTGTCGATGAGTGCAGCAAGCAAGTTGTTCGCTTTCTCAATCGCGTTGAAATCTCCTGTAAAGTGCAGGTTAATGTCTTCCATCGGAATTACCTGCGAATATCCTCCGCCTGCCGCACCGCCTTTGATACCGAATACCGGTCCGAGTGATGGCTCGCGAAGTACAACCATCGTCTTCTTTCCGATCTTGTTCATTCCTTCCGTAAGACCGATAGAAGTGGTGGTCTTACCTTCTCCCGCAGGAGTCGGACTGATAGCCGTTACAAGAACAAGTTTTGCTTTCTTGATTTTCTCTTCGTTGATGAGCGTTAACGGAAGCTTTGCCTTGTATTTGCCATAGTGTTCGAGATCGTCAACTGCAATGCCTGCTTTCGCTGCGATTTCGTTGATGTGACGGATTTTTGCGCTTTGCGCAATCTCCAGATCGGAAGGTACTTTTGTTGCCATAAAGAAGTTAGACGGTGTGCTTGTTACAGACACAAATCCCCATGGAAATGCGTCCGTTTAAAAGTAAGGAAAACTTACCGGAAAAGAAAGGCTTCCGCTTCCTCTCTAACGTCTAAAGTCCAACGACTAAAGTCTAACGTCTAACGTCTAACGTCTATTGTATCCTTTTCATGTTCAACTCCTTCGGCGGAGCGATCACAATCGGAACTTTTTCTACCAGCACGGAACTTGTGTCGAGTCCGAATGCCGATTCCTCTGACATGGAGAAGAACTTCAGCACATTGTAGATATCGAGGAATATCTTATCCATGATCGGGAATTCATTGTCGTAGGACATATGTTTCTCGATAACGATGAATCGGAAATCACCGATTACCTGCTGACGTTGCAAAGATTCGTAACGGCTCACGATATCCACTTCGTGGTTGGCCACAAGATCCTGAACCACTTTGCGGAACATCAGGTTAATCTTCGGAGCAATACGGAATCCAAGACGGAAATCAATGCGGATAACATCATTCTTGATGATCTCAGTCACTTTGTATTCCATTTTGTAAGGTTCATCCAACACATCAACGTGAACGAACCAGTAGATATCGGCACGTTTAGGTTGCTTCTGGAAAATAGAGTACATGATTTTCGCTTCTATTTCATCCGGCTGGTTTGCACTGGTGAGATAGATGAGGTGTGTTGAATATTTCGGAACACTTGTGTCCTGGCTGAGCTCATTCAACTTCGGCAGGTAATCGTTCAGTTTTGTGAATTCAACGTAACGGTTACGGATTTTCCGTGCCTGATGCCAGCTGAACATTGCTGTGAACAGAATTGCAGCAATGAGCAAACTGATCCAACCGCCGTGAGCAAACTTGTTCATTTGCGCGATAAAGAAGGCGAGTTCAACCACGAGGTAAACGGCAACAAACGCGAGAATGAAAATCGCCGGATATTTCTTAATGCGCATGAAGAACGTTAACAGTCGCGACGACATGAGCATTCCAAGAATGATAGTCAGACCGTATGCTGCTTCCATCTTCTCAGATTCACGGAAGTAAAGAACAACGCCAATACAACCGATCATGAGCATCCAGTTAATACTTGGAATATAAAGCTGTCCGCGGAGATCCGTTGGATATTTGATTTTCACTTTCGGCCAGAAATTCAGTCGAATCGCTTCGTTGATCAGTGTGAAGGAACCGCTGATGAGTGCCTGTGATGCAACGATGGTTGCAACAGTAGCAATTCCGATTCCTACTGGAAGGAACCATTCCGGCATGAGCGAGTAGAAAGGGTTGGTTTTACCAAGCACTTTTCCTTCCTGAGAAATCAACCACGCACTCTGTCCGAAGTAATTCAGTACAAGCATGGTTTTAACGAAGATCCAGGACATGCGGATGTTCTTTCTTCCACAGTGACCCAGGTCTGAATACAAGGCTTCTGCTCCTGTTGTACACAGGAAAACCGCGCCAAGAAGCCAGAATCCTCCCGGGTGTGCCGCAAGTAATTTGTACGCGTAATATGGATTGATTGCACGAAGCACGCTCGGATCCAGCATCATTCCTGATATGCCTAACACACCCAGCATTACAAACCAGATGAGCATAACAGGCCCGAAGAACTTACCGACGAAATTCGTTCCGAATTGCTGAATGAAGAATAGAAGTGAAATGATTCCGATAACGATCGGCACCGTCTGTAAATCTCTAAAGGTTTCCGTCATGTGCAAACCTTCAATCGCGGATGACACGGAAATCGGAGGCGTGATGATACCTTCTGCCAACACGGCCGCACCGCCAATCATCGCAGGGAAGAGTAACCACTTGACTTTGGTTTTCTTCACAAGCGCATACAATGCAAATACACCACCTTCACCTTTGTTATCTGCACGCAACGTGAGCATCACATACTTCACTGTAGTTTGCAATGTGAGTGTCCAGATGATACAAGACAAACCGCCGAGTACAACTTCTGCGTCAATTGGATTGTCGGGTCCTACAATGGCTTTTAACACGTAAAGTGGAGAAGTTCCGATATCACCGAAAATAATTCCGAGTGTAATCAGAAGTCCCGCCATTGTGACTTTACTGTGTACTGAGGAATGACCGTGAGAGGACATTGAGAAATGGATTTAAGCTACAAAGGTATTGAGCTGTGCAGTTCGATGTTCTCTTGATCAGCGGAATTTTGAGAATATCGTACTGTTTGTCAGAGGAATCACTTTTTTTATTACTCTGCGCACTCGCTTTCGTCATTAGAGGCGGGCGGCTTAAAGCTTATATTTGCGACCAAATACAGAATTATGAAAATCGGCATTCTCAGAGAAGGAAAAGTACCGCACGATAAGCGTGTTCCGTTTACACCGGCGCAATGCGTCCTTTTACAGCGTGAATTTAATATTGAAGTACTGGTTCAGCCCAGCGATTGGCGGGCGTTCAGTAACGACGAATATCGTGCCGTTGGATGTCATCTCCAGGAAGATTTATCGTCCTGCGATGTTCTCATGGGCATCAAAGAAGTTCCAAAATCAGAATTGATTCCGGGCAAAAAGTACTTTTTCTTCTCTCACACCATTAAGAAGCAGCCGCATAACAAAGAATTGATGCAGCAGTTGATTGCGAAGAAAATTCAGATGATAGACTACGAATGTCTGACTGATCCGCAGTTCAACCGTATCATTGGATTCGGACATTACGCAGGAATAGTCGGGACTTACAACGGTATTCGCGGTTACGGATTGCGTTTCGGATTGTTTGATTTGCGTCCGGCATGGCAATGTTACGATATGGTGGAAGTGAAGGAGGAACTGAAGAAAGTGAAACTGCCGAATATGAAACTGATTGTTACAGGTAACGGTCGTGTTGCAAACGGCGCAATCGAATTGCTCGGCATGTTGCACATTCGCCGTGTAACACCGTACGAGTTCACGCATTATTCATTCCGTGAAGCGGTTTACACGCAACTCCATTCTTACGATTACAATGAGCCGAAAGACGGAACACAATGGGATCGCGATCGATTTTATAAGCATCCGGAAGATTTCCGCAGCACATTTGCGAAATTCACTCCGCACGCCGATGTAATTGCGCATTGCTCATTCTGGGATCCGCGCGCTCCTAAGTTGTTTGAAAAGGCAGATATGAAGTCGCCTGATTTCCGTGTCAGTGTTATTGCAGATGTTACATGCGATATCAACGGATCAATTCCTTCGACAACAAAACCGTCGTCAATTACTGAACCGTTCTACGGATATAACCCGCAAACCGGAGAACCGAGTGACAACGCATTCGCCAATGAAGTAATCACTGTTATGGCGGTGGACAACCTTCCATGTGAATTGCCGCGCGATTCTTCAGACAGCTTCGGAAAGGAACTGATTGAGAAAGTGATTCCTGCTTTGCTGGGTAATGATCCGGACGGACTTATTGACCGCGGAAGTATCTGTAAAGACGGCAAACTGATGCCGCGCTTTGAATATTTAAGTGACTACATCAACTGAAATAAATGATCATTATGATGAAGCGTTTTGCTATTCTGCTGTGTTTGTTATCAGGGGCTGTCTTAACGGCTCAGAATGCTGAAGGGTTGTACCTGAAGTTTGGAATTAATACTGCCAACCTTGAGTGGCAAAATGCACGAAATCTGTTCGGCGAGTTTTCTGATTTGCGTCCCTGGTTGGATCGTCAACCGGTAGTGAGTGAAAAGGCAGGAGGTTGGAATATCGGTTATGGTGTTGGCAATAAATGGTTCTATGCGGAAATGAATTATATGTCCAATCGTATGCACACAAGATATCAGGGCTTCGATTCATCAGGAACTGAGCATAAAGGGTCGTATATGATGATTAATCGCTCTCTTACGTTGGGAGGCGGTATAAAGTTGATTCCAACTCCTTATTTCCGCGTCGGAATTTTTGCCGGTCTTACCGCAAATCCTTTTGTAATTAAGGATGTGCCGAATGAAGTTCTGAAGCAGCGCATTGCAGCGTTTTTCCTGGTTCCGTTTATGTTTCTGAAATATTCATCAAGCCCTCTGGACAGTAAGTTTACGCTTGCGGGTAAACTCAGTGCAAGTGTTCAGATTGGTGGAAATTTCGGTGTGACAATTGAACCTTATTACCTGATTCCGTTTTGGGACACAGACCTGAATTCAACACGATTCAAGCTCAATGGGTTTTCTACTTCTTCAGATTACACAGAAGCAGATTTCAAGTCTAATATGAAATTCTGGGGTATAAAGTTCTGCGCTTTTATCGGATACGCAGGATAGTACAATCACAACATCACTCAAATTTCAGCTCAATATCGTGCATATTGCGTGGTCACTTTCTGCGTGAATGTCTGTGCTCGTTTAATTAGTTGTGTTGAATCTGACGGGTTGGAAAAATTCCGGTAAGGCACAGTGTTGTCGTAATTCCATACAACGTAACCATTGTCTTCAATCCACGCAGCTCCTTGTTCATAGGCATAATAAGCGTGCCGCTTCGCAAAAGGATTAAAGAGATTCTTACTGTAAATGAACTCATCCGACTTCAGATTCAATTGGCCAAGCAATGTGGCTGCAAGATCTGTTTGTGATGCAATGAAATCCATCTTCATTCCCCTGTACAAAGAGTCAATCGCAGGTCCGCAGAAAAGCAACGGTATTCTGCGATAAGCAGGTTCATTGAATGAAAAATTCTTTGGTGAATTGTGACTGTGATCGGAAACAAAAATGAAAACAGTACGATCAAACCACTTTTCCTTCCGTGCAGCGCTGATAAATTCACCTATGCATGCGTCCGCATAATGCACTGAGTTGACATAGTCGCGCTCTTTGTCTCCCCAGCCCAGATCCTTGCGTTTTTCATAATCATACGGTCCGTGAGTACTGAGCGTAAACATGGATGCAAAGAATGGCTCTTTAGTGGTTTTCAACTCCGCGATTTGTTTCTGATACAGATATTCGTCGTGTGCTCCCAACTTACCCTGCGGAACTGATGCATCGAAATCTTCTCCCTCAATGATTTTATCAAATTCATTGAAATACATATACGATCTGATATTACCGTAACTCAGTTGCCCGCCGAAAATAAATGATGTTGAATACCCTGCAGCTTTCAGATTTTTATTGAGACACGGTAAGTGTTCATATTTATCCGGCTGGGTAATAATGGAGGTTTTCGACTGGGCCGGGAAAGCGGAAAAAACTGCAGCCATTCCCTGATCCGAAAGTGAACCACTCGCATAGCATTGCGTAAACAGAATCCCTTGATTACACAATGAATCAAATACAGGTGTTACATCTGCATAACCGTTGCAGCTTGCTATCATATCTGCCGACCAACCTTCCAGGACAACAAGCACAATGTTCGGCTTGTCATCACGAAAAACACGAAGGGTAGTGTCTTTTTCGGCGGTCATTATTTCCGCGAAGTATTTGTTATTCTCTTCATCAGGAAATAGCTTTAATGGCTCTCCCGCTTTTGAGTTTTCAATGCAACTGCTCGCCAGATTGAACATTGAGTTGACGGAAACGGTATTCAGGAAATTATTCTTCGAATAGTATGCGTCTGCAATATTGATAGGAATGGTTTGAAATCCGCCACGTATTCCAACAGCAAGGACAATAGGAATCGTGAGTGTATACACGGCAAGCAACCAATACGGTTTGCGCTCCGGCATATTATGTCGCAGTACAATTTTCCGATACAGGATGAGTGTAACGATGGTCAGTAAAAATGATCCGCCTAATGATGAAATAATCTGCCATGCAGAAGCAGTATTGAATACCTCCGAGGGATTGCCGAAGAACCAAAGTGCTTTGTAATTGAGTTTCGTATGCCACTCGTCGTAAATGGAAAGTTCCGAAATGGTCATGACGAAGAACAGGTAAAAGAGTATCGCATGTGTCCAGCGCATCACTTGATATATTACTGCTTTTTGAGAGATCGCTGCAATGAGTAGAAGTAAAAAAGGAATGCTCAGCAGATAGCAGGCCATTGCGGTATCCAGATACAGCGAATAGAAGAATGAAAGCAGCACTTCAGAGAAATCAGAATCTCCGATTTCTTCCCTGTTCCAGAGCAGGAAAATCAATCTCCCTGCTGCGAACAGAACCATCCACAGCAGATAATGCCTGAGTAAAGTGCCGAACAGGCTTTTCACCATTTGGCTTATCCTTTGATTTGTGAAATCGCAAGACTGCGATCCGCTGCTCCGAATACGGCGTTACCTGCAACAACTACGTTCGCACCCGCTTCTTCCAGCTGTCTTGCATTGGACGGATCAACGCCCCCGTCTACCTGAATCAATGTTTGTAAGCAACGTGTGCTGATCATTTGTTTCAGTTGACGCACTTTCACGTAAGTGTGCGGAATGAATTTCTGTCCGCCGAATCCCGGATTCACACTCATGATTAATACCATGTCCAATTCATGCAGAATATCTTCAAGCACTGAAACAGGTGTGGAAGGATTCAAAACAACGGAAGCCTTCATCCCAAGCGACTTGATTTTCTGAATCGTGCGGTGGAGATGTGTGCAGGCTTCGAAATGTACAGAACACATGTATGTTCCGTGTTTCGCAAATTCTTCCAGATACAAATCTGCGTCCTTAATCATCAGATGCACATCCAATGGTTTCTTTGCTTCCTTCTGAACAGCTTTAAGCACCGGGAATCCGAAAGAGATATTAGGAACAAATACGCCGTCCATAACATCAATGTGAAACCAGTCGGCATTGCTTTCATTTACGAAGCGGATGTCTGAGGATAAATTGCCGAAATCAGCTGAAAGCAAAGATGGTGCAACAAGTAAGGACATTGTAATGATTTTGTTTGCTGCAAAAATAGGAACATTGTTCGATAAGCCCGATTCTGCACGTACTTTCAGGGCTTATAGTCCGTTATGACTTAAATTCGCGCTATGAATATTCAATCAATTACGGTGTTTGCGCTTTGTCTGCTCGGATTTTCATGTTCTGACAAAGGAGATAACAATCCGGAGGCTTGCAATGGCGACACGCGTCGTGAGGTGAAACTCATGATTGATGACAGAAATATTCTGGTCGATACGGTTCCCGAATGGACCACCATAGAAGCCTTAGGGGCGCTTGAAGTACCGGATGATGTTAAATCTGAAACGGCCCGTCTTGATCTTGAACTTAAATCTTATGCGGTGCGTGCCTATGTTGAGGAAGTAGATCGCAAACACGACGGCGATTATCATATTCTGCTGAAAAGCGGCGAGGAATACCTTATTTGTGAGGTGCCGAATCCGGATTGTGATTATGCGGAATCTGCGTTCATGCGTGAAAAGTACCGCAGCGTGGTTTCATTCATAGAAAGCAATGAACTGGAAGGGCAGTACGTGTATATTACCGGTGTGGCATTCGTGGATATCGATCATCACTACGCCCGCAAACAGGCGGATAATAATCTTGAATTACATCCCGTTTTTGACATTCACTTCTGATAAATAAAAAAGTCCTCCCGGTTTAGAGGAGGACTTTTCATTCTATAACGTAATTCTTAGTTGTTCTTCACGAGCTTGATTGTAGCAGTGCCGTTAGAATTGGTTACTTCTACAAGATAAACACCGTTCGCAAATGAACTTGTATTGATCTCAGTACGACCCGCGTTCACTTTCTGATCGTAAACAACAGCACCTACAGCATTCATAATACGGATTTGTGAAGTTCCGTCCTGAACGTTGATCTGAAGCAGATCATTAAATGGATTCGGGTAAACACTTATTCCGCTCAATGCTGAATTTTCATTTACGCCTGCGCATGGAGTTACGTCAACGTTAATTGTATCCGCAACAGGACATCCGTTTGCATCTGTGAATGAATAAATAATCTGGTGTGTACCGTTACCTGCCGTTGAAGGACTGAATGTATTTCCAGATACTCCCGGTCCTGAGAATGTTCCGCCGGCAGGAGTTGCTGTGAGCGTATAACTTCCGTCGTTAACGCATACTGATGATGGTCCGCTCAATGTTACTGCAGTAGCCGTGTAAACATTGATACACGCAGTTGTAGTTCCCATGCATCCGTTAGTATCAGTAACCGTTACTGTGTGACAAAGCGTAGATGCAAGACAAACTGTCGGGTTGGCAACAGTGGTGCTGCTTAATCCGGTTGCAGGCGACCAGCTATAACTATATCCCGGATTTCCGCCGGTTACAATTGCATTATATTGACTGCAATCATTCGCACAGATACTGTCGTTCGAAGCTGTTACACTTGGATTGCTGTTTACAGTTACGGTTACAGATGCGGAGTCAACACAACCTGTTGCAGAGTCTGTTCCGATTACAACATAAGTTGTTGTTGATGCAGGAGAAACATTCTCCGTTGCGTTTGTGCTTGACAATGCAGGCCAAGAGTATGAAGATGCTCCGGATGCTGAAATAGTAGTTCCGCTACCGGAACATATCGCTGAATTAGCTGCGGTCGCTGCAATTGCCGGCAGCGGATTTACAACTATTGTTACAGTATCATAGTTGAAACATCCATTGAGATCAAATCCCATAACAGTATAAACTGTTGTCGTAGCAGGAGCGAATGGTACACCGTCAGTTACACTGTTATCCCACAAGTACGATGCAGCGCCGTTTC
>JAKLJE010000070.1 GCA_023151315.1 Bacteroidia bacterium
GCCTCCGCATTGCGTGGTGTCAGCTCCGAGATACAATGTCGGATTCGCATTCAAAGTAACATTGATAGTATCTGAGCTTGTGCAACCGAATGCGTTGGTAACACCAACAAAGTAAGTTCCGCTTACACTTACATTCAACGTCTGCGCAGTTGAATTGTCATTCCACAGATAACTCATTCCTGCATTCTGAGCATCGAGCACAACAGTTCCGCCGCACTGCGTTATGTCTTGTCCCAACGCAACAACCGGAAGTGCTTCAACTGTGATAGAAGCACTGTCTGTAAATGAACATCCTAATGAATCAGTAACCGTAATCAATTGCACCGTTGATGATGTCAACGTAACTGTAACCGTTGAACCTGATAAATTACCGGGCTGCCACAGGTAACTCAATGATCCGGTTCCACCCGAACCGTTTGCCATAAGTGTTGCAACCGTACCGGCACATACTGTATCAGGGGCATTTACAAGAATTGAAATCGCAGCAGGATCAACAATTGTCATTGTTTCCATTGTTGT
>JAKLJE010000071.1 GCA_023151315.1 Bacteroidia bacterium
TTTTATGATCATCCGGATGCTGTTGTGAATTGCTTTCAGATTGTATCTTCGTTCTTACCAATCACAACACAGATTTCGATCTCGTGTCACACGACGCGGTTGTGAATTGCTTTCAGATTGTATCTTCGTTCTTACCAATCACAACACTGATCATCAACAGCGAACAGTTTGATCTGTTGTGAATTGCTTTCAGATTGTATCTTCGTTCTTACCAATCACAACTCTGATGGCTGGAACGCACTGCATGAATTCGTTGTGAATTGCTTTCAGATTGTATCTTCGTTCTTACCAATCACAACTGAGCTTGGTCAAACGCTCATTCGCAACCTGTTGTGAATTGCTTTCAGATTGTATCTTCGTTCTTACCAATCACAACAGTATCAATGCTGATTTGGAACAGCGCCATGTTGTGAATTGCTTTCAGATTGTATCTTCGTTCTTACCAATCACAACAGTGATGAATTCTACTGTTCGCAGCTTCTTGGTTGTGAATTGCTTTCAGATTGTATCTT
>JAKLJE010000007.1:0-37030 GCA_023151315.1 Bacteroidia bacterium
GTATCTTCGTTCTTACCAATCACAACCTGATTTCAATTTACCAATACCTTTTTGTGGTTGTGAATTGCTATCAGATTGTATCTTCGTTCTTACCAATCACAACTGTCGCTTCATCAAAAAACAACAATGGTACGTTGTGAATTGCTTTCAGATTGTATCTTCGTTCTTACCAATCACAACTGCACCTTCTGTGACAACAATCCCTTTTGCGTTGTGAATTGCTTTCAGATTGTATCTTCGTTCTTACCAATCACAACGCAACCGGGAAAGAATCAAACCCGAATGTGTTGTGAATTGCTTTCAGATTGTATCTTCGTTCTTACCAATCACAACTCATTGAGTTTTTGCATGAACTCGTTGATAGTTGTGAATTGCTTTCAGATTGTATCTTCGTTCTTACCAATCACAACAACATAGCAGAAGTACCTGCACCGACAATGTTGTGAATTGCTTTCAGATTGTATCTTCGTTCTTACCAATCACAACAAACTAACCACAGCAAAACACTAGAATTGTGTTGTGAATTGCTTTCAGATTGTATCTTCGTTCTTACCAATCACAACTCCGAGATCGCAAGCATGGCAGCTTATGAGTTGTGAATTGCTTTCAGATTGTATCTTCGTTCTTACCAATCACAACGGGTCTGTGACGGTGATGCCTAGTTCCGAGTTGTGAATTGCTTTCAGATTGTATCTTCGTTCTTACCAATCACAACGTGTATTGAATCAACACGTTTGCCGTCCTTGTTGTGAATTGCTTTCAGATTGTATCTTCGTTCTTACCAATCACAACTGGGACTGTTTATAATTTCAATTATAATATGTTGTGAATTGCTTTCAGATTGTATCTTCGTTCTTACCAATCACAACAGAGGGTGGTTTTAAGCACTAAGAATCAGCTTTTTACGAATAAAAACAGGATTAAAAAATTCTGGCCTTAAATCCCGGAACGAACCGGGATTTATTGTTTTTCCCGATCAGAAAAGTTCCAATTGCTGAGGAGTATCAGGGCGCGGAGCTTCTTTGGCCGCATAAAATATCTCGATCATTCCGAATTGTTTGTCCGTGATGGTCATAATACAAACATGACCTTTGTCGGGAAGAAACGCCTTAACTCTTCTGATATGCACCTCTGCATTTTCGCGACTGGCGCAGTGCCGGGCGTAAATGGAAAATTGAAACATGGCGAAGCCATCTTCCTGCAAATCCTTACGGAAGCGCGCCGCCTGCTTACGATCTTTTTTCGTGTCAGTCGGCAAATCAAAAAATACCATCACCCACAAAATGCGGTATTCATTTAAACGCATGTACTATTGAAATTCCGGATATAATATCTTTCGTGTTTCTCCGGAAAAGCATTTCACCAATGATGCCGTTGTCCTTTGCAAACCAACCATCAACGGACTCCTGTCCCCTTCAATCCAAATGTCCAAAACCGGAATACTCAACAATTGTTGCTTGAGTTCTTTGCTGATATCGTTGTAACTAACGCCGGAATACACAATTTCTCTTACCACCTGATCAACGAACGGGCGATAAGGTTCCATAATGTCGTCAGCCAAACAATATGCATTGTATTTGCTTCTGTGATGAATGCCGAGTGTAGGCAATAAACCTGAACTCACTAACCCGCGCGCAACAACGGCGCGCAGAATGGCGTAACCGTAATTCAACAGATTATTGGGCGGGAAACCGCTTCTTTCTCTCGTGAATTCCAGTTCTTCCGGGAAAATATTTTTCCAGTAATAAGCTGCCGCACGTGCTTCGAAGTTGTCGGGGTCGCCGGAGCGCACAGAATTTCTCCAATGTTCCATGTTGTCCGTAGGTATTCCGATGCGGCGCAAAACACTTGCCTGATTTTTAATCTTCATTTGTACCGTTTGCTGCCATAGATTCTTCTTCAGAGGAACTGAAGCATCTATTTGATCGCGAAAGCGTTCGGTTTGTAATGTATGTCCTGCCAAAGGTAATAGCATACCTGTTGGATGATGGGTTGCATCGCACGTAATTAACGCCACATTATTCTGCAACAAAGCATCAATTGCCGCTTGCGTGATGGTAATTTGCTGATGATCTAACACGATCACGCCAATATCTTCAATGGCAATCGACTTTTTCGCATCCCATTTGATATGCTCAGGTATGCTCGAATTCTTCTCCACTTCGGGCAAACGGATCACCAATTGACTGTTGGTCAATGAGAGGTAGGTCGGATTTCCGAAATAGAGAGTGCGTTTGATCATGCTAATGAATATAAACTAGAGCAACTAGAATTTTTATTCTCCAATTTTCGTAATCTCGCCTAGATGATTTAAACGAATCTTCTTTGGAATAAGCTTAAGAAATCCATCCACGCTGCTAACTTCAATGAAACGCCCACTTTCTCTAGCCCCGGGTGTTTTCTTCAATTCTGTATTTTTGGTTTCTAAATGATGTCTAAACCAATACTTGTTCTTCGATACGCTCCACACAACATAGAGATATCTGCTGATTAAGGCGTAGTCTCCCCTATCTCTTGCTGAATTAAACTCCTCGTCAGGTAAGTTCAAGACAAACATTTCATTTTCCTGTAAGCTGAACTCCAACTTAAGATTGTCAGATGGTAATTTCTCTAAAACCGCCGACGGCAGATTCTTGGTAAGAATGTCGTTCCAAACTATTCTGGAGTCTTTAACTACACACGGAATTCCGTGCTTTTTTCTTTCCACTGCATGCCAAAAAGTACAAAGGTGTTGAACGTACTTGCCATTAACATCTTTATAAATTGCCACGTGATGATTACTTCCTGGCTTTGCAAAGCCAATTTCCCGTCCGAATTCATTTCTCTTTACTGGCTCAACGGCGCTCAAACCTGTCAAACATCTCACCGATAAAATCGGGATTTGCTTTTCTTCATTAAACCACAGCACGTCCTTAAAAGCTTCTTTTTCCTTTCCTCCAAAAGCCTTCAGCCTTTGACTCACTAGCTCACGAACCTTTTTATCTACAATAGATGGAACATCTTTGCTTTTTAAATCTTGTAACTTATACTTTAACACATACGAGGCTTTGCCGTTGACATTAATCTTCCCATACACAAATTGCTCGTGAAGTGCTCCCCTCGGCACAATTACACCCGTATCCCTGTTCTTTCCAGTCGCCTTTCGTTTACTGATTGTAGCGACCTTCTTACCGGCTTTAAATGAAATCAATATTTTATCTGCTTCTTGTTCAATAAACGACGTAGTAAACTTTGGAGGTCTCTGAGTGATGAGATACTTATCAAGTAAAGTAAGTTTCTCATTATACTCCAATCTTGCCTCTTCTACGTTTCTATTCATTTCATCCTTCACGTCACTTGAGCTAAGTGTATTTATGCGCTGTATGAAACCCTGCCTTGTACAAGCTATCACTAACGCATCAATAGCGTGATGACGATGATCGTCACGTTTACTCCAATTTAATATTTCTTCCTTTTCATGTACACGCTTCCCGTGATCGCTTGTCCATTGCCTAATCTGCGTTTGACCTAGATTTTTATACTTAGGAAGTTGCAGATTCATTAGAACATCATTCCACCCCCAAAGTTGCCGCAGCTTAGCTGTAACACCACCTTCCGAGCTAGATACATTATTACAAATATTCTGCAACAACTCTTTTGATTTTTTAACGATATACTGAGTTTCGCGCAATTGGCGGTCTATAAAATTTTCCCAAAGTCGTTTGTCTGCTTCTGTTTCTTTTTTTGCTCTTTTTCGTTCCTGATACTCCTCAAAAGAAACCTTGAGCCTTTGCATTTTCCCATATGATAAGACACCGCGCTTATACCAATCATCCACACGAGAGATATAACTCGACAATGCCGTTTCGCCTTGCTTCGCAATAAAATCATAAGCAGTCTGATTCGTCTTGTTAGAATTACAACTTCGATGAACTAATACCTTGTTGGTTTGAGAATCATCAAACAGCAAAGTTTTAGGAACTATATGATCTACGTCGAAATCATCCCCCCGCAGGGCTTCTGTAATGTTGAATGATTCTCCGCAGTAAATGCACTGATTAAAGACCTGAGCTTCCTTCCATTTTTTGTCTCGAGTTGGAAACAGAAATTTATACTTCTGGATATATCGACGGGTAGCAGGTAACTGATACTCTTGAAGTCTTCTTCCTATCTCATCATTTAACGCTTTGTTAAAGTTATTCTGTCTATCTGCTCCTTCCCGCTCTTCCTTACTTTGCTTTAACTCCCTTGCAAGTTCAACGCGGATTTCGTCTGGCTTGCCGTGCTTCTCAATTATCGCATTAACAACATTTATCATCTGGTTCAGAATCTTCTCTACAACAGGTTGCCGCAATGCGTTTTTCGGTAGCAACTCCAGACGATCAGCTGTTGTTCTTTTTTGCTGCTCCGACTTTGTCAAACTTTTACTATGATTATAACCTGCAAGGCTACAAGCATCTGCATAGTTGAATCCCTGCATCAGGTATGGAAGAATTTTACGCATAGCTTTACTCGATTTGTTACCAAATCCCGGTGAATTAAAATCAATTCCAGCCAGTTGCGCTGCGATGTTCTCTTCAAATCCAAAGCGTTTAATCAATGCGAGTTTGCACTCCTCCAAATCTTTAATTGAATAGATTGTGTGCCAGATCTGGTAAAGCGGCTCCTTAACGAAGGAAGCATCAAGCTGAATCGGTTCTAATTCTTCCACAATTTCTCCGGTTCGTTCATCAACCAGAAAACACTGATGACTTGAAGCAACCTTATGAACATTGAACGTAAGATTTTCGGTATTATCTATTATCTTTTGCAGTTGTACATAAGTAGAATTTCCCTTTATCCCTTTTTGCAACTGTTTATTGGCGTAGACATCTTCCTTTTTTAGATTCAGTATTTTAAGTAACTCCGACTGACTTAAATGTTCAGACTTCCAAAGTCTCCTAACTATTTCTGTCTTCTCCTCAAGTGTTGGAATCTTATCACTCCATTTATATCTTGAGCCGGCAGAGTTCCTGACTTTCAGGGAAATATTATTTACGGTTTCCCATATTCTGCAAAGTTGAAAAAGAGGAGAAGTACGAGGCGCTACTTTGGGTCCAGCAAAAATTGTCTTTTGTTTCTGCGTCTCATTGTCAATGTAAGCCGTTTCGAATCCCTCGAATTCACAAACACTAACAAGATTCTTTTGCGATTTTAATTTTCTTTGATAATAGATTATTTCATCTCGCAATTTATAAACTACTTCGTCTGTTAAAAAAGAATGATGCACCTTTTGCGTCTTAATTATTGCATCGAACTCTTCAAGATAAGCTTCACGTGGGTAAACTTTCTTCTTTACCTGAAAGTGCTGCTGGTTTTGCTCTGCGTTTTTAAGCTCATTATAAAAATATTGTCCGATGGTCTTCTTCACTTCCTTGAGTCGTGCATAGCGTCCCTTTACCTCAGCGACATACTCTGTATCCTTCTTATCAGCATTAGCCTCACTTCTTGCTGACTTATAACCTCTCTTTTGATTGAGCATATAAAGTACACGTCCAAATTCTCCAGGCTGAAGTGCCTTGGATGCCGCATCACTCCGAAGCTTCCACAGTTCAAGAGATGGTAATTTCATGAGAGCCTCAGTAGGCCAGATATTCAAGTCCCGCAACAACTCCTTCAAAGCAGATTTTCTCAACTGTAGTCGATCGTATCCCTTTCTTTGTGTTCGACTTTTGGTTCGGTCCTGATTTTTAGTGATTGCCTGTCCCTGTTGAAATTGATCACGCTCAGTCGAATCCAATGGAATAATGCGGGAGCCCATTCCCAAAATCTTATTTGGAACTTCACTATTATCCGTCTCAATCAATGCCCAACCAATTGAATTCGTCCCTAAATCCAATCCTAAAATTGTTTTCTTAGAATCTTGACTCATATCTGTTTTTCCTTTTTCTTTGTTGAACAATCTAAAAGCAATTCACAATAAGGATTATTCCGTTGTGAAAACATCTAAGCCGCCTCGTCTTCCAATACGGGGCTTTTTTATTGCTATAACCTCATTCTTTCTTGCAGCAATATAAACTCTCGATTTCAAAAAGACAATGATTCATCAGAAATTATCCGTTTGTAAACGGATAATCCTTAAATGATTTTACTACTCAATGCCTCAGATCAAACCATCACTTATCGGCTATTGGTCGGCATTTGTAAAGTCAATTTGAATCCGCGTGACCTTCGCACAATTGCAGCGTATAACAATCGTTTTACATGCGGATTTTCAAACAAAACTTCGCAAGCCATGAAAACGAAAAAATCAATCGCATCGCAAACTGCAACACTGTTGCTTGTTATTACTACACTCATTGTGTCATGCAAAAAAGAAAGCATTCAACCTCCCCCTGCTTCACCCGGCAACACAACAAACGTGTACTCCTTCCCTCTTACTAACGGATCCTACTGGATCTATCAACACGAAATGCTGGATTCAGCAGGTAATATTATTGCTACCGGATGTCTGGACAGCACATGGGTGGAAGGCGACACGATCATTGGAGCTTACACCTACAAGAAAGTACAATCCGTTAATCTCGGAGGAAATCCGTACAACGGGATTACACCTTTACGTTTACTTCGTGATTCTGCCGGTTATATTGTTGACGAAACAGGTTGGTTTATTGAGCATGATAATTTCACAGATACATTGCATTATCAAAGTAACATGGGCGCAATGGATGTTTGGTATTTCATGCGGCACGAAGATTCATTGGTTACAGTGAATGCAGGAACATTTACCACAATCGATTACGAAGGCAACGGTTATCCGACTGCTTCAAATTATCCGTATGCGGTTCCGTTGTATACACATGACATGTATGCAGACAACATCGGACTTGTTCTGAAACAGAGTGCGATGATGTGGACATCTCAGGTGAACAGAAAAGTTCTGGTGAGATATCACATACAATAGTTGATCCTACAGCCCTAATTACACCGATTTTATTGCGGGTGAAAATCAGCTCCGATTCTGCGCAAATTTGAGGCACAGTTCATCCTCCCCCGGATGAGGCCGGTGCTTCAGATTACCCGCACGCGCCGCCTGACTTCCCTTAGAAGAACGGTCGCGCACAACTGTAATGACAATTGATCTGCGAAATCTGCTTTAAAAAGTTGTGTCGCCTTTCACGCAGATTACGCAGATTTATCGAGCACTAAAATGATCTGCGGTTCCCAGCGAAATCTGAGGCAAAATAATTCGCCCCAAAATCATCTTCCAAATAACGATGAACCGCAAAATACAGCCGACCGAAAAGCCATCGTTGCTATTCGAAATTCGTACCTTTGCAGTCCGTCGACGGATAAAATTGAACTGAGATTACGGTGATTGCCGCAGTCCGGTTGGAAGAAAAAGGGTCGCGGAATATACTATGAGCGAAGCTATCAAGCACGAGTGCGGGATTGCACTTATTCGTTTACGTAAACCTCTCCAATATTTTATTGACAAATACGGCACGCCCATGTACGGGCTGAATAAACTGTATTTGCTCATGGAGAAACAGCACAATCGCGGACAGGACGGTGCTGGCGTAGCAACAATCAAATTCGATGTTCCTCCGGGAACGCGTTACATCAGTCGTTACAGATCCACTTCTCCAAGTGCGATCAAAGAAATCTTCGGAAAGATCAACGACAAATTCGCTAACGTACACAACAAGAATCCTGAACGACTGAAAGATGCTGAATGGGTAAAGCGTCACGTTGCATTCTCCGGCGAATTACTCCTTGGTCATCTTCGTTACGGAACATACGGCGGCAACAGTATTGAAAACTGCCACCCGTTTCTTCGTCAGAACAACTGGATCACAAGAAATCTTGTTGTTGCAGGAAACTTCAACCTTACGAATGTTGATGAACTGTTTCAGCATCTGGTTGAACTCGGTCAGCATCCGAAAGAGAAGGCCGATACTGTTACCGTAATGGAAAAAATCGGACACTTCCTCGATCGTGAGGTTGAAAATATTTTCCACAAGTACAAAGACCTTGGACATTCAAACGAAGAAATCACAGGGCTCATTGCACGCGATCTCGACATTCAGAAAATTCTGAAAGACGCTTCGAAAAAATGGGACGGTGGATATTCCATGGCCGGAATGTTCGGACATGGCGATGCATTTGTGTTACGCGACCCGAACGGAATTCGTCCTGCACATTGGTATATGGATGATGAAGTTGTTGTTGTGACATCAGAGCGTCCGCAGATCATGACTGCGTTTAATGTACCTGCGGAAAAAATTCAGGAAATAAAACCGGGTCATGCTTTGATCATTCGTAAGAATGGAGATGTTCTGGAAAAACAAGTGCGCACTCCTAAGGAAAGAAAGTCCTGTTCCTTCGAACGGATTTATTTCTCACGCGGCAACGACAAAGACATTTATCAGGAGCGAAAAAACCTCGGACGTCAATTAACGCCTTCGGTTCTGAAATCCATTGACTACGATCTGAAGAATTCCGTTTTCTCTTTCATTCCGAATACTGCTGAAGTTGCGTTTTACGGAATGGTGGAAGGATTGCATCATTATCTGAACACTGTGAAGCGTCACAAGATTCTTACAATGGAAAATGTTGCGGATCCTGAATTATCTGAGATTCTGAATATGCAACCGCGTATTGAGAAAATCGCATTGAAAGATGCGAAGCTTCGCACGTTTATTACCAGCGATTCACAGCGCGGTGATATGGTTTCTCACGTTTACGATACCACATACGGAGTAGTGAAACCGGGAGATAATCTTGTTGTGCTGGATGATTCCATTGTTCGCGGAACAACCTTGCGTCAGAGTATCATCAAAATTCTGGATCGTCTGGGACCGAAGAAAATCGTGATTGTTTCGTCCGCTCCGCAAATACGCTATCCGGATTGTTACGGAATTGATATGGCGAAGATGGGCGACTTCATTGCATTCCAGGCGGCAGTGGAACTGATTCGCGAAAATCACATGGATGATCTTCTCGATGAAGTTTACGCCAAAGCAAAAGAGCAGGAATCGTATCCTGCAGACAAAGTGGTGAACGTTGTGAAAGAAGTGTATCAGCCTTTCACTGCTGAAGATATTTCGAAGAAAATTTCTCAGCTGCTCACACCGGTTGGAATCAATGCAGAAGTGGAAATCATTTACCAATCCATTGAAGGATTGCACAATGCATGTCCGAACAACACGGGTGATTGGTACTTCACAGGAAATTATCCTACGTGGGGCGGTAATCGCGTTGTGAACCGATCTTACATGAATTACATGGAAGGCAAATCCGTTCGCGCGTACTGATGCCGGGAATAGTTGAGCAGATCAGAAGTACTCCTCTTCCGTGGTTTTTGAAACGGAAGGCGATTAAGATATTTCTGATTATTGTTGGTGTCGCTTTCATTGGTGGCTGCGTGATGTCGTGGATGATGTATCAGGAATCTCTTGACGGACATCATCGTCATTACACTACTAAACGAATTCTTGAACCGTTGTGGATGTTACCTGCGATCATCGGAATGATCTATGCGATTATTCTGATGATGTGGATGATCATTAAGCTGAAGCAATTCCGTAATCGCATGTTCTCTCGTATTCCTGATATGTTTTCAACGCAGGAAGTAAATCTTCAGGATGGCGAAAAGCAATTGAACATCGAATACATAACGGGTCGTCAGTCGCCGGGTACAATTCCCAAGATGGGGCAGTTCCGTATTACGGATCGCCGTGTAATTCATACACCAACGGTTTCTGTGAAACGCGTTGGAGTTCTTGCAGGATTGGATGAACCTGACGTGAGTTTCAGTATTCCGTTAAGCGACATTCGTCAATGCGGATTCGGATTAAACGAAAAATATCCCGATCATTTCACAGTGATTACATTGAACGGAGAGGAACATCGGTTCGGTCCGATTAAAGTGAAAGACGGAATCAGAAATGCAATGCAGCAACTCGGATGGAAAAAATCCGAAATCGGAACAATATTGTATTGGTTTCGTTGAATTCTATTTACGTTGCGGTGGTGATTTCACAGGGAAATATGCGCCTGCGATGTAGTATTGATCCGAAATTCTGTAACGACGTCCTGAAGAATCTTTAGCAATAATTTCAGTAAACAGAATACGCGTTCCCGGTGGTGCCTCACGCGGCGGACTTAATCGCGGACCGTACATGTGAACAACCACCCAAATGTTTCCCATTCCCGATTTGTATTCGGCCGTATACGAAATCACTGTGTCTCCATTCCATGCTGTGTCCAGTCGTGGCAATTGTGTTGCAGCAACAACAGGACGCGGTTGTTTCTTTTTCACGTGGAAGGTGTCCTGAGCGTGAATGAAATTCGCAAACATCAGGAATACAAGCAGACAGCGCATTAACGAATTTAAGGCAAGCGCTGATTAAATCCTATTTCGGTCTCTTATACACCGGCACCGTAGAACACGGCTCTCCATACATAATGCTTTTCACCACCGGCTGCAGCACACGTGTCAATTCTATGTAAGCTGTTTTGGGAACAGGCTTATCGCCGCAACCTTTAATCACCACACGTGCGTCACGGTATTGCTCTGAATCAAATGCGGATAAAACCTCAGTGAACAAAACCGTCTCCAGTTTTTCCAAATCACCGAACACAATTTTTTTAGCGAAAGGCTGCAACGCTGATGCAAGCAGCATCCACGACCAATCCGGAATGATTGCATCAGCTGTACAAGTGATTGCGACAAACTTGTTTTTGTATTGCGACCAATCGTGCATTGCGATGTATTCACGAAAATCTTTTTCGCGCAATATCAATCCCTGAAACAATTGATCTTTAATATCCAACAATACGCGTTCGCCCGCAGGATACATTTCCCCGAGATCCAGCGTTATCAATCCGCTGTTCGCTACTCTGTTGGTGATTTCTTCCATTTCAAATTCCCGGTCATCCTTCGGCTTCGCTCAGTCTGACACAGAACCAGATCATTGCAGGTATGAGACTGAGCGGAGTCGAAGTTTACATAAATCCTAATTCCAGTTGTGCCACTTCACTCATCATCTCTTTATCCCAAGGCGGATCAAAAGTGATTTCAACTTTTGAAGATTTTAATTCCGGAATATCTCGTGTCTTCTGCTCCACTTCCGCCGGTAAGGTTTCTGCTGCCGGACAATTCGGAGAAGTCAATGTCATGCGGATCAACAATTCCTTATCATCATTGATATTGATTTCGTAAATCAATCCAAGTTCCCAGATGTCAACCGGAATCTCCGGATCGAAGCAGGTCTTGATTGCATCAATCACCTTCTGCCCCAATGCAGCGTCCTTAGATATAATGATTGTGTTCATGTTCTAGTTCTTTGCAGTTAATGCAAGTGCATCCAGTTTCATTTGCTTCACCATGGACAGCAATCCGTTGGCCCGGGTTGGTGAAAGATGTTCCTTCAATCCGATTTTCTCAATGAAATCCAAAGGTGCGTCCACAATCTCCTTTGGTGTATGTTCCGAAAGTACGCGCACCATCAGCGCAACAATTCCTTTCGTGATGATTGCATCGCTGTCTGCGTGATAAACAACTTTGCCGTCTTTCAACTCCGTGTACAACCACACCCGGCTCTGACAACCTTTGATCAGGCGATCATCGGTTTTCCATTCCGCGTTCATCGGCGCGAGTGTTTTTCCCAGGTCAATGATGTACTGGTACTTGTCATCCCATTGATCAAACATTGCGAAATCCTCAACGATTTCATTTTCCGTTTCTGCAATTGTTGCCATCAGCTCAACATCTTTATCGCTTTCTCCAACGCGGCAATCAACCGGTCGGAATCATCTTTCGTATTATAAACTCCGAATGAAACACGAACGGTTCCCGGAACATTATAGCGCTGCATCAACGGCTGTGTGCAATGATGTCCTGTACGCACTGCTATTCCTTGCTGATCCAGAATTGTTCCCACATCAAACGGATGAACACCTTTCACATTAAAAGAAATTACGCCCGCTTTGTGCTCGGCATTTCCAATGATCTCAACGTTTTCAAACTCATGCAGGCGCTGCGTTGTGTAAACGAGCAACTCCTGCTCATGTGCAGCAATCACTTCCATTCCGATTGCGTTGATGTAATCCAACGCGTAACCCAATCCTATCGCACCTTCAATATTCGGTGTGCCGGCTTCATACTTCAGCGGACCGTCAACGTATTCTGTTTTTTCGAATGTAACTGTCTTGATTGTTCCGCCGCCGGTTTGCCAGGTGCTCATCTCGCTGTAACGCGATTGCTTCACATAACAAACTCCGATTCCTGTTGGTCCGTAAACTTTGTGCCCCGAGAAAGCATAGAAGTCACAACCGATTTCCTGTACATCCGCTTTCATGTGCGGAACAGCTTGCGCTCCGTCTATGAAAACCGGAATTCCCATTGCATGAGCTGCAGAAGTGATTTCTTTCACCGGGTTGATCGTGCCCAATGTATTCGAAACGTGAGTACAGGAAACGAGTTTCACTTTACTGTTCAGTAAAGAAGCAAAGTGATTCATGTCCAGACTTCCGTCGTCATTCACTGAAACAACTTTCAATGTTGCATTCTTCTCATGACACAATTGTTGCCAAGGGAGAATATTGGAATGATGTTCCATTCCTGTAATCACTACTTCGTCTCCGGGATTCAATCTTGAACGCAGAAACGCTTCTGCAATCAGATTGACGCTTGCCGTTGTTCCTGCGGTGAAAATTATTTCATTTTCATCAGCGGCGTTAAGATGCTTCTGTACTTTCTTTCTTGCATTCTCATAAGCAGCAGAAGCAACCTGACTCAAATGATGAACACCACGATGGATATTCGCGTTGTAAGATGAGTAATAAGCATGAATCGCATCAATTACCTGTTTAGGCTTTTGCGCTGTTGCTCCACTGTCGAAATACACGAGCGGTTTTCCATTTACAGACTGAGTAAGAATCGGAAAGTCGGCGCGTACTTTAGTAACGCTGAACGTAACAGGTATTGAAGACGGCGTGTTCATTTCAGCTCATCAAATGATTCAAGCGATTATCGAGATATGCTTTGATGGCTTCATCAGGAACGTTGTTCACCACTTCTTCCGCGAAAGCACGCACGAGCATTTTTCTTGCTGAGGCCTCTCCTACTCCGCGTGCGCGCAGGTAGAACATTGCGTCTTCGTCCAAACGACCTGTTGATGTTCCGTGAGAACATTTCACATCGTCAGCGTAAATTTCCAGCTGTGGTTTTGTGTTAACGGTTGCGTCATCGCTGAGCAGAATATTTCTGTTCGTTTGATACGCGTTGGTTTTCTGGGCATCACGACGAACAAATATTTTCCCATTGAACACGGCAGTTGACTTCCCGTCAACAACGCCTTTATACAATTCGTTACTCATGCAATTCGGAATGGCGTGATCAACAATTGTGTGATTATCCACAACGCGATTGCCGTTGGTAACGTACAAACCGTAAAGATGCGATTCAGTATGTTCTTGTGTGAATGAAATATTCAGATTGTTGCGTACCCAAGCACCGCCGAATGAAAATGTGTACGTGCAGTAATTACTTCCTGACTCCGCCACTACACATGTTGTATTCATTTGATGCGCTGCATCACCTTCCGTTTGAATACGGTAGTGATTCAGTTTCGCTCCTTTGTGAACCATTACTTCCGTTACAACGTTGGTAAGAGTTTTTACAGGGCCAATCGAATCGAAACTTTCGATAACGTTGAGAGAAGAATCAACTTCAGCAACAATAAGGTTTCTCGGATGGAATGTTGATGCTGCTTCGTTAGACGCAATGTGCACCACATGAACCGGAATATTACAAGTTGCGCCTTTCGCGATGTGAATGAACACACCGCTTTCATTCATCGCTGTATTCCACGCAATGAATGCGTCTGAAGAATCATTAGCAATTGTGCTGTGATACTTCTTCGCAATTGCATCAGAAACCACAGCGTCCGCAATGGATTTCACAGTTACTCCTGCAGGCAATCGATCCAGTTTGCTGAGTTCCGGAATGAAAATTCCGTTTACGATCACAACTTTTGCAGCGCCGGGAGCAATCGTCATCTCTTCCACATCGTGTGACGTCACAGGACGTACAACATTGGCCTTCGCCATGAATTCTCCGAGACGGAAAAGTCCCTCCGGATTGATGTACTTGTAATCTTCGTGTCGCTTTGTAGGAACTCCCATTCTGCGGAATTCATCCAAAGCATTCTTACGGGCACTGGCGTTCCCGGCAAGAGAAACGAGTTTCGCTTCACTGCCGCTGAGAATGCGCTCCGTCAATTTATTTTCTGTCATCACATTCATACCGCAGCGTTCTGAGCGTCTGACTTAATCCAATCGTAACCTTTTTCTTCCAACTCGAGTGCGAGTTCCTTCGGTCCTGTTTTTACGATACGTCCGTTATAGAGTACGTGAACGTAATCAGGAACAATATAATCGAGCAAACGCTGATAGTGTGTTACAACTATGAATGATCGCTCAGGACTTCTGAGTTTGTTTACTCCGTTCGCAACAATGCGGAGTGCATCAATATCAAGACCTGAATCTGTTTCATCAAGAATTCCAAGTGTTGGTTCCAGCATTGCCATCTGGAAAATCTCGTTGCGTTTCTTTTCTCCGCCGGAGAATCCTTCGTTCACAGAACGATTAGCGAGTTTGCCATCGAGTTCAACAAGCTTTTGTTTCTCTTTCACGAGAGCCAAAAACTGTTTCGGATCAATTGGATCCAAACCTTTGTACTCGCGGATTTCATTGATTGCTGTTTTCAGGAAGTTGATGTTGCTCACTCCCGGAATCTCTATCGGATACTGAAATGCGAGGAACAAACCTTCACGCGCGCGGTCTTCTGCAGAAAGTTCAATCAGATTCTTTCCGTTGAAAGTTACTTCACCTTCTGTCACTTCATAATCTTCACGTCCTGCAAGAACAGAAGCTAACGTGCTTTTCCCTGAACCGTTCGGTCCCATTATAGCGTGAACTTCGCCCGGTTTCACTTCAAGATTCAAGCCCTTGAGGATCTCTTTTCCTTCAACGGATGCATGCAGATTTTTTATTGAAATCATTGGTATTTTTTTTGAACCACATAGACACATAAGGCGCATCAGATTTCACTTGAGAATCCCTACTGTGAAACCTAAGTTTTCTTTGTGACTATGTGGTGAATTTTTTCATTATAGTTATTATCCGACTGAACCTTCCAACGAAACAGCCAGTAACTTCTGTGCTTCCACAGCAAACTCCATTGGCAATTGATTCAATACTTCTTTGCAATATCCGTTTACAATCAAGCCGATTGCTTTCTCTGTATCGATACCGCGTTGGTTGCAATAGAAAATCTGGTCTTCACCGATTTTCGAAGTTGTTGCTTCGTGCTCAACAACACCCGACTTATCGTGAATCTCGATGTACGGGAAAGTATGCGCACCACACTTATCGCCCATCAGCAATGAATCACACTGAGAGAAATTTCGTGCATTCTTTGCGCCTTTCGATATACGAACCAATCCGCGGTAACTGTTGTTGCTCTTGCCGGCAGAAATTCCCTTGGAGATAATCGTACTCTTGGTATTTCTTCCGATGTGAAGCATTTTCGTTCCGGTATCAGCCTGCTGCATGTTATTGGTTACAGCAACGGAATAAAATTCACCAATGGAATTATCGCCTTTCAGAATTACGGATGGATACTTCCACGTAATTGCTGAGCCGGTTTCAACCTGCGTCCACGAAATTTTTGAATTCGATCCTGCACAGATACCACGCTTCGTTACGAAATTGTAGATGCCGCCTTTACCGTTTTTATCTCCCGGATACCAGTTCTGCACTGTTGAGTATTTCACTTCTCCGTCTTTCTGCGCCACAATTTCAACAACAGCAGCGTGCAACTGATTTTCATCGCGCTGCGGAGCTGTGCATCCTTCGAGATAACTTACGTAAGCACCTTCATCAGCTACAATCAGTGTTCTTTCAAACTGACCGGTTCCGCTGGAGTTGATACGGAAGTATGTGCTGAGTTCCATCGGGCAACGAACGCCTTTCGGAATGTAACAGAAAGATCCATCGCTGAACACTGCGGAATTCAAAGCTGCGTAATAATTGTCGGTATACGGAACTACGCTTCCCATATATTGACGAATCAATTCAGGGTGTTCGTGTACTGCTTCAGAAAATGAACAGAAGATGATTCCTTTTTCAGCGAGAACTTCTTTGAAAGTAGTTTTGACGGATACAGAATCAATAACCGCATCAACAGCGATTTTGGATTCCATCCCCACCAAACGCTTCTGCTCTTCCAATGAGATTCCGAGTTTTTCGAAAGTCTTCACCAGCTCCGGATCCACTTCGTCCATGCTGTTCACCGTAGGTTTTTTCTTCGGTGCAGCATAATAACTGATGTCCTGAAAATTTACTGCAGGATAATCCAGATGAGCCCAATGCTTTGGCTCTTCCATTGTGAGCCAATGACGAAAAGCTTTCAAGCGGTATTCCAACATCCATTCCGGTTCGTTCTTCTTTTTAGAAATGAAACGAACGATATCTTCATTCAATCCTTTAGGAGCAAACTCAGTATCAATGTCGGTTACAAAGCCGTACTTGTATTCCGAGGAAATATGCTCTTCCAGTATTTCGTTTTTGTCCGCCATAATTTACACTGAGAAAGATTCTCCGCATCCGCAAGTGCGGGAAGCGTTTGGATTGTTGAACACAAATCCTTTACCATTGATACCGCCGGTGTAATCTAACGTGGTTCCCGCGAGATACAGGAAGCTCTTACGATCAACAACGATCTTAATTCCCTTGTCTTCGAAAACCTGATCGCCATCGCGCATCACATTGTCGAATTCGAGCTTGTAAGACAAGCCGGAGCATCCGCCGCTATCCACACCAACACGGATGAATGTATCTGTCGGACGGCCTTCCTGTTTTATCAGATCCAAAGCATGTGCCTTGGCGCTTTCACTAACTGCTATCATATTGATTTGCTGTTAATTAACTGTCTATTCTTATTTAGATTAAATCTAAAGACAATGCAAAAATACCTAGTTTTTGGTATAACGCCAAGTTATTTAAAGCAATATTCGATTAATGGCCATCTGCGTTCGACTTGATCGCTTTGATTGGGGCTAATGTTAAACAACACCGGATGAACCGCTACAAAGATTTATCTTAGCCGATAACCTCCACTCACAACAACTTACGATGAAATCATTTTACACCCTTATTGCAGGAACTGCTTTAACCATCAGCTCATACGCTCAGCCGTGTGCAACTCAAGCAGCCACCGGCAGCGCATCGAATGCGTTCACCAATATTGAAAACGGAACTAATCCGGTTGCGGCAGATAAAGACCTCAACACGATTGTATTCGTACACCGGAATAATGCCTCTACATTCGGCGGACACTCAGGTCAACTGCGTTACGATGTTTCAACTGATGGTGGAACAAGCTGGACCAACAATCAGGGTGTATTGAATCCATTGTCGGTGAATGGAACGAATGGTGCTCGTTATCCTCAGGCTGCTATTTATAATCCGACATCCAACACCAACCCGAGCAACGCATATATTTCCTACCTCGCTCCGACCACAGCAGCAACATTCAATGGATTGGTGAGCGGAGTACGTCAACTCAATGGCACAGGAAATACAGAAACGTATAATCAACCTGCATCTACGCAAACTCTTATTCCGTACTCAATGTGTAAGGGAGCGCCCGGAATCTTCTGGGCAATTGATTGGGTTTATACAGGAACAGCATACACCGGATTCCGTGTTTACAAAGGACAATGGAACGGCAGTAATGATGTTGTATGGAGTACAAATGCTACCATTACTCCTTCATTCAATACAGCATTCAGTGGAGCAGCTCAGGTAGCAGACGCTTCAATCGCATTCGACCCAAGCGGACAGTTCGGCTGGATATGTCTGCTGACACACATCACTCCTGGTCCGACTCCATATTCATTCTATCCTGTATTCTATCGCACAACAGATGGCGGTAATACATGGTCATCTGCAATGCAGGTTGATCTTGGAACATTCCCGTGCGTTACTTCCAACATTGCTGTAGGAAATTTTGCGAGTGCAGGATTTGACGGTGATCTTGTTGTAGACATTAACGGAGACCCGCATTTCATCACTACAATCTGCAATGGCAATAACGCTTACGCAGTGTTTTTCGGCTCATGGCATGCTATGGCGGATATCACCTGGCATGGTGGACTGTTCAACGTACAAATTCTCAACTCAGTAAACGGAGGTCGCGGAACATGGGGAACAGCGCCGAACACGGTGACAATGGATCAGTCTCCAATCGCATCACGAACTGCTGACGGCACCAAAGTGTTTTTCTCCTGGACCGATAACACAACATACACTCTCGGACAGGCGAATCAAACACCAAATCTGTTCGGACGCGCCTTTGATGCTGTAAACCGCACATGGACCGCGACACGTGATTTTACGTCCTGTAATGTTGCTGCGAATGGATTGATTATTCACCCGAAAATTGCGGCTGAAGTTCTTGAACCTTCATCGGGAACATACAAGTTGGCCGGAATTCATAACGTAATGACAACAAATGATCCGATTAACGTATGCAACTTCAGGTTCCTTGACAACGTTACGTGGACTAACGCCGATTTCACAACACCGGAGCCAACAGCAACAGTATCGATTAATGAAGGTGCAACTTATATGTTGTGTCCGTCAGGATCCATTACTCTGAGCATTACCGGCGCATACAATCAGATTCTGTGGAGCAACGGGGCAACAGGTTTAACATCCAACGCAATTACAGCACCCGGCGTTTATACTGTAATGGTCAGAAGCAATTGTGCACTTGGCAGTGATACGATTGTAGTGTCAGCACTCAGTTTTAGTGCAACGGCTACCGATTCGACACTGTGTGTTGGAGATTCAACTACGCTTACAGTTTCCGGAAATTCGTTAGCGCCATACACCTGGAATCCGGGGAACGTAACCGGCAACTCAATTTCGGATGCGCCTGCGTCCACAACAACTTACAGTGTTACAGCAACAGGTTCTGCAGGATGTACCGCAACGCAGACATTAACGATTAATATTAATGCTCTTCCTGTCGTTTCAGCTGCAGTAAGCAATGCTGCGATATGCAGTGGCGACAGCACAACAATTTCTGCCGGCGGAGCATCAACATACGCATGGCAACCCGGCAATCTGACGAATGCAAGTGAAGTCGTTTCTCCTGCGTCAAATACCACTTATGTAGTGACGGGCACAGATGCCAATGGATGTTCAAATACCGATTCTGTTTCAATTGTTGTGAACGCACTTCCAGTGATAACAGCAACTTCTGCATCTTCTGCAGTCTGCGCCGGAGATACTGTAATACTTATGGCTTCCGGAGCAGCAACCTATGCATGGACACCTTCTGTTGATGTTGTTAATCCAAATGCAGATACAACTGCTGCAACTCCTGCTGCAAGCACAACATTTACCGTAAACGGAACAGATGCGAACGGTTGTTCTTCATCAGGTACAATAAACGTTACTATTTATGCACTCCCTGTGTTGACGCTGTCTTCTACAGGTTCAATCTGTGAAGGAAGCAGCGCAACGCTTTACGCATCAGGCGCAGCAACTTATGTCTGGATGCCTGTGAATATCACTGCCGATTCAATTTCAGTGTCACCGTTGACAACTACAACCTACTATGTTTCTGCAGCTGACTCCAACGGATGCGGTGATTCAGATTCCATCACATTGACCGTTTATCCTGCTCCTGTTGTTACCGCTACCGGTCCTTCTGCAATTTGCGCAGGAAGCAGCGTAACAATTACAGCGAGTGGCGCAAACACATACGTGTGGACTCCGAACAACACAACATCCAATCCGCTTGTTGATAATCCTTCAGCAACAACAACGTACACAGTTGTCGGAACTTCTGCAGATGGATGCAATGATACCGCAACGCACACTGTGGTTGTAAATCCGATACCGAATGTACTCTTCAATATACCTGCCGCGAGCGTATGTGTGGATGATGCATCCTTCCAGCTGGTATTATTTGTAACACCGGCAACCGGAACATTCAGCGGACCGGGTGTTTCAAATGGTGTGTTCTCACCGGCTTCCGCAGGAAACGGAACGCACACCATTACTTACACATACACCGATCCAAACGGCTGTGATGCTATCGTTACTGATGTGATTACAGTGAGTCCGTGCGTGGGCATTCAGGAGAACAACGCTCTCGCTACAAGCGTTTATCCGAATCCGTTCGGCACGCAATTCAATGTTGAAATGAGCTCCCCGGCACAATACAATGTTCAGGTTGTTTCCATACTGGGGCAGGAAGTAATGAATGAAAACATCAACGGCAGCAAACTTGTGATCAACAGCGAAAACTGGGATGCCGGCGTTTATTTCATGACCGTTACTTCAGGTAATACGCAGGAAATTATCCGCGTGGTAAAACAATAATTACTTAAAAACGGAATGAAAGGGCCGGCCAGCACCGGCTCTTTTTATTTTAATGATTCTTACTGAGCGAAACTTTACCTTTGCAGCATGTTAGAGAATAAATCACGTACTCCGATTTCGGAATTAGGCGAATTTGGTCTGATCCGTCACCTTACAGAAAATATTACGCTGAAACACAATTCCTCAATTAAGGGAGTTGGAGATGATGCCGCTGTAATTTCTTATTCCGACAATAAAGTAACAGTTGTCTCAACGGATATGCTTACGGAAGGAGTTCACTTTGATCTCTCTTATGTTCCGTTGAAACATCTCGGATATAAAGTGGCGACTTCGAATTTTTCTGACATCTGTGCAATGAATGCGGTTCCGAAACAATTGTTGATTTCACTTGCGGTATCGAGTCGTTTTCCGGTTGATGCAGTTGAAGAATTATATTCCGGAATTCTGATTGCATGCGAAAGATATAACGTGGATCTTGTTGGCGGAGATACAACATCTTCTCTCTCCGGGCTTACGATTTCAGCAACGATAATCGGCGAAGGAGAAAAAGATAAACTCACATACCGTAACACGGCGAAAGAAAAAGATCTCATTTGTGTAACCGGAGATTTAGGCGGTGCATTTATGGGATTGACGTTGCTGCAAAGAGAGAAAGAAGTATTCAAGGAAGTTCCCGGTGCACAACCTGATCTTGAGGGCAACGATTATATTCTCGAGCGTCAATTGAAGCCGGAAGCGCGCATTGACATTGTACAGGCATTTCAGGAGCTGAATCTTCAGCCAACATCCATGATTGATATTTCCGACGGACTCGCGAGTGAAATCATGCACATCTGCACACAGTCGGGATTGGGAGCTCAGATTTACGAAGAGAAAATTCCGATTGATCCGATGACATTCAACCGCGCACGTGAATTCAATCTCGATCCTACAACATGCGCTTTGAACGGAGGCGAAGATTACGAGTTGCTTTTTACGATTAACGCAGATGATTTTGAAAAGATCAAAGGCAATCCGGATTTCACTGTGATCGGATATCTATCTGATAAAAATTCAGGCGTGAATCTGATTTCAAAATCGAACACAAGCCATCCTATTAAAGCTCAGGGCTGGGATTCTTTTGTACAAAAGTAAGGGTAAGGCTGCCGTTGGATAAATTCTGACGAATCAGGCAATACGTAAATTTTGGCGAATAATAATTTGCATTATATTAGCCAGCCTAACCGATTGCCCCCTATCGAATAATGAACAAGAATTCCCCTGATTCTTTCTGTTCGTATTTACTTAATCGAAACTTTCGCTTTTACGGGATGAGTTTTAAGGTTTCCCTTATTATACTCCTTGTTTCGTTGCGCCAATCTCTTTCACTAAAAATCAGTTGTCAAAACTATTAACCTTATCAAATGAATAAGCTTGTTGCTATTCTGGTTTCCATCCTAACCCTGGAGGGTTATGCAAACGCTCAATCTGTAACACCTTCAGTTGTGGCTTCCGCCGGAGACTTTTTCTCTAACACTTCCGGATCCGTTTCATGGACTTTAGGTGAGCCTATGGGGGAAACCTATTCATCATCCAGCAATTGGTTAACCCAAGGCTTCCAGCAAACCTGGGATATAGGAACTTCTGTAACATCCCCTTCTCCTGTGAACGCGGATCTATATCCAAACCCTACAAACGACATTGTGAATATCCAGTTCGGTGCTGATGCTTCCGGTCAGTATGTGATTGAAGTTTACAATACGCTTGGACAAATGCTCACGAGCTCGCAGTTTGAAGCTACTCCTTCTGCACGTGCTGCAGTTTCTCTTTCTGATTATTCTGACGGGATCTTTTTCATTACAGTTCGGAAAACTGATGGTTCCACGAACTCAACATTCAAAATCAACAAGAACAGCTAATTCACAAACAGTATGAAGTATTTAGCCTCAGTCATTTTACTTTTTGTAAGTGTGACTTTATTCGCACAAGCTCCTGCTCAAATCAAATACCAAGGTGTTGCTCGTGATGCTGCAGGTGCTGTAATTGCAAACGGAACACTCACCGTAAGGTTTGATATTCACGATGGTGCAACTGGTCCGGTTATATACAGCGAAGTACATTCTCCGGTTACTACAAACCAATTCGGGTTGTTCTCACTCACCATCGGATCACTTATGCCTATCCCGCAGAACCTGTTTGATAACGGAAACGAATTTCTGGAAGTAAGTATCGACTTCGGCAGCGGGTTGGTGTCAATGGGAACTTCTCAATTTCTTTCTGTCCCGTATGCATTGTACGCAGAAACATCCGGCAACGGACAAGGACCGACAGGTCCAACCGGGCCTTCAGGTGATCCCGGTCTTACCGGTGCTACTGGAGCTACAGGAGCTACCGGAGATATGGGACCAACAGGTGCACAGGGAATTCAAGGTGTAACCGGTGCAACGGGAGCTACTGGTTTGACCGGCGCTACAGGTGCTGCTGGCGTTGCTGGTGTGACTGGTCCAATTGGAGCTACTGGTGCAACAGGTGCCACGGGTGCTGCAGGTACAAATGGAACCAACGGTGCTACTGGCGCAACAGGCGCAACTGGTGCTGCAGGTACAAACGGAACTAATGGAACCAACGGTGCTACTGGTGCTACAGGTCCAACTGGCGCAACTGGTGCTGCAGGTACAAACGGAACTAATGGAACCAACGGTGCTACTGGTGCTACAGGTCCAACTGGCGCAACTGGTGCTGCAGGTACAAACGGAACTAATGGAACCAACGGTGCTACCGGAGCGACAGGTGCTAATGGTGCCACAGGAGCTACCGGTGCAACAGGCGCAGCCGGGGCTGTTTATACTGCTGTTCTCAATACAGTCACAAATGCGACAGTTTCCAATCTTGGAACTCCCGCAATGATCCTGCTGAGCAAAACCATCACCCCGGTGAATGACACCGTCATTGTTTCTTTTTCAGCTAACGCCATCGTAACGGCTTCCACAGTTCCGGCCACACCATTGATCCACTATGGTTTTCAAATCCGCACGGGTATAACTACTTATAAGGAATTCTGGTCTCATCCGCATACCAACACAGCCGGGTTAGGCATCAATCAAGGAAAGATGCATGTTTCTTTTTCATATCCTGTTGCTGTTACCCCGGGAATTCCGGTGAACATTAATATTTTTTTAAGAGCACAGAACACTACAAGTGGATCACAGACCATTCAATTCGATACCGGAGCAGCATGGGGCGCTGCATCAATGATGATCTGGGATGTAGAAACTAATTGAGCTGATATCTTGAACACATGCGGGTTACTCAATAGCCGACTAAACGGTGTCGTTCACGATTACCCTAGTTCTTCCGTCAATCCCGCCTTCTCTTCAATCGTCTCTCCGAAATTTCTACCCGAAACTTTTGCCTGCGCCCACGCCGGAAAATCGAAATACTCAAACGCTGATTTTTCGAACGGATCTTTTTCAAGTAACTGTAATTGCGCGTACAATTCCTGGTAGTACGGCTGTATATCGTCGGTGTCACCCGCTCGTGAAATTTTCTCGGCGAATTTCAAAAAGTCGTGTTCAAACTGAAAGGAACGGTTACGCGTTTTCAGATAACGCTGCACAGACCGCGCTACATAAGGAAGCAGATCGCGATTGTCAAGTTCAATGTGAAGAATGAGAGAGAATACCTGTGCAACAGCGAATATCCACTCGTTCTTCCCGATAGCAGTATCATTAAGCAATCGCGATGTCCATCGCAACGACTGCTGCAACTTTCCTTCACCATAACACGCAACAGCGCAACTGAGACAAAAGTGCGCCTCACGCAGTTTGCTGATACTTCCTTCATGTTTCTCGAGTCCTGCTGCAATTTTAGGAACGAGCTTCATCGCCAGATCAAACTTGCCTAACGAATTGTACAACGTTAATTCAATACTGTATGCACTGGCAAAAAGCTTCGCATCAAGATCTTCATTGCGAACTGTATCGAGTTTCTCAGGCAACGCACGCAACTTCGTGAGGTTAGACAACACTTCTTTGTGACGACCCAATTGCATGCACACGTAAATCAGATTCGTCAGAACTCCGAAATACACATTTGGCTCATCACTGAATATTGCGGTATTCGATTCAATATTATCAACGTTTGCTGCAAGATGCACATAGCAATTCTCAGCATCGGACACTGCAAAATAATAGGCGCTGTAACTGTGATGGTACATGAACCGCGACCACACTGTAAGATTCTCAGGCTTGCGATCGCGAAGTGATGCATCAATCAGTGCGCGAAACTCTTCCAGTTGTTCTGAACCACGCGCTCTTCCCTTAGTATTGAGTAACATGAAAAGCCGGCTCTTCACATTCCACAAATCGTTGTAGGTTCTGATGTGATCCGCAACAACACTGTCTTCCGTGAATATTCTTTCAATATCTGCTTCCGAAATTCCTGCGTAACCGTCTTTCTCCGCCAACGATTTCTCCAGCGAATGAATCTGCACCAACACCGCATGCTTCTCGTATTTCTCCGCAAGTTTTCGCGCACTTTTTAAACGCTTGGCACATTGATCGTACAATGCTTTCTTGTAAAGTATCTCTGCAAAGTGCAATTCCTTCCAAAGCTGTGCATCTACAGAAGAGTTGTGGTGAAATACATCCAGACTCCGTAGAATCACTTCGTACAGCCGGCCTTTTGTGATACTGAAATTGTTTATGAAAGATTCTCCTCTGAACTTCTTCAGCAATGCTTCTTCATCGTACTCTTTTGCTTTTTCAATGGCGTCAAATAACGTCACGTAATTGTTCTGCTCGCCGATTGTGTGCCGCCCTGCAAATATTTTGAAGTGTCTCTTCTCCTGTTTTGATAAGGAGTGAATGAGTTTGTGCAATTGATCTGAACTACGTCCTGACATGTTAAAAGATAGCTTAATTTATTACATATGTTCAACAGAATTTCCGGAAGAATCCGACATAAGCTCATGTATTATCTGATCATCAATTCTCCCTTTTAATATGGAATGAATCGGCCTGTTTTTCATCATTCAAGTTACACTGAATTCCGGGATTATCGTTACCTGTCAAACGCACTCTATATACTCGTTGGACATGTTATTTCTACTGATTTCTTGTTCAGATGAAATTTCAAAGCTTCAAAAAATTCTAAACAGCTGTTAATCAACCAATCGCGGAGCATTATCCGAATCTTGACAAGTAATTTTCGCGCATCCTCTGGTTTTCAAACGGAGCATGCAGAAAGTAGTTTTGAATCGTATTGGAAATTCATGCGATCCGCCGTGGGTCCGGTTTCAAAGGGGATGTTGGCCGGACCCCGGTTATTTATGGTGACTATTCTCTTTAACCGCATTGCAGAATGAATCTGCAACAAGCAATACGCAACCAGATACAAACTGAATTGCACGCATTAAACAAACATATACTGAGACTTCAAACGAAAAGGTACTTTAGGCCGATGAAAAAAACTTTAGCCTTTTTATTTCTCTCTACGATTGCCGGTCAGTCCTTTGCGCAAAGCGTTGACACATTAAACGCGAACAACATCTTCGCGGTATTCAATGCAGGCGGCGATTTATTTTACGACGTGAATACATTCGGCGGAACAATAAATTCTCCCGGAAGTCCGCTCAGTTTTACCGCAGGTAATTTGTGGATTGGCGGTTACGACTCCAATGGGAAATTGCATATGTCGGCGCAGACTTATCGCCAAACAGGAAACGATTTTTGGCCGGGACCATTGGATACAATCAATACTGTATGCTCTGCATCGCAAAGCTCAGCTTATAACAAAGTGTGGAAAGTAAACTGTGCAGAAATTGATACGCTTATATACAATCAGACTAACTCTATACCGGGATATACAGTACCGACGGATATCTTGACATGGCCCGCCCATGGCGCGCAGAACTTCAATCAGTCTCAATCACTTGCACCATTTGTAGATTCAGACGGTGACGGGAATTATCTTGTTACCGCAGGCGATTATCCGCTTATCCGCGGAACACAATCGCTCTATTACGTTTTCAACGACTCGCTGGACAACACAGCTCACACCAATACTGCCGGAGCCCGTTTCGGAATTCAGATTGAAACAATGCCATACGCTTACAATTACCAATGGGATACTGCTTTGATGAATACCATCTTCATCCATTACACCATTACCAATTATTCCACGTCAGCATACCACAGCACACGTATCGGATTCTGGTATGATTTTGATACACAGCAAGTGAACTACGAAGCATCAGACAGTCTGAATAAAGTAAGCATTCACTATGATGCAAACTCAGCAACCGGAATTTATTTTCTGAATCAAACAATGGGCGGTTGCATCAATTATCAAAACAATCCTTCCGTTCAAGGGAATCCGATAACATCGCAGGACTACTACGAACTTCTGAATTTCCAATGGGATCCGAATACGCCAATGACGTATGGCGGTCTTGGAATCAACACCGGAAATCCCACACAATGGATGTACACAGGCAATCCGGTAACTCAAACCGGCTGGAGAGATGCCGCTTTCGCAATTGACTACCGGACAATTGCCGTTACAGATTCGTTTACACTGCAACCCGGACAGAAAAAAGAATTCGATGTTGCAATCAGCTTTGCGTATGATTCTGTTACTACCAACGGCTCATTCACAAAATTGCTGCAATATGTAAACAGTGTGCGCCAATTCTACGCTACGAATCAGGGATACTGCATACAGCCATTCACCGGAATAACGGAAGCAGAAGATAAGAATATCGGGGTCTATCCGAATCCGACTACTGGCACATTTACATTGTCAGGAACTCAAACAGGAACACCATTTTTCATTACGGATGTAACGGGTAAAACAGTGCAATCGGGCGTAACTACATCAGACAATACAATGATCGATATCAGCAGCCTGAATTCCGGATTGTACTTCGTACGTGTTGCAACAGATGCGGCAATCACTACGCTGGAATTGGTAATCTCACAATAGTTGCAAAGCACAAAACGCTTACAATATCGACCAGTTAAAAATCCGATTGGCGATTCAGTGAAAAAGAACAGAAGGTTAACGCGGAACTGTTAACTTAGATGCATGATCAAACAGCTGCGGTTTGACATTCTCATCCTCCTTGTGTTGCTCTGTGCTATTCCCGAGAAAGCACAAAGTCAATCTTACCATTTCCGAAAGTATTCGGTTGAACAAGGTCTGCCCTTTGTTCAGGTATTCACAATCTATCAGGATGATAAAGGCTATTTGTGGTCAGGTGGATACGGAGGATTGAGTCGTTACGATGGATTCGATTTTAAAAATTACTCGCCGCTGAACGGACTTCCGAATCATTACGTTAATGCAATAGCCGGCGGAGAAGATCACTCAATGTGGGTTGGCACAATCGAAGGTCTTGCTGTTCTGCGTAATGATATTTTTACGACTTACACAACCGCAGACGGGCTGCCTTCCGACTACATCAATTGTCTGTTACGTGATGAGAGAAATAATCTCTACGCCGGTACCCGGAAAGGATTAGCACGATACAATAGCGGACATTTCGATAACATCGTTATTGATCCTCAATTCCCCGATCTAGAAGTGTTGTGCTTTTTCCAGGAACCGAACACAAACAATCTTTGGATCGGAACGGGAGAAGGTGTTTACCTTTTCTCCAATGGTAAATTCACACGCCAGCGCTACCCGGAGTTTTACGACAACAATATCCGTTCAATCAACAAAGACCGCAACGGAAGAATTGTAGCGGGATGCTATGATGGATTGTTCATTCTTGAAAACGGATTGTTCCGTCAGTTTATCACTCCGGAATCTACTGTCAATCCGGTAATCAATGCGATGATCACGGATATTTCCGGTGTCCTCTGGATCGGAGCTTCAAACGGATTGTTCAGTTTCGATGGTAAATCGTTTCAGACAATAAAAGTTTCGAACGATCCGAACTCGCAGGTTGTAAGAAGTTTATACAACGATTTTGAAAACAACGTGTGGTTGGGAACGCATGCCGGGTTGATGCGCTTTCGCGGAAAAGGATTTCAAAGTTACGGTGTCCATGATGGATTGATGGGCAACTTCATTTTCGGAATCACAAAAGACAAAAATGATAATCTATGGCTCTGCTCGGATACACGCGGTGTGTTCCGCTATGATGGAACAACTTTTCATTCGTACACACGAAAAGACGGAATGCCATCTGATGTCACAAACTCGGCCTTGGCAAATGATGACGGATCTGTTTTCATCGGGACGCAAAAAGGATTGGTTCTGTTTCGCGACAATAAAGTCAGCAAGGTTTACAACACAAAAGACGGGCTTAACCACGACAGTGTGAATGTTCTATTTCGAGATGCAGACGGAACAATCTGGACGGGAGGTAATACAGGAATTTCAAAAATGGATGGTGAGCGATTCATCCCTTACTCCATAAAGTGGCAAGGAACGCGTCCGGATGTTTGGTCAATGTTTCGCGATTCGCAAAACAGATTGTGGGTAGGCACCTATCTCGGAGGATTATATCGTTTTGAAAACGGTTTGTTCACGCAGGTTAACCGCAGTATGGGAATTACCGCCGATTCCTATTTCCGCATTGAAGAAGACAAAGCAGGAAAATTATATTTCGCCACGTTGGATGGAGTTTATGTTTGGGACGGAAATAAACTGGACAGTATCCGTGAACAACACGGATTGAATTCGGATCTCGTGTATTCAATGACTATTGATCGTGAGAAAAACTTTTTGTGGATCGGAACCAACCAGGGACTCAATAAATTCGATATCAGCGAATACAACAAATCAGGAAAAAAACAGATCTATACATTCGGTAAAGAAGAAGGTTTTTCCGGCGTGGAATGCAACACCAACGGAATGTATGAAGACAACGATGGTGTAATGTGGTTCGGGACGGTAAATGGTTTAATGCGATACAATCCTGTTGAATACAGAGATAATCCCTACTACACCAAAACCAACATTCGAAAAACGTATCTGTTCTATAACGATACAGTATTGCCGCAAAATGCAATTCTGAATTATACAGAGAACAGTATTTCATTTGAGTATGTGGGAATATGCCTGACAAATCCTGTTAAAGTGCGCTACCGTTACATGCTGGAGGGATTTGAAAAGGAATTCTCTCCTCCTACTACTGAACGAATTGCGCGCTACTCCAATCTTCCTCCGGGAACGTATAAATTCAAAGTCATCAGCTGCAACAACGAAGGACTCTGGAACGATGTGCCTGCGGAGTTTTCATTTACAATCTCTACTCCGTTCTGGAAAAAATCCTGGTTCTGGTTATTGGTTTCCGTTGGAGCCATGATCATTCTCACCGTTGCGATATTCACACGTATTCGCAGAATCAAAGAACGTGAACGCAAAGAAGCAGAAGTTCGCGTTGCGCTTGCAGGAAACGAATTGAAAGCGCTTAGGGCACAAATGAATCCGCATTTCGTATTCAACTCTCTGAATTCCATTCAGCATTTCATCCTTACCAACAAATCAGGCGATGCAGGAAAATACCTGAACAAGTTCGCGCGTCTGATGCGCGTAATACTGAACAACTCCGAAAAATCTGTCATAACCATTAAAGAAGAGCTGGAATATCTCACGCTTTATATTGAACTTGAAGCAATGCGTTTCGATAATAAGTTTGAATGGAAGATTGACATTTCAGATGACATCGATACCGAATACTTTGAAATTCCGGCAATGCTTTTACAACCGTATGTTGAGAATGCGATACTTCACGGACTTACACCGAAAGGGGAAGGCGGACTTCTGGAAATTATCATGCGTTTGCAGGGCAATAACCTCTTATGCAGAATACGTGACAACGGCATCGGCAGAGAGAAATCACGTGAAATGCGTCAGCTGTCAAAGAGAAAAGATCACAAATCATTGGGAATGAAAATTACTTCTGATCGTCTGGAGCTGATCAATAATCTTCAAGGCTCGCATCTGAGCATGACGGTAACAGATTTACGTAACGAAGACGGAACTCCCGCAGGCACTCAGGTTGATATATTCATACCGGTTTCCTAATTTGGCACATTAATAACAAAGAACATGATCAACGCAGTAATCATTGAAGACGAAAAGAAAAGTATGGAAGTGCTGAACGCACTTTTGAAAAACCATTGCCCTGATATCAATATCATTGGCACTGCAGATTCAGTGGCATCCGGCGTTGAACTTATTAAGAAGGCATCGCCAAGTCTTATTTTTCTGGATATTGAAATGGCCGACGGAAGCGGATTCGATCTTCTGGAAAAAGTAGGCAGCGGTAACTACGATGTGATCTTCACAACAGCTTCCGATGCGCACGCACTCAAAGCGATTAAATACAGTGCTATAGATTATCTCCTGAAACCAATTGACGGTGAAGAATTATCAGCAGCATGCGACAAGATCCGCAATCGTAATTCCAGCGATGCAAGTCTCGAAAACCTGAGATTCCTCTTGCAGAATTTTAAAAAGCCATCTGAGCAATATTCGAAGATTACTCTGCCTACCGGTAACGCGTATGAAATCGTAAATGTGAAAGACATTATCCGTTGCGAAGCCGACGGAAGCTACACGACATTCTTTCTTGAGAATAAAAAGAAACTGCTCGTGTCAGCATCACTTAAACATTACGAAGATCTTCTTCCTTCAGAAGATTTTATCCGCGTGCATCACGCGCATTTGATCAACATGAATCACGTGGTACGTTATCTGAAAACAGATGGCGGATATGCTGTAATGTCGGACGGAACGCAGATCGAAATTTCCAGACGTAAGAAAGATGCGTTTGTGCAGCGTTTGAATAAAGCCTAAACGCGCGCACCTGCCATTTCCGCCGCCCATTTACGGAAATCGAAATACATCATTGGAGCTGTTTCAAACGGAGATTTGCGGAGAGCATCAAGATCTCTGACAAGTTGCCGTGCACATGAGCTGATTCCTGCTTTCGTATTGGCAATAAGCATTCGGTTAACATATTTCAATATCACTCGTTCGAACGCATAAAGCACTTTCTCCTTCTTCAGTAAAGCACTGACGCTTTGCAACTCGGAACGTGTCAGCGACTCATCTCCCATTTCAACGCGGAGCAACATGAAAAGTATTCGCGCCATCACGTAAGCATCGCGCTTGAGTTTTTTCCCGCCTTTGTTGATAAAGTCCGCTATCAACCGGGATGCTTTTCGGATTTCACCTGCTCCCCGCAGTGCTGTGACCGATTGAAACGTGAGGTAAATTTCTATCTGCGATATTTCTTCGCCGCTTCCGGAGAAGAATCCTGCTCTGTCGTGTAACCGAATGCTCGATATCGCTTCGCGGAAAAGTCCTTGACTGTTATACTCCATGAGTTCAAGTACTGCCGTAATTCCATTCTTGTAATCACGAATTTGTGAGGGCACGTTTTGTACAACACGAAGCTGCTGCAAACATTTTATAAAAACAGTTTGCTTCCCGGCATGAAATGCAGAAAGCGAACGGTTGGCGAGAATTCGCAAATACAGAACCGGATCAGTTGATTTCAATTCGGGATAGCGCTCCATCGTTTCATGCGCCGCATTCATCAACGCGAAACATTGTTCAAATCTGCATAGCAGATAATTCAGCAATCCGCTTGCGAAACAGAAGTACAACTCAGAGCGTACGGAAATAAATTTCTTCGGTCGATTGTCATTGAGTTTCTTCAACACAACATGAATGGACTCGTATTCGTGTTGTGAACGTGATGACTCCGCCCGACGGTTGAGCAGTTCTGTTTCCAGGAGCAATTCAGTGAACGTATGCTCTTCAATTGTCTGTTGCAATGCAAGCGAACCGATGTTCAGCATCATTTCATTCAGATAATTCAGAAGTGCCGTTCCGGAATGCAACTGCGTACGCACTGCTTCATGCAATCCGTTCAATGTTGCAACTCCCGAATGAAAATGCTGTGCCGTTTCTGCCGCTTTGTTCAATTCACGCACTGAATATCTGGGATGAACGCGATTGGTCAGCATACTCGCCCTTTGCACAAAATTCTGAATCTGCAACTGATCATTCTCTCTACTGTATTGCAGCGAAAGCGATTCCAAAATCTTCCTGTACAATTGCTGCTTCAATTGTTCCAGATGCCGTTCTCCGAACTGAGCAGCAAGTTTCACTGCGTCCGGCTTCCGTCTTCCAGCAATAAATTCAAACAACTCAGCATATCGACTGTTCTCGTCACGATGCATCGCAGCGTAAAGCGTAAAGAACCGCTTTTCGGCCTGTGTCATGCTATTGATCAGCTGGAATACAGCAGATTTATCGCCATTTGTTCTATTACTTTTATTCTTCATAATTATTATGCAATATAATACTTATGTGCATTTTGTTTTATTACTTCTTAACTCTTTTTGAGGTCAAACGAACTGCTGTTGAAAGTAGTTTCGTGATATGAAAAAGCTGCACATCATCATTCTCATCTTCACGCTGGCGTTCAGCTCGAAAGAAGCTAAAAGTCAAACACCGCCTCAGGTAGTTGTTGATTCACTACAGGCGATTCTGAATCAGGCATTGCCATCCAATTTTCAGAACAGCGGAGTGATCATGTCGGTTTATGCTCCCGGGCAATGGACGTGGTCAGGCGCTGCCGGCAACGGAATCGCAGGCATCACTGCTCAGCAACCGCAAACGAATGCTTCAGTTACCGATCGCTTCAGAGTCGGAAGCATCACAAAAATGATGGTGGCCGTGTGCATTTTGAAACTTGAAGAAGACGGACTGCTGTCGATAGAAGATCCGATTGATATGTATCTGCGACCAACGTTGGTGAATGACACGATTGCTCCTTCCGACACGGTGCGCATCCGTCATCTGCTCAACCATACAAGCGGAATTGCCAACTCTGCAAACAACACTTCTTGTCAGCAAAACGTACTGACCAACCCGCTTGGGAGTCATTCTCTGGAAGAAGCAATCTATTGCGGCGCAAGTCAGGGAGAACTATTCCCGCCGGAATTCGCATGGGGCTACAGCAATACCAACTACTCCATTCTTGCTATGATTATCGAAACAATTACCGGTCAGAGCTATAGTTCTTATCTGACGCAAACAATCATCACGCCTCTGAATCTTACGCAAACGGAAATTCCTGTCAACAATCAAATCTCCGGACCACACATGGGGTGTTACTGGAATATCGGGAACTGGATTGACCTCACGATTATCAATCCCACTACTTACACAGGCTGGGCAGATGTTGTTTCCACTACTCAGGATCTGATCACATTTTATGCAGCATTGCGAAACGGACAACTGATCGATTCAACTTCATGGACGGAAATGCAAACGATGTATCCCGGAACATTCGGTTATGGATTGGGTCTTGATTTCTATACAATCACATCGCAGAACTATGTTGGACATTACGGAGAAGTTGCAAATACAAGCGGATTGTTCTTCGCCGATATTCACAGCTCATTGTGTCCAAACGGATATTACATTGCATACAACTTCAACATTCAGGGTGCTGATATGCAAACCTACATAGACGTTCCTGTTTTATTGTTCCTCAATAACAACGTGAACAGTGTGACAGAAATGAATACTTCCGAAAAGTTTCAGGTTTTCCCGAATCCTTGTACTCATTATTTACAAATTAAGACCAACGATAATGCTTTGACGTCTATCACGATGACAGATCTATCGGGGCGAATAGTAAATCCGGTAATCACACATTCATCCGGCGTACAACTTCTCGATGTTTCCGTTTTGCCACGAGGTGCTTACATTCTGACCATCACCGAAGGAATGTATACAGAAACGCACAAAGTGATTCTTGAATAATGTTCAGAAGCGGAGCTGTCAACGTTGCTGCAGGCGCTGCACTCTTCGGATTAATTCCGCTCTTTGTTTCGCTATGCGGAAGTGATTCTGTTGTGCTGGTCGCTGCAGGTCGTGCAATGTTCGCTGCGTTATTCATCCTGCCTGTTCTATTGATAAGTAAGTCGTCAATCAGAATTAAAAGCAGCACTGCGATTCACTACTTTATTTGGTCTTTGAGTTTAAGCGCAGCCATGCTCTCTTACTTTCAGGCAATAAGAACAGGAGGACATGCACTGGCTGGTACAGTCATAGGAGTTCAACCTGTATTTGTTGCATTAGCAGCACGCATTCTTTTAAAAGAAAACATCAGGCCTTCAACAATTATCGTTTCCGTAATTTCTCTATCGGGCGTTCTGATGATCGGTTTATCAACTGGTATTCGCGACGTAAGTACAGATGCTGTTCTTTGGGCATTGCTGAGTGCTGCGTTACTAGGTATCAATTTCACTTATCATCTCAAATTTCTCAGCACAGAACCTGTTTTGCGTCTTGTGTTCTATCAGTCATTCTTTCAGATTCCAATCCTGTTGTGCTTCGCGCCGTTTTGTTCCGGCGGATTGCAGCTGTCATCTTTGCTTCCGATGATGTGTCTCGGAATTGTTTGTACAGCAGGAGCATATCTCCTTATTTATCATGGCTCCAGAAGTATCAAATCACAACACATCGGTTTATTTCAGATCACTGAAAACATTGTTCCTGTTATAACAGGAGTTTTGATTATGAATGAATCCGTTTCTCTTGACATGCTTGCGGGTATTCTTTTGATTATTGTTCCCGTTATCGTGCTATCCTTACACTCAAGCGCAAAGAACTCCGTTACCGCCGGTAATTCCTGACGACCACTTATCGTCGCGCGAAATCCGATTAATGTGGCCGCTCCGCCACATACACAGAACCATTATCCTTTCTTTATCTGTCGTCGTAATATTGAATGGAAATCAGGATGAAACCTGACTACAGATTAAAAGCTCATTGAAATAATAGTAGTAAAAAAGACTTGAAGAGCCGGGCCCTGAGCCCTAAGGGTGTCAACAGATTGCCGGCGTATTCGGGGATGTTGCGTCAGCAGTAAGTTACACCCGGCTCTTTAAATGTGGCTTGTTTCGTTCTTAAGAACGGAATCTCAATAAGACGGGACACGGAAATTAACCCCACTTAAACCGTGTCCTGTCACCGCAAAAACGATCTGCAATCAACGCAGACAAAAAATAAAATAACCCTATAAAATCAAGTGCCATGAAAAAGTCGGTAAACAAGAGAGGAGACGTTCACAGTGTGAATGGCCTCGGCACGATCAGCATTCTTTTTGGTGTTCTTTGTGTTGGTTTTATTATCTATAACGTGTTAAACGTTATTCTTTCCTGAGTGTGTGTGGACCCTGACGTCGTGAGAAGCGTCAGGGTTTTTTTGTGACTTTGTCACAGCTGTATTACAATATGAGATTTTCAATACGATTGTTCAACGTCCCCCCGAACAAATCAATACTATCTCATTATGAAAGTTATTTTACTTACCGCGTTTGCAGCAATTCAAATTTCTGCGAATGCCCAACTCCAAACCAGTGAAAGGCTTGATGTCAACCAGATATCAACCGTCATTCACTCCAATGGAGATCTTTTCTACGATTACATTAATGCAACATTCACGGTTCCGGCTGACAGTACTACCAACACAATTTACATGGGAGCTGCCTGGATCGGCGGACTGGACACTTCAGGAGCATTGCACGTGGCTGCTCAAACTTATCGCCAAAGCGGAAGTGATTTTTTTCAAGGACCTGTTATGAACAGTTCTTCTTATTCACCTGTAACCGATGCGCAGTGGGATAAAGTTTGGAAAGTGAACAAAACCTCGATCGATTCATTCCTCATCAACGCTCAAAACCCGATTCCGTTTTATTCAATTCCATCATCTATTCTCAATTGGCCGGGCAACGGAAATACTGCATTAGGTCAGTCGCCACAGCTGGCTCCGTTTGTGGATGTTGATGGAGATGGAATTTACAATCCACAGAGCGGTGATTATCCTTGCATCAAAGGAGATCAGGCATTGTTTGTGATTTTCAACGACGACCGAAACATTCACACCGAAAGCGATGGAAGAAAATTCGGAATTGAAGTACATGCAATGCTGTACGCTTATTCCGCACCCGGAACGTGGCTCGACAGTACCGTTTTTCTGAACTACAAACTATTCAACCGAAGTGATACAAACTATACGGACATGTATTGGGGTCAATGGACTGATTTTGATCTTGGAGCATATCAAGACGACTATCTCGGCTGCGATGTAACAACGGGAACAGTTTACGTTTATAATGGAGATAGCATTGATGGGAATTCTGCAATCCCCACTAATGGTGCTTATGGTATCAATCCTCCTTCTCAAGGTTTGGTTACGCTTCGTGGCCCCGAGGCCGATGCGGGTGACGGAATGGATAATAATAGGAACGGAATATTAGATGAACCCGGTGAAACTTGTGGGCTATGGTATTTTGTTGCTTATGAGAATTACCCTGGTGTAATGGGAAATCCAACTCAAGCCAATCATTATTATAATTATTTGCAAGGAAGGTGGAAAGACTCCTCTTTTGTAACACATGGAGGCAACGGCTATGGTGGTACAACTCCGTACATGGTCATGTATCCCGAAGATTCAGATCCTTCAGGAGCCTGTGGCAACTGGGTTCCTTTACCTCCATGGTCAGAAATCAGTGCTCAGAATAATCCCGGCGACAGAAGAGGTGTTCCTTCTACAGGACCATTTTCATTGCCGGCAGGGA
>JAKLJE010000007.1:37040-174044 GCA_023151315.1 Bacteroidia bacterium
GGAGTACTCATTGTCTTGATTATGCTTACGTATACGGAAGAGGTAACAACGGACCATTATCCAGTATTGATGTAATGAAAAATGCGGTTGACAGCGCACGCAGTTTTTATCTGAACAACAATCCGTGTACATGCGATCAAAATCCGTTGAGTGTTGGAGGCGACTTCAAGCAACCATCAATTTCTGTTTTCCCTAATCCGGGGAACGAAACAGTAAACATTATTTGCGGACTTAATTCAGCCGGTGCGCTTGTTGAGTTTATCGATGTAACGGGAAAAACCCTAATCTCTACACAAATGTTAAGCGGCAACTCAACAATTGTAAATACAGCAAATCTTGAATTAGGAGTATATCTAATTCGCGTAACAACCGCTTCCGGCGCTTCATCTATACGATTCGTCCGTAATTAAATACTGTTCGCCCGTTAACTCAACGAATCAACCATCTGATCGCCGCCGAATGCGCAAATTCACCTGCGTTTTCAGTGGCGATTTCAGTATCCATTAAATACACTCGTTTGTCCTTCCGTATAGCGTATTGATCGAATTCTTTAAACTTTCGCCGATCCTTTGCGTTATAAAAGCATAATTCCCCCGTTTATGAATCTGTTGTCAAAGCAAGAAGGGCTGAAATACCGTATTGAAGGAAAAATCCTCCACGTTGAACCGTGCCCGAATGCCAAAGAGTGCTCGTGGTCAGTATTTGATATTACCGGAAGTGAAAAGTGTAATGGTAAATTATCTGCATCGTCAGGACCAATTATCGACTTATCTATACTTACGCCCGGTGTGTATGAAATTTGCGTAATGGACGGAGTGCGTTTAAGAACTGCACGCTTCCGAATTGCTTAATCTCCGCTTTGCTTGATCCGGAAGGTGTGTCCGGCAAACGCTCTGACTTTTTTCAACGCCACTTCTCTGGATTCAATAAATCCGAGATGTCCGGTTTTTTCCATTGTAACCAATTTTATTTCCGGATTAATCTGTGCCAATTGCACAAGTGATTCATGTGGCAATATGTTATCGCGCGTACCGGCAATGATCATAACGGGAAACGCGGCATAACGTATCACCGTTGTTCTGTCTTTTCGGATTTTCATTCCTTCCAGACAAGCAACAACTCCCTGCACTTTGGTCTTTGATGCCATACGTCGTAACCAGCGTATTTGCTCCTGCATGTAACGCACATTTGCAAGCGCAAAAAGATTCGTTACTAATGCATTCGTGTATTTCAAAGGTGCTTTCTTCACCAAACGTATTGCACGTTCGCGATCAATTCTCTTCGCTTCAGAATCTGCATACGCTGTCGAATGAAACAAACACAATCCTGTTACATTCTCGGAATACTTCTCGGCAAATGCCAAGGCAACATAACCGCCCATAGAGTGACCAACCAACGTGTATCGACGTAAACCCAATTCATCCATCACGTGCTTGACTACTTTCGCCATTCGCTCCATGCGATGAACGTATCCCACACATTCTGATTTTCCATGGCCGGGAAGATCAATGGAAATGATACGATAGTGCTTTGCGAGTTCCTGTGCGAAACCGTTCCCGTACCAAACTTCAAGTGATTCGAGAAAACCGTGAAGAAGTACAATCACTCTGCCCTTTCCGGTATCAGAGTAACGGATCTTCGCTCCGAAAACGTTCATGTACTCAGTTCGCGGAACTTCAGGATGAAACGATTCAGGCGTGATCATTTATTCACAGCTTTGTTACTGACTGTTTGTTGCCACTACCTGCAGATTGCTGATTTTATTTTCCCGCTTTCATTAACGCTTCAATCTCATCCGCTTCAATCGGAATATTCTTCATCAGATCAACAGGCCCCTTCTTCGTTATGAGAATATCATTCTCAAGGCGCACGCCGATTGCTTCATCAGGAATATAAATTCCCGGCTCACAAGTGAACACCATTCCTTCAGTGAATTTACGGTAGCGGCTTCCAACATCATGCACATCCAGTCCAAGGTAATGCGAAGTTCCATGCATGAAATACTTCTTGTAAGCCGGCCATGCAGGATCCTGATTTTTAATCTGAGTCTTTGTGATAAGTTTCAGCTTCAGCAATTCTTCCTGCATCGCTTCTCCAACTTCACGGTGATATTGCTGAATCGTATTTCCGACAACAAGGCGCGACATCGCAAATCGCATCACACGCAACACGGCGTTGTAAACTGCTTTCTGACGCTTCGTGAATTTCCCGTTTACAGGAATGGTACGCGTTAAATCGCTCTGGTAGTTTGCATAACCTGCAGCGAAATCCATAAGAAGAACATCTCCGTCTTTGCACTGCTTATCATTAATGTTATAGTGCAACACGCAGGAATTTTTTCCTGAAGCGATGATCGGCTCGTATCCTGCAAAGCTTCCTCCGCTCATGGTAAATTCATGACCCAGCTCTGCTTCCACCTGATATTCCCAAACACCAGGCTTCACAAATCCGAGCACACGACGGAATCCCTGTTCTGTAAGATCACAAGCATGCTGCATGAGCTGCAATTCTATTTTCGATTTGATCGCGCGCAATTCATGCATAATCGGTGCGCTTCTCATGTAGTTGTGTGCAGGATACATCTTGCGGCACCAATTGATGAAGCGCGAATCACGCGTTTCAACTTCAACCACAGCGCGCACGTGCTCATTGGTATTCACATAAACATTCTCCGCCTCAACAATCAAACCGAAGAAAATCTGGTTGAACTGGTGTGTCCAATACACTTTCTTCACGCCAGAAACCGTAGTTGCCTGCGACTTGGAAAGTTTTTCGCCTTCCCACACCGCAATGTGATCATTGGTTTCGCGAACGAAAAGCACTTCGCGATGATCAGGATCCGGACAATCCGGAAAAACAATCAAAATTGTTTCTTCCTGATCAACTCCGCTCAGATAAAACAGATCGTTGTTCTGTCTGAATTTCATTGTGCCGTCTGCATTGGTCGGCTGTACATCATTGGCATTGAAAATAGCAATTGACTTCGGCTTCAGTTTCGCTGCAAAACGTTTTCTGTTCTCGATAAACAGGCTGTTCGGAATTGTGTCGTAACGCATATGATTTCTTGTGAGACTCTAAAGGTAGATGAAAATCATTATCACATATATGATCCGACTTTGCGCAACACTTTTAACTTTGTGTTTCACCCTGCCAGAAGCGTAATCTCTATGCCCCGCATTGCAGTTGTTGTTCCTGCTTACAATGAAGAAAAAGCCATTGCAAATGTGGTCGGGGAAATCAATGCCATCAAAATGCCTGAAGGTTTTTCCTGCATGGCGGTGGTGGTTAATGATTGTTCACGTGACAACACAGGAGAAATCATAAGTGAACTGAATTGTGTTGCTTTGCAACTTCCAGTAAATCTGGGTATCGGCGGTGCTGTACAAACGGGCTTCCGCTATGCATTCGAAAACGGATTTGATTATGCTGTTCAGCTCGACGGAGACGGGCAGCATCCGGCAGAAGAAATTCCGAATCTGGTGCGTGAAATGAACTCAGGCAGTTTTGATGTCATGATCGGTTCCCGTTTCATTGACAAAACGGGGTTTCAATCGTCTTGGCTTCGCAGATTCGGTATCAATTATTTTACACGACTGAACCGCTTTCTTGTTGGTGTTACAGTACACGACAGCACGTCAGGATTCCGGATGATCAACAGAAAAGTTCTGGCTGTGGTAAACGAATACTACCCTGATGAATACCCTGAGCCCGAAGCCGTAATTATTTATGCACTCCACAAATTCCGTATCGGTGAAATGCAGGTGCAGATGCGCGAACGACAGGGCGGAGTCTCCTCCATTGGCGCAGTATCGTCAGTGTACTACATGCTCAAGGTAACACTGGCAATTTTCTATACATTTATCCGATTTAAATTCAGCAGAAAATGGCAAGAATCCAGATCATCGCAATAACCGTTAGCCTGCTTTTTCTGGCAAACATTGTACGGCTGATTATCCGCGGCAAACTACGTGAAGAATACTCTATCGTCTGGATTGTCAGTACCGCCGTTTTATTGCTGTTCTCATTCTGGCGCAACGGACTTGAAACGATCTCCAAAATGCTGGGAATCGTTGAAGCCCCGAACCTGGTTTTCACAGGAGCTATTTTCGCAGTACTGATTTACCTGCTGCATATTTCTGTTGTGGTGTCCAAACTTCAGAAGCAGAATAAAGACCTGGCCCAGGAAATTGCCCTGCTGCGCCAAAAGAAGGGCGAAAAACAGGAGAACTGAGCTTGTTGTATTCCCGAAGGCTCTATTCGGGGGTTGTTTTCAACATTTTAGCGATTTAGAACGATTTTACGCGGAATTCGTTTGTAAAAAACCGTGTACTGGGTACATTTGTCCCCGCCGGAATTAATCTCCGGAATCGAATTATAAATTCTAGCGTTCAGTCTTATGAACAAATTTCTCTCTTCTTCTATCGGCAAAAAAACAGTGATGGCAGCTACCGGCCTTTTCCTGTGCGTGTTTCTTGTCGAGCACCTTTATACCAACCTGCACCTTTATTGGGGCGATGGCGGTAAAGAATTCAATGAAATGTCGCACAGCATGGTGCACAGCATCTTCATCCGTATTGTTGAAGTTGTTCTCTTCGCATCCATCATCATTCACGTCGTGCAGGCAACTGTCCTCACTAAAAAGAACAGCGATGCCCGCCCGGTGAAATATGCGATTGACGGAGCAAGCATGACTTCTTCATGGATTTCCCGCAACATGGGTCTCACAGGAAGTGTGATCTTCTTCTTCATCGTTGTGCACCTTTACAACTTCTTCCTCCCTTATCGTATTACAGGGGAAGTTGGACACGACGGACAAATGACTGTTGCTGAAAAGTGCGCAGAAGCTCTTGGCAATCCGGTTTACGCAGGACTTTATCTTGTTGCTGTGATCATCATGGCGTATCACATCAGTCACGGTTTCGCTTCAGGATTCCAGACGCTTGGTCTGAACAACAAGAAGTACACTCCGATCTGGAAAATGGTCAGCAACGGATTTGCAATTCTCATGGGACTTGGCTTCGCCTCTTTCCCTGTTATTTTCTACGTTGCTAAAGTGATGGGGAAAGATCTCCTTCACTGGAACATGTAATTTTCTCAATACGAACTACCGAATCTCAATATAGTATGAGCAAGCTCGATTCAAAAATTCCTGAAGGTCCACTCGAAACCAAATGGTCTTCGTACAAGTCTTCAGTTCCGCTGGTAAACCCTGCCAACAAACGCAGCCTCGAAATCATCGTGGTTGGTTCCGGACTTGCCGGTTCTTCCGCGGCTGCAAGTCTCGCAGAAATGGGATACAAAGTGAAAGTATTCTGCTTCCAGGACAGCGCGCGTCGTGCACACTCCATCGCAGCGCAAGGTGGTATCAACGCAGCTAAAAACTATCAGAACGACGGCGATTCCACGTACCGCCTCTTCTACGATACAATCAAAGGCGGTGATTACCGTGCACGCGAAGGCAACGTTTATCGTCTTGCTGAAGTCAGCGCAGCAATCATTGACCAATGTGTTGCGCAAGGCGTTCCTTTCGCTCGCGAATACGGCGGATTGCTCAGCAACCGTTCTTTCGGCGGAACTCAGGTTCAGCGTACATTCTACGCAGCCGGACAAACCGGACAGCAGTTGTTGCTCGGCGCGTATTCTGCATTGCAGCGTCAGGTTGGACTCGGTAACGTACAGATGTATGCGCGTCACGAAATGCTGGATGTAGTTGTTGTTGACGGCAAAGCAAAAGGAATTATCGCTCGCGATCTCGTTACAGGTAAACTCGAGCGCCATTCAGGTCACGCAGTATTACTGTGCACAGGCGGATACGGAAACGTATTCTTCCTCTCTACAAACGCAATGGGTTCAAACGTAACAGCTGCATGGAAGGCACACAAGAAAGGTGCATTCTTCGGCAACCCTTGCTTCACACAGATTCACCCGACTTGTATTCCTGTAAGCGGTGATCACCAGTCGAAACTGACATTGATGTCGGAATCACTCCGTAACGACGGACGTATCTGGGTTCCGAAAAAGAAAGACGACAACCGCAAGCCGAATGAAATTCCGGAAGACGAGCGTGATTACTATCTCGAGCGTCGTTATCCTGCATTCGGAAACTTAGTACCGCGTGACGTTGCATCTCGTGCAGCAAAAGAACGTTGCGACGCCGGATACGGTGTTGGTGCATCTAAAATGGCTGTGTATCTCGATTACGCATCTGCAATTGAGCGTTACGGTAAGCAACAAGCTAACAAGCTTGGCGAAACCGGTGCAAGCAAGGAGCGCATTACACAACTCGGTAAAGATGTTGTGAAAGAAAAATACGGTAACCTCTTCGATATGTATGCGAAGATTACTGGTGAGAATCCTTATGAAACTCCGATGCGTATTTATCCTGCTGTTCACTACACCATGGGCGGATTGTGGGTTGATTACAACCTGATGACAACCGTTCCTGGATTGTATGCACTCGGTGAAGCAAACTTCTCTGATCACGGCGCAAACCGTCTCGGTGCTTCTGCATTGATGCAGGGTCTTGCTGACGGATACTTTGTGATTCCTTACACGATCGGTGCTTACCTCAGCGGACAAATCCGCGACAAAGCGCTTCCTACAGATCACGAAGCATTTGTTGAGGCAGAGAAAAATGTTCAGGACACAATTGATCGTCTGATGAACATCAAAGGATCCAAGTCTGTTGACCATTTCCACAAGCGTCTCGGAAAAATCATGTGGGACAAATGCGGAATGGCACGTAACGAAAAAGGATTGAAAGAAGCGATTTCTGAAATCCGCGCACTTCGCGAAGAATTCTGGAAAGATGTTCGCGTTCTCGGTGGTAAAAACGAACTGAACCCTGAATTGGAGAAAGCATGTCGCGTGGCAGACTTCCTTGAGTTGGGAGAGTTGATGTGTATCGATGCATTGAATCGTAATGAATCATGCGGCGGACACTTCCGCGAAGAATTCCAGACCGAAGAAGGTGAAGCGCAACGTGACGATGCAAACTACATGTATGCTGCATGTTGGGAATTCAAACCGGGTGTTCAATTTGAACTTCACAAAGAAGACTTGAAATACGAACGAATTAAAGTGTCAGCTCGTTCATATAAATAATATTAACGCCGTGCTCTCCGTGTCGCCGTGGTAATTGCATTGTGAAACGAACAGCACCAAGAACAATAGTTATGAATCTTACTCTGAAAGTCTGGAGACAAAAAAACGCGAGCGACAAAGGATCATTCGCAACGTATCAGGTAAATGATATTTCTGAGGAAATGTCTTTCCTGGAAATGTTCGATGTTCTCAATGAGCGCTTGATCGCAAAAGGCGAAGAACCGATTGCATTTGACCACGATTGCCGCGAAGGTATCTGCGGAATGTGTTCAATGCACATCAATGGTCGTGCACACGGTCCTTGGAGCGGAACTACAACCTGCCAGTTGCACATGCGTGCATTCAAAGACGGCGATACAATCACTGTTGAACCTTGGCGTGCGAAAGCATTCCCGGTAATCAAAGATCTTGTTGTGGATCGTTCTGCATTCGATAAGATTCAGTCAGCGGGCGGTTTCGTTTCCGTTAACACCGGTAACGCACAGGATGCGAACTGCATTCCGATTCCTAAAGACGATGCAGATGCTTCATTCGCTGCTGCAGCTTGTATCGGTTGCGGTGCTTGCGTGGCTGCATGCAAAAACTCATCTGCAATGCTTTTCGTTTCAGCAAAAGTTTCTCAGTTCGCTCTTCTGCCGCAAGGACAGGTTGAGCGCGTTGACCGTGCGTTGAACATGGTTAAGGAAATGGATGCCGCTGGTTTCGGTAACTGTACCAACACCGGAAGCTGCGAGGCAGAATGTCCGAAAGAAATTTCGCTTGACAACATTGCCCGCCTCAACAGGGAATACCTGATGGCGAATCTGAAGAAGTAATAAAAAAAGCCCTCCGATTAAAAAGGAGGGCTTTTTAGTTTTAGACCTTTAAAAGGTTTATCAAAAATCATTCCAAATTTCCGCTTTCCACACAATTTGATTAATTTGGTGGAGTTATACTGTTATGCTCAAGCAAAGTTTACAGCAGAAACTCCTTCAAAAGCTCTCTCCTCAGCAAATCCAGCTGATGAAGATGCTGCAGCTTCCTACTGTTGCGCTCGAACAGCGTATCAAGGAAGAGCTGGAGATCAATCCTGCGCTTGAAGAAGGCTCTGAATCTGACGAAGAAGAAAAAGAAGACATTGCAGAAGATGATGATGGTCTTTTTGATGAAGAGACAGACAATGATTCCGATGACAGCGTAACATCCGATGATGACGATGATAAATCTTCGAAGGAAGATTCCTACGACATCGATGATTATCTGGATGAAGACGAAGCATACTCATACAAAGAACAAACGAACAATTCCGGTCCGGATGATGAGCGCAAAGAAGTTCCGCTTTCACAAGGCCCGGGTTTTCAGGAACAGTTGCTTTCTCAATTAGGGCTTCAGCCTCTTGATGATCATCACTATCAGGTTGGGGCTTATCTCATTGGCAATATTGACGAAGATGGTTACATGCGTCGCGAATTAGCGGCGATCATTGATGACATTGCATTTTCACTGAACATTAATACAACTGAAGAGGAGCTGCAGGAAATGCTCGCGCTCATTCAGACATTCGATCCCCCGGGAGTCGGTGCACGTGACCTTCAGGAATGCCTGCTGCTTCAGTTGCAGCGCAAACAATACAAAACTGCCGAAACAATTCTTGCCATGCGCGTTATCCGCGAACACATGGAAGAGTTTTCGAAAAAGCACTACGATAAAATCGCGAAACGACTCGGTGTTGAAGAAGAATCTCTGAAGCAGATCATTAATGAAATTGTGCATCTGAATCCGAGACCGGGTAACGCTGCAGGCGATACAACACGTACTGCGCAGGATGTAGTTCCGGATTTTATCATTTACAACAGCGACGGCAAACTGGAACTTGCACTAAACGAACGTAACATGCCGGAGCTCCGTGTGAGCGGTATGTACGGGCAGATGCTTCAGGAATATGCGCGCAGCAAAGACAAGAGCAGCAAAGAAGCAGTTACATTCATCAAGCAGAAAATAGATTCAGCGAAGTGGTTTATTGACGCACTGAAACAGCGTCAGCAAACACTTCTTCTGACCATGCAATGCATATTGGAATATCAGTACGATTATTTCCTGGAAGGTGATGAAACGCAACTGAAACCGATGATTCTGAAAGACATTGCAGATAAAATCGGTCTTGATATTTCCACGGTTTCCCGTGTTGCAAACAGCAAATATGTACAGACGCAATTCGGAACTTTCCTTCTGAAAACGTTCTTCTCCGAGTCATTATCCACTGATTCCGGCGAAGAAGTTTCAACGCGTGAAGTGAAGAAGATTCTCTCGGACTGTATCGCTGCTGAAAATAAACGACGTCCGCTTACCGATGATGCATTGGCGAAAATCCTTAAGGACAAAGGCTACAACATCGCGCGCCGCACAGTAGCCAAGTATCGTGAGCAACTGGAAATTCCGGTTGCGCGTATGCGTAAAGAAATCTGATCTTGCGTCCGGTTTCACAATTCCTGAGCATTGTACTGCATCCGTTGCTGATGCCTTCTTACGCGCTGGTGTGCTATGGTTTTCTGTTCGGCAGCATTGCAAGGGTTCTCACTCCGGATTACTTGATGCTCCTGTTCGTGCTGATTTTCTGCAGCACATTTCTGCTTCCGCTGCTTTCCGTTTTCATCATGATACGTTTCGGAAAAATCAGAAGCGTGTACATGGAAGATCAGAAAGAACGCAATTGGCCACTATTGCAAACTGCCATAGTTTATGCAATCGCATTTTACGTTCTCGTGCAGGCGCGACGAATTCCACCTGTAGTCCCATTGTTCATTCTCGGAGCAACAGGAGCTATGGTTGTAGCTATGGTTGTAAATCTGCGATGGAAAATAAGTCTGCACATGATCGGTATCGGCGGACTTTGCGGTGGAATCACAAGCATGTATATTATGCTTCAGGAAGGAAATCCGCTTTGGTTGGCAATGCTGTTCCTTAGCGCAGGAGCTTTAGGTACAGCGCGATTGCTGCTCAACGCACACAATTCACTTCAGATACTCGCCGGCTTCGCAGTCGGGTTTGCAATTGAGTTCGGACTTCTGATCGCATTCAGCGGATAAACCGAAAATACACGGAGTCACTAGCTGTGGCGCACTACTTCGGCGATTCTGTCGTAAGAAGCAGCAACCACTATTTCCTGTCCGCTTATCAATACGATCTTCGTTCCCTTGCCGAATCGGACCACTGACTGAATACTGGCCTCATCGATAAACTGATCACCAACGTTGATCAGAACACGGATTTCAGAGGGTTTACCGCTGTTTTCGCTTTGATTTGTCACTGGATAAAGGTATATTTCGGGTATAAAGTTACATCAAGTTGGGCTGTTCCTGACGTTTTCACAATTCCCTGTTGAAGTTTGCTCTTCAACCCGTCTGCAGGCCTGATACTTAATGCGAACTTTACGGCAAACCTCTTCATCTATAGAATTTGAAACAGCGTTTACTACTGGCTCTGCTGCTGATCTTTTCCGGTGTTGCTTCGGCAAGGCAACTATATTGGGTTAACGGAAGCGGCAATTGGAATGATACTTATCACTGGTCACTGACTCCCGATGGTGTTGGCGGTGCCGGAATTCCTACTTCCCAGGATGATATTAATGTGCCGCTCTCGGCTACCAACGATACTCTGTTCATCAATACAGATGTCTATTGCCGCAATTTTAATTTCAACACATACGAAAATCAAACTCAGCAAGGACAGCATCGACCTTCAACTTTAAAAGGCTCAGGCAATATTCACATTGGTGGTGATCTTATAATCGGTCAGCGTTTCAATGACAATTTCTCGGGCAAATGGATTCTCAGCGACAATAGTGCTTCACTGCGGGATAATTCATTGCCGGAAATCCGCACTGCGGGACACGTTTTCTCAGGGAACTTTGAATTTTATGCTCCCGCCGATGCGACCACTACAGTAGCTTACACCGTTACCGACAATCTGTTCATAAACAACAAACTTAATCTCGGGAATGATTGTGAGTTACATCTGAACGACAATGCTCTTGTTGCAGTACTCAGCGACAATAATTTTCCGGCAAGCGCAATTCATAAGGCGCAAGGCTCGAGATACCTTCAGGCAGACCAGAAAAATCTGCGTGCCAACTCGGGGAACAACCCTGCTCCGCTCAACCATTCTGTTACTACTAACATTGTTCCGAATCCATGTAACGGAGATTGTATTGCCACTGCAACAGCTGTTGTAACCGGAGGCACTGGTCCTTTTACTTACCAATGGAGTACTGTACCGGCGCAAACCACGGCAACTGCAACCGGTTTGTGTGCGGGAACATATCTTGTTGTTGTAACAGATCTTTCCGATGGCTCGCAGGTTCCGGCGTTCGCAATAGTAACGGATCCACCACCGCTCGTTATCTTCTTTTCAAACACATCGCCATTATGTAATGGTCAGTGTAACGGTTCCAGTTCAGCTTCTGTTGCAGGTGGAACACCAGGCTATACATTTTTGTGGTTACCCGGTAACCAAACTTCATCTTCAATCACAAATCAGTGTGCCGGAACCTATACGCTGACAGTCACAGACATCAACAATTGTACGCGCACACAACAATCTGTCATTACACAACCTTCTGCATTAGCAGCAAACGGAACCTCAACCAACGTTACTTGTTTCGGTGCGTGTAACGGCGTTGCAACAGTAGCACCTTCAGGAGCTACAGCGCCATACACATTCTCTTGGTCGCCTACCTTAAATACAACGAATCAGATAAGCGGTTTGTGTCCATCAACTCATACCTGTACAATCACTGATGCCAATGGATGTCAGACTACTTACTCTGCAAACATCACACAGCCGGCTGTACTTACTGCACAAAACAATATAACCAATGCATCATGTTTCGGTGTTTGTGACGGGGCTATAACGACAACAGCATCAGGAGGAACCGCGCCTTACACCTATCTGTGGCTTCCGGGATCTCAAACAACTCCCAATATTTCCGGTTTGTGTGCCGGCTCATATACACTTACTGTAACGGATGCCAACAGTTGTACATTTTCAGCAACCGTGACAGTAACTGAACCTCCGCAATTAGTAGTGAATCCAACCGGAACTAATATTACTTGCTTCGGTTTGTGTAACGGCACAGCTGCAGCAAATGCTTCCGGCGGAAGTCCCGGGTACACATACTCCTGGGCGCCTTCAGGTGGAACAGGTTCAACCGCCAGCGGTTTGTGTCCGAATACTTACACTGTAACTGTTACTGATAATCAGGGTTGCACAGCCGCAGGACAAATTACAATCACTCAACCAACACAACTGTTACCGGCAGTTACGGATATTGATGTAACATGCTTCGGAGCATGTGATGGAAGTGCTACCAGTAATACATCGGGCGGAACACCCGGTTACACATACTCATGGGCACCTTCCGGCGGCAACAACGCAACAGCATCTCCGCTTTGTCCGGGAACTTATACAGTAACAGTAACTGATGCTAATGGATGTACAGCAACCGGAAGTACAACAATTACACAGCCACCTCAGCTGAACACAAACACCACAAGTACTAACGTAACCTGTTTCGGGCTATGTAATGGCTCAGCATCTTCGTCGCCTTCCGGAGGAACCGGCCCATTCACATATCTGTGGAGTCCGGGCGGACAAACCACACCCAATGTAAGCGGATTGTGTGCGGGTTCTTACACACTTACAGTAACCGATGCAATGGGTTGCACGCGCAACACCACTGTAACAATTACGCAACCGAACTTACTTCAGGTAACCTTGAACGCAACGAGTTTGAATTGCAACAGTGTGTGTGACGCTACTATTTCTGCGAACGTTTCCGGCGGAACTCCGGCGTTTACTTACTTGTGGTCTCCGGGAAGTCAGACGACCCCTTCGATTTCCAACCAATGTGCAGGCACTTATACTTGTCAGGTTACAGATCTGAACGGATGTACAGATACAGCAATTATCAATCTGACCCAACCACCGCAATTGGTTGTAACGCCATCTTCAACGGATGAAAGCTGTAACGGAGTTTGCGACGGAACAGCTTCGGTTTCTGTATCAGGGGGCAGTCCCGGATACACCTATTCCTGGGCTCCGGGCGGACAAACCACTCCTTCCATTTCCGGATTGTGTGACGGCACTTACACTGTAACGGTTACTGATGCGTTTGCATGTACTGCTCAGGTGATTATTACAATTACTGAGCCGCCAGCTATACAGAACAACGTTACATCTGTTAATGCAACGTGTTCAGGATCATGCAACGGATCTGCAACAGCCAATCCAACCGGAGGTACACCACCTTATTCATTCCTATGGATGCCGGGTGCGCAAACCACGAATTCAGTCAGCGGGCTTTGCGCAGGAACATACACGCTCACCGTCACTGATGCGAATGGTTGTACTCGTGTAACCAACGTGACCATAACTCAACCTTCGCCATTATCGGCAACAATCAGTGCTACCTCTTCCAGTTGCGGACTCTGCACAGGATCTGCATCTGTTAACGTAAGCGGAGGTTCTTCTCCTTATGCCTACTTCTGGTCTCCTGCCGGCGGAACGAATCCGACAGCAACCAATCTTTGTCTTGGCTCATACACTTGTACTATCACAGATGCTCAAGGATGTACCACAACCGCTTCTGTTACGATCACGCAGGTAGTAAACATCAATATCACCAGCTCGGGAAGTACACCGAGTTGTTACGGTGCTTGCGATGCTATTGCCAGTGCGAACGCCTCTGGCGGGGCGAGTCCATATACATATCTGTGGCAACCGGGGAATCTTGCAACGCAAAACATTACCGGCCTTTGCGCAGGAACCTGGACAGTTACTGCTACAGATGCAAACGGATGTTTCAGCTCTACTACAATCACATTTAACAACCCGCCGCAGGTTGTAGTTACTTCTTCATCAAGTGATGTAAGTTGTAACAGCCAGTGTGATGGCAGCGCTTCAGTAAGTGCATCAGGCGGAACCGGTTCGTTCACATACATGTGGTTGCCGGGAGGACAAACAACTCCGGGTATAACGAATCAATGTGCCGGTTCCTACACCGTTACTGTTCAGGATGGCAATGCTTGTGATACGACAATCATTATTACAATCAATGAACCAACACTGATACAGGCAAACGCAGTTGCCACTCCTGCAAATTGCACTTTGTGTGATGGAGCAATTGCCACAACTGCTTCGGGCGGAACCGGACCTTACACATATCTGTGGTCGCCGGGAGCACAAACGACTTCAGGGATTTCATCATTGTGTCCTGGAATTTATACAGTGACGGTTACTGATGCAACAGGATGTTCAGTAAACACACAGATAGCTGTGAGCAACCTTAACGGACCAACTCTGTTGTCAACATCAACGGATGTAACATGCAACGGAGTTTGCGACGGAACCGCAACCACCAACGTAACCGGAGGTGCAGGTCCATTCACGTACGATTGGTCACCGGGATCACCTGCAGGCGATGGAACTCCTGCTGTGACCGGACTTTGCGCAGATACTGTTTTTGTACAAGTGACAGATGCAGTTGGGTGTATCACATTTGATCAGATTATAATCAACGAACCAACTGCGATTTCTGCAGTTGCTTTTACAACACAAGCAAGTTGTAATGGTGTATGTGATGGTGGGGCAAGTGTGAATGTGAGCGGAGGAACCGGGCCATACTCTTATCTGTGGTCGCCGGGCGGACAAACAACCTCCAGCATTACAGGACAATGCGCGGGAAGTTATACTGTTGACATTACTGATGCGAACGGATGTACTCAGCAAGTTATTGTCAACATCAACGAGCCCGGTATATTGGGTGTCGGTATTACATCAACGAATGTTGTGTGTAACGCACAATGTAACGGTACTGCTACCGCTACTCCAACAGGGGGTACTGCGCCATTTACTTACAACTGGTCAGCAGGTCCAATCGTTCCATCAATAGTAAATCTTTGTCCTGGAACATACACATGTACAATTACTGATGCAGGCGGATGTTCTGTAATCGATTCAGTGACAATAACCGAACCTACTGCGTTGCAACAAACCGTTACATCAACAGATGTGTTGTGTAATGCGGCATGTACAGGCACTGCTTCAGCTACTGTAACCGGCGGCGTGCCGGGATATCAGTTCCTGTGGTCGCCGGGCGGACAGACAACATCATCAGTAAGCGGACTTTGCGCGGGTGCGTACAGTATAACATCTACTGATACTAATGGATGTCAGATCGTGAATTCAGTAACGATACAACAACCATCCGCAATCAATTTGGCAATGAGTTCCAGTCCCGTTACCTGCTTCGGAAGTTGCGATGGAATGGCGGCAGTGAATGCTTCAGGAGGCGCAGGAGGATTTACATATTCATGGGCTCCTTCCGGCGGAACAGCTAATACCGCAACAGCGTTATGCACCGGTCCTTACACCGTAACAGTTACAGACATCAACGGTTGTACGCAAACAAACAACACGTCAGTCGGAACACCATCGTTGCTGCAAGCGAATACTTCGTTCACTTCTCCATCATGCGGAAACGGATCTGATGGTACTGCAACTGCATCTCCTGTTGGCGGCACAGGTCCTTACCAATATCTCTGGGCTCCTGGCGGACAAACAACATCTACCATTTCAGGAATTCCCGCAGGAACATACACAGTAACAGTTCGCGATGCGAACGGATGTACGGATATTCAAACAGTAACAGTTGTTCCTGCTGCGAATTTCGTTCTGAGTGTTGCAAGCGCTCCTGCAAACTGCGGAGTTTGTGATGGAACAATCAATGTAACACCTTCCGGTGGAACAAGTCCTTATACTTACTCGTGGACAGGCGGTCTGCTTCCTCAGCCGAATCAGGTCAATGTCTGCGCAGGAATTTATACTGTAACTGTTGTTGATGCGCTTGGATGTCAGGACACCTTCGTTATTGCACTCAACAATTCCGGCGGACCGACAGGAGAAACTACCACAACAACTGCTGCTACATGTCCGACATCATGTGATGGAAGCGCAACGGTATTACCTATCGGCGGAACATCGCCATACACTTATGTTTGGAATCCGGGCGGACAAACTGTTAACAGTCTCACCGGAATGTGTGCAGGAAGTTATTTTCTTCAGGTTACAGATGCGAACGGTTGTATACGCTTCTCTCCTGTAACTATAAATGGTCCGCAGCCTATTCTTGCAAATGCGTTTGTATCCAACACTTCCTGTCTTGCAGTTTGTGACGGATCGATTACTGTTAATCCAACAGGCGGCACAGGACCTTACACTTATCTGTGGGCGCCGGGCGGACAAACAACTGCAACTATTTCCTCACAGTGTATGGGCACGTACACAGTGACAATTACGGACGCGGCAGGTTGTACGCAAAATGATACTATCACTATCGGTTCATGGAATACACTGACTGCATCTGCACTGGCAACAGCTCCTTCCTGTAACGGTGTTTGTGATGGAGCGGCAACTGTTACTGTTTCTTCAGGTACTGCGCCTTATAGTTATCAGTGGAATGATCCACTTGGACAGAACACACCGAGTGCATCCGGACTTTGTGCAGGAAATTATCAGGTTGTAGTAACGGATGCTTCAGGATGCGGAGCAACAACCAACATTACAATCACACAACCAGCTGCAATCTCAGTTGCAACAAATGTTACTGCAACAACGTGCGGACAATGTAACGGAGTAATCACAGTTGTGCCTTCCGGCGGAACAGCACCTTACACACTACAGTGGAGTAACGGTTCGAACTCTACAAACGTCAGCGGTTTGTGTGCCGGTGTTTATACTGTCATTATTACTGATGCAACAGGTTGTTCCAACACATTCACGATTCCTGTAAGCTCGAGCGGCGGACCAACTGCATCCGGTATTACATCAACTGACGTTACATGCTTCGGTGCCAATGACGGAACTGCGCAAGTGTCGCCAGTTGGAGGAACCGCACCTTACAACATCTTCTGGATTCCGGGAGGACAAACAACAAATTCCGTGAGCGGATTATCTGCAGGAACCTATTACGTGCAGATTCAGGATGCGAGCGGATGTATTCTCACGGACAGTGTTGTAATCAATGCTCCTTCGCAGATCCTTTTGAATCAATCCATCACGAACACCGATTGCGGTTTCTGCATGGGACAGATTGCACTTAACGTTACCGGCGGAACAGGTCCGTACACTTACTTGTGGGCACCGGGAGGACAAACCACCTCAAGCATTTCCGGATTGTGTGCCGGTATTTATACAGTGACAGTAACAGATGCAACAGGTTGTTCGCAGGTTGTTCCTGTTCCGGTAAGCAATGTGAACAGTACAATCGTATTGAATACGAATTCAACTGATATCACTTGCAACGGAAGCTGTAATGGTTCAGGTACTGTAAACGTAGCTTCAGGAAACGCGCCGTTCACTTACAACTGGAGTACCGGTTCAACAACGACAACCACTAGCGGGTTGTGCGCAGGAACATACATCGTACAAGTTACGGATGCGGGAGGTTGCGTGAGTTCAGGTGCGATTACGATTACTGAACCAACATTACTTGGAACTTCACTTCCATTTGTGCAGAACGAATTGTGTTTAGGTGCATGTAACGGCTTCATCACAGCATTACCTGTTGGCGGAACATTACCTTACACCTACGCTTGGGATAATTCGCAAACCACACAAACTGCAACAGGATTGTGCAACGGAACTTACAGCGTTGTGATAACTGATGCAAACGGATGCACCACATCAACGTCAGGAACAATTGTATCTCCGACAGTTCTTGTGCTTGGTGCTCCGTCTATCACAGATGCATTCTGCAATAACTCACTTGATGGTGCTGCAGATATTTCTGTGTCGGGAGGTTCTTCTCCGTATACGTTTGCGTGGACAGGTCCGGGAACTTTCACCGCAACAACTGAAGATCTCACTGCTGTACTTGCAGGAACATACACTGTTCAAATCACAGACGGCAATGGTTGTCAGATCTTCGATACAATCACAATCAACGCGCTTACAACTGTAATTGCTGATGCCGGTTCAGACACCAGCGCATGCGTTGCAGGATTGATTCAATTGGACGGAAGCGCAAGTGTGAACGCTGTTACATATCAGTGGACCGTTTCACCTTCCGGAGCTACTGTAGGCAACAGTGCAACCACAACAGTGGTTCCGGTTAGCGGAGTGAATACATATATACTCACTGTTACCAATAACGGATGTACTTCCAGCGACACAGTGCTCGTGAATTCCTTGCCACAACCGTTTGTTGATGCAGGTCCCGATCAATCCATCATGCAGGGAACAACCACAACAATCGGAGGTTCCCCTACAGGAAATTCAGGCGTAACATTTGTGTGGGGGCCATCAACAGGACTTGGAGATCCGCTTTCACCGAATCCGGTAGCAGGGCCGGTGAACAGTACAACATACGTTGTTACTGTAACGGATTCTGCAGGTTGTACTGCAAGCGATACAATGGTTCTCGATATTGTTCCATCGATCTGGTTCCCTGACGGATTTACACCAAATGGTGACGGAACTAATGATACTTGGGTGATTGATTACATCTATCTCTTCCCTGAATGCGAAGTGGAAGTTTACAATCGTTGGGGAGAAATGCTTTTCCGCTCCGTTGGATACAATACACCTTGGGATGGCAGATATGATGGAAAAGATCTTCCTGTCGGAACGTACTATTACATCATCAAGCTGAATGATCCGATGTTCCCGGATGTATTCACAGGTCCTTTAACCATTATGCGCTAATGAAAACGGTCATGAAAAAAATTCTCGGCTTACTCGCAGGAATTCTTCCGTTGGCAATCAACGCTCAGCAATTGCCGCATTACAGTCAGTACATGGTAAATGACTATGTGATGAATCCTGCTATCGGCGGAAAGAACAATTACTTCCTTGGAATGTCTGCGAACCGCTATCAGTGGGGAGGAATCACTGATGCACCGCGCACATATATTCTCAGTCTGCATGGTCCGTTGAAGTGGGATCACATGGGTGTGGGCGGACAATTGTTCACAGATATTGTAGGACCAACACGCAGAACAGGTTTTTATCTGTCGTACGCATACCACGCGCCGCTCACTGAGAAGCTGAAACTTTCATTCGGCCTGAACGCAGGTATACTTCAGTTCATGGTTGATGCACAGAAAATCACTTTGCATGATCCGGGAGATCTTGTGCTCACTAATGCATTGCAGTCTGTGCTTATGCCTGATTTCGGTGCGGGAGTTTATCTGCACAGTGATAAGTTCTGGGTAGGTGCATCGTGTTTGCAGATTCAGCAGAATAAAATCAAGTTTTTCGATTACATGTCGAACACCACAAGCGTACTGAATCGCCATTTCTATTTCATGGCCGGATACCGTCAACCGCTGGGCGACAATTTCAGTGTTGAACCTTCAGTACTCGGGAAATTGGTTGCTCCTGTTCCGTTTCAGTTTGATGCAGGATTGCGTGTAATCTACAAAGAGAAAATCTGGGTCGGCGGATCTTATCGTCACCTCGATGCATTTGCGATGTACATGGGATTCCTCTACAAGGAAAATCTGCAACTCGGTTATGCGTATGATTTCACCACTACCAATCTGGGCAACTACTCTACCGGCACGCATGAGTTAATCATCGCCGTGCGATTCAATCATCAGGGAATTGCGAGTAAGAAGCAATTTGATTGAGGAGGAATAGTACACGGAAACTACGGAAAAACCGGATGTTCGCCGATATTTAATCACAAACCTTTTACGCAGATTTCGCAGATTGTTTGCCTTAATTGAATCTTTTCATCTGCGACACTCTGCGACATCTGAGGCCAAATTTCTTTGAGTACTCTGCGTAAACCTTCGCGTTCTCTTCGGTTTGCTTAAGTAGATAACTGACTAATCAAAGGTACTTGCACGTTCCTTCATCGGCTACATCCGCTTCACCCAAATACTCGAATCCCACCAGCCTTCGTGAAACCAGTTTTCTCTGAAGTGCGCTTCATTGCGGAACTGCAGTTTTTCCAATACGCGTCGTGAGGCACCATGTGAAGGATCAATGTTTGCCTGCAGTGAATGCAGCTGCATTTCATTCAATGCATAATCACAGATTTTTGTGAGCACCTCAGTCATGATCCCGAGATTCCACCAGCCCGGAATCAACTCGTAACTGATTTCCGCAGTCAAATGTTGTTTGCTGATGTTTTTCAATCCCACAGTTCCGATCATCACTTGTGCTTCGCGATGATAAATTGCCCATCGTATTCCGTTTTGCTCAGCGAACATTTTTCTCCATTGCCAGATTTGCTCTTCAGCTTCTGCAACGGAAGAATATGCCGGCGCTCCGCGAAACTCCTGCACCTTCGGATCAGAATATAATCGATGTACAAATGCACGCTCCTTCGCTGAAATCCACATCAGATTAGTACGCTCTGTGCGGAACTCCGGAAACTCCTGCGGAAACGAAACGCTTTGCTGCATAGGCGAATTTAGTCATTGTGGCGCTTCAGGCGATAAGAATGTAACTTCTGTTTCAGTGCATAGTGACCCGAACCGACTATATTTGTCGCGAAACCGAAATTGATGAAATCATTCTTCGATCAGCATCCGACAGTACGCACCGTTTTATTTGTGGTCGCGTTGATCATATGCACCACGCCTCTTTCGAGTCCGCCATTAGCCTTACTGATCGGATTGGTATTTGCACAATTCATCGGTCATCCGTTTGTTCATCTGAACTCTAAGTCAACCGGATTATTGCTGAAAGTTTCGGTTGTAGGACTCGGATTTGGAATGAACGTAACGCAAGCGATGGAAGCCGGCAAGAGCGGATTTCTATTCACGATCGGTTCCATACTCTTCACAATTCTGCTCGGGCTGTTGATTGGAAAGATTTTCGGATTGCAAAAGAAAACCACTGTGCTGGTTTCTTCCGGAACTGCCATCTGCGGAGGAAGCGCCATTGCAGCAATAGGACCGATTGTTGGTGCGAACGATAAAGAAATGTCGGTTTCACTCGGAACGATTTTCCTGCTCAATTCACTCGCCCTGATTGTATTTCCTTATATCGGTCATTACTTCGATCTGACGCAACAGCAATTCGGAGTATGGGCGGCAATTGCCATTCACGATACAAGTTCCGTTGTAGGTGCGGCGAGTACATATGGAGAAGAAGCACTTCACATTGCAACAACTGTAAAACTTGCGCGTGCTTTGTGGATCATTCCGCTGTCGTTTGTTGTGGCCATGTTCTTCCGCAACAACGGCACCAACAAAGTAAAATTTCCTTGGTTCATTGCGTTGTTTGTAGTTGCAATGATTCTGAACTCTTACGTTACTTTCATTCAGGATTGCGGTAAAACATTATTCAGCGTTTCGAAAATCGGATTGTCCGTGACTTTGTTTCTCATCGGTGCAGGACTTTCCACTGCAGAAATCAAATCGGTTGGATGGAAACCTCTGGTGCTCGGTTTGCTGCTCTGGATTTTCATCAGCGTCGCATCATTCATTGCGATTACTTCCTTCGCACTGTAAACAGAAGAGTTTATCGCACGCCGTTAAAAATTCCGGATAGTTGCTTTATCTCCGCCTCGTGCATTCCTCCAATAACCAATTTCAAATCTGCTTTCCCACCCTTGATGCGCACATCGAGTTGTCCGCCTGAAGAAACGAAACTGAATTGCTTCACTTCAACTTTGCGCAGAAAATAACTGCGTTTCTCAGTTACAAGCTGATCTAATTCTCCGTTACGCAAACGTTCTTCAACAACAAGATAATCCTTCTCATATTTCGCATCGAAATAACTCACCGCTTTTTCCGCGATGTAAGATTGCAATGCTCCTCTGGTATTTGGTGTTGCGGATGCATTTCCCAATTCAACGAGGTAAAGTCCCTTGTCGTTGTATTCAATGTAATATGCCTTTGCGCGGATGATTAATCCCGGAGGTTTGTATGAACGTGGAATTACAATTTTCATACTTGACTTTTTGTAAAGATAATTTTGTGTTCCTGATTCTTAGCATCAGATACCAATAGAAAATCGGCGCTTACAAAGATTCCCGGCCTGATCCTGTATTCCGATCAAAATCGGACTATTTTAACTCTTTTAGGTGCAAAGTCAGAACACAGTAACAGCCTGCAACTTCTTATCTTTGCAACTCATAACGTTACCAATGTACATCGAACAACTTTATACAAACTGCCTGGCAGAGGCGGCATACTGGATTGAATCAGAAGGTGAAGCTGTGGTTATTGATCCGCTTCGCGAGACGCAACCATATATTACAAAAGCTCAGGAACGCGGAGTAAAAATCCGTTACATCTTCGAAACGCATTTTCATGCTGATTTCGTTTCAGGACATATTGATCTTTCGAAAGCAACAGGTGCTGAAATTGTATATGGCCCCGGTGCAGAAACAAAATATCATGTGATCAACGCGAAAGACGGAGAAGAGTTCCGCATCGGGAAAATTACCATGCGTGTGCTGCACACTCCCGGACATACGCCGGAATCTGCGTGCTTCCTGCTGCTTGACGAAAACAAGAAAGAACATGCAGTCTTCACCGGTGACACGCTCTTCGTTGGAGATGTTGGTCGTCCGGATTTGCTCGACGGTAAAATGAGCAAAGAAGAACTTGCAGGAATGCTGTTTGATTCATTGCAGAACAAATTGAAGCCGCTTGCAGATGATGTTATTGTTTATCCTGCACACGGACCGGGCTCTGCCTGCGGAAAGAACATCGGCAAGGAAACGTGGTCTACTATCGGACAACAGCGCGCAACGAATTATGCGATGAAGATCACCGATCGCAAAGAGTTTATTGCTGCGGTAACGGATGGCCTGAGTGCTCCGCCACAATATTTTTTCAAGGATGCAATGATCAACAAGAACGGATACGAAAACATCGATCATGTTCTTGAAAGAAACGTCGTTGCTGTTTCGCCTCTGAAAGCGAAAGCTGCAATCGAGGAAGGCGTTCTTGTTCTCGATACACGCAACGTAAATGAATTTGAAAAAGGATTTGTTCCCGGATCAGTGTTCATCGGTCTTGACGGAACGTATGCTGTTTGGGTCGGCACATTGATTGACATCAACGCAAAGTTGCTTATCGTTGCAGAAGCCGGTCGTGAACGCGAAGCTATTCTGCGTCTGGCGCGCGTGGGTTACGAAAATGTAATCGGATATCTTGAAGGCGGTGTTGATGCATGGAAGAATGCAGGTTTGCCGATTGATACAGTAAACTCAGTTGATGCTGATGTCTTCGCAAATGGTGTGAACGCACATGACGGTCGCGCTGTACTTGATGTGCGTCGTCCGGGAGAGTTTGACAACGGTCACGTTGAGAACGCAGAACATGTTTGTCTGAGTAATTTTGGCAAAGCGAACGGAACAGATGCAGTTGACAAAAACAAACCGTATTACGTGCATTGCGCCGGCGGATACCGTTCTGTGATTGCAATATCATTGCTCAAGCAGAAAGGTTACACCGATCTTGTTAACGTGAGAAAAGGCTGGGCGGAAATCCAGAAACAGGATCTTCCGAAAGTGATGCCTGCAACTGTATAATCAGAATTTCAACGCTTCAAAAGTATAACCGCGTTCCTTCTTCACATCGATGTAGCGCGGTAATGCGTACAGCATTCTATCCTTTGCTTTTTCGCTGTCGTGAAACACAACGATTGATCCTGCGCGGGAATGCATCAATGCCAGTTCCAGACAATGTTCCGGTGCGTAGGTTTTATCAAAATCATACGTGAGCACATCCCACATAATTACTTTACATCTTCTCGACAATGTTGAGAAATGCGATCTGCGCATATGACCGTATGGCGGTCTGAAAAGTTGCGTTGAAAAGACCGCTGAACATTCTTTAACATCACGCATATAATCACGCCAGGAAAGTTTCCAGCCATCAACGTGATGCATAGTATGATTTCCCACGCTGTGACCTTCGGCAATGATCTGCTGAAAAATCTCAGGATGTTTCTGCACATTTTCTCCCACACAGAAAAATGTTGCGCGGATGTCGTGCTGCTTTAAAACAGAAAGTGCCGCGGTGGTTACACCGGGCACTGGTCCGTCATCAAATGTGAGATAAATTTTCTTTTCGTTGCGATCCATTCTCCACACCGCGCCGTTGTACAAACGACGGAACAACTGCGGAGGACGAACCATCAATGGCATACTACTGGGCTGGAGCTTTCGGTTTGGTAGAATCGCTCATTGCTTCCATTGCTTTACGCAATGAATCCATATTCATCGGAGGCGGAGCATTCATTGGCATTGGAGGTCCGTTTAGACGCTGTCCGAGACCCATTGGTGTAAGTTTGCCTTTAAATTCATCTGCAAGTTCGTTCTGTCCGAATGTCATTGCATACTGTGCCAGCATTTCGAGTGCAGATCCGAGTCGTCCGAGATCCTGTTCAAACGCAGCCATGCTCTTCGTTTCACGTCCTACTTTGGAGTAGTACTTGTACTCCTCTGCACACACATTGAAGAGTTCGCGTGAAAGCTTATTCGCTTTCTCAATTGAACCGGCTTTGTAATAACCTTCAACGGCATAAACCATTGCAGGCTCAAGCGGAGCGATATTCGCCGGCATAACAGTCTGCATACGATCCAATACTTCCACAGATTGAGTAGACTTTCCTTCGTCATTCAGCAACTTAGCGAGAGACATCATTTGTAAACGCTGGTTTGTTGTAAAGCGAAGGTTGTTTTCGTCCATGTACACTTGTGCGCCCGGAACATCGAGCCCGCCCCAACGGAACTTCTTCATGATATTCTCATACATCAATGCAGTATTGCATCCAACTTCTTCACCGAAGATGCCACGCTTGTTGGCTTTCATAGGAACCAAACGGTATGCAAGACCTTCGAGGTTGAACCACTCGTCAAGATTCAGATAAGAATCGCCACCTGCAGTAACTGCGAAGTAAACAGGACGTTCCCAATTGAACGAAGCAAGGAGATCGAGGATCATGAGATCCGCTTTCAGGAGATAACCTTTGTTGATGGTCCACTCTACACGATCAGCGATCAGACTGTCAGGCGTATTCGCAGGAACAGTTCCGTTTGCCTTTACGAGAGCCTTGTTCACAGGAATGTAAACACGGTTTGTAGGAAGCACGTATGTTGTATCCATGTATGAATCGCCGTTGTCATCTTCATTCGGACGGACACGTGTTGTTTTCGGATCGTTCTTAATGATCAAATCCATCAACTCACGCGCGCTCATTGCGCCTACTGTTGCTGCGCCTTCGCGATCGATGAACACCTGATCGCAATTGCTGCCGCGATATTTTGCACGAGGCAATGAGAACGGAACGCGATCTGAATCGTACGCTTTACGCGCAGCCTGATCGATATACCAATCTGTATTGAGGAGGCTCAGATTGAGAACGCGAACATCGGTTCTGTAACCTTCAACTTCCTGTTCGTACCACAACGGGAATGTATCGTTATCTCCGTTTGTGAAGAGAACTGCATTTTTAGCGCAAGTAGCAAGATAATTTCCTGCGTAATCGCGAGCTGTGAAGCGGTTCGATCGGTTGTGATCATCCCAACCTTCCGAAGCCATGAGATAAGGTGCAACAGCACAGAGTAGTGTTCCGAGTACTACAGCAACGTTTTTACCCATTGCTTCGTTGCGATCGCCAACAACTTTGATCAGACCAAGCATAGGTGACTGTGATGCGACCAATGCCGCAGAGCTGTCTTTTCTTCCAACGAAACTGCGCAGGAAGTGAATCACTGCAAATGCACCGAGTCCAATCCAGATTGCATACGCGTAGAATGAACCTGCATATGCATAGTCACGTTCACGTGGCTGCAACGGATACTGGTTCAGATAAATTACGATAGCAAGTCCTGTGAACATGAACATCAGGAAAACCACAAGCGCATTTTTCCAGTCGCGCATGAAGTGGAAAATCAACCCAATAAAGCCGAGAAGGAATGGCAGATAGAAGAACTTATTGTTAGCAGGATTATCGCGCAAACGCGGAGGTGCTTCGTCAAGATTTACATCTGAAAATGCTTTGATTCCACTCTGCCAATGTCCGTCCAAAGGATTGCTTCCGTGTCCCTGAATATCATTCTGACGACCTGCGAAGTTCCACCAGAAGTAACGCATGTACATCCACTGCACCTGATAATTCCAGAAGTACGTAAGGTTAGCCCACATTGTAGGTTTCTTGAATGTTTCCACCTGGCCGGTTTGCGGGTTACGCAATTTCACTTTCGTGTGGTTCTTCGCAACATTACCCCATTCTTCATAAGGACCAACGTGACTGCGCTGGTTGTTCTCCCACATACGAGGGAAAATGGTGCTCATTTCGCCTGCGAAGTTGTATTTGCTTTGCTTGCGTGCATCCACGATCACGTATTCTCCAAGTTGCTCGTCGAGCGCGTAAACCGGAGTTCCGTCGTCAGCGTAATTGTCAGCATCGAGTGGAGCGTTGTAATAAGGTCCGTACGCAATCGGCCAATCACCATACTGTTCACGGTTGAGGTAAGAGAGCAAGCTGATCGCGTTTTCCGGGTTGTTTTCATCCATTGGCGTATTTGCCTGTGAACGGATTACGAGAACGAAGAATGTTGAGTAGCCGATCATCAGAACTGAGAATGACAAAAGAATTGTATTCAGCAACTGACGATTATTGCGGTAGTAATACACCAGGTAAGTAAGACCAACTCCGGTGATGATTGTCATTACTACTTTCCCGTAAGCGAATGCAGCAAAAATTGCGAGTGCAAAGAATAATCCGAGTACGTAAGTGAAACGTTTGAAGAGTTTCTCTCCGCCTTTGTTAGTGTACATGAATCCGGTCACGATCACTGCAATGAGCAGAAGGAAGTAAATCACTGAACCGCCATTCGGCATCAATCCCATTCCGTTAACGAAGAACAATTCGTAATTCGCTGCTGCCTGAACAACACCCGGAATGATTCCGTTCTGTATAACGCCGAGCAAACCAACTGCAATAAGTCCTGCGATGATGAGTCCTTTTCTTGTCGGAGTAAATTTCTTGAAGTAAACAATCATTACGATTGCCGGAATTGCAAGGAGGTTAAGAAGGTGGACACCAACTGAAAGTCCCATCATGTATGCGATGAATACAATCCATTTGTCAGACTTCTCTGAATCATCCGCATCCCATTTGAGAATTGCCCAGAAAACGAGAGCTGTGAAGAATGAAGACATTGCGTAAACCTCGCCTTCAACAGCGGAGAACCAGAAAGAATCAGAGAAAGTATAAGCTAATGAACCGATGATTGCCGCAGCAAATACACCGAAAACGCTGGACTGAGAGATATTATCTACGTGATCAACTTTATCAACTGCTTTCGCCAGTTTACGTCCGAGCATTGTGAGTGTCCAGAACATAAAGAGGATGGTAAATGCGCTGGCCAGAGCAGACATTACGTTGATCATCATTGCTACCTGAGACGGATCTCCGGCAAAAAGAGAGAAGAAACGGCCCAACAGGAGGAACGTAGGAGCTCCCGGCGGGTGACCTACCTCCAATTTGTAGCTGCAGGCGATGTATTCGCCGCAGTCCCAGAAACTTGTGGTCGGTTCAATAGTTGAGATGTATGTGAAAGCCGCAATTGCGAACACAATCCACCCTAAAACGTTGTTAAGCAGTTTATAACGAGATGCCATGAGGTTGGTTAAATTTCAATGGTTTGCCGGCGAAGATAGGGAATCTGCCCCTTTTAAATTCGTTAATTTTCGTGTTTAGAGCTCAAAAATTTGTGAAAAATAAGATTGTTGTTATTTTTGCACCCCTTATTGCCCGATCGTCTAATGGCAGGACTTCAGATTTTGGTTCTGACTGTGTTGGTTCGAATCCAGCTCGGGCAACAGTAAAAGAATCCGCTCCCACAGGGCGGATTTTTTATTGTGCAGTCAGGAGTTAACTCCTGACTGCACCCGGGAAACTTCTGGCAGCGCCCTTGATTCCATCCCTCACGTAGCGGTAAAGCGGACTGTTTCTGTCAGGAGTTAACTATTGACTGCACCCGGGAAACTCCTGACAGCTCGATCTCCAGATACCTCCCGTAACTCCCAACACTTCATTACCTTTGTCCGCTATGATAATTCAGGTGATGAAGTCGAAAATCCATCGTGTTCGGGTAACCGAGGCGAATCTGGATTATATCGGCAGTGTAACAATTGATGAAAATCTCATGGACGCTGCCAATCTTATTGAGAATGAGCAGGTGCATGTTTTCAACTACCGCAACGGAGAACGCATCATTACATATGTAATTAAAGGAGAACGTGGAAGCGGTGTAATCTGCCTGAACGGTCCGGCCGCGCTTAAATTTTCTGAGGGTGATGAAGCGATCATCGTTTCTTACGCTGATATGGAATTTGAAGCCGCGAAGAAATTCAAGCCTTCGGTTATTTTCCCGGATTCGAAAAACAAGAATACACTCAACCGATAAGCGTGAAGAGCAAGACCGGTCAAATTATTCAGTTTGTAATATTCTTCGGTCTCGGAGCCGGATTGATGTGGTGGCAATACAGCCGCTTCACGCCGGAACAAAGTGAAAATTTTCACAAAGGTTTAGCGAACGCAGATTACTTCTGGTTTGCGATTGCATTGGTAATAGGTGCGATTGCTCACTTGTTACGTGCTATTCGCTGGCAGTTTCTTCTTGCGCCTTTGAACAGAAAAGCTTTACTCGGAAATCGTTTTTACGCAGTGATGATCGGTTATCTGGCCAACTACGCTTTCCCGCGTTTGGGTGAAGTAACGCGTTGCGGCGTTTTGAAAACAAGTGACGATGTTCCGTTCTCTGAATCATTCGGAACTGTAGTAGTGGAACGCATTGTCGATTTACTTTGTCTCGGACTTGTATTTGTAGTTGTGCTGTTGTTTCAGTTTGCAGAACTGCAATCGCTGTGGCTGCAATACATCTGGAATCCTGCGAGTGCGAAGTTTGCAGCACTGTCTCAGAATCCTCTGGCGCTGATTGCCATACTTGTTGGAGGAATTGCAATTGTAATCGGTGTTTATTTTCTGCGAAAAAAATTAGGCAAGAAGAAAAAAGCTGACGGAGAGAAAGGATTCATTGAAGGACTGAAAGACGGCATTCTTTCTATCCGCAAAGTGAAGAATCCGTTTTTGTTCATTGTTTATTCTCTTTCTATCTGGGCAGGATATTATTTCTCACTCTATTTCTGTTTCCGCTGTTTCCCTGAAACTTCAGATCTCACGCTGAACACCGCATTGATTCTTCTGTTGTTCGGAACCTTCGGTGTGGCATTCACTCCGGGCGGCATTGGCGCTTATCAGATTATCGTTACTGCAATTCTTATCGATCTTGTTCCATCAACAGAACCTGCGGCAGCATCATTCTCATGGTTATCATGGGGCGCACAGGTTGCAACAGTTGTGTTGTTCACAGGAATCGCATTTGCATTGCGACCTGCACTGAATAAAATCCGCCAATGAGCACTACAGAAAACATCCGGAAGAAAATTAAAACGCGTGAAGAAATTCAGTTCGTTGTTCAACGCGCTCATTTCTTCGGGAAGAAAATTGTTTTCACCAATGGCGTTTTCGATCTCATGCATTTGGGTCATGTTGATTATCTCAGCAAGGCGAAAGATTGCGGGGACATACTCATTGTTGGAATGAACAGTGATGCATCCGTTAAAATGCTGAATAAAGGTGATTCGCGTCCGTTGCAGGATCAGAATTCACGCTCAATGGTTCTTGCTTCATTGTCGTTCGTGAATTTCGTTGTGATCTTCGACGAGGAAACACCGTACGATCTGATCAAAGCGGTGCAACCGGACGTGTTGGTGAAAGGTGCCGACTACAAAGTTGAACAGATTGCCGGACATGATATTGTATTGGCTCGCGGCGGAGAAGTGAAGTTGATTGAATTGGTGAGCGGGTATTCGACTACGGCGATTGAGAAGAAGATACTTGGGAAGTAGATTAGTTAAGTAAGTCGATTAGTAGGTTAGTACAATAAGTAGGTTAGGTCTTCGGTGGTGATTTGAGTCGCGCGGGGAGAAATTTTTCAGGGTTGCGCATCATTGAGCCGAGCATGCGTTCCACTTCGTCTATAAGTTTAAACAGTTCTTCATGTTGTGTTCGAGTGATGTATTCGCAATCCAGGGCGATATCGAGCCAAAGTGCGGTTTCTCCAAGTTCTCCATCGCAGATGCTCAATTTACTGTAAAAGTTTTTCTGGTACTCTCGTTTGCGATATCCCTCAACTAAATTCGCACAAACCGATCTCGAGGATCGTCTGATCTGACTTGTCAGCCCAAAGCGCTCGTCAGCAGGAAAAGACTTTGAAACCGTGAATATATTCATTGCAAGTTGATAACTTTTTTTGTAAACCATCAGCGACTTGTAACCGTATTTCGTTTCCATGATCAGTTTTTGCAAACATCATGAGTTGGACTTAACTTCGTTGAATATTAATTACTTATTATCGTTTGTAAACGTTTGTTCATGTACGCAATGTTAATTATCGTCCTTTACTAACCTACTTCGAATACTAACCTACTCTTTTCACTCTCGTAGTCTTTTCACCAATCAACTCCAAGCATGCATCACGTCTTCTCACTCGGACACAACGAAAAGCACATGATCGATATGAGCTATGATCAGTTCTGGGGGCGCTTTGAAGTTAAAGTAGACAATATAACTGCAATCAGCCGACTGTTCATGTTCGACTTTGCATTCACGCGCGACTTCGATCTTTGGGTGGGTGTTAACGAAAAACATCATCTGCGCATCAATAAAACCCGTCCGACGTTCTTCGCTGGATTCCGTCCGCATACGTACATGATTTACATTGACGGCGTGCTGGTGAACCGGTTTGAAGCGTGACTAAATAATTTAGTTTTCCAAGCGCGCCGTATTTCGCTGACCTAGTTTTGCTCAGTAACAAGTGAAACTATGGCTGTAGCGAAAGTAAAAACACAGTATTTCTGTCAGAATTGCGGAACCAGCTCACCGAAATGGGTGGGAAAATGTACCTCGTGCGGAGAGTGGAACACGTATGTGGAGGAAATCGTCAAGAAGAATGACGATCCCCGCTCCTCGCCTTTCTCGCGATCAAACGGTCGTGCAGTAAAGCCGTTGAATCTGAATGAAATTACCGGAGGTGAAGAACGTCGCATTCCGCTTTACGATAAAGAACTCACACGTGTTCTGGGCGGAGGACTCGTTCCGGGATCACTCGTGCTGTTTGGCGGAGAGCCGGGAATCGGGAAATCCACTTTGATGCTGCAACTGGCTACAAACGTAAAGAACATGCGTGTGCTTTATGTTTCCGGTGAAGAAAGTGAACAGCAAATCCGCATGCGTGCGGAGCGAATCGGAATAAAAAATCAGGATTGTTTCATTCTCACAGAAACTAACACGGCGAATATTTTTCAGCAAGCCGCAATCATTGAACCGCAATTGATGATCATCGATTCCATTCAGACTTTACACACTGCAAGTGTGGAAAGTTCACCGGGAAGTGTCTCACAGGTGCGTGAATGCGCAGGAGAAATGCTGCGTTATGCGAAAGAGAATGAAGTTCCGGTATTTCTCATCGGCCACATCACCAAAGACGGCTCCATTGCAGGACCGAAAGTGCTCGAACACATGGTGGATACCGTGTTGCAGTTTGAAGGCGATCGCAACCACGTTTACCGTTTGCTGCGTACTACGAAAAACCGTTTCGGATCCACCAATGAACTCGGCATTTACGAAATGCAGGGAAGCGGTTTGCGTGAAGTGAGCAATCCTTCAGAAATTCTTGTTACATCACGCGATGAAGCAGTAAGCGGCGTTTCAATTGCTGTTCTCATGGAAGGTTTGCGACCAATGCTTATCGAAACACAAGCTCTTGTAAGTTCTGCTGCATACGGAACACCGCAACGCTCGGCAACAGGATTTGATCTGCGTCGTTTAGGAATGTTGCTTGCTGTATTGGAGAAACGATGTGGCTTCCGTCTGGGAGTGAAAGATGTGTTTCTGAATATTGCCGGCGGATTGAAAGTGGAAGATCCGGGAATTGATCTTGCTGTGGTTTGTGCGGTGCTTTCTTCGAACGCAGATATGCCGATTGCCAATGGCGTGTGCTTTGCCGCGGAAGTCGGATTGAGCGGAGAGATACGTCCGGTGACACGCATAGAGCAGCGCATTTCAGAAGCTGAAAAACTCGGCTTCAAAGAAATTTATATTTCGAAATTTCATAAAGGCTTGAAGCAGGATAACTACGCGATTCGTTTGAGAATGTGCGGGAAGATTGAGGAGGTGTTCAGTGGGTTGTTCGGGTGAGAATAGTACAGGGAATAGTACACGGAAAGGACGGAAAAGACAGATAAATACGGATAAACTTTATTGTTGATATGGAAGTCGTTTATAAAGATGTTACGGATAAATTGATAAGAGCATTTTACAACGTATACAACAAGTTAGGTTATGGATTTGCAGAAAAGGTCTATGAAAATTCAATGATTATTGAATTACGCGCCTTAGGATTAAAATGCGAAAAGCAAAAACCAATCAAGGTTTATTATGATGGACTCCAGGTTGGCGAATACTACGCCGATCTGGTGATCAACGATTGCGTAATTGTGGAACTGAAATCAGGATCTGGTATTGTTCCGGAACATGAAGCACAATTACTCAACTATCTCCGCGCGACTGACATTGAGGTTGGTTTTTTACTGAACTTCGGAGAGAAAGCTATTTTCAGGAGAAAATATTTCACGAACGATAGAAAGGTTTTTATTAAAGAAGAAGGTGGACCGCTGTGCGGGAATCCGTAAAATCCGTCCTTCCCGTGTACTATAATTAGTTACTGGCACGATTTTTTCGGCTTTATCTGCCCCTGAAGGCCTCCAAGCCCGATGGTTCGGTTAAATTTGCCCTGAATGCCCGTTTCTGCCCGACTCAAATCACTTATCAAATCGAGATACAGCTTGCTGCTGGGCGGAATTCTCTTGCTCACCGCAGGTTATCTGGTGAGTCTTTCCGGCGGGACCAGAACAAGTCCGCTGATTGCAGGATTAACCGAAGAACTTCACGAGAGGGAAACTGTTTTGCATGCGGAGTTGGATTCACTTTACAATTTCGCGCAGACAAAAACATTCGAAGAAATCTTCATCGCGCAAAGCGACCGCAACGGAGCACTTTACGCCAAGCATGGAATTGTACTTCTCATTTATCAGGGCGACTCACTGAAATATTGGTCCGATAATTCCGCTGCAGTTGAAACATACATGCTCGAAGTATGTCTTGATCAACGCATGACTCGTTTGCGTAACGGTTGGTTCGAAACGATTCAGAAAACAGACAACGCAGGCAGAACTTATATTGGCTTGTTGCGCATCAAGAATGAATACTCCTACGAGAACCAATATCTCGTGAATTCATTCGCAGAAGGTTTGCGTCTTCCACCTGAAACGGAAATTGAAATCGGCAAGCCCGGATCTACAAATGCAATTCATGCTTCAGACGGAACTTATCTTTTCTCTCTTGTATTCAAACAGCAAGGCAATTCCGACCTGACACTTTCTCAAATTGTTGTCAACGTTCTGCTCATTCTGTTCGGCTGTATTCTGGTGATAGCATTTCTGCGAAAAGAAGTTGCTTCTCTCGAACAAACGCTCAAGCCACATGGAAGCGCTCTGCTGTTCATTGGAGTAATTGCGGCATTACGTTTCCTGACGTTACTTATTCATTTCCCTTCTACTTTCTACGACTTGCCTTTGTTCAGTCCGATTCACTACGGAAACGCAGGCTCATTCTGGAATCAGAATCTCGGTGATTTTCTGATCAATGTAATTCTGTTCTTTTACATCACCGTTTTCGTAAGCGCGCATCTGCGCAAAACACGAGTGAAGTTTGCGGGAAGTAATTGGTCGCAACTTGCATGGACAACAGCACTGCTTGGAATTCCGGCTGTCATTGCGTGGGGAATCAACTCCATGATTTCCGGCTTAGTGCAGAACTCCGACATTTCATTTCAGGTAAACAATCTCTTCGGTCTTTCAGCGTACAGTTACACCGGCATCTTCATGATTGCATTGATGCTCGCCGCATTCTTCCTCATCAGTGAAAGTGTGCTTCGTATCATTGAATCATCAATTGCAGAAAGAACTAAACGCTTGTACGGATGGTTGATCTCTTCTGCACTTGTAATCGGAATCCATCATCTGTTCGGCAGCGTGGATCTTCTTGCGATCTCGTGGCCGATGGCTGTGTTACTGGTTCTGCTACTTCGTAAAACGGATGAAGAAAACGGAACATTCTCGTTTTCTGTTATTGTTTTTCTGGTTCTTCTCTTCTCATTCTACACCACGCACATGTTGCTGAAGCAATCCATGCACAAGGAACATGACAGTCGTGTTGTATTTGCAGAGAAACTTGCCGCCGAGCAGGATCCTATTGCAGAACATTTGTTTACGGAGATTGACAACAAGATCGCCCACGACACCAATCTTATTCGCTACACACAAATGCCGGATCAGGATTTCGCTGCATTTGAAAAAACAATACGTCAGCAATATTTCAGCGGTTATTGGGAAAAGTATGAAGTGAAAGTTACTTTCTTCGATACGATGTGTACGCCGTTGCTTCGTTCCAGCACGCCATGGAGTGACAACATTCTTCACTTCGAAGAACAGTGTGAGAAAAACGGAGTTCCTACTTTCAGTGATCAGTTGTTTTATCTCGACAACGGTACCGGACGTATCAGTTATCTCGCGAAAATTGTGTTGCAATATCCCGAAAGAGAAACGCATCTAGGACAAGGAACTTTGTTCATTGAGTTTGATTCGAAACTCATGTCGGAAGAAATCGGATTCCCGGAGTTGTTGCTAGATCGGGAACTCGGTTTGAACCGCAAGCTGATGAATTATTCTTATGCGAAGTACAAGAACGGTCAACTTGTAAATCGTGCAGGAGAATTTCTTTACAGCTTATCTTCAGAATTCATTGAAGATAAAGGACACTTCCACTACTTCGAAACAGAAAAGTGGGATCATCTTGCGTATCGTCCGGATGAAAGTACATTGGTGCTGCTCAGTAAACCGGAAGAAGGATGGCTGGGTAAAATCACGAGCTTCTCTTACATTTTTGCATTCTTCAGTTTGCTGCTGATTGTTTCCTTGTTCGGCAGACAAATGCTTGTGGCGCGTCCTGCATTCTCGCATCTCACATTCAAATACAGAATTCAGTTGGTATTAGTAATGATAGTTCTCGTATCACTTGGCTTGTTCGGTGCCGGTTCGATTTACTATATCCGTCAGCAATATCAGACCAAGAACGCAGAAATAATCAGCGAGAAAGCACACTCTGTTGTGTTGGAGATTGAAGGCAAGCTGCAGAATGATCAACTGAATAATTCATACCGTGACTACGCAACGTACCTTTTGAAAAAATTCTCGAACGTATTCTTCACGGATATCAATCTGTACGATGCGCAGGGAAATCTTTATGCCTCATCACGCCCGAAAGTGTTCGACGAAGGATTGGCTTCGCGCAAGATGAATCCTGAAGCGTATACACAGATCAGTCTGATGAAGAAATCGGAATACATTCACGATGAAAACATCGGCAACCTGGCCTACTTGTCCGCTTATCTTCCGGTGAAGAACAAAGAAGGTCAGTTGCAGGCGTATCTGAACATTCCGTATTTCGCAAAGCAGAACGATTTAGAGAAAGAGATTTCCACTTTCATGGTGGCGCTCATCAACGTTTACGTTTTGTTGTTTGCGTTGGCCGTTCTTGCTGCGATATTCATTTCCAACTATCTCACGCATCCTTTGCGACTCATTCAGGAAAAAATGCGTCAGGTGAAATTGGGTAAAACCAACGATCCGATTGAATGGACAAGCAAAGATGAAATAGGAAGTTTGGTGAGTGAATACAACCGCATGATTACTGAACTCACGAAGAGTGCTGAACTGCTTGCGCAATCGGAACGTGAAAGTGCGTGGCGTGAAATGGCGAAACAAGTTGCGCATGAAATCAAGAATCCGTTAACGCCGATGCGACTGAGTATTCAATTGCTGGAGCGTGCATACAAAGACAAAGCGCCGGACATTGATCAGAAAGTAGAGCGTTTATCACGTACTGTAATTGAACAGATTGATACGCTTGCCTCCATTGCAAGTGCATTCTCTGATTTTGCGAAGATGCCGAAACCTGTTTTGGAAGAAATGGATCTGCGCGAAGTCGTTTACAATACACTTGAACTCTTCAGTGAAAATGATGAAGGTGTTGAGTTCAGTGTTAACGACAAAGTAAACGCAGCGATGATGATTACCGGCGATCGCGAACAGTTGCCGCGTGTGTTCAACAATCTTTTCCGCAACGCGATTCAGGCTATTCCTGATGACAGAAAAGGGAAAGTTGTAGTGGAGTTATCGCAACAGAAAAATCATTTCATAGTATCCGTGCGTGATAACGGAACAGGAATTTCGGATGAAGTGATTGATAAAATCTTCGTTCCGAATTTCACCACCAAATCCACAGGCATGGGTCTTGGTTTAGCGATGGTGAAGAACATTGTGGAAGGCTGCAACGGCATGATCTGGTTTGAAACCACAAAAGATGCCGGCACTACTTTCTTTGTGAGTTTTGATGAGTGTGTTGATTAATCCTCCATTCAGGAAAATGTTAACTTTGCCCGTATGAAACGTCCTATACGTGTTCTTATTGCAAAAGTCGGACTTGATGGTCACGACCGCGGCGCAAAAGTTATTGCATCATTCTTACGTGATGCAGGCATGGAAGTAATTTACACCGGCTTGCGTCAGACTCCTGAAATGGTTGTGAATGCAGCGTTGCAGGAAGATGTTGATGCTATCGGAGTGAGTATTCTTTCCGGTGCGCACATGACGGTGTTTCCGAAAATCATGACGCTCATGAAAGAGAAAGGAATGAATGATGTGCTGCTTACCGGTGGCGGAATTATTCCGGATGCAGACATGAAAAAGCTGAATGAGCAAGGCGTTGGACAGCTCTTTCCTCCGGGCACAGATACGAAGGTGATCGTTGATTACATCACTGATTATGTGAAGACGCACCGCAACTTCTGATTCTGAGACTGAATCGGGAACTTTTTTGCAACCTTCATAAACTACTGATTTTCAATTATTCTATCAACCTAAGAAGCGTTGATAAATGTCGAAACACATTCTTTTTTCGGCTCAAATTTGATTCGTATTAAAATTCCCGTATATCTTTGCGCCATCGTTCGGAGAAAATCCGACAAAGGCATTTAAGTTATATCAACATGAAATTCACTAACAACCAAAACCTCAATTCATACATGATGTGTATGATGATGTGTTGCTGCATGCGCAGTGATGCGGGAGGTTATTTGGCTGAGTGAACATGATTGTTGGTGTGTTGAGCGAAGCCCTCCCGGTACAAACCGCGGGGGCTTATTTATTTTCCGGCTCACGCGTTTCCCGAGAGAAAAGATAAATCAGATTAGTGCAGTCAGGAGTTCCCTTCCGACGGCACAGAACTAACCAAGAGCAGTCAGGAGAGAACTCCCGACTGGACAAACAAACCTGGTGCCGTCAGGAGAAAACTCCTGACGGCGCGTTAACAACGAATAAGAAATGCAAAGTTTCAGAACAGAATTGGAATTACAACCGCAGAATGACGGTTGGGTAACTATTGAAAAGGACATCGCGCATCTTGCGGATAAGATTGCGCAGTTCCGCGAAGGAAAAACAAATCCTGAAAAATTCAGAAGTCTTCGTTTAGCACGCGGTGTTTACGGACAGCGTCAGCAAGGTGTGCAAATGGTTCGCATCAAAGTTCCGGGCGGGAAACTTTCATTCAAACAGATTGAACGACTCGCGCAACTTTCTGAAGAATATTCTACAGGCAATTTGCATCTCACTACTCGACAAGACGTACAATTTCACTTTGTAAGTCTGGACCGCACGCCGCAACTGTGGGAAGAACTCGAACGCGATCAACTGACATTGCGTGAAGCTTGCGGTAATACTGTACGTAACATAACGGCTTCCGTTCTTGCAGGAATAGATCCCGAAGAACCGTTTGATGTGAATCCGTATGCAGATGCTTTGTTCCGTCACTTTCTGCGCAATCCCGTACAGCAGGATCTGGGAAGAAAAATCAAAATCTCCTTTTCAAGTTCTGAACGCGACACCGCAATCAGTTTCATTCACGATTTAGGTTTTATTCCGAAAGTTGAAATTGTAAACGGGAAAATAATCCGCGGCTTTAAAGCACTTCTCGGTGGAGGATTGGGAGCACAACCTCAGGCAGCACAAGTTGCATTCGAATTCCTTCCTGCTGATGAACTCCTTTCATTCTCTGAAGCTTTGATTCGCGTGTTTGATCGTTACGGTGAACGCAACAACCGTCAAAAAGCCAGACTTAAATTTCTGGTTGCGAAAATCGGCTTGCAGGAAATATTGCGATTAACTGAACAGGAACGCATTGCAGTTGGATTTATCAAGCGTGAAATTTCTTCTTCAGCAGTTGATACGCCGGAAGTTCCGCAACAAGCGTTCACTACCTTCCGTGTTACCAATCAGAATGAATTCCAACAGTGGAAGAACACGAACACCTTTGAGCAGAAACAGAAAGATTGGTACGGTGTTTATGTGAAAGTTCCGCAAGGAAACATTGCATCGCATAGAATCGTGAAGCTGGCGGAAATAGCTAAAAAATACGCTGCTGACGATGTTCGTGTTACAATAGGTCAAAGCCTGTTGCTGCGCTTCGTACATTCTTCCGCTCTGCCCGCATTGTATCGCGAGCTTGCTGCAAATAATTTCACGTCTATCGGTGCGAATGCCTTTGCAGATATTACTTCATGCCCTGGCACAGACACGTGCAATTTGGGAATCTCCAACAGCACAGGTGTTGCGGCTGCGCTTGAAAAAGTAATTGCAGACGAATATCCGCAACTTGCGGGTTCTGCTGATCTCAGTATAAAAATCAGCGGATGCATGAACAGTTGCGGACAACACGCCATCGCATCCATTGGATTTCACGGAAGTTCGTTGAAGTCCGGGAATGCGGTTGTTCCGGCTTTGCAATTGTTACTCGGTGGAGGAATCAGCGGAAACGGTTCAGGAAACATCGCAGACAAAATTCTGAAGTTCCCATCGAAACGAGCGCCTGCTGTGTTGAGAACTCTGCTTTCCGATTATCAGAGTAACACGAACGGCAATGCAACTTTCACCGACTATTACACCGATAAAGGGAAAGATTACTTCTATCAGTTGCTGCGCGGGTTCAGTTCCGTTGAAGCGATTAGTGAAGAAGAACTCGTTGACTGGGGAACGGAACAGAAATTTGCAACACAGATCGGCGTTGGTGAATGCGCCGGAGTAAAAGTGGATCTGATCGCGACGTTGTTACTGGAAGCAGAAGAAGCACTGTCGTACGCTGAAGAGAATTTCAGCGAAGGACGATTCGCAGATTCCATTTACAAAACTTACAACGCGCTTGTACAACTGGCGAAAGCTTTGTTGTTGAAAAAAGGAATTCAAGTCAACACGCAGATCGGTATTATCACAGATTTCGACAAACACTTTTCGGTTCGTGAAATAATACCGGTAAACTTCCGTGAACTTGTTGAGCAGATCAACAAATCACAACCGACTTCCGCTTTCGCAGAGAAATACCACAATGAAGCAAAATTGCTTTTCAAGTCAATCAACTCCTTTGAAAAGCAGATTACGAACACATTGAATCCGCAACTGAACTGATATGAAAACCATTTCAATTTTCCTTCTGTACCGGTTCAGCAATTACCGATGTCGTGAATTGATACGAATGTGCTGAACAATTTCAGCGAGTACCCATCATTTTATCAATTCAAAACATCACACATCATGTCAAAAGAAATCATTGAACCAAAAATTACACTCGTCGGCGCAGGTCCCGGCGATCCGGATCTGATAACAATCAAAGGAATCAACGCCATCAGCGAAGCAGATGTAATTCTGTATGATGCACTCGTGAATCCTGAATTACTGAAATACGCGCCAATTCGCAGCAAGAAAATCTATGTTGGCAAACGGGAAGGGCAACACACTTTCACTCAGCAACAGATCAACACTTTGCTTGTTGACTACGCAATCACACACGGTCATGTAGTGCGATTGAAAGGCGGAGATCCGTTTGTTTTCGGACGCGGATCCGAAGAACTCGAATATGCCGAACTCTTTAATATTGAAACAGCAATTGTTCCGGGAATATCAAGTTCTATAGGCGTTCCCGGTTTGCAAAGAATTCCGGTGACACATCGCGGTATAACAGAAAGTTTCTGGGTACTTACAGGTACCAACAGCGAGGGGAAACTTCCTGTTGATTTTCATCTTGCGGCACAATCAGGAGCAACGATTGTTGTTTTGATGGGCCTGAACAAGTTAAAGGAAATTGCTGCTGTGTTTCAGAAATACGACCGCGGCGCCACACCTGTTGCTGTGATACAAGACGGCTCCTTGCCTACTGAAAATATTGCGGTTGGCTCCATCGATACCATTGAAGAAGCGGTGCGCATCGAAGGTATTCGTTCCCCTGCAATTATTGTGATCGGTGAAGTGGTGCGGAAAAATCCGCAGGCCGCGTTTGCGTTGAGTTACGAAAAGGAATTACTCCATGATACAACGCATAGTTCACAATAACGTGTTTAGTAACTTTGGACCTCATTCCGTAACGTTATCAATGGAAGATCTTAATTCATCGGCTAAGGAAACAATACAGGGAGACAGCGTAAACAACACGCTGTTTCCGGTGTTTCTGAAGCTTGAAGATTTGCACTTGCTGATTATCGGCGGAGGTAATGTTGCTCTGGAAAAACTGAACGCAGTTTACAGTAACAGTCCGAAAACCCAAGTGACGCTCGTGTCAAGAACTATTAGTTCTGCGATACGTCAGCTGGCTGAACTCCATCCGAACCTGGAATTGGAGGAGCGGAATGTACAGAGCAGCGACTTTGATGATTGCGATCTTGTATTCATTGCAATAAACGATTTTGCTTCTGTTAATGAATTTGTGCTTGAAGCTCACAACAGAAACCTGCTGGTGAATGTTGCAGATACTCCGGGGTACTGCGACTTTTATCTTTCGTCTGTAGTAACGAAAGGAGATTTGAAGATCGCTATTTCGTCTAACGGGAAATCACCAACATTCACCAAGCGACTCAAGGAAATTCTGAATGAATATATTCCTGACGAATCACAAACCTCACTTGAGAATCTGAATGAACTGCGTGATCATCTGAAAGGTGATTTCAGTGAGAAAGTTCGCAAACTGAATGAAGTAACTTCCATTCTGAACAGCAATAAGAATCTGATTTCACTGCAACCGCATCTTGCAGGTGGAGTTCTGCAACGTAAAAAACGTTCGTGGATTCATTGGCTGCTTTACAGTGCCGCAGCTGTGGGATTAATGATCACAGGACATCTTCTGTTTTCACTGATTCCGTCAGGAACAATCGGAGGAATAGCGAGTACGTTCTACGACAGTATTGACTCCACGCTTTTCATTTTCATTGCAGCAGGTTTCATCGCGCAAATGGTGGATGGATCTCTTGGAATGGCGTACGGAGTAACAGCATCGACTTTTTTGATGTCGTTCGGAATACCGCCAGCCGCAACAAGTGCGAGCGTGCACGCTTCGGAAATATTCACCACAGGAGCATCAGGTTTAAGTCATTTGAAATTCAAAAATGTGAACGCCAAACTTTTCAAACATTTGTTGCTCCCCGGAATAGTGGGAGCCGGAGTTGGCGCGTATCTGCTTTCATCACTGGAAGAATATGCAAAACACATTAAGCCTTTTGTTGCCGTATATACGTTGATACTTGGCGTAATCATTCTCGTTAAAGCGGTCAAGAAGCTCAAAGACAAACGTAAAGTAAAACGTATCGGCATCCTCGCGTTCTTTGGTGCGTTTCTCGATTCCATCGGAGGTGGCGGCTGGGGTCCGATCGTGTCATCAACACTGATTGCACAAGGTCGCAATGTGAAGTACACCGTAGGTTCTGTGAATCTCGCTGAATTCTTTATTACGCTCACCAGTTCTGTCACCTTTATAATCTTTCTGGGTCTTGAACATTGGAAGATTATTTCCGGATTGATTATCGGAGGCGTTATTGCCGCACCTATCGCAGCGTACATCACTTCGAAAATCCCTGTTAAAGCCGGTTTGATATTCGTGGGAATCGTAATTGTAATCGTAAGTTTGAAGAATATTTTATCAGCGGTATTGTGAGCCATCTTGAAAACAGAAACAGGGAATATGCTCAACTCTCTCCGGAAAAGAGAGTTGAGAAACTGTATTCTGATTATAACAAGATACTCGTCACGTCTTCCTTCGGAACTACATCTGCGATTCTCCTGCACCTGATCAGTCGCGTGAATCCGAAACAGAAAGTGATTTTTCTCGATACAACTTATCACTTTGCTGAAACGCTGGCTTACAAGAAACAACTGACGGAATTATTACAACTCGATGTAGAAACCGTACGACCCGAAGAATGGAAAAACAGTTTTACCAATACAGATCAAACCTGGTCAAAGGATCCTGATTTGTGTTGCTCTATTAATAAAGTGGAACCTTTGGATCGCCTTAAAGCCGGTTACGAAATCTGGGTTTCCGGTTTGATGAAGAATCAGAATTCGCACCGCAAGCAACTCGAAGTCTTTGAGCAGAAAAGTGATCTTGTTAAATTTTATCCGATCATTGACTTTTCAGAACACGATGCAGCTGCATACATAAAAAAGTATGAACTTCCCGAACATCCGCTTCTGCGACACGGGTTCAGCTCTGTAGGTTGCATTCACTGTACGGTAAAAGGTCGCGGTAGAGAAGGCAGATGGGTGAATCGCTCGAAGTCGGAGTGCGGACTTCATATCTGAAATTAAAGTGAGCTCAACACGCAACTGCTGGAACGGCGCAGTTGTATCACCAATAATTGTTCATCTCCGTTCAGATGAAAAGTAATTATGTCACAGGAAAATAAAATTTCAGTAGCGTTGTTCGGATTCGGATGCGTGGGACAAGGTTTGTATGATGTACTCAATCATTCAGAAGTACTGCAGGCCAACATCCGTAAAATCGGAGTGAAAGATCCTTCCAAGAAGAGAAGCGTCGATCCCACTTTGATTACATACGACAAGAACGATATTCTTGATCGGAAAGATGTGGATGTAGTGGTGGAAATGATTACGGATACGGACGATGCGTATCAAATCGTAACGACCGCAATGAAAAACGGAATGAACGTGGTAAGCGCCAGTAAGAAGATGCTCGCTACTTACTTTGAAGAATTGTATCGTGTGCAGGAAGAAACCGGCAAAGCGCTGATATATGAAGGATCGGCAGGTGGAAGTATTCCGATCATTCGTACGCTTGAAGAATATTACGATAACGAGTTACTGAGCAGTCTGCGAGGAATTCTGAACGGAACCACCAACTACATTCTCACACGAATGGAATTGGAGAATAAGGATTACGGTGTTGTGCTGAAAGATGCGCAGGACAGCGGATTTGCTGAACTGGATCCGTGGATGGATGTTGCGGGATTCGATACGCTGTACAAAACCATTCTGCTGAGTGTTCATGCGTTCGGAGTTGTACTGAAACCGGAAGATGTATTGAACCTCGGCATTCAGAATATTTCATTCGCAGACATTCGTTATGCGAAAGAAAAAGGATTGCGCATTAAACTTATCGGCAGTGCGGCCAAATCTGGCGACAAATTCCGCATTTACGTAATGCCGCGTTTCGTTCGCGCTGATGACGAACTGTACAAGGTACTTTACGAATACAACGCTGTTGAAGTGGAAGGCGCATTCTCCTGCAAGCAAACATTTGTAGGCAAAGGTGCGGGAAGTCACCCAACGGGAAGCGCTGTGTTGTCTGATGTTTCCGCGTTGACCTACAACTACAAATACGCATACAAGAAACTGCGTAAACTGGAAAAACAGAACAACGGAAAGAATCCAGGGAGTGCAGCTCTGGAAACCGATTTCAGCATTCGGGTTTACATTCGCTTTGCCGATAAATCAGATCTTGCTTCATTGGACATCCGCAACGTAATTGAAGAGTACAAATCACCTGAAGTGAATTTCATCATTGCTGATGTTGGATTCAAATCGCTGTTTGCGTTGAAAGGAAACAGAGATTCGAAGGTGTTTGTGGCAGAAGTCTAGAATACTTATCCGGGAGAGTTGAGATCTTTAGAATACAACATCAACTCTTCCGGAGATCCGTTCTTTTTCAGGAAGTGGAGAATTACACCTTGCAGGTGTATACGCGTATGCTCAAGTTCCGTTTTATCTCTATATTGTAATAATTAGCGCGATACATCAGCTTTCACCAGGAAAGATTTAAACGCGAGTATTTCGGTTAAATTAACTTGGTTGAATGTACTTTAATTAACTTATCTGAGGTTCTTGCAATGAATGTTGTTTTGAAAATCCGAAGAATGCGCCCCGGGAAACACCCGCATAGCATAATTGAAACGGCCGTGCTTGGTTACGATTATGGAAGTGAACGAGGGCAGATCAAAGAAATAACAGATCACAATCAGATACTGCCGTTATATGATTTTGGAATTGGAACTTATGATTTTGACATGAGCGCGGTTCAACCATCGATAAAGTTAGCTCAGGCGATGGCAGAAAATGATACTATAAAATTTTTTGAATCATGATTAAGATGAATCGGATAGGTCTTTTTTACATTTCAATTGCCTATATCTTGGCAAGCGGAATTATTGCAACTGCTCAGACAATCACCAAACACGGCTCCAAGTTTGGGTTGAATGATGAAAATGGCAAGGTGATTCTTGAGGCAAAGTATGATACCGTAATAGGCTATCGTGATGCTCCGACATTTTTCGTCGCAGAAGTAAGTAACAAGTTCTTATACACCTATTATTTCAATTGGGATAGTTTGAATCCACTCCCTGATAACCAACGGCATTGGTACATTTCCGAATTGGAGTACGACAGCGTGTGTTTTCTACGCGGAACTTTGCAAAGCGATGAATCTCAAATGCAATACAGTGGTATTGGATACAGAATGTCTGGTTTATGGGGGATAATCTATGCACAGTCTTATACTGCATCGGGTAATGACTTCCGGGCATCGGATTACATTTGTTGTTTGGGTAAGCAATACAAGCTTCCTGCGAAATATGAAAGAATACTGGACCGTGAACTTGATTATTTTTACACCACTTACTTAGATGGCAAGTATGGTTTGTGGAATCCACTCACCGGCGAAGAATATTCACCGGAGTTTGACACGATACCAATTTACTTCGGCAAAAACTATTTTGGTTCGGAATATGGAGATCGCTTGAGATACGTGCGTAAGAATGGCAAATGGGGGGTAATTAGGATGGACAAAAACCTTAGGAAGATAAAGTATATTGCCCCATGTCAGTATAACCGTTTAGAGCAAGTTAATAAGCATATCCACGCAAGTGTCGGGTACGGAGATACGCTTATGTTCTTTTTCACTAATTCTGACTCAAACTACATGCCGACCAATAATGGTGCACCGATTCTTTTTAGACGAGATTCAGCGAAAGTAGTAATATACTTGAATGGTGACCGCAACGACTCTAAACGCGACATCACGGTCAAGTTTGGTGTTTTAACAGGTAACACAAATGAATATTCCGAAATATATTATATCGATACACTTAATAAAAGTACTACTTCATATTGTGACACCGCCTATTTATATTCAACTACTTCCTCAGATAACAATGGATTAGTTTACCGACGAAAAAAACATCCGGATGAAATTAAATTGAAATATGAATTTTTCAATATAAATACAGCGGAGTTTCGCTTTTCATTTTTTTTGGATTCAGCATACCGACTCAAGCATGAATTTGTTAAGCAAAAATCAACGAATGCATCGTACAGAGTAGAACGATTCTACTATCGCGATACTGATAATAAGGAAAGAACTATAGGCTATTACAGTCATACAACTCAAAAGTTCACCCGAAAAAAACCTAAGTGTTAAGTGAGCAGCATTTAGATAACATTTGTTCATAATCAAGGATTGACCTCGCACAATCGGAATCCGAGAAAGCTACAATGATATTTTTTCGTAATCAAAATCCATAGATTTACTCATGAGGCTGCTTTTAACCGTTTTAATATTCCTTTCTTGTATTATTCCCGCTACTGTATCTGCTCAAACTATTTTGAAACAGGACGGGAAGTATGGCGTGAGCGATGAAAATGGGGTAATCGTACTTAAGCCTGTTTATGATTCTATTATTGCAGATGAATATACCCCAACCTTTTTCATTATCAGAAATGGAGGCAAGTACACGTATTTTTACAAGCACGGATTTGACAGCACAACATGGATCCAGAAGGAGGATCGACATTGGATCCTTGGAGAATTTGAATTTGATAGCATGGAACTTCAGGTTATTGGGGCTTCGTATTATGACCTATCCTTTGGATATTCCGTATATAAATACTCCAAGGCGAGCAAATGGGGTCTGTTCTACCTCCAGACTTACACGGTTTCAGGCGACGGAATCTTTCCCTCCGCAGGGTTTTATGCGTACGAATACGGCAAACTTGAACTGCGCGATGCACGCTATGATGCCATTCTTCGCTCAGAACCTGACGACTTCTTCACGACATACCTTAATGGCAGATACGGTCTTTGGAATGTTGTAACCGGGGAAGAATACGCTTCAGAATTCGATACAATTCCGGTGTTTCGAGGTGGTAATGGAGCAAATGGATGGTATGGACTGCGCGAAAGATATGTTCGAAAGAATGGTAAATGGGGAGTTGTGCGCATGATTAAGAAAACCAAGTCCCTTGAATATGTTGTGCCGTGTAAATGTAATAAGGTTTCAAAAATCTGGGATGATTTATATGGATGTACTGGTTATGGAGACACGATTACTTTCTTTGATAATGTAAGCCATACCGAGTACACTCCAACACTTAATGGCAAGCCTTTTGTTTATACAAACGATTCGATCAATCTGCACATTGATGCATCGCTCGTAGATTTACAGTCGCCCCAATCTGCGGTCATTTCGGTTACGTATAAAAACAACTCCCCTCCTAAATCTAAGATTGGGTATAATGAATTGTATTACGTCAATATTCGCCAGAAAAAAATTACTGCTTATAATGAACCGGGGAAGTACTATTCGATTTGCACTGCCCAACAAAATGGATTGTTAATTAAGACAGACTTACGCCCGTCAGGTTCCCAAAGATTATATGAATTCTACAACATGGAAACCGGGGAGTTCCGGTTTTCCTTTAGCATAGATAGCAGCTATCGATATAGGATAGATAATTACACTCCAAAAAATTGTGCTAAAGAGGATGAATATCGTTTTGTCGAACTTACCAAGTTCCCCTATCGTGGAGATAAGAGAATTGTAAAAGGGATTGGCTATTACGATTTCAGGGAGGAAAAGTTTACCAGAAGAAAACCAAAATACAAACCGTCACATTGATCTTGAGTTGAGTAGCATTCGAATCTTCCTTAGGCAATTACTTCCTATGCTGCCTGAAAACATTTACTGCGCTGGATATATGGGTAGAGCATTCAAACCACAATCCGATGTTTAAACCTAATTTGAATCGTCTCGCTGACATCGATCCTCCTGGATCGAAACCAACAACCTATAAAGTCACAAAAGAAGAAATTATTCGACAAACAGAATTGGTATTTCAGCAGTACCTTCAGGCGCTGGAGGCTGAAGTTGAGAATGAAACTGACAAGAAGAAGAAAAGGGAGTTGCAACCTCAACTACGTCAGAATAAAAAACCTATAAAGCGTTTGGTGAAGGCGACGATTAAAACATATCATAAAAAAAGATTAAGTCCTCCATGGATACAGCTGATAAACATACTCAATACTGCCTTCGATGGATATGGATATGGAAGTGAACGCGGCCAAGTGAAACAAATTTCTGATCACAATCAGATTCTTCCTTTATACGATTATGGACTAGGGACATTCGATTTTGATATGAGTAAAGTGCAGCCGATGATTAAATTGGCACAGTTGAAATCTGAAATGGAAACTGCAAAATATTTTCAATGATCTCCGCAAATTCAATAATGCGTTACACGTTACTTCTGATTCCGTTTTTGGTGCTTGGTAGTCGTTATACGTTCGCACAAACGGTAATTAAGCAGGACGGTAAATTCGGATTAGCAGACGAGAATGGGAGCATAATCTTGAAGCCTAACTATGACACGGTGATAGCAAAAGCAACTATGCCTACTTTCTTTATACTGAAAAACGAGGGAAAGTTTGCATATACATACAAAGTACAAACCGATAGCACCACATGGTTAAATGAAAAAGAACAATATTGGACTGTCAGTGAATTTGAATTCGATAGTCTCTATATCCGTGCGCTGGCAATTCAGGTACATGAGGATGTATCCCGAACTTTGTATACTCATTTGCAATACAAGAAAAATGGGTTGTGGGGGATGATCATCATTCAATCTCACCTTCTGTCCGGAAGTGGAATATTTGTTTCCGCCGGTTCCTATGCAACTGGTCTGGGCAGATCGTATAGGCGTGAAGCTCGCTACGATGCTATTTTAGGATTTGAGATGGATGGATTTTATGTAAGTCGTCGCGAAGGGAAATATGGATTAATGAATCCAGGAACAAATGAGGATTATACTCCGGAATTTGATACAATCCCCGTTTTCAAGGGTTGGATCAGTTACGGCTCCGATGTTGGAAGACGTGAGCGCTACGTGAGAAAGAACGGCAAATGGGGAGTTATACAAATGAACGCTAAAACAAAAACCTTACAATACAGTGTACCATGTTCATGTAATGAAGTGAAAAAAGTTGGCGTGAACACTTATGCGTGTTCGGGATTTGGCGATACAATTACTCTCTTTGACACCTTGGCGCACACATCTTTTATTCCCTTAGTGAATGGGAGTCCTATTATTGTTAGTAAGCACTCGACGCGCGTTTTAATAAATGAGTACGATCTAAGTGAAAAAGACTCATCGGATACGAAACCATTTGTTCTGCTAGTCAATAACAGCAAATATCCTTCTCCGGAAAAAGCAGCAGGCCACAATGAAATTTATTTGATCGACCTAGTAACCCAAAAAGTAACAGCTTATAATGATTCTGGAACATATTATAATTTATACTTAGGCACAACCTACCTTATTTCTCAGGCAAACCTTCACCCTTCTTCATCTAATGCGCAGTACAAATTTTACGACCTGGGAACCAAAGAATTCCTGTTCGATTTAGTCCTTGATAGCAATTACTTATTACGTTATAGCTTCTATCATCCGCCAAGATGTTACCCTGAGGAAAGGTATGACATGGTAGAACTTTTCTACTACGACAAAAAAGATCGCAAAAAAATATTGGGCTACTACAACAGCAACACGAAGAGATTTACGCGCCGAAAACCGAAATGTAAATAACCTGAGTTTGTAATACTGATGAATTTACCACAGTAAATTCGAGATAAAATATTTCTAAAATGTCAAACCCACATTTCTTGACAAAAGGGAATTATTCTGCTAAAGTTATCTCGTGCACATTTAGCAATTAGGGACAAATCACCTGAAGTGAATTTCATCATTGCTGATGTTGGATTCAAATCGCTGTTTGCTTTGAAAGGAAACAGAGATTCGAAGGTGTTTGTTTGCGGCGTTGAATAGAGATAGAATCCTCGTTTGCTCGAGCTCCTATGCAACGGTGTATCGCACACTTCGCGGGGAAGTAATAAACCTGAACTTGCAGTTCACCGACAGGCTCGTCACTAGTTATGACATGAACTTCTATACCGTCGCTGATGATTGGAATCGATATGCAAAAACGGCATCTGCCTATATCCGTAATTACGGAGACAGTGATGTCCCTGTACTTAATAATATCGCATGGGTATTTTATGAAAACGTAACGGACACCTCCCACCTCGACACAGCTATTTTATGGGCAGCGCGTTCCGTCGCGCATGATCCAATGTATTACAACAACGATACCTACGCGGCACTTCTCTACAAGAGGGGATGAAAAGCGGAAGCGCTCGTTATGTGTGAACGCGCACTTTCACTTGCCGAAGATGCGGGTGTTGATGCGGTAGAAACGCAGGAATTGCGAAAAAATCCGAGCGATGCAGTAAAATATCCGTTTAAAACCACTCACAGCCTTTGTAAAACGGATAGCCGGATAGTGAATCACCAATCTGGCTTCTAACTACGGTCTTTGTTTAGGAACACTGATTTCATTGTTTGATAATGCGGACTCCCGCGCCATCGTTCAATCGCGCGATATAAATTCCGGGAGCGAATTCCGTAAGGTCGATTGTATTGAGATGCCCGTTGATAGGAATAGTTTTCATCGGACGTCCGATCAAATCGGTAATTGTAAGCACACCATCTTGCACCTGTACGGAAGTTGTGATGGTCACTTCATCTGTAGCCGGGTTTGGTCCAACGTGCAGCGACGGGGCTGCAGCAGTCTCACCCATGCCGATTGTTATACTTTGAAGAAACATTGTTCCGCTTCCGCTTGAAGGACACTGTGCAGAGCTTGGATAGTACCATGTTTGCACAATAGGATAGCGATAACCCTGAGCAAACCAATAGTATTCGTCTCCGAAACAAAGTGAACTGCTATTGGTAGATGTATCAGCTTGCGTCACCGATCGATGGATACATATTGCATTGGTGTAAGTTCCGTTTGGAGTAATTACTGTACCATAACCTTCATAGGTAACATTAGCAGTTGCCTGGCGATAGGAGGGTGTGTTTGCATTCTGACCTTCATATGTATCGGTAAAGGAATAACCGTAGTTCATCGGGAATTCAAACATTTTATCCGGATCAGAATAATTCCACAAAGTCATCGCGGGAGTAGCACAATTCCCATAGTTCAGGTATTCACTTGGCGTGAATGCTACGTTGGTATAGCCGCCTGCACCAATGGAAATGGTTGCGTTGGAGAATTGCGATCCACAAGGAATAGTGCTTGTGGGAACCACTGAATATGTTGAAGTTCCCCAAACGGACGCTGTTGCGAAATTCCACGTTTGGTTGACCCCTGAATTACCGGGACAATAGCTGTTGGAGTTCATGACAATGTATTGATCTCCCGATTGTGGAGCAAAGTCGGAATACGTGAACACAGGTTGCGCTTTGATAAATCCCGGCAGGACAATCAGAACGATATGGCAAAAATATCTCATCATTCTAATGTGTTTACTCTGCTAAAGGTAATAAACAGAAGTTCAAGCCTGATTACCCCGACGTCTGCCATGCGAAACTAAATTGTGTTAAATAACTGATGCTTTATCGTTTATTTTGCATAAAATGCTGCTGTCTATTTATTTTATTTATGGAAACGATATAGCTATTTACACCAAACCGGAAAGGTGGTTCAATATGATCCGGCGACTTATGGAGGTAATCTTCCTACGGAAGAACAAGCTGCCACTCAACATCACATCACGAAATGATACGATCTACTATTATAATCGGTATTCTTCTGACGTTTGCAACATGTGCATCGGACGAAGACTCCAATTCGAATATGGATTTGAGCGATTCCGCTTTGGCAACACTTCCAGATTGGATCGCATATTATTGCGATACGACAAAAGTTACATTGGACAGTCTTCCATGCATTGAGGCGTTTACAAGAAAAATGACGCGGCATAACGGCTACTATGTCGTAACTGAACAGAATATTGGGACATCTACGTCCGGAATTAATGATACCTTTTTCATAACGCAAACTGGCAGTTGGTATCAAAAACACAATGGTTCGTGGAACTTGTTTTTTTCGCAGACATCTTTTTCTTCAAAAATGAAGACGACTCTGCAAAGGAATGCTTTTCAAACAAGCAACCTCGAAGAGTGGATTCCAGACTCACAATATATTTCCAGCAAATACGGGCGAATGTATGTTTTCAAACTTAAATTTCCATTAGGTAGCGACCCCGAAGAAATCGCTGTGCATTTTTCACAATATTACGGCTACGTTCATATCGTAAGTCAACAGCATGTGCTTTCAATCAACCGAATCGATTCGATCAAGTAGATATGACCTTTTTTTGTGTACGGAGAATTATGTAAGTGAAACTAGTGATCACTTTTAATACTAAAGAAAATGAAATTCAAGAATCCATGGGGTCAAGGCTCAGACTCGCACGACAAATGGTTCAAAAACAAATGGGATAATCCATCGTTGAATCCAGAAGAAATTTCTGATGACACCCGGGGAGAACTTATAGAATTTTTCGCGGAGAAAGCGAGCGATATTGCCGCAGCCGCAGAGAAATTGGGCGATAGCAGCGTCATAATGGAACACTATTGGAAATTTCAAACTGGAGTTCTGGGGTGGTTTTTTTCTCCAAACTCCAAGTTGACATCAGCTACATCGCGACCAAGTAAGCTTGATACATGGGATCATTGGGATGATTTTTCAACCAATCAGAGGCAGACTCTTTCAGATCTCGCGGGATTCTCATCAGCAACCGTAATTATTAGGAATAATACAGACCTCAAGAAATTACAGGAAGCCCGAACATCATGGCCTTCTGGTTATTATTCTGTTTTCTGGTCGATCCCTGACGGCTCCAGCGAAGAGACATATACCTGCAACATTTTTGTGGGAGATACTCTTCACTTGGCCGGAAAAACCCAAATGACCTCCGAAAAGAAATACTATAGTGCGAAGCAAATCTATGACGCGGTGGCACCATTCACATTAGTTGAAAAGGCAAATGTTGCAAGAGGCAATATTGCGGCATTCGGAGGAACGCATCTTGAGATTGTAACGAAAGTTTATGATGAAGAAGGACTTTTCGGAGGGAAGACTCGAGTATTCTGCTCTCGCGGGGGTGGTCGCGGTAGTGAGGACGAGATGGGGATTGAAAAATGTGGGACCGCTTATTTTGAGCGCGATAGAGAAATAAATGACGACAGTATTCATTTTTTGACTGTGTAATTCAATGCGACTCAGAAAGATAATTCGTTTTGGTGTCGGCTCTGGAGCTCTCCTTATTACTTATGTGCTGAGCCTATTTTTATTTGACTACATTTTCGACAATGTTACAGGAACAGGATTTATTGAAGTCGATATTTTTCATCTGCATGAACGCCTAATCAAGTTGATGGCGATTAGATCAGTTTTCGTAGGCATTACTCTCATTATAATCCAATATGTTTCAAAGAAAGGAATAGTGGTTAACCTAAGTGGAGCGGTTGTAACTACAATTTCAACAATATTAGTTATGAGTGTTTCTCACAATTTTTTTAATCAGATCGGAGTAAAGGAGTTAAGTCTACTGATCGCCTTTCCCTTCGTTATTTTTTCATTTGCCGAAATCATTTTGATAAGGTGGATTATTGATAATTCAACTAAATCGAATTTAAGTGGATAATAACAGATGTAAGCTTCCCTAAAGTTCGGCCAATTAAAATTAGAGGGAAAATTAAACAACCACTAATTTCATCATTGCTGATGTAGGATTCAAATCGCTGTTTGCGTTAAAAGGAAACAGAGATTCGAAGGTGTTTGTTGCAGAAGTATAAAATATTATCCGGGGGAGTTGAGATCTTTAGAATACAACATCAACTCTTCCGGATCTCCTTCCATAAAAAAGCGTTTCTCGAATGTCAATCCGAGTTTTTCCAGCAATCGAATTGAACGGTGATTGTACTCAACAGCAATTCCGTTCACACGCTGCAGATTATGTGCTTTCGCGTGATTCATTAACGGAATACAAGCTTCGTACGCGTAACCTTTGCCTTCGAATTCCGGGAGGAATGAAAAACCGATGTCCGGAACTTCCAACTCTTTTCTAATGAAAAGACCGCAATTGCCTATAGGAATGTTGCGTTCCTTGAGGTAAACGATGTAAGCGCCGCCGGCAGGATGGTCTGTAATTTTCTTCGCGCGGTCTTTGAGATACTGTTCCGCCTGTTCCACCGTGCGCACATTTCTATCGCCAACATATTTAATGAACCCGGGCGAATTGAGCAGTTCAAGAAAAAAAGGAGCGTGAACTACAGGATCAATTTCCCGTAACTCCAGACGCTCCGTTTCTGCAAATATCATTCTGAATTACATTGCGAACTGACACATCAATCCGCCGATGATAGCAAGAGTGATCAGCCAGTAACCGGTGTGAATGGCGATGTATTTGAATCCGCGACGCTCGAATAAAGCGTTGATGGCAATTACAGGCATAACATACAGCAATGAACTGATGATTCCGTGAAAAGCGCCGTGCTTGAACGTGCGGAAGTTCTGTCCATGCTTCGCCATGAAGTCGGCAAGATATTTTCCGATTTCGGAATTCGCATCGCGTGATGCAGGATCACCCGCGAAAATTGAGAATACGTGCGACTGATGAATTACAACGGTTATCATGAACAGAGAAATCAGGCAACCGAAGAAATATGTTAAACCTAAAATCAAAGGCATGTTACCTGATTTCAGTTTTTCTTCCGGCACGCCTGAAACTTTCATCCAAAGCGGAGCAAGTGTTTTTGGACTGTACCAAAGAAATCCGATTACCAACGGAACAAGTCCGCAAGTGAGAACTGTGTAGAGTGTGTTCATGAGTTAGCGTTTTTACAAATGTAAACGAATTCTGTTCAGACTTTCATGGCCATAACGAAATCATCCTGAACATCGTCGCCCAATTTAAAAACAGTGACGCCTGTAATTCGGAATCCTTCCCTCTGATAAAAGTTCACGGCTCTGAAATTTTTCTGCCAAACGCCGAGCCAGATTCCATCGTAGTTATTCTTTCTCGCGAAATCACGAACCGCAGCAACGAGCTTCTTCCCTATTCCGTTTCCAATAGTGTGAACAGCACTGTACAAGCGGGCTATTTCTATTGGACGAATGAACTTCAGATCTTCACTGCCGCCGGGAACCAGTTTCACATAACCGAGAATTTCATTCTCCTGCTCAGCAACCAGAATCACAATTTCAGGATTTGTCAGTTCGGTACGTAATACATCTTCACTGAAATTTTCTTTCAGGTATTGCTGCATATCCGTTTCCTTGTTGAAGACAGCGTACGCGTTTATGAACGCGTCAATGGCCAGTTGGCGCAGTTCCGGCAGATCAGCAGTACTTGCAACGCGAATATTCATAAATGAATTAAACCCGTATACCGATAATCAGCATATCATCTACCTGCTCCAGTGTGCCGCGCCAGTTTTCTATCGTGCTCTCCAGAATTCTCTGCTGATCGCGCATGTCGTGATCCTGCACAGAAAGCAACATGGCTTTCATCTGCGTCAACTTAAACTTCTTGCCTTGTGGTCCGCCGAACTGATCCGCGTAACCATCACTGAAGAGATAAACAGTGTCTCCGGTTTGCAATTGCAGTGATTGCGTCGTGTATTTCTTTCCGCGCTCTTCGTTTACTCCGCCGATTGAAATTTTATCTGCTTTCAACTCCTGGAACATTTTACCTCTGAAATGATAAAGCGGATTGAATGCTCCTGAATAATGCAATTCCATCTGCATAGGATCATACGCCATCAATGCGATATCCACTCCGTCGCGAACGCGTACGTCATCAATCGTGTGACGCATTTTATCACTCATCAATACATTCAATCGGTCAAGCACAACTGACGGTGTTTCGCCTTCGTTGCCTTCAATTGCACGCGCAAGCATATCGTTCGTGATGATGCTCATAAACGCACCCGGTACACCATGACCTGTACAATCTACAGCCGCAATCCAATGACGTGTTCTTCCGTTAACAGTTACAGTGCGGAAGAAATAGAAATCCCCGCTGACAATATCTTTCGGCTTATAAAGGATAAATGAATCCGGAATAATCTTCCGCATTTCTCCTGCAGGCAACAACATCGCGTCCTGCAATCGTTTCGCATAACGGATACTGTCAGTTACTTCTCTGTTCTTCTCGGCGAGTTCTTCATTCTTCAATGCAAGTTCCACAGTGCGTTCTTCCACTTTCTTCTCAAGAATCGCTTTCTGTTTCTTCAACTGCCGCGTTCTCATTCTGTCAAATCCGTAAATGCAGAATGCAATGAATAAGGTCATCAGAACATAGAAAGTTACCGTTTGCCAGAAAGGCGGTTTCACAGTGAAAGTATATGTTACCGCTTCTTTATTCCATACTCCGTCGTTGTTGCGGGCTTTAACCATGAACTTGTAATCACCCGGAGGAAGATTAGTGTAAACCGCTTCACCTTGCATTTGCGGTACTGGTGACCAGTCTTTGTCGAATCCTTCCAGTTTGTAGAGATAACGAACTTTATCAGGACTGGTGAGACAAACACCGTTGAACACGAAAGTGATGTGATTGCGATCGTAAGTGAAAATGTTGTCTTCCGGGAAAGGCGCATCAACCATGAATACACGAATACCTGTGATGGTTGTCAGAGGTTCTGTTGCGTTTGGTAAGTTCTCTGCCGGATTGAAACATACAGCACCCATGATTGTGCCGAACCATATCTTGCCTTGCTCATCCATACTCACTGCATTCGGATTCACTTCCACTCCGAGAAAACCATCATTCTTTCCGTAATGCGTGAATGAACTGTCGGCAGGACTGAACTTATCCAATCCGCGACCCGTGCCGATCCAGATGTTGTTGTCTTTGTCTGCAATCAACGCATAAGGTGATTCGGAAGTCATTCCGTCATGTGTGGAGTAATTTCTGAATGTTCTTCCGTCGTACTTGTAGAGTCCGCCTCCGTAAGCGCCGAACCACAAGTTGTGATCTTTGTCTTCAGTAATGCTGAGAATGAAACGATGAATGATGCCGCTCTTTTCATCGTAGCGTGTGAATGATCTGCCATCGTACACAGAAAGAAATCCTCCGAGCGCACCGAACCACATGTTTCCTTTGCTGTCGCGGAAAATCCGGTACACGTTATTTCCTCCGAGACCGTCATCTGTAGTGAAGTTGCGGAATGTTTTACTCACAGGATCGAAACGCGAAGCACCTTCTTTTGTGCCTATCCATATATTACCGCGTGCATCAGCGTTGATGGCATAAACCACATCACCTGCAAGTCCGTCAGCTGTGGTGTACGTTACAAATCGATCACTTCCTTCCTCAAGCATACTGATACCGCCGAAACCGGTACCTGCCCAGATGTTTCCTTTTTCATCTTCGTAAAGGGAAAGAATCACATTACTACCCAAGCCGTTTTCGGTTGTGTAATTAGTTGAAGTAAAACGTACATCGTTGGATCCCGGCGCAGTGAAAAAATGAAGTCGCGTTAATCCGTCATTCGTTCCCAACCACACATCGCCGTTCTTCGCAACACAGGTTGCCCAAACAATATCATTGCGCAAACCATCCTGACGATCGTAAAGTGTGAAACGTTCGCCTCGGTATTTGTTCAAACCAACATCAGTACCAAGCCATATGTTTCCTTCGCGGTCTTCGAGAATCGTCTTCACGTTGAAGTAATTCAATCCCTGACGTGTGCTGTAGTTTTTCACGATGGCTTGATCCAGAGCCAGCAGTCTGCTTTGCCCTTTACCGGGAGTGATTCGCGCTGCGCCGCCACCTGTTGTTCCGATCCAGATATTTCCGCGACTATCCGTGCATATGTCTTCTACGAAATCTGAGCCCAAACCCATAAACGCACTGTACACGCGCATGCCAGGCAAGAGTGTTGTAATGTTACGGTTCACAAATCCTTGAGGCAATTGCATGGCTACAACTCCTTTGTCTCCTGTTCCGATCCAGATTTCCTTCCCGTCGTTTGCCAATGAAATGCACGTGATCACATCGGTTGGAAATCCTCGTTGCGCATTCATTACTTCATATGCCTGCGGTGAACTGAAATCACTCTTTGTATCACAAATGGTAAGTCCGCGGTCTGTCGCAATCCACATGTTTCCGTTTCCGTCAAGACATAAATCGTAAACGTTCATACTAGGAATACCTTCATTAACGGTAACCGTGTACATGCTGTTCTTCAACGGATAGTAAATGAAAATTCCCGCGCCTTCCGTTGCGATCCAGTAATAACCCTGCTGATCTTCTACAATTGCTGTAACGGTTTTGAATCGGGTGTACTCTTCGAGATTAAGGGATTCAAATTTTTGTGACTGAGAATTAAATCGACTTACACCACCTGCCCAATGTCCGAACCAAATATCATTTTTCGAATCACGAAAAGAAACCGTTACCCAATCTTCTGCAAGTCCGTCTTTGCGTGTGAAATTCTCAAACGTATGTCCGTTGTAACGTGAAACGCCTGCAAGCGTACCGATCCACAAATTGCCATGCTGGTCCTGAGTAAGCGATTGCACCTGCGACTGAACCATTCCTTCCTCCACGCTGTACTGCACAAAGCTGCTCGTTTGTGCGTGAAGGCAACCGCAGATCAGAATGAATACATGTAGTAATAATCGCTTCATAACTGTTCCTTCCTGTATAATTCCATTTCCGTCTCGAACTCCTGTTCCGTTACTTCTTTCTCATCAATATAGAAGTAACTTGCCCACCAATAAGAAACCATTTTGAAAATTGTTCTTTTACCTCCCGGCCAACTGATGACAATTTGTTTTTCATCTGTCCAGATGCCATCGCGTGTTACTGTAACAAAATGCGGGTGCGGTTGGTAGTTGAGCGGGCCCGAAGACACTACAGGTTTCATTCCTGAAATATTGATGTCACGTTCAACCTGCGCAGATGTTTCAACCAGTTTGCGTAATTGGAGTTCACGCGCCTGTCTGTTTACACGCGTTTGTCGTTGACGTTCCTTTTCCTGCTCAATTAAAAATTCACGCTGACCTTTAACCTGAGCCTGTTTACGCAGAGAACTTACTACAGAATTACCTTCTGCTTCTTCTTTCATTTTATTATACTTCTGAAGGTTGCTCTTCTTTTCACTTTCCGCAACCATTTTCAAAAGATTGTTCTCATAATTCGCTTTCACATTTTTGTTCTCGCGTTCCTGACGTTCGCGTTCCTGCTTTTCTCTTTCCAGGCGCATGGCATCCGACTCCATTCCCTCATTCTGTACCGGATCGTTCACAGGATCTTTTATAACGTTATCCGGCTGCGTTAAAACAGGATTCTGCGTTTGCTTCTCCAACTCTTCGCGTTGCTTACGTAAGCGTTCTTCTTCTTCGAGTCTTGCTTTCTCATCAGCTTCCCGCTTCAATCGCTCTTCTTCCTGTCGCTTCCGTAATTCCTCATTCGGATCTTTGAACACTTCATCGATAAAGCGATAAGCAGGATCATCGTGAAATCCGGCAGAACCATCGTAGATGACTTTGATGAAAGGTTTTTGACCATACAACTCCGTTTTCACTTTCGGATCTCCCGGTGAGAAAAACGGAACTTCCACTACATAATCAGGATATATCCATGATTTCTCCGGAGGAACTTTCAGGTCCATAGTCATGTGCATGTCTACACATCCCGGAGCGGAATAATTGATGCGGTAAAAATGTCCGAGATCAATGGTGAACTTGAACTTTCCGTTTTTTCCGGTAGTAAGATTGATGATTTGCTTGCCGTCCATCAACACCGTAACCGCTGCTCCGGACAATGGCTTGCCGTCTTTAGTTGCAGTACCGAAAAAGCGAAGGTCGCCTTGTGCTTTCAATACGTATGCAGAACCGAGCAACAGAAGAAATGTTGCAAGAATTGCTCTTTGTAAAGAAGAAGGCAGGGCCATAGTGGAAATTACATTTAAAAATAGCACTATTCGACCGAAAAGCAATGATCCGCAGTTACATTCTTATACTCTACCTTTGCGCCCATGGAAACCACAATCAAGTCAATCGCTACAGCTACCATGATTCTTTTTGCGGTTATCGATGTTATCGGTTCCATCCCTGTAATCATCGGTCTGAAATCAAAGGTAGGAGAACTCAATGCCAACAAGGCTTCACTCGCATCCATGCTCATCATGGTTGTGTTCATGTTTATCGGAGAATCGATTCTCGGACTGATCGGAATCAGCGTGTCTGATTTTGCGATAGCAGGTTCGTTCGTACTGTTCTTCCTTTCATTGGAAATGATTCTGGGAATTCGCCTTTACAAAGATGAAGTCCCGGCTACTGCGTCTGTTATGCCACTTGCATTTCCGCTTTTGGCAGGAACAGGTACACTTACAACATTGCTTTCTTTGCGAGCGGAGTATTCTGTTGTGTCTATCCTGTGTGCAATCATTATCAACGTTGTGCTTATCTGGATTGTATTGAAAAATATTGCGCGACTGGAGAAACTTCTTGGTGTCGGAGGCGTTTCTGTATTGCGTAAAGTTTTCGGAATTGTACTTCTTGCCATTGCAGTGAAACTTTTCCGCACGCATGCAGGAATCTGATTAGCGCAGGTAAATACTTATATTTGATATTCCTCCAATGAACATTTACGATCGCAAACAAACCTGGAAATGGCTGCTCTTCGCTGCTGTGCTGGTTATTGTTGCTGCGTCGTTGTGGTTCTCAGGCCGATTGGTGAGTAAAATCTCCGACAGTGAAAAACGCAACGTTGAGTTGTGGGCAGAAGCGGTGAAGCGCAAAGCGCTGATGATGGAAGCCACGAATCAGCTGTACGCTAAGATTGCCAATGAGGAACGTAAAAAAGTAGAGCTTTGGGCTGAAGCAAATCGTTTGCTGTCTGTTGTAAACGACGACAATGCACTCGGATTTGTACTGCAGGTGTTACGTGGTAACGAAACTGTTCCCTGCATACTTACTGATGAAAAAGGAAAGATTCTGATGTCGCGCAACGTGGATTCACTAAGCGCAAAATCAGCAGAAGGTTTGCAACGTGAACTGGAAATCATGCGCAAGCAGCACGACTCTATTCCTATTGACGCCGGCCAGGGGCGAATTCATTATGTTTTCTATAAGGACTCGGAAGTGTTCAACGAGATTCGCGAATCATACGAAGACAACGAGCGTTCATTTATCAATGAAATTGCTTCCAATCCGGCTTCTGCTCCTGCAATCTACACTGATTCATCATCCACGATTATCATCGCATACGGAAACCTTGACACGATTAAAATCAAGAGCGACAGCGTGAACTATCTCGTTGAGCAATTCGCATATCTTAAAGAACATGGCGACACGATAGAAGTTTCACTTGGTCCGGGGAAACGCAATTACATCTATTATATGGAGTCGCCGCAATTACAGCAGTTACGTTACTTCCCGTTTTTCCAGTTTGCTGTTATCGGAATGTTTCTCATTGTCGCGTATCTCTTGTTCAGTACATCGCGACGTGCTGAGCAGAATCTGGTTTGGGTGGGAATGGCGAAAGAAACCGCGCATCAACTCGGAACACCGCTTTCATCTCTGATTGCATGGGTGGAAATATTGCGTATGAAAGGTGTAGATGAAAGTATATTATTCGAATTGAATCAAGATGTGAAACGACTGGAGATGATTACGGAACGTTTCTCAAAAATCGGATCTCAACCCAAACTCAATGCAGAAAATATTTCCGATGCTCTGACGCAGTCATTGGAGTACATGAAATCGCGTACTCCGAAAACCGTTGAGTTTTATTTTCAGGGCAAACCTAACATCATAGCGCCGCTTAACATTCCGCTTTTTGCATGGGTTATTGAAAACCTTTGCCGCAACGCAGTGGATGCTATGGATGGGAAAGGTTCAATCACATTTGAAATCATTGATCAGCAGCAGTTCGTTTACATTGATGTAACCGATACCGGTAAAGGAATTCCCAGAGGAAAACACAAAACTGTTTTCGAACCTGGGTTCACTACGCGTCAACGCGGATGGGGGCTGGGGCTTTCATTGTGCAAACGTATCGTTGAGCAATACCACAATGGAAAAATCTTTGTAAAACGTTCCGAAATAGGAAAGGGAACCACTTTCCGGATTGTGCTGAATAAGTAATGCGTCATTTTCAAGGTTCACGGGAAATTTTACCTTTGAAATAACAAACCCGATGCGCCTTCCTCAAATCATATTTTTCCTTCTGTTGTCATTCAATTGTGTTTTTGCTCAGCAAAAAACGATTGACAGTTTGCAACATGTTCGTGCTACCGAGAAAGATCCGGAAAGCAATGCCATGATATTGGTAAAGATTGCTGATCTGGAACTCAATCTGAATAATGATTCTGCTCTGGTTCACGCTGAGCAGGCATTAAAAACAGGATTGGCGGAGAAGAATGAAATCATCATAGCAAAAAGCAAGCTGGTGATTGGCTCGGTAAAAATGTATGCCGGTGATCATGATGGGGCTCGCAAGGAATTCAAAGCAGCAGAAGCAATCGGGAATTCCGAAGGCAACAAAGAAATTCTGGGAGATGCAATTCATAACCAAGCTAATGTTTTCAGATCCGCCGGGCAGTTTGATTCTGCACGCTTCTACTTCGAAAAATCCTATGAGATCAGAAAATCACTGAACGACGACACGAGACTCGGAGCTTCGCTCACCAGCATCGGCGCGTGTTACTATCATCTGGGCGATCTGAAAAAAGCTTTGGAGTATTACTATGAAGCAATACCGTTTCGCGAACGAGCCAAAGACACCAGAGGCCTGGCAACTATTTACACCAATATTTGTCTTGTGCATCTCGACAGAAAAGACAAAGCCTCAGCGTTATCTGCAAACAACAAGGCTTACAGACTTTATCAGGAGATGCAGAATCAAAACAAACTTGGTCAGGCAGAAAATAATTATGGCATTATTTACGTGAACGAATTTGAGTACGACAGTGCTCTTTATTGGTACACACAGTCACTCAATCGCAGACTTGCGCTGGGCGATTCAGCCGGACTCAGTGAAGTTTATAATAACATTGGAAATGTTTACACGCTTCAGAAAGATTACATCAACGCATATCGATACTATAATCTGGCACTTAGTGTTCCGGGCTACGCTGACGCGTGGCACATTTACCCGACGCTCTGCAACTTTGCTATAGCGGCTTCACATATCGGCAAGCCTGATTCCGCGAAGTGGGCTCTTGACAAAGCACGCAGAGTTATAAATGAAATGGGCAATCTTCCGGACATGATGGTTGCTTATCATGGATCTGCTGTCGATTATTATGAAGCCATCGGTGAACTTGACTCAGCCTTGTATCACAGCAGGGCTTATATCACTTTGAGCGACTCCCTTTATCGTTCTGAAACCGCGAGGCAGATGACGGAAATGGAAGCAAAATTTGAAACTGCTAAAAAAGAGCGGGCAATTGAGATGCTGAAAAAAGATCAGGAGAAAAAAGATCTGCAAATATTGGCATCCTTGATCGGAATCGGTCTTCTTGTCGTCCTTGTGTCTTATGTGATATACGGTAATATACAGCGCAGGAAAGTAAACGTTCTGCTTGCGCAGCAGAATGAACTGATCAGTGAAAAAAACAAAGACATAACCGACAGTATCAATTATGCACAGCGTATTCAGCAAAGCGTACTTTCCGATCAGCAGATTCTGTTCCGCAATACAACAGATGCATTCATTACTTATCTGCCACGTGATATTGTAAGCGGTGATTTCTATTGGTTCCGTGAGTCACAGGGAAAACTTTATGCAGCGTGTGCAGATTGCACAGGACACGGTGTTCCCGGCGCGCTTGTTTCCGTTGTAGGAATTAATATTCTGAATCAGATTTTAGATGCAACGCCTTCCATTTCAACAGGCGAGCTGCTTAATCAGTTACACAGAAACATCATCAATGCACTGAATAAAGACAGCAGAGCGCGTGATTCATACGACGGAATGGATATTGCCGTGATACGCATTGATAAACCCGCATCTGAAATCCAGTTTTCAGGAGCGTCGCGTCCGCTACTGATGTGCAGCAAGGAAAAAACCGAATTGATTCGCGGAGACAAATATTCCATTGGCGGAGTTAAAGATCTTGACGACGCAACCAGCTTTACAACGCACACATTCACAGTAAAAAACAGTTCATTAAATCTGTACATGTTCACAGATGGATATGCGGATCAGTTCGGAGGGACAGAAGGCAAGAAATTTATGAGTAAACGATTCACGGAATTGCTGGCTTCTTCTTCCACACTTTCAATGCAGGAACAGAAAGCAAACATTGAACACAATCATGCCACGTGGCGAGGCAACCTGGATCAGGTGGATGATATCTGCGTTGTTGGAATTCGCATTTAATTTGAATTACAGTTTTGTTCTGTCTTTGCAGCCCACAAAGGGTCTCACGTTAAACATCTTTTTCTTAAAAACCCCGTTTAAAGTTAAATATTGAATTTTGTCGAATATTTCGATGCTACAGTTAAACAAAATTCGACCTTTGTAACCGTTAAACAAATACAGGTTACAACCCTATGCAATTCAACAAATCATTCCTGTCGCTTTTCGCAGCTTTGTTCATCGGACTTTCATTATCCGCACAGAACAAGTACACAGTCAGTGGCACTGTGAAAGACAGCAAAACAGGAGAAACAATAATCGGTGCACTCGTTCGCATTACTGAAGTGAAAGGTGCGGGAGCAGCGAGTAACGAATACGGATTCTATTCGCTTACCGTTGCAGAAGGCGACTACACAATGAGCGTAACCATGCCGGGTTACAAGACTGAGAAACGCAGCATTGCACTTCACGCGAATCGTCAGGAAAACTTTTCTCTCACTGATACAACTATTCTGAGTTCAGAAGTAGTGATTACAGGAGAGAAACAGGATCAAAACGTTACCGATCCTCAGATGGGCGCGCAGAAAGTGGACATGAAAGAAGCGAATAAGCTTCCTGTTTTGTTCGGAGAAAAAGATGTACTCAAAACAATTCAGCTGTTGCCCGGAATCAAAAGCGGTGGCGATGGAGGAAGCGGTTTCTATGTTCGCGGAGGATCTGCAGATCAGAATCTGATTCTGTTGGATGAAGCGCCGGTGTACAATGCTTCTCACCTTCTCGGATTCTTTTCTACGTTCAACTCCGATGCGATTAAAGATGTTACTGTTTACAAAGGGAATAATCCTGCGCAGTACGGCGGACGTGTTGCATCTGTGCTCGATGTGAAGATGAACGACGGGAACAACCAGAAATATCATGTAAGCGGTGGAATCGGATTGATCAGCTCCAAGCTGAATGTTGAAGGTCCGATTGTGAAAGACAAAAGTTCATTCCTGATTACAGGACGTCGTACCTATGCAGATTTGTTTCTGAAACTTTCTCCGGACACAACTATCAGCAACAATACTTTATACTTCTACGATCTGAATGCGAAAATGAATTTCACATTGAATGAAAAGAACCGCATTTTCGTTTCAGGTTATTTCGGTCGCGATCAGATCGGTATTGCAAATGCTTTCGGTATTGGCTGGGGCAACGCAACAGGAACATTGCGATGGAATCACATCTGGAATGATCGTTTGTTCACCAACACATCGCTCATCTTCAGTAATTACGATTACAAGATTTCCATTTCATCGCCAACTGCAAACTTCGATATCACTTCGAAGATCCGCGACTTCAACCTCAAGCATGAATTTCAATTCTTCCCGAACCCGAAACACTTAATTCGCTTTGGGGTGAATTCAATTTTTCACACTGTGCTTCCGGGGCAGATTACTGCAACTGCTGAAACTGCAATCAACCCGATCAAACTTCAGGATCGTTACGGACTCGAAAGCGGCATTTATTTCTCTGATGAATGGAACGTTGCAGAAAAACTGAATGTTACTTACGGTGTTCGTCTTTCGGTTTTCAATGTACTCGGCGACGGAGATTACTTCCTGTTTAACAACGCCGGTGCTGTTACCGACACAATCACATACGACAAATGGGAATTCGGCACTACTTATTACGTTGCAGAACCACGCGTTTCCTTCTCATACATTCTCAACGAGAAAAGCAGTGTGAAAGCGTCTTACGCAAGAAACGCACAGCATCTTCATTTGTTGTCGAACGCAACAAGTACAAGTCCAACCGATTTGTGGATTATGAATTCTCCGACTATCAAACCGGAAATTGCAGATCAGGTTGCTGCAGGCTATTACCGCAACTTCAAAGACAACACGATTGAGTTCAGTGCAGAGATTTACTACAAAGCATTGCAGAATCAGATCGATTACAAAAACGGAGCAAACACTCAGGGCAATGAACTTGTTGAAGGCGAATTGCTCTTTGGTAAAGGTCGCGCTTACGGACTGGAATTGTTCCTGAAAAAGAAAACCGGTCGCTTTACAGGTTGGGTAAGCTACACGCTTTCCCGCAGTGAACGTCAGATTACAGAAATCAACGACGGAAACTGGTATCCTGTTCGTCAGGACAGAACACATGACGTTTCACTTGTAGGCATGTTTGAGCTCACCGAGAAATGGTCGCTTGCAGCAACATGGGTTTACAATACAGGAAACGCGGTTACCTTCCCAAGCGGTAAATATTACGTTGACGGGAACGTTCAGTTTCTTTACAGCGAACGTAACGGCTATCGCATGCCGGCTTATCACCGTCTTGATTTCGGAGCAACCTGGCAGCGTAAGAAAACGGAAAAGTTTGAGTCTAGTTGGAATTTCTCCATCTACAACGTTTATGCGCGCGAGAATGCTTACGCGATCATCTTCCGCGAAAGCGAAACAGATCCGAATAAAACAGAAGCAGTGCGCATTGCATTGTTCCGCATTGTACCATCAGTAACCTGGAATTTCCGCTTCTAACATTAGATATACCATGAAAACATCAGCATATATTTTCATCTCTACGTTGTTGCTGCTTGCGGCCACATCATGTCAGAAGGTCATTGAAATTGAACTCAATGAAAGTGATCCGCAGGTAGTGATAGAAGCGAACATCACTGATCAGGCCGGACCGTACACCGTGACCGTTACGAAGTCTGTTGGATTCAGCAGTGACAATTCATTCCCTGCAGTAACAGGCGCATTCATTGTTGTGAATGATGATGCAGGAAATGCAGACACATTGATTGAAACTTCTCCGGGAATTTATCAGACGAACTCTTTTCAAGGAGCGCCTGGTCGCACATACACCATCAACGTTTCAGTTGACGGAACAATTTACACTGCGCAAAGTTCAATGCCGCCATTAGTTACATTTGATTCTATTACCTATGTAACATCAGGCGGATTCGGTGGAACGCAGTATTACATTATTCCTGAATGGTTGGATCCTGCAGGAGAGAAAAACTACTACCGATGCATTGAGTACGTGAACGGAGAAAGAGTGTTCGCATTTCTTTATGACGACGTTTACTCCGATGGACTTGTCAACGGTCAGCCACTTCTCAATTTCGAAACATCACTTGAGTCAGGTGATACGGTTGATGTGGAATTCCAGTGTATTGATCCTGCAACCTATCTGTACTTCTACAGCATGGAGCAAACGGCCAATAACAATACAGCTGCGCCTGCAAATCCGGAGTCCAATTTCAATAACGATGCTCTCGGATACTTCAGTGCGCACACGTATGCAAAGCGAAGAATTATTCTTCCTTAATCAGTGCCAGACGGAAAGAATAATTCCTGAAAGCGTTACTCCAACTACGTGGTAGCCTGCATCGATCAACAACAGTTTGAACGGCTTACCAACATACAGATAGTTGATCGCCATCGGCATTGAGCAGAAAATTCCGGAAACAAACAATCCGGCTTTAATACCTGCCATGCACGTACCCGGCGATTGACTGATGTACAACAGCAGCGCTGTTCCGAAGCACAGTATAAAGCTGAGCACGAAAGTAGATCCGAAAAGCATTGGCATGCGCTTTTTCGACTCTTCAGTCATCTGTACATTGTGTTGTTCTCCCCAGTATTTACCGAACACGGCAGGCATATACCAAATTGCGCCTATTGCAAAATACGCGATAGTAGCCACGGCTATCTGAAGCCATGGTGCATGTGAAAGGAAATTTTGTAGCATGTTTTGGGCTTGGTTGGTTTAAGAAAAGATAGTGAAAATTATCACACCCGTACGTGCTGACGCAGAAAGCCGGAAGCGTTTTCAATCGTTTGTTTACGGATTCTATTTGAGGGTGCGGATACATTTGCCTATGGGACTGCGTAACCGAACCAATCTGATTCATTATAACTGCTTCTTCATAACCACAACCTGCTACAGATTTCTGCCGCTCTTGGTGTCTGATGAAGCCAAGAAAATTATAACTGAAAGTATCACATTCTGCAACAAGAAATACAAGGCTTCAATTGTTGCTTATGCATTAATGCCCGAGCATATTCATCTCATCATTTACTTTAATGAAGAGAACAAGCTTTCAGATTATATGCGCGACTTTAAAAAGTTTACTTCGGTTGCAATTCGCAATCATGTTATTGCAGAAAATCAAAAGTACCAGCGTCTTCTGCGATATGAGTTGGATGGTCAGAAACGGAAAGTATGGAAGGATCGTTTTGATGACTTAGTACTTTATTCCCGAAAAGTTACTCTCATTAAACTAAACTACATTAACAATAATCCGATTAAAGCCGGACTTTGCGAGAAAGTTGAGGATTATGAATACTGCAGCGCAGGATATTACAAAACGGGGAAGAGAGGGGTGATTGATGTGCTGCATGTGGAGGAGATATTGTGAGAACTGCAGTGATGTCAGGACGTAAGTCCTGACATCACTGCGTCTCAGCAGCCAGCGCACGAATAGCGGCTTCCACTTCGTGTACGATTCCGTCCACATCTTTCGCTTCACATTTCCGCGGATCGCCCATCAATACAAGGGAATTAAAGGGAACGAGCAATGTTTCTCCTTTCGGAAGACTTTTTCCAAGTCCTTTCATGAACACAGGAATGTAGTGCACATCCGAATGGCGCTCAAGAAGTATTCCGATACCACGCTTGAACTTCTGAAACTTCTCCGGTTCTCCACGCGAGCCTTCCGGGAATAAAATCAATGAATGGCCCTTTGCCAATTGCGCACTCATCAAATCAATCGGATCAGGACCGGTTTCTCCCGGTTTCGGTCTGCTGCGCGGAATTAAAATCGCATTGACAAAAAACCGCGTGAAGAATGCGCGCATTGGTGATTGACCGAAGTAATCACCCGCAGCTATTGGATGTGTATTTGCAATCAACCCCGGTGAGCACGCCGACATTAATGCCATTGTGTCCAAATGACTGTTGTGATTTGCTACGACAACAAACTGCGGTACTTTTTTCATTGCTTCGCGATTGCGGTAAACAACACCCACGATCACTTTAAGAAAAGTGCGCATCAATACACAATACAGCAGCGAAAGAGTCAGTCGTTTCATTTGTGCAGATAATACATATGAAACACAATATGAAAGAACACAGGAGCAGTGATGGCCAACGAATCAATTCGATCGAGAATGCCGCCGTGTCCGGGAATAATATCGCTTGTGTCTTTCTTTCCTATGTCGCGCTTGATCGCAGAAACAACCACATCACCAATAAAGCCTGCACACGCAATAAATCCGCTTACAATCATGGCTTCAATTGCCGTTAACGGAGTAAGGAAATGCAACAGATAGCCAACTATGGAAGATGTAACCACTCCGCCAATGAATCCTTCCCAGGTTTTATTGGGGCTGATTTTCGGAAGGATCTTAATATGACCAAGCAATTTTCCCCACGTAAATTGAAAGACATCATTCATCTCCGTGATGAATACAATAAAGAGCAACAATCCTCTTCCGCCTGCATGGAACCCTTCCAGCGGAGGTAAAGTCAACATAAAGCCAAGGTGACTGATTCCGAAAACAGTAAACATCAGCTGCGTTGGAAGAACACTCATTGATCTGGAAATGCCTTCCGTTGTTCCCTGCAGAATGAGCATGAACGGAATCCAGATAAACATGAAAATCGGAATGAACGTGAGAAATAAATTGTGCCATCCTTTGTAAGCGAAAAAGTACTGAACAGGAATTGCGAGATAACACCAGATGAGCACACGGCGATCTTCATCTCTCACATTCTTGCTGATGGATGCCAATTCGCGCAGCGCCATGAACGATAACAATCCGAATGCAACAAAAGAAATTACCGGATTGAAAACAGTGGCCGCCACGAAAATCGTTGCCATCATCCACCACGATTTGGTTCTTTGCTTCAGCTCAGTAAGATTTGCTTCAGGCTTGATCTTTCCCCAAATGAAAAACAACAAGGTGGCGAAAATCAGAATTCCAAAAATCAATCCCACAACTAGCATTACCTCCGGATTAGCAGAGAACTTCTCTATGTTGTCGCTGAAAAATGAAAATACCTTATTCATGTTTACTTGATTTTAATGATTTGTAAATCCGGATCGTTGTGCTGAGAACCAGTAACGCCGATGCGCCGGCAAAAACATATGTACCATAGTTCAGCACTTCCGCTTTGAAATATGCAATCAAGCAGAAGAGTCCCAACAACAACGCGCGATCGCTTTTCCCCATTGGACCGTCATAACGTCGTTCTCCGCCAATCACTTTTCCCATTACTCCGGCAAACTCATTGATTACCGAAAGCAGTATAAATGACAGCAAAACGAGTCCGTTTATTTTATGCAACTGAATCAGCGGAACAAAAAGAAACAAGTCAGAAAATACATCGCCGAGTTCATTAAGCATTTCTCCTCCCTTACTCTGCTGATTGTAAGTGCGGGCCATCATGCCGTCAAGAGCATTGATTGCCATGCGCACAAACAGAACAGCCGGTATAACGGCCAGCATGTATCCGTAAGGATGAAAACAAAACGCTGCACCGCCGATCGCAGAAAGAATTATTCCGCTCCATGTAATGCCGTTTGCCGTTACACCCATTCTGTGCAGCAACTCCAGAACAGGACGCAGCAATCGCTGGAACTTCGGTTTGATGTTATAGACTGAAATCATTCGCCGAATTGTTTTCGTTTCGTAAACGGATCTATGGAATACTGCAAACGATGCGCGTTCACTGTGAACTTTCCATCCTTTATAAATGCGAATATCTGTTTGCCCACGGTTTCAAAATCATGATACATCTCATCGTGATTATTCAGTGTGTAGAAAAAATCATCGCAAGGCTGATTTCTGCCTGCCACTGTCCAGTCCAGCGGACCGAGTTCCATAACCGATTTCCTGTGATGACGTACGAGTTTCGTTGCGCGGCTTTCGATAATCAAACCAATATTAATTGTCGTATCGTTCGTGATCGGCTCATATGGAATCGTGGAGAATTCACGCACGATATCACCTTCGAGTAAGCGAACAATCACAGGCAGATCTTTATGGAGTGCATAAGGAGCGCGTTCCTGCAAAGGACTTCTGTCGTATACAATCGTTGCGATATTATTCTGCGGATTCTTCCGCATCCATCTGTTCAGCGTCCATGAGCCAATGATATAACTGAATACATGCAGTTTTTTATACTCGCTAAGTTTATGTTTTGTGATGTATCGATCGAGATTGGAAACGCATGCGTTCAGCGAATCACGACTGATGTAAGATGGAATGAACACATCATATCCTTTGCCACGGAAATAATCGGCAATGTCGCCCACGCCTTCTGAACGTGAACCAAAACCCGGGATAATCAACAACGCTTCTTTGTTTGAGCGTGCGATTGAATCATTTTCAATGATGGCGTATTCCTTCTTTTTCCATTCCTCTACCCCCGCACCGGTGAAGAGCAAAGTGCAAATAACAGCCACAACCGGAATCAGAATACGCTTATATGAATTGTACTGCATACGTCCTTATTACGATACGAATGTATATCTTATGCAATACTCAACCGTGGCAAGTATTACTATTTAGACCGATTAAAAGAATTGAAAATCGCAAATCCGAACAGTTCTCATTCAAAAACCGCGGAAGCAGATACAGATGGGTCAAAAGAGTAAGAATCCCCGCAAATAAAGCCTGCAAGGCGGTACGTATATCCGGAGAAATACTGAACGGGAGACTATTTCAGTTTCACACAAACGTTTTTCGGCTCGGTAAAGAAGCGTAAAGCTTCGAATCCGCCTTCGCGACCAACGCCGGAACTTTTCATACCTCCGAACGGTGTACGCAGATCGCGCAGCAACCAGCAGTTGATCCAGATGATTCCGCTTTGAATTTTACCCGCCATACGATGTGCACGCGTGAGATTTTCTGTCCACACTGATGCAGCAAGTCCGTACATGGTGCTGTTTGCCATGGTGAGTACTTCTTCTTCGGTATCAAACGGCATAATCGTTACCACCGGCCCGAATATTTCTTCCATGTTGGTGCGGCAGTTGTACGCAAGACCTTCAATGATTGTAGGTTCGATGAACCATCCGTCTTTCAGATCGCCATCGAGAACAGCTCTTTTTCCTCCGCATAAAACTTTTCCGCCTTCCTGCTGTGCGAGTTCTATGTAGGAAAGTATTTTCTCCATGTGCGGTTTCGAAACAATCGCACCCATGCGTGTTTTTTCGTCTGCAGGATTTCCCGGCTTCAATTGTGATACACGCTCCACGAATGCCGCTTTGAACTTTTCGTAAATCGGGCGCTCGACAAAAATGCGTGAACCGCAAAGACAGATTTCTCCCTGATTTGCGAATGAAGATTGCACGGTTGTTTTGAGCATATTCTCAAAATCGCAATCAGCGAAAATGATATTCGGATTTTTTCCTCCGAGCTCCAATGAAAGTTTCTTGAACATCGGCGCTGCTGTTGCTGCAATCGCTGCGCCGGTTTTTGTTCCACCGGTAAATGAAATAGCTTTCACTTCAGGATGCTCAACAATCGCTTGTCCGCAACTGCCTCCAAGTCCGTGTACAATGTTCAGAACGCCTGCAGGTAATCCGGCTTCAATGCACGCTTTCGAAAAAAGATAGGCGGTCATCGGAGTTACTTCCGAAGGTTTCGCCACAACACAGTTTCCTGCTGCGATTGCCGGAGCAATTTTCCAGGTGAATAAATACAACGGTAAATTCCATGGAGAAATACAGCCAACAACACCAATCGGTGAACGCATGGTGTAATTGATAGCAGTATCTTCCATGATGTGCGACTCCGCTGCGTAATGCATGATTGCCGTTGCGAAGAATTCCATGTTGGAAACTGCACGTGGAATATCAACCATTCCCGCAGTATGTACACTCTTTCCGTTGTCTTTCGATTCCGCCTCAACAAACATCTTCATGTCGCGCTCAATGATGGAAGCAATCTTCATCATGATCTTCGAGCGCTTTTCGGTTGGCGTTACAGACCACGCAGGAAACGCAGCCTTCGCGGCATCAACAGCGAGCTGCACATCGGCCGCATCGGAATCCGGAATCAAAGAATATACTTTTCCTGTAGCAGGATGATAGTTATCGATGTACTTGCCTTTCAAAGGCGCAATCAACTTTCCGTTGATGTAGTTTTCGAGTTTTTCCATGGCTTATCCACCAAAATTACGCACTAAAACTTAACGCCAATCAGGCACACATCATCTATCTGCTCCAGATTACCTTTCCATTCGTCAAAAACGCGTTCCATATGCGTTTTCTGTTCAGAACATGACTTGGAGTTCACCGCGCAAAGCGTTTCCTTCAGTTGGCGGTATTTGAATTTTTTACCTCTCGGACCACCAAACTGATCTGCGAAACCATCGGTAAACAAACAGATCTGGTCTCCACTCATGATATCGATGTTCCGTGTTGTGAACGGAACAAGATCGTCTTCGAAATAAAATCCCACCGGAGTTTTGTCGGCATGAAATTCTGTCAACTCTCCGTTGCGTAAACGATAAACTGAATTGTATGCGCCGGCAAACTGAACAGTGAATTTCTTTTTGTTGTAAACGATTACACTGATGTCCATCCCGTCTTTAACGCCCTTGCCATCGCTGTTCTTTTGGAGAAAGGCAATAAGATTCTTTCGCATGCGACTTAAAATTGCAGCGGGCTCTGTAATACCGTGTTCGTTCACTGCTTCATTGAGCAAGTTTGTCCCGATCACACTCATGAATGCACCGGGAACACCATGACCGGTACAATCGCCCACTGCGAGGATGACATCATCTCCGCTTTGTTCTACCCAGTAGAAATCTCCGCTCACGATATCTCGCGGGCGGAACATGATGAATGAATCCGCGAAGTGTTGCGCTATTTGTGAATCCGCAGGGAGAATGGATTGCTGAATATGACTTGCATAAGTAATACTGTCAGTAATGTCGCGGTTCTTAGATTCGATAATACTGTTTTTCTCTTCGAGCACGTGGTTCTGACTTGCAATAAAATTCTTCAGCTTTCGTGTACGGAAGAACATCACTGCTGTGATAATGAGAATAAGAAAAATCGCTGCAGCAACATAGAACAACTTCTCTGTTTGCGCCCGGGCGTGATCTGTATCGGCTTTCTGCTTTTCAAGCTGCTTCTCTTTCTCAGATAAAGCGAGTTTCTTTTCCAATGCGGCGATACTGTTGATCTTTTCTATGTTAAGAATCCTGCTGTTGAGTTCTGTTAAACGCGTCATCGTTTCCAGCGCTTCCTTAAACATTTCTCGTTTGCGATAGTAATCAATACGCACTTCATAGGCTTCTGCTAATTCGTGCATCATGTTTCCTTCAAGCGCAATTGATTCAGCCAATACAAGACAGGAGTCGGCAGAGGAATAATTATTCATCGCGAGAAACGATATAGCGAGACGAGTATTGATTGTAGGTATGGCGTCTTCCATTTCAAACTTCGTTGCCACGCGCGAAGCAGCGCTCAGCCACGTTACAGCTTCCGCGAATTTTCCCTGTGCATGACGCAAGCCTCCGAGATTCTGGAAATAATAGTAATGATTCTCAACTGTGTCTTTGCCAATGAGCTGATACACTTCAGACAAATCAGCTTCTGCTTTGTCGTATTGCTTACTATCTGTATGATCGAGACTGATATTCAGCAAGGCGGAGATCAATCCTTCATGATCATCGCTGCGGCGATACATCTCAACCGATTTCTCCAGTAACGCCACTGATTCCGCTTCATTTCCAATACGACCCTGAAGAATCGATTTCAGTTTGAGAACGTATGCAATACCGGCATTATCGTTGTGCTCACGGTAAATCACTTCCGCTTCATTCAGTTTCTTCTCTGCATCTTCGAGATCTGACTTTAATAAGTGATATCGTCCCTGAAAAGAAAGAGCCTTGGCTATTAATAAAGGTTGATTCGATTCTTCTGCGCAACGCTGCGCTTGTATTGCCAGGGTGTTGGATGAGTCGGGATTTGAAAAATACAATTGCGCGGATGACTGCAACATTGCAGCACAATCGCTGTTAGACTGTGCGTGTAAAAGTGAAGATGCGAGAAGGGAAAATACAACTACCGAATGTACTCTGAAGTTTCGGCACCTGACGGAATTTTTAAATGATGACAGGGATTCAAATCCGTATGCCCACAATGCATACATCATCGATCTGCTCCAACTCTCCCTTCCATGCATTGAATACATTTTCAAGTTCATTACGCTGAATCTCTGCCGGCTTTTCTGCAAGCTGTCCGAACAATTCGCGCAAGCGCGAGTGTTTGAATTTCTTTCCTTTCTCTCCACCGAACTGATCCGCAAATCCATCTGTATAAAGATAAAGCATATCGCCTTTCTCAACACTGAATTTAAATTTCCTGAAAGGCTCGCGTTTTTCTCCTTTGCCCACAGGCATTTTATCGGTTTCTCCGTCAACAATTTTTCCCTGCGAAACCAGAATCGGTGTTGCATTAGCGGCTGCATAACTTAACTCTCCGGAAGTTTTGTCTATGCAAATCAACGTTCCGTCCATTCCATCCTGCGCTCCGTCTTGTGAAATGTGCGCAATAAGTTTTTCCCGCACGTAATTCAGTATCGCATCCGGCTCGGAAATATTCTTCTCGGTTATCGCTTCATTCAGGAAAGAAATGTTCAGCAAACTCATAAAAGCACCCGGGACTCCGTGACCGGTTGAATCGCAGACAGCCAGATAAAAGCGTCCCTGCATCTCAGTAGCCCAGTAAAAATCACCGCTTACAATGTCCTTCGGCTGATAAAGTGCGAAATAATTCCGCAGATGTGATCTCAGGAAATCATCATGCGCAAGCAACGTGTATTGAATACGTTTCGCATAGCGAATACTGTCGAAAACTTCACGACTCTTTTCTTCAACAAGCACTTTCTGCTGTTCGATGATGGATTTCTGCCTTCTGATAATTCTGAATCTTGAAAAAAGAAATACAGAGAATGCGGCAACCAGCAACAATACTGTTGAGATGAGAATGATCCATAATGTCTGTCGCTTATTACTTTCCTCTGCAAGTGCATCACGCTTCTCCTGTTCCTTCTGCAACGCGAGTTTTTCATTCTCAAATTCGTATTTCAATTCAAGTTTCTCGGCGTTGCTGTTGGCTTCTTCGATGTTCACGGAGTCCTTGAGTCTTGTATATTTTCTGAATGCGTTCAATGCATCTGCCGGACGTTTGGTTGCCTCGTACAAATCCGAAAGTTGTCCCCAAATCGATGCTGAGAGATCAAGTGTGCCCAAAGCTTCCGACAACGTATCCGCTTCGAGTAAATAACGCTCGGCCTTCGCGTATTGTTTGTTCATCAAATACATTGTCCCCAATGTACTCAGCGAAGAAGCTACTCCGCGTTTATCCTGAACTTCCCTGCGTAACTTCAGGCTTTGCTGAAAGTAGAATTCAGCGCTGTCAATATTACCCGTATTCTGATGAACCAAGCCTATGTTCATTAAACACGTCGCCTCACCTTTTCGGTCTTTCATCTCCCTCTTAAGTTCAAGCGCCTGACGGTAATAATTGAATGCTTTATCGTACTCCTTCAGGTAATCGTAAGCAGCTCCGATATTGATCAACGTGCTCGACATCGCTTTCTGATCGCCGGCTTCTTTCTTGATGCCCAACGTAATCAGGTAACATTCCAGAGCTTTCTGATAATTCTTCTGACTGGCGTAAACAATTCCCATATTGTTGTACACCTGCCCCATTCCTTTGCGGTGATTCAATTTCGTGAAAACGTCCAGCGCTTCGTAACTCAGGTTCAGTGCTTCGGTATAGTTGCCGATATACCAGTACGTAACCGCCATGTCCTGATTCGCTGTTGCGATTCCGGTTTGATAACTGATGATTTCAGAAAGTTCTTTCGCCTTTGTTCCGTAATAAAGTGCAGAATCGTATTTGCTCTCAACGTTGGCAATTTTTCCCAGTCGCAGATAACATGTCACTTTGTTACTGTCATCCGGAAGCGTTTTTATTAGTGCGCGAAGAGAATCTGCATTTCCGAAATTATGCGTCTGGGCTCCAACGCGGAACGTCGCAAGCAGGATAAAAACTGAGAGTATTGCTTTAAGTCGAAACACTACCTGCAATATACGAAAGGAATGTCGGTTTATTTCAAACCGTCGGGTGATTTCATCTGATCAATCTGCGTGCGCTGGGACTCAATAGTCAATCTGTCTCTGCGTCGACCCACAAGCAGCACCGTGATCACGATAATCGCAATGAGAATCATTGCAAACGTTGCAGCTCCTGCAGTGATCATGATCATACGATAGTCCTTCTGCGTTTCAATATTGCCGGCCTGAATGTTCATGCGCTTCATCTCAAGATCCTTTCGCTCTTCATCGTAACGAGCTGCAATTTCCGCCATGCGAATACTGTTCTCCTCATTGTAAATGGAATCACTGAACTTCTTGAACAGAACCTGCGATTCAAAAGCATTTCTATAATCGCCCAGCGCTTTGTAATCATCGGCAAGTGATTCATACAATCCGCGCAGACCTTCCACATAACCCATATCTGTTGCAACTTCCAACGCATTACGATGTGTGTCAACAGCGTCATTGAGTTTTCCCGACATACGTTGCGTATTGCCAATGTTAATTGCAGCGTCAACCATCATGGTTTTCTCTCCGTTCTCTTCAGCAATCTGAAATGATTTTGCGAAAACCAGCGCGGCACTGTCCAATCGGTTCAGATGCTGTAAACAAACTCCTTCATTGTTGAGCGCTTGTGCTTCGAGCAAAGGATCGTCAATCTTCTTTGCGAGTTTGTAAGTAAGCGAGCTGTAATATCGCGCCTGATCATCGTCGCCCTCAGCAAGATAAATCCCTCCGATGTTCAGATACACAATAGCGAGGCGCTCATAATCTTCGCCTTCTTCCAGCAATACCTGAGCGCGACGGTAATATTCCAATGCGAGTTCATTGTTGCGCTGATCGCTGTAAATATTCCCGAGGTTGATGCAACTTCTCGCCTCACCGTTTGAGTCGCCTATGCGCTCGCGAATTCGTAATGCCTGAAGATGTGTTGCTGCTGCTGAAGTCAGATCTCCGCGACGATATTGAAGAACCCCTATCGTAGACAAAGACATCGCTTCACCTTTACCGAATCCCAGTTTAACGGACAACTCTTTCGCTTCCACGGCATCCTTCATCGCACTTTGCGGATCATCAGCACGGGAGATCCATGCCGTCCGCAACAGATTATTCACTCTGTTGGTGTCTGCCGGTTGCTCTCTGAGAACAGTACGCAGACTGTCGAGCTCGTTGTTTTGAGCGACTGCAACATTGAGAAACAGCAGTGCTACAGAGAGAAAATATGTTTTAAGAAGCGGATTCATGCTCTTGGTCAGTCGCAAATATGATAAAAATCAGAATGCGGTAATATGTTGATATATAGCTGCTTGCAAATGTAGGAATTCGCTTTGACAGAGATTGACAGAACCTTGACAATCCTGTGCTCTTACAATGGCAATTTTGCATCAGCAACACAGGTTTGTGCAGAAGATAGCTCTGATATCATTTTCTCATCACAATGTAGGCGTTCAGGATGTCGGACGTTTCCACATCGATGAATCGCGTCGTGCCTCAGTTCTCAACGAATTGAAATCACGTTGCGGGATTGCAGAGCTTATGTATCTCTCTACCTGCAACCGTGTTGAATTCCTCCTCGTAGCAGAAAGTGAAGCAAGCGACCGCTTCGTGAATTCTTTCCTCACCGAACTATTCGCGCTGCTTGGTCTTGATAACGGAACAGTATCTGCAGACAATGCGCTGGTGTTTACCGGTGAAGCTGCTCTGCGCCACATGTTCCGTGTTGCTGCATCGCTTGACTCACTCGTGGTTGGTGAACGCGAAATCATCACACAGGTTCGCAAAGCTTACGATGATTCGGTAGAGAATGGCCTGAGCGGAGATACAGTCCGCATCATGGTGAAGAAAACCATTCACGTTGCTAAAGAAGTTTATACTGCAACGGATATCGCACGCAATCCGGTATCGGTTGTTTCATTGGCTTATCGCCGTCTACGTGAACTGAACGTTCCGTTGGATGCCCGTTTCATAGTGATCGGTGCAGGCGTTACAAATACCGCAATGCTGCGTTACCTGCACAAGCATGGTTATCGCAGCTTCTCAATTTTCAACCGCAGTCTGCCAAATGCAGAGAAGCTTGCTGAAGAAATCGGAGCACGTGCATTCACTCTTGCCGAACTTGAAAATTTCAAAGACGGGTTTGATGTGATTGTAACCTGCACGGCAAGTGAACAGGCTGTAATCACAGAACCGTTGTATCGTTCACTGGCAGGAAACGATCGCTCACGCAAAGTGGTGATTGATCTTGCCGTTCCTAACGATCTTGACGAGGCGATTCTGAACAACTGGGAAATCAATCTGATTGCAGTGAACAACCTTCAGGATGTTGCAAAACAAAACCTGAAAGAGCGCGAGCGTTCCATTGAAGACTGTCATGCCATCATCGACAGAAACCTTGCTGAATTCCGTCACAATTTCCGTCAGCGCCAGGTTGAACTGGCAATGCAGGTCGTTCCTCAGAAAGTGAAAGAGATTCGCGAGACAGCACTCAACTCTGTTTTTGCAAAAGAAATCGATCAGATGGATCCGCAGGCGAAAGAAGTTCTCGATAAAGTCATTGCTTACATGGAGAAGAAATATATTTCCGTTCCAATGAAGATGGCGAGAGAGATTCTTACTGATGAAACCGCTAAGTAGTTCACAGTTTATACGTTCACAGTTGTGAGTTCCGGGTTGGGCTGTCTATTTCAAAAGACACTATGCGAACCCTATGTAATTCTCATGTGCCTATGTGGTAGATTTGTTTATCATAAGATAAAGGACTTTGAATCGAAAAATTAAAATAGCAACACGAGGAAGTGAACTTGCACTCTGGCAGGCGCATTTCGTTCAGGCAGAACTGAAGAAACTCGGAGCGGAAAGCGAACTTCTCATTCTGAAAACGCAGGGCGACCGCATTCAGCATCTGAGTCTCGATAAACTCGAGGGGAAAGGTTTTTTCACGAAAGAAATCGAAGAAGCTTTGCTTTCCAATCAAGCTGATCTCGCTGTTCATTCGCACAAAGATCTTCCGACCGAATCTCCCGAAGGATTGGTGATCGCCGCTGTTTCTTATCGTGAAGATCCGCGCGAATTGATTCTCATTCGTAAAGAATCCTACGATCGCAAACGCAAATTCGGATACAAAGAGAATGCGGTTCTCGGAACTTCTTCTGCAAGAAGAAAAGCGCAACTGCTCGCGTTTCGCCCGGACACAAAAACCGAAGATCTGCGCGGCAATGTTCCTACGCGCATTCAGAAATTACGTGACGGAAAATATGATGCGATCATGCTTGCTTCGGCAGGTGTGGAAAGGCTTGGAATTGATCTCGGTGAATTTGAAGTGGTACAACCTGATCCGACAGAGTTTATTCCTGCTCCTGCGCAAGGAGTTCTGGCTTTGCAAACCCGCGAAAACGATCACGAGCTGATTGCATTATTGCAGCAGATGAATCATGAAGAAGTGCGCGAATGCATTGCAGTGGAACGCAAGATTCTGAATCTCTTTCAGGGCGGATGTCACATGCCGTTGGGCGCGTATTGCACGAAGGAAGAAGATACGTTTCGGGTTTGGACAGCAATGGCTAAAGAGTGGGACTCGCCGCTTAAAACGCTGTACAATGAAAGCGTTGATCCGACAGTTCTGCCTCAGCGTGTGGTGAACAAACTACAGGCGTTCAAAGCTGTTTCGGTGTACATCACCCGCGATCTTCGTGAAAACGATTTCTTTTTCAATGTACTTAAGCAGAACGGATGTGATGTGCACGGGCGCGCGCTGATCGACACGCAACGCATCATTGCGCCGAAGATTCCGAAAACCGACTGGATCTTTTTCTCCAGCAAAAACGGAGTGAAGCATTTTCTTGCACAGACGAAAATTGAACCCGGTGTAAAACTTGCGGCTGTCGGCAAAGGCACGTCGGAAGAACTCCGCAAACACAATCTGCGTGCCGATTTCATTGGCGGAACAGCAGATACCAGAACTATCTCCAAACAATTCGGTGCTGTTGCAGGCAGATCGTCAGTACTTTTTCCGCAGGCGAAAGGAAGTCTTCGCACGGTGCAGGAACAATTGCCGCTGATCAAAGCGATCAATCTCACGGTATACGAAACATTGTCGCGACCTACGAACGACATTCCCGCTTGCGATGTAATGGTCTTTACGAGTCCGTCGAACGTAGAAGCGTTCTTTCAGACAAACACGATTTCAAAAACCCAACGCGTGGTAGCAATGGGTCATGCCACAGGAAGCACACTGAAAGAAAAGGGAATCGTTTCTTTCGTGACACCCGGAAGCTTTGATGATGCAGGATTGGTGAGAGCGGTTATGGGAGTGGCGGCGCAGCATATCTCACATTAACAGCAATAGTGTATTTTCTGTTTGTCTCAGGCAAGTATCAATCAAAAGCTTTTATTGCTCTTGTTGGAGAAGTAGATTTAAAGATTATCAGTTCGTTAAAATCCTCACTGCCGCGCAAACGCTTGGCATAACCGTTGCTACTCCTCCTAAACTTTTTCTCGTCAATAACTGCCCCAATATTATAAATGGTTGTGTTACTGTATGTGACGTTCTCCAATATTACATTATCATTCAAACATGCAATATCTAAATCAATCCACAAAATTGAATGTTGGGAGTTTTTCAGGAAATGCTTCAAGCTATTAGAATCTGGTGTTTCATTGATTGTAAACACATCTGGACTTGAAAAATCAAACGGAACGGAGTTAGAGTCTGCGCCCGAATTGTCCTTTAATATTACACGAATAGAACCGTCTATAAAATCAGTCGCAATGGCTACATAACGGTTCCCAAACTTCTTATTCAAATACCATCCCATCGGTTTATGATTACTTCTTTGTAATTTTTTAATATGGTCGTTGTGGGCGAGAATAAAAACTGGTCCCTTCGAATGTTTAGCTTCTACAAGCTTGGTCACATTTTCCGCCATCACGCTATCCCTGTAGTCTGACCTGTTTATCGATCCCGCGCTTTGTGCGATAATTGATTGCATCAGAGCGCGTGATATCCTCTCCTTTGCATCCATCCCTTTGGGCGCTGTAATGTCTATTTCCTCTCTTGGTGAACTCTGGTAGTCTTTCAGTAATTCCGACAAACCACAACCATCCTCTTCCCATTTAACTCTATCCTCACGAACATATCTGAACGTAGAGTCGACAGCAAGACGTTCGAGTTTCTGAATGCATGGCTCACGAGATTCTACAGTTCCATCCTCAAGTAATTCCACAACCCGTTCCGCACAATACTGAGGAAGTTGAAAATCAACTCCTTCAATATCGATTTGCTCTTTATTCGTTGTGTCTAAATTGAAAGCTCTAATCCATTCAATCAAATCTATAATTTCCTCGTTTCTCCATGTCCAATAAGACAATCTGCTAACAATCTCTGATCTACTTAATTCACCGCCATGCACATATTGATTAATAACTAAACTGTTGCAACTTGGGGCTTCAATGCACAACAAACGACAGTTATATTTTTGCACCCAATATTTGAACATTTGTGCCTGTAACACTATGTTCTCGCTCGACCCATGTGTTGATTGACCTACTGCAACAATCTCAACTCGCGAATTATACTTATCATCAGACCATTTTTCAAACGTAGCGTATGTAAGAGAGTCACACAGGTAATACGGAGCATCAGCGGTAGATAATTGAGATGAATCGGGATTGTATTCACACGCAGAGTAAACAACCGCGATAAACACTATTGATAGCATTTTTGGATACCAGCGCATCTAATATTATTTTGTAATTCTTGAAAAGTAGGATTTATACATTCTAAATGCTGCATAATAAACTAAGTATTCATAGTACAATTGATCCGTCGGAAATCTTCGGTTTACTGACATATGAAAAATTGAACGCAATACATTTATTGGATTCGTCCCTTTTAAAACAGATTTGCCCGCATCAAATTTTAAATCGTTGAAAATGAATCCGCGAAGCGTACAATTATCGTTGAAGCATAAACTAAACTGGGACTCGGCAAGCAGTATTTGGTTAGCACTGGAAAAATCCAGCATCTGCACCTGAACGACTAAATAAAATTGCTGCTCAGCAGAAACACTGATACTTTTTAAATACGGATTGTGATAATCACGATATGCGATTGTATCTGAAGCAAGTGGGGATAATCCGCCTGCAACCAAAAGATAATTTGAATTAAAACAAGTTTGAATTGCCATTCTGATCGGCCTGACCTCTCCTTTTTCAACTGCTGATTTGAATTCGTCCCCGGCACCTTCAAACTTATAAAGGAGAAAATTAAAATTAGCGCAGCTGGAAGTATCATGATTCGCCCAAGTGAAACTCAACACCTGTTGAGTACATTTAAATTTAAACCATGCAACAAACTTCGGAACGAACCGATTGATAGAATCCGAGCCTTTCCCACTGTTAAGGAAGCGAGCATACGGTTGGGTTGCAATTCCTATCCCCATTTCAACTCTGTAGTTGTTAATGCCAACCGGGGCAATCTCAGTCGCATTAACCGGACTCGTTGCTTGACCGTAAATGAACAATGAAAGTAGCAATGAATAAAGCAGAATAGCAAGCCTCATTATGTTAAGATACAAAAATAAGGCCTCAACGAACAGGCTTCAACAAAAGAGGAAGCATCACCTGCACTTTACCCGATTCGTTTGATGACAGCGGATTGGTGAGAGCGGTGATGAGAATGCTAACGGCCCAATCGTTACTTTTCTTGGGTTTTTATCAGCTATCCGTCACACAAAAACACGGTCAGACCTACCAACTTTGAATACTGAGTTCAAATCCATTACTTAACATCGTTATGCGATACAAAGTTGCATAATCACGAATCAGAAATTTCGATTTAATCAATACATCTTGTCCTGTGACAGGGCTTGGTTTTTGAAATGCTGCGAAATTTTTCCTGCCATTTGTTGCGGCGAAATACAAATCAGTTCTCCCTGCCATAGTTACAAATGAATTTCTCAGCAAACATTTAGCTTGTTGGGAACTTTTATCATAAACAAAACCGACAAAATATCCCGATTCCTTTCCGGCAAGTGTTATCTCATTAACATTGTCAACATAACCACTGTCGTGCAAGTGTGTTTTTTGAATTTCATAGTTGTTGATTCCGGCGAAATTGACCCCGGCCTGATACTGCATTGAAGGCAATGAAGATGACCCTGAAACCGGAGCGAGCGCATTTCCATTCAATCTGTATTGGAAACACTGTGTCATCAAATAATGATGTTTAGTATCTACAAGATATTGTGAATTGGCAGTTCCTTTGTGGAGTGTGATCATGGAATAACAATCAATGAAAGTAACAAGTTCACCACCTGGTAAAATATTCAGCTCCCGGAATTTGTAATACGTCTTCTGATTTCTGGATGGAAGTCCGGTCGTTGTTCCGTTAAGCTGACCTGTTGGCGGATAACTGAAAACTACTTCATTTTTAATATCAGATGATATTATACTGCCTTGTCGATCCAATCGAACTACAAACATTCCGGGATAACCCATGGAGCCATTCGACACCGGGAATAAACAGGTACCTCCAATGATTATTCCGCGTGAAGTTGAATCGTACACATGATTTGAATACAGGCATGCTTGTGTGTTCTTTAATGCAAGTTTTGTTCTATACTTTAATGATCCGTCACTTTTTTTGACACAATATATGTACTGTTCGCCGGCTAAGGTGGAAAAATTGGCATATAGAAAAATACAGTCATCGTAACTGCCAATGAACTTTATGAACTCCGCGGATTCTTCTTGTAAGTTGTAACGCCATTCAAAGTTATAGTCGGGTAAAGTATCGTTGCCGTTGCCCTGCATTTGCTGTAGCAGCAAGTGTGCAGGTTGATTGTCACTCCCGATTTTCCTGGTTTTAATGAGCTCCCAATAAAAATTGCCGCTTCTGAAATCTGCAATGACATTATCACTCTTTATTAAATCGAGTTTCAGCCCGGTCGAATCACGACTGATTATTTTACGAAAATTGAAAACACCGGAGTAATAAAGCTCCTTCATATCCATATTCAATTGAACAAAAGCCTGCTTCTTTCTTTTGTGATCTTGAACCATGAACTCTATAATTCCGGAATCTTTATGAAACAAATGAACCACATCTGCAGTCATACCGCTGAATGACTTTTTAAATGAACGATGTATGTTCAGGTCTTTATCATAACAGTAAACCACCAAAGTACTCCGCGTCGCGTTGGTTCCCCAAACCATCGGCCCGTTGTCTGTTACACACCATTCAGGATTTACTACATCAGTTTGGGAAATATTTGTGGATTGAGTATCATGTCCGGTGAACCCTACGGAGAAAATTGCAATGAACGAAGCGATTAATACAATCCGTGTCATTAAATACAGTCTTAGTTAAATCGGGAACCTTTGGATGTTATTGAGCTCTTCTTATTGTATGAATATAATACAGTTTAACTAGTTTAAGCTAACCCTAATTCATAAAAATCCATGGCTTTAAGCTTCAAGGGATTTTTACTCCATTCACTCCATTGGTTAGTATAGGGATCATAACCACATTTCAAGGGCTTGCTTCTAACATTCTGCGGCTCCTCTAGAAAAGCACGGCAGTCAGTACAGATGTGTCGAAACTCACACAGCTGACAAATTTCAATTTCGCTTTTAGTCACCTTCCAGATCTTTCGAAACTCCCTCATACGTGCAACTTCAGTCAACGTAACACTTTTTACATTTCCAAATGATGTTCCGAGTGAAGGGCAATTACGAATTACGCCATTTTCATCAATTGATATTTTTCGATTAAGGCACGTGTTGAATTTGAGAGATTCAGTAAAGTGCTCCATAGTTGTTACAAACCAATCCGGATGGACAATGCCACAACCTCTTTTAAAATCAATTCTATCGGCAATTCTTGCAACAGTATATGCTGGTGCTGTGTCGGGAGTTAAAACTTTAGACAGTAAAGAATTAAATACAAAAAGATTGGTAATCCTTGGAAACTTTGCAACTAAGCCTATGTAACCTTCATCACTTTCGGATGAATTGTTAGCTACATAAAGTTGTATACTCTTTAACATCCGTCCATCGGCATACTTCAGGATATTTTCAATTTCGTGAATAAATAAACTGTCTTCTATCCGCAGTTGCAAATCTTGACAACCTAATGACTCTAGCTCCAAAAATATTTTACTGAAATCAAAATCAGAATTTCGATTTATATCGATTATACAGTTAGTTATCTCCGCAGGATAATCCCATTCCAAATTAATGTCCGGGAACTTGTTAATAGATTGTCTAGACAACAAATGTCCGAGATTATTCGTTACAATGAACTCTATCGTAGAATCAATGATTTTGGCAGATACAAGATTCAGTTCTTTTGTTTCCGCAATAGAATGAGCCTGTAAAACATCGATTGCGTGACTGATATCACTGGGCACATAATATGATATTTCATTCTGTAAATCGCATAACAATGATCGCTTGACACCTTTAACCAAGACACAATTTTTATAAAGTTTTAAAAATTTATTCCGCATCATTAAAAATACTAGGGAGAAATATTCGTGAGATTGGTTTATAGAACATCCAAGCACGGTATTCGGTCGTATTAAGAACCTTCACATGCAAGCAATATTTCGCAGGGATAAACTCAGACGCATTCTCATCACACTTTTCCCAAAAGATGTGGTTAGCGGGCATTGACGATTCCAATTCATCTGAATAATTATCCTCATTCATTCTTCATTACTCCTTCCTTAAGATAGTTTGCAATGTCTCTCTCAATGAAATAATTGCAAGGCTTTGACACCATTCCAAACTGTCCGTTCGGATTAACTTCTAAAAAACAATATTCTCCTTTAGAAGTAAATATTAAATCAATTGACCCCGTGTTCATCTCACACTTTTTCATAAATCGGATTATTTTATTCTCAACAACTTTGGGGAGATTGTACGGTACAGTTCTATTACTTCTGCCAGCCCTCATTCTGCGGTAATCAATCATTGAATCCGGGTTTTGCTGCGAAAAAATCGCCATTGAATAGCATTTCCCATGCAGGTAAAATACTCTGATTTCATACTCCTTTTCAACATATTGCTGGAAAAGAGTGTAAGCAAACTTTTCTGAGAATCTATCGATATCTTTTTGCTGAATAAGCGAAGTAAACATCCAATAACTTTGACCCGATAAATTTGTAAAGTTATTTCCAATTCCTTTAGTAGCCAACGTTCCAACGTCGTTATAAAATCTTTGAACTTCTTTTCTGTTGTTGCTAATGATGAAACGAGGAATCAATAATTTGACCTCTTTAGCATATTGTAACTGAATTAATTTATTTATGTTATTTTTTGAAAAAGCACCTATTCTAGTCCCAATTTGCTCCAAACAATAGTGAATGTAATTCGCAATTGTGGAATACTCCTTTTTAACAAAATCATGTATTTCACTCTCGGCAATTTCTGGATGCGTAGCATTCATTTTGTATTGAAATACTAAATTCCCCCTACGGTACCAGTAGGCCGAAACTTTGGATAAATTGACCTTCATACTATCTTTTGAAATTGTTACTTCATGCTGTCTGTTTGTGCATTGAATACTGACATTATCAATGGTGTCTAGATCTGAAATTTTAATAAATGGAGCATTCCAATACATCAAGTATCTTAAAACTTCATGTGTACTTGAATCTCCATTTTGTCCAACAATTAATATCATCCTTAATCTTTTAATCGTTACAACATGTTGATTTTACGTAGCCGACGCCTCAAGAAGCATTTCCGTTTGATTGGAGATTGAATCCATTTCCCGCCTTCATCAATAGTAAATTGAGTTCCATAAAGCTGTTTCTTACCCTGGTTGATAGCCAATCGATCCACAAATCCAGCATATAATGATGGAAGGATGTAGCCATTTCTGAATGCTTTATTTACTAGTGGACGATACTTTTTTTGAAATGCTACACTTCCATGCTGTACTGGATACCAAATTGCCTGAGCGAGATCGAACCCTACCATTTGAGGTGATGGCCAGCCGTGTTTATCTAGTATTTCAGATGTCAATTTTTGATTTATTGAATCTGTGATTAACCACGCGATTAATGCCGAATCCCTGTTGTATTTGTTAGTAGTATCGAAATAATAAAAAGCGTCATAACTCCTTGGCCACTGATCTTTCGTATAAATGTCAAGTATTTCTTTGGCCAATTCATGATTAAACGCCGGATTATTTAGTGAAGCACGATAGAAGTATATTGAATCTATTTTCCTTTGCCATACATCAATGCTGTCGGAATCACGTAGTAGAGGCTCAAGTTGAAAGTCCAGAATCAATCTATCAAGAACACTATAATTTCCTGAACAAACAATCTGGTTCATTAAAATATAACAAGTGTCGATTTGCCCCAAATTAGAGCAGCTAGTTATCAACCCGTGCATGAAAGGATAGTCGAACGCTCCCTCTTTGTCTCGACAATGTTGCAGTGCAATTACTTTTGAGTCTAAAAACTTTTCTTGTCCAATACATAAATACATCCTTGAAAGCAGCAAAGAACGACCGGAGTCAGTCTCAATTTTATACTGACCGAGAACTGGCTGACACAATAACAGAGCGTAAATGGATATAAAGAACATCCGTACCATAGTGTTGTAAATATAGTCGTAAGGAAGTTCGAGTAACGCTAAAATTATGCCAAGAGATATGTGTCAGGATCGTTATTACCAGACTGCTGCCCGCTTGCATCCCGAGTGATAGAATCATTAAGTGTCACATCCTTAGAGGCTAAAGAATTAGCTGGCGGTCTTGTGTAAGCTATCGAACCGCCTGAACCGCCATACCCTGGACCACCAACAGTTAATGTTTGTAGACCACCGCTACCTCGATCAGTAAATCCTGAGCTTAAAGCAGTGGTATTCTTATCTGCTATGTGAAGCGATAACTTTTTATCAGTCATTGTCAATTCAATTTAAGGTTAAATAACTTTTTCTACTTCTATGCTGGATACTCCCAATCCAATCCTTCAGCAATTACATTGAAAGATTCCGCCACTTGTGTTGAAGCCTTGAGCAAATACGTTGCCTTTAAAGCGTAGTCGTTTCCGCCAAATACTTTGCGAGCTGAGTAACTTACAGCTGTTCCGGATTTTGTTACAGCGCCTACAGGAATTTCGCTGAATAAGTAATTTGTTGTTCCATTGTAAATAAAAAGCCGAATCATTCCTGGTGTTGTATTGACTGTAGCCTTGATATTTACGGACTGAATATTACATCCTTTTTTACTGCTATCAGGGGTAAGTACGGTAGACAATGTTCCGGAACCATCCAGATTAGAGTTTGCTGTAGATACAATGGTCATTCCCGTATTCGCGATAAATTTTGTAGAGTCCGGCCTTACAGAAGTTGTGTAATACGCCCAGTCGAGCCCTTCCGCGATGACATTAAACGTTTCTGCATTTTGCGTAGCCGCTTTCAAAACATAGCCCGACTTAAGCGCATAATTGATCTCCAAATAAATTTCAAAACTTGGATCAACACTTGATTTTGTTATCGCCGGCACCTCAATCTCAGAAATCAATTCAGTAGCACCACCCCCTGTTACGAAAAGGCGAATCATGCCCTGCGTGGTATTGGTTTGAGCTTTGACAATAATGGATTTAACAAGCGTCCCGTTTGACGCCGCTGTCAATACCGTTCCTAAAGTTCCGGTACCGTCCAGATTACTGTTCGCCGTTGAAATTGTAACACAGCCCGTATTGGCCGTGTATTGTGTTTCTGCTGCCATTGTATTTGATTTAGTGTGTGAATTCGCTTAAGGGTATGTAATATTCAATCCTTCCACTTCAAGTGAAATTTTTTTACCTGCATTGGTGGAGGCCATGAAATAATAACCTGATTGCAATGAAAAATTTAACGGGATAACGCATTGTGCGGTTGCCCACACTGAACTCGCTCCTCCGCCTTCAGGGCGAAAGAGAATTTCTTCTAACAAATAAATACTGTCACCATCCGGAGAAATAAACAATCGTACAATATCTCCGTTACCCAGAGCTACTTGTGATTTAATTGTAACTGTTTTAATAAATGTTCCGCTGTCTGCCGCGGTAAGCAATGTTACTATGGTTCCGCTTCCGTCAAGCGCCGTGTTAGCCACACTTACTTTCCCGATTCCTGTATTCGCCTGAAACTTTGCGTAACTATCCATTGCACTATTTTTTAGCTAAACAAAACCAAATCACATACAAACTCAAGTACGTTTCAAGGAACGTAGCGGATAATCAAACCAACGTGTCATTTTAACAAACCAACGCAGCTATTTGCCAAAACAGCTTTTGAGTTTGCTCTTGCTCCTTTGTGCTAAAGGAACGGTGTGTGAGTTAATCATAATTATCAGATTTTCTCTCCACACTATTGTTTGTATGAAATTCAGGTTGATCAAATGTGATTTGTGAACTCTGAAAAACCGCGCATCACACAACAGCTTCTCCAGTACTTTCAAATGATACGAATACAAAAGCTGCTTACCGCAACACAGGTGTACCAAAGCCTGCGATCCAAACGCTTCTGCACGAATAATATCCTCAATTTTAATACACTCCGATTTTAATCCGGATGATATTAGCATTTGAGACAAGGCTGCAGTCATTTAGATCGGGCTTTAGTTTTTTCTCTTTCTCAATCATCCTGCGCATTCTTAGTAAAATTTTCATGATCAATCTCTAACAATAAAAAATACTTTAAAACATAATTTATCCCCATTTCGGACATTCATAATGCAAGATTGCCCCCCCATTTTTCTGTATTTCAATATTTTAACTTAACAAAAATGGACAGTCATTTAGTCGCCGTATAACAGTGCAGAGTACATGTGAAATGTATTGATGCATTTCATATGTGACATTAACACTGAATAAGTCCGAATTCCGGCGAATGAACCGTGAATCCCCGAACGATGAACTAAACAACCGTCAACCTTGAACAATAACTACCTTTGTCCTAAATTCAACACCAATGAACATCCGTCCACGCCGCACACGCAAAACCGCAATTTCACGCAACATGGTTGCAGAAACACGTTTGAATAAAGACATGTTTGTGTATCCGTATTTCGTTACACACGGTAAAGGTATTGTGCATCCGATCAAAGCTATGCCGGGCATTTCGCATTTTTCAATTGACACGTTAATTGAAGATGTGCGCAAGGGTTTGCAACATGGCATCAACAAAGTATTGCTGTTCGGAGTAGGAGAAGAAAAGACGGAAGACGGCAGTTCATCGCACAGTCACCACAGCATTGTACCGCAAGCGGTGAGTGCTTTGAAAAAAGAATTCGGTGATGCGCTTTACGTGATCACAGACGTTTGCGTTTGCGCATATACTTCACACGGACATTGCGGTATCCTTGAAGAAGGATATGTGAACAACGATAAATCCGTTGATCTGCTTTGCAAGATGGCGTTGTCGCATGCACAAGCGGGCGCAGATATGGTTGCGCCTTCGGATATGATGGATGGTCGTATTGGCGCCATTCGTGAAACGCTCGACGATCATGGTTTCGTGAACACGGGAATCATGTCGTACTCGGTGAAATTCGCTTCCGCTTATTACGGTCCTTTCCGTGAAGCAGCAGATTCTTCTCCACAGTCGGGCGATCGCAAAGCATATCAGATGGATCCACGCAACGGCAATGAAACGATTCGCGAGGCGTTACTGGATGAAGATGAAGGTGCGGACATTCTTATGGTGAAACCGGCACTCGCCTATCTCGATATTATTCGCCGAGTGAAAGATGCAACCTTACTTCCGTTGGCATGTTATAATGTTTCCGGAGAATACAGCATGGTGAAAGCTGCAGCTTCTCAGGGATTGATCGACGAACAACGCATTGTGATGGAAAACATGACAGCGTTTGCAAGAGCGGGTTGTGATATCATTATCACGTATCACGCAAGAGATATTGTAGAGAAAGGCTGGTTGTAATCAGTAAAAAGCCTGAACGTGCAGATAAATACCACGCGCGGATAAAATATTTCGCCTGATCTACCGACTACATCTTCACATCAGGCAACTATGTCAAAAACTATTCTCATCACCGGCACATCTTCAGGTATTGGTCGTGCCACTGTAAAATACTTCAGCGAACGCGGTTGGAATGTGGCCGCTACCATGCGCAATCCTCAGAAGGAAACTGAACTGAACAAACTCAAGGGTGTGAAACTTTACGCTCTCGACGTTCAGAAACAGGAAAGCATAGACTCCGCAATCTCAGCGGCAATTTCCGACTTCGGCAAGATCGACGTTATTGTAAATAACGCAGGCTACGGAGCGGTTGGTGCTTTTGAAGCGGCGTCAGACGAACAAATTCGTCGTCAGTTTGATACGAATGTGTTCGGGGTAATGAATGTTACCAGAGGGATTCTTCCGCATTTCAGAAGCAAAAAAGCGGGTACGATTATCAACGTTACATCCATGGGCGGACATTTGACATTTCCGCTGTACAGCATTTATCATGCAACCAAATGGGCGGTAGAAGGATTCAGCGAATCACTTCATTATGAACTTCGGCCATTCAATATCAGAATCAAGAACATTACACCGGGTCCGATCAAAACCGATTTCTACGATCGCTCCCAGGATGTATTTCATAAAGAGGGATTGAATGCATACGACAACTACGTCAATGCGGCATTGAAAAATTCCAACGAGTTCGGCAAAAATGCACCGGGACCGGAAGTGGTTGCTAAAACTATCTGGAAAGCTGCGAATAGCTCGTCATCAAAATTGCGTTACGCCTCTGATCTTTTAGGAAGATTTACATTATTCTCACGCAAAGCTCTTCCGTTAAGTTGGTACTTTGCAGTGATCAGAATGATGACGGAAAAAGGATTCGTTCCGAACAAGTGATTGCATTGCCATGACGGAAAACAATAAGTACATCCACAACCCTGAACTTCCCTTTATCAAAGAGAACATCGAGGGAAATCTGTTAGTCAATAACAGATTTGTCAATGAAGATCGCGTGTTCGGCGCGGGTTTCAGCACCGTACTGCAATGGATGTTTACCGCCAATCCGCAACGCAGTCAGAAAAAATCAGATGCATATCGTCCGAACGTTGAGCATGATGAATCAATATTTCATGATGGTCCGGATGCTATTTGCTGGCTCGGACACTCCACATTCATTCTGCGCATCAATAACAAGCGTTTGCTCACTGATCCGATTGCCTATGATCTGCCCGGAGTAAAACGTTTGATTCCGTTTCCATTCAAAACTAAAGATGTGATCAACATTGATTACATCCTGCTTTCACATTCACACCGCGACCATTTTGATCGCCGCACGTTTAAGGAAATCGTCAAACGAAATCCGGATGTGAAAGTTTATTGTCCGCTGCGAATGAAATCTTTGATACAACGCGAAGGTGCACGATTTGTAACGGAAGCAGCGTGGTATCAGGAATTCAAATCGGACGAAAGCGGAATCCGTTTTGTATTCCTTCCTGCGAAACACTGGAACCGCAGATATATGCATGATACGAATCGTGAGCTGTGGGGCGCGTTCTGGATCGGTTCGCACAAGCAGTCCATCTACTTTGCAGGAGATACCGCCTATCACTCTCACTTCAAAGATGCGCGGCAGGTTCTTCCTGATATCAAGCATGCGATGCTGCCCATCGGTGCTTATAAACCATCTTTCATGATGAAGGACTCCCACACTTCACCTGATGAAGCAGTACAGGCATTCCGTGATCTTGGTGCTGAGAAGTTTATTCCCATGCATTTCGCAACTTATGATCTCTCTGATGAACCGGTAAGCGAACCAATCAACACCGTTCACAAGCTCCTAGCTCCTGCTGAAATGCTGACAACAGATTTCGCTGCAGGGCGCGTTTATCAGCTCTGAAATCCTGAGGAAAGTCAGTTCCCGATTCGGGTTGTCCGATCATTGTTACAACTCAACGGACAACAGCATCCATTCGTCCGGTTTTCAACATAGAGCCGGTTAATTTCAGAGGGGAAATGCACAATTTACAGGTCAACGAACAAGCTTATCCGTTCGTCAGATTTGCATTACACATCGTCGAACTTACGGCTTCCTACCCTGTTTTGGCAGCACCTTTGTAATGTAATCGCGAAACAAGATGACAAGCGAAATGACCAAACCCCTTTATTCAATCAGCACAGTGGAATTCCCTGTAATTCGCATTGACTATGCGGACGACGCCTTAATGTCGCTGGATGAATGTCACAAACTTACAGCAGATGTTTACAACCGGTACGGACACTTCAAACTCGGCGTGATTCATGTTGCGGGAAAATCCACCAACATTGACGAAAACGTTCGTGATTATATTGCGGAACGTTCCCGTAACGGAGAAAAATTTGCGGAGGCTTTTGTAATCAAAAATCTAAATCAAAGAATACTGGCTAACTTCTACCTGCGGATCTTCCGTCCGGGATGTCCAACCGAAGTATTCAGTAATGAGGCCGATGCAATACGCTGGATTAAATCCCATCTTCCGAACAGAAGCACACATTCCCTGAATTAATTCCGATCTCATCTCCGCGCAGTGTATATTTGCGCATGAATCCGCGTGACATACGCATCAGCGACTACACATATTCTCTTCCTGAAGAACGCATAGCACAACACCCGCTTGCGGATCGCGACACTTCAAAGCTATTGCTTTACAAAAACGGCAGTATCGCTGATCACACCTTTCGTGAAATTCCACAATTGCTTCCGGAAGAATCCTTGATTGTATTCAACACAACACGTGTTGTTCGCGCACGGATAATAATGCATCGTGCTTCCGGAGCTGAAATTGAAATTTTCTGCACGGATGCTGCTGACTCTTCCGCCGGATTTATTGATATGCTTTCACGTAAAGGTGAGGTTGACATTAAAGCTTTCGCCGGTAATGCCAAACGATGGAAGGACGGGGAAACTCTTGAGTCGCAAAAGCAGCATCTGATTTTATCTGCCACCAAACTGGAGCCAAGCGGTGATCAGTGGAAAATCCGCTTGAGCTGGAATAATTCCGACGTTACGTTTGCAGAAATTCTGGAGTTGTTCGGCAACATTCCATTGCCTCCTTACATGAAACGCGGTGAGGAAAGCGAAGATCAGATTCGATACCAGACAGTTTATGCGAACCGGGAAGGATCGGTTGCTGCTCCAACGGCAGGATTGCACTTCACCAATGATGTGCTGGAGAAAATCAAGTTGCGAAAAATCAAACGTGCAGATGTAACATTACACGTGGGTGCCGGAACTTTCAAACCCATTAAGTCGGAGATGATGAAAGATCACGACATGCACAGAGAACAGATTTTCTTTACACGCGATCTCGTTCTGGATCTTCTGAATCATCTCAATACAGGTATTACCGCGGTAGGCACTACAGCCATGCGTACGCTTGAAAGTATCTATTGGTTCGGCAAACAATTGGTTGTTGAAGCAGGCACTTACCGCAACTCCGTATTTGTGGGACAATGGGAACCGTATGACAACACCGTTGATGTTCCTGTTTCCGTTGCATTGCGTACCGTTGCAGACTGGATGCAGGAAAACAATCTGAATGAAGTTACAGGCTACACGCAGATCATGATTGCACCTGGTTATCGATTCAAAATAGTTTCTTCATTGATCACAAACTTCCATCAGCCCGAAAGCACCTTGTTGTTGCTGGTTGCGGCGTTCACCGGGGAAGATTTCAGAAAGATCTATGACCATGCACTCAATAATGATTACCGTTTTCTGAGCTATGGCGACAGCAGTTTGCTCTTCAGAAATGATTAATTTGGCGCGATGAATTTCGGAAGGAAAATCGCACTCTATTATATCGGAGCTGCTGTGCTGGCAGGCATGGTTGTTCTCCTCGTAAATCCTTTCGGCCCCGCTTTCTCCGTTTCTGCATTTCATCCGATTACAAATAGCCCTGAAGCCGACAGCACATTTATCGTTGATCTTGATGATGCTGTTGAACAGGGAATCATTATTCCCACTGTGAAACAGGTACCGGGCGGAAAGTTTGTTTTCACGTTTGAAGTGCGTAACAACAAAATCGGCTCGCGGAATCTTTCTTACAAACTTTATTACCAGAACGAGTCGTACAAAGAACCGGAATACGAAGACGAAAAAGGTAAACGCTATGAACATGTTGAAGCAGAAAACAATTTCTACGGCAGCTGGGAAAATACAGGAATAGAGTTTAAAGATATCCCCGAGCTTGGATGGTTTGAATCAAGAGTGATTACGGACTCATTCCGCATTGTAGGCAACCCGAGAAACGAAGAAAAATACTTCGGAGGAAAACGAGTCGGCAAACCTGATGAAAAAGAAGTGGCCGATATGGTTGAGGGAATTCGCTCTGATACGGTTTGGCTGAAAAGCATTGCGAAGAAGGCGGAAACCAACAATGTAACACTTGAAGATCAGCTCAAGTTGGATGCGCTTTACATGATCAATGAAAGAAACAGTCAGGGATCACAAAACAACCGGTGGAAGCGCAACCCGCGTATGGGAAGTTATCAGTTCATGCTGGTTGTAATGGAAACGAAAGCCGTTGGCAGTGTGCCGCTGTCGGTGCGGAATATCGCTCGTACAGAACACAACGGACATGCGATCAATCCGTTTTATTATTTCCTGCACGGTCCCGGCAAAGCTGATCATTCATGCAGTGTGACGATCGGAGCAAAGGAACTCCGTGTAGCTGCGCACCTCAATGGAAAGAACGGTGTGTATGTTAGTCCTTTCGACTTCCCGGATCGTTTGCCTGATACATCTGCGTATTGTAAAAATTGCAGCAGTGCTGATCAGCTGGCGCAAAGAGCGGTGTTCGCTCAGTATTTTCACAGTGAAGACAAAACCAATGTGCTGAAAACAATTCCTGTTACTGCAGATGTCGGCGGTACAGATTATTCTGCTGCACAGTATCGTGAAAACAGTACAAAGTACAACGACCAACGTATCCGCGATTACTTCCGCAGATCTTACAAACCTTGCGAAACGGTCAGTGCTGATTCCCGTACAGGAACGATCCGTATTCAGAATCCGGGTAACGATACAGGAATCTTACGCAAAGAACATGTCGGAGTTATAACGCGTTTGGGTACGACCTACGGAACATTCCGCGTGTGTGCCCGCTTTCCGGAAATCATCAGTTCCGAAAATGTATGGAACGGAATCGTAAATGCGATCTGGTTGCGTAATCAGGATGAAGCGGCATGGAATTCACGTACTTCATGTGAAGGCGGTTATATTCCGAAGAGCGACAACCGCGGAGCAAAAGCTATTCGCAAAGCTGTGCAGAATTATTCCGAGATCAATATGAAAATTCTGAAGACATCCGCGAACTGGCCGGATGATTCGTACGCGAAAGTGAAAAAGCCTGCAGCAGATCATCCTGAAAATAATCGCGATGTTGTGATCACCTGCTCCAACTGGGATCTTGCGTGTATGCAACCGGAAAAGCATGTGAAAGGTGTAATGCCGCTTGCTATCGACAAGTATCGTTTCGATTTGCACCGTTGGGACAGTTGGTATCAGGCTGTAACCATTCGCACGGCATTCAATCACGACAAACTATTCCGCAGTAATCTGTTCTGGTATGAAATCGAATGGACTCCGAATCACATTGTGTGGAGAGTTGGTCCCGACAAACACAGCATGAAAGCTGTAGGATACATGGACAAAACATTCACTACTATTCCTGACAATCAGATGATCATGATTATCGCTCAGGAGTTCAACGATTCTGAATGGTGGAAACCCGCGCCTTTCGATCAGCGCAACATTCCTTATCCGAAAAATCCGGTTATCGGAGAGATACTTTCCGTGGAGATTGAATAAGGATTGAACTGTGCAGTCAGGACTTAAATTCTGACTGAACGACCGTGAAAAACACTTACAGCGGAATCGCTTCTCATCTGGAATTTGCAACTAACTCTGATAGAATCATCTGTCACAACCAAGCGCAGAGAATAAATTTCCTCTTGTCGGCTCGTGTGAAAGATCGCCTGAGAGGATTCGCGGAGGGTAGGCATACGGGTTGCGCAACGCAGTGAAGCGTGCGAATCGTCTAAGCGATTGGCAAGGAAATTTATTCAGCGAAGGAATGTGCGATGCGCCTTGGGGGTGACCCGTCTTTTTGCAACACTTTTTGACGGGGCAAAAAGTGTTATAATGTTTGAACTTTTTTGTTCCGCCAAAAAAGTTCGCAAAAAAGCTCCCGCCTTGGATCTCTCGCCACCCGCAAGCGGGTACCCGGCTGCGATCTCCTAGGGCGGATCAAAAGTGTTTTGCAACGCAAAACACTTACATGAGAATCGCGTCTCACTTGGTGGTTGCCACTAACTCAGATAAAATCATTGTTCAGGACTTGCGTCCTGAACGCGCTACCGTGAATTAAAGCCCGTTCTATCCGAAATTTCACTAAATTGCTTATGGCAATAATGAGACTATTCGGAAAAAAGAAAGTGCTTCCGCTGACTATCTCCATTCCCGAGCCTTGTTCGGAAAATTGGGATAACATGCGTGTTGTCGATGATTCTCATCGTCATTGCAGGTCATGTGAGCGTACACTCACCGACTTTTCCTTGATGAGTGATGACGAACTGATTCTATTCTTCAGAAACAACAACGAAAAACTTTGCGGGCGTTTTTTAAAAACGCAAATCAATCGTCCGCTGATGCTTAGAGCGCCCGCGAATCCATCATCAACGGGTTTCTTGCATAAATTGGCACTCTTGCTACCATTGTCATTATTCACTAAAGATATAGTCGCACAATCAGGCAGCTCCGCTACCCAAATTGATACATCGAGTGTTGCTAATGTTCCGGATACGCTACACGAAAACTTAAATCAAGAACCTTTATCCCAAATAGACAGTCTTGATTCAAGTGACTCTTCGCTCACCCAAAGTGACACTAATCACATGTCAGCGCCTAATGTTGATCACATCGAAACTCCTTCACCTCTTAATGCTGTGTTCTGTCCAAACTTAGAAGATTTGTCAATTGTTACGGGCTTCACTTGCACTCCCGAACCTGGTCCTTATATCTCTTACAAAACCTTGTGGGAAAATATCTGGAGTAAAAAAAACAGTAACACCGAAGAAGTTGTCACAACTCTTCCGGGGGCAACAACCGAAACTGACCCTAACAAAAAAACTCCGCCCTCACCGGCCGAAGCTCCACAGCGTTCGTGGTACGAATTTATTGTTCCGGAAAGAACTCGCAAATGGCTCATAGGGTCAGGCAAATCGTAACAATACACTTACAACAGAATCGCTTCTCACTTGGCAGTTACCACTAACTCAGATAGAATCATCTGTCATACCCAAGCGCAGCAATGAATTTAAGGTTTGTTACTGTGTAGTCAGGACGTAAGCCTCTTAACCAGTCAGGACTTAAGTCCTGACTGCGCAACCATGAAGAGATAAAAGTAACTTTGCATTGTGCCGCACCTTTACATCCATATTCCTTTCTGCAAACAAGCATGTCATTATTGCGACTTTCACTTTTCCACCTCAGTGAAATACAGAACAGAAATGACTGCCGCAATTGCACAGGAAATTGTAATGCGTAAAAGTGAATTGCCGACTGTTCCTCTTGAAACCATTTACTTCGGCGGCGGCACACCGAGCATTCTCACTGATGAAGAGCTCGGAATGATCCTGGATTCCGTTTCAAAACATTTCAACATTCGCAGCGACGCAGAAATCACTCTTGAAGCAAACCCGGATGATCTTACCGCAATGAAAATCCGCGTGTTACGCAACTCTCCTGTTAATCGACTCAGCATCGGTGTTCAATCATTTGATGATCATGATCTGAAACTCATGAATCGCGCACATAATTCTTCTGAAGCAGAACGAAGCATCAAGTCTGCGCAGGACGCAGGATTGATCAACATCACTGCTGATCTTATTTACGGATTGCCGGGACAAACAACACGTGCGTGGCAAACGAACATTGAGAAGATGATACAACTCGAAGTGCCGCATCTGTCCTCCTATTGTCTCATGGTAGAACCGAAAACCGCCCTGGCGAAGTTTGTTAAATCAGGAAAAATCATTCCATCCGGAGACAATGTCGCTTCTGATCATTTTGACAAACTCGTTGAACTCACTGAGCTGTGCGGATATGAACACTATGAAATTTCCAATTTCGCAAAAGAAGGTTTCATTGCCGTTCACAACAGCAGCTATTGGAAAGGAAAGCCGTATCTGGGAGTAGGCCCTTCTGCGCACAGTTACGACGGTACAACACGACGTTGGAACGTGGCCAACAACATGAGTTATCTGAAGTCCATCACCGAAGGAAAAACATCTTACGAATCAGAGACGCTGAATAAAAATGAACGTTACAACGAACGTGTCATGCTCGGACTTCGCGCGAAATGGGGAGTGAATCTTGCCGATATCAGCAAAGAATTCGGTTCGGATTATGCCAACTACTTCCGGGAGAATATCCGTCTTTGGATTGCATCCGGAGACGTTGTAGCCAATAATGATGTTTACACGTTAACGAAGAAAGGGAAATTGCTTGCAGATCGTATCGCATCAACAGCATTTTACACAGAAGAATGATTTAAGTATCTTCAATGTGTAAACCAACTGCAATGTTCGCTTCCATCACACACAAAGGCCGGGAATACAAAACCGATCTCGCTAATCCGATTGACATTTCCATTCCCATGAATGATCACAGCGCACGCGCGTGGTATGTTGATCCGATGAAAATTGAACCGGTACGCGCCGGCGATTGGATAGGAGAAGTGAAGTCTGGCGGAAGTGTAAACTTCAGAAACATATTTTTCAATCCGCACGGTCACGGAACGCACACGGAGTGTGTAGGACATATCGCTCCTGAAATTTACAATGTGAATGAACATGTGCGTCAGTATTTTTTCATTGCCGAATTGATTACAGTTCTGCCCGAAGCAAGAGACAACGGTGACTACGTCATTACGCGTGCACAGTTGGAAATGATGCTGGAAGGAAAAAATGCTGAAGCAGTGGTGCTGCGCACAATCAGCAATTCAGAAGCGAAACTGGTGAACAACTGGTCGAACTCGAATCCGCCATATCTGGAAGAAAGTGCCGCGGCATATCTGGCAGAAATAAAATGTGATCATCTGTTGATCGATTTACCTTCAGTAGACCGTGAAGTTGATGAAGGTAAGTTACTTGCTCATCGCGCCTTCTGGGAATATCCGCACAATACGCAATTTCAGAGATCGATCACCGAATTCATTTACGTTCCGAATACGGTTTTCGACGGAACTTATCTGCTGAATCTGCAGTTTGCTCCGTTTGAGAATGATGCAGCTCCATCACGACCGGTTCTGTTCAGAATATCGAACAGCTGATCCTACTGTCTTTCGAAGTAATAAACTGTTTCGCTGATCAGATTCAGGTTAGCATCTGTTACAACTTCAGCGAGTACAAGCTTCCTGCGAGTATGTTTTCGGATCGTTACGCCTAACAAAGTAGTTTCCTTTCTGGTCCCCGACCCGCCCCAGGTTTCCTGAACTGCGAATGCAGCAGGGGCAATCGACATGGAGTATTTCCATTGATTTCCCAGCTCATCATCATCCCACAAATACAAAGCTCCTGTGTTGGCAACAACAGAATCTTTGGTCAGTTCATTGTTGCTGTAAAACAGATAGTGAACCTCTGTCGCCTCCCAGATTCCTGCGAGCTTTCGTTCATGAAACTCTTCTTTGCTGCATGAAACGAAAAAAAAGAGGGTCGCAAAAATAAAAATGCGTGTGATTTTCTTCATGGTCAGTCAATTCTTTCTCCGAGACTTATTGTCAGTCCGGTGTTTAATTCAAATCCTTTAAATGTTAATGTAGCTCGTGTTGCTCCTTGCGATACTCCCGGTGCAAACTCCTTGTCGTTATTCAGAAAGTGATATGCCAGTCCTGCTCTCAACGCCACAAACTCTCCAAGAGAGTAATCAATCCCTGTTCTGAAGTTCATCCCGACATTCAACCAGTGGTTCACGCCGATTATCGAACCCGTAGTATACGATCTTTCCTTATTTGGCAACAGTACATACGAGTACTGATCAACCCCGCACATTAACATACCAACATCAAAATATATCTGGCTTTCACCTGCATCAACAAAACCGCCGATATTAATAATCAGTGCCGAATAATCATATGCAATTACACGCTTGGCTCCGTTTTGAAATGTCGCATGCGTTTTAGCGGAAAATGAGCTATATCCCAATGTCGATTGCATATTGTAAATACGAAAACCCAAATCCGTATGATATCCGTAACCGAACACGGGTTTGCCCATCGGGTTACTCAGATTTGCAGCATTTGCCGTATTGTAAGCATCACGGAATGCATTGAAAAAACTTGAATGGTTATATGTTAATGCTGCACCTGCGGTGATTGTGAACTGAGCGCTCAATGCTCCTGTAAACAATACCATTAGCAGGAAAAGAAATTTCTTTTTCATACGTCTACTCCCCTCCTATATGAAACATTAGTCCGACTCCGAAGTGGGCAATCGGAAATACTTTGGTTGACCACGGGATATTCGTGTACTTGCCCGACTCGGAATTCAAGGTTGGATTCATCATTGCATGCTGACTGTAGACCCGCAATGTGAAATACGAAATATCATACGACGCTACCAATGATACCGCAGCGCACGGGGTTCTCGCGGTTATATCTCCACCGAATATTTTAAATGCATAAAACCATGGCGACCATTTACTGTCGTTTATCTTGTGCAGCGCAGAAAACATACCGATGTCCAATCCGGCTCCCAGATACAATTTGCTCTGAGGCGCTCGATAGCCCACAGTGAGGAAAATTTCGTTGTATTTCAACTTCACTTTTTCTCTCCATTCCTCTTCAGCTCCTCCGGATTTAACCACTGTATAAACAGCACTCGTTGCTGAACGACGTATTGCCAAACCGAACTCAGCTGTCAGACCAGATCCCTCGAACTCCATATAAGCTTGTGCCGAATTAAACTGATTCAATTGACCGAAAGGTTCTTTCACCTCTTTAATACCAAGCACCCCTAAATCCTCCGGAGCATATCCGTTGTTGATTCTCCACATGTAGATTTCAGGCCCTGACATAGAGAAACGATAAAAACCTCGGGTGTACCCGAATCGTAATCCACCATATCCGGCAGGAGATTCTGCGTAAACGCTGTTCACATTCCCCAAAAGAAGGACGGTGAGTGCAACAATAAATATTCTCATAAAATAATTTTAGAGCGGAGTTAAGTTTCCAAATATCGGTACTTGTTTCAGAAAATGCATAGGTATAAATACCTAATACGCATGGAAGCCGCTTTGAAGCGCAAACTTCACCAGACCTACTGTACTTCGGCAACCGGTCTTTTCCAATATATGTTGCCGGTGATTGTCAACAGTTTTCTTACTGATCCCTAATTGCTCGGATATTTCTTCGCTGGTTAACTCCTTTACGATCAGCGAAAGCACTTCTGTTTCGCGTATGGACAATGCGCTTCTGTTCTCCTGCAGCATCCTACCTTTGTTTAATTCATCCTGAAGAACAGGAAGCAACTCGTTGCTGTACCAGGTACCCCCGTTGAGAACACGTTTGATTGCCGAAACAAGTTCCGCCTTTCCGGATTCCTTCAGAATATAACCGTCTGCCTCAGCATCTATTGCTTCATTCAGCACAGAAACACTTTTGTGCATAGTTACAATAAGCACCTTTATATCGGCATACTGCTGTTTAATTCTGCGGCACAATTCTATTCCTCCGCAACGGGGCATTGTAACATCTGCAAGCACGAGCTGAATGCCATCGGGATGTTCAGAAATTTTCTCCCATGCCTCTTCACCGTCCTGCGCTTCGCTCACTATACTCAAGTGGTTTTGATCGGAAAGCATGCTGCGTATTCCGTCAATGATCAGATGATGATCATCCGCTACCAGTAAATTTGATGCTTCGTTGGTTTTCATTTCAAAGGAACTGAAAGCGTTATACTTGTACCTGCTCCTGGATGTGAAATTATTGCAAGTTTTCCTTCGATTAACGCAGTGCGCGCCCGGATATTGATCCAGCCGGAACCTCCTTCACGTACAGGAATTTCGGAGCTGTCAAAGCCTCTGCCGTTATCCTTAATTTCAAGAACGAATGTCGTATCAACGTAACCGGATTTAATGCTGATCATTGAACATTGCGAATGCTTCAACATATTGGAAAGCACTTCCTGAGCGATTCTGTAAATTGATAATGACACTACATCCGACGGTATTTTACTCTGCGTCGAATTTGATATTTCACATGCAATTTCAATACCGGTTTCTCCGCTCAGTTTCCTGGCGAGATTAAGCAGGGCTTTCTCAACACCGAACTGCAGTGCATCAGGAAGCAGGTTATATGAAATCGATCTTACTTCTGAAATTGCAGAGTCTACCAACGCAGTGGTTTTATGAAGTGCCGATTTGTTGTCTGCCTGTTCGTTTACAGAACCCAATACCATTTTCGTTGCAGAAAGTATCTGACCTAAACTGTCGTGCAGATCACGCGCAATACGCAAACGCTCCTGTTGCTCTGCCTCGTAAAAAGCCGCAGCGGCCTTCAGCTCAAGCATCCGCTTTTCCTCCTGACGTCGGATCCTGAATCGGTATAATACTGCAACCGCTGTCGCCAGGACCGTAATTGAAAGTAATATCAGCGCTGCAATAAAATAGCTCTTCCGTTCCAGTTGTTCATTTTGCAAATCAATCTGATTATCCTTCAGCTCTGCGTTGTAAACAGCTTCAAGCTCCAGTATCATTGCCTGCCGATCTCTTTTATTTGCCCTGCGATAATCTGAGTAAAGCGAATCCTTGTAGGCCAGAGCTGCTGCAGGATCGTTGTTCATCCTGTACAAATCCGACATCATACTCCACGCGGATGTTACACCGGCGGTGTAGTTGCACGACCTGCACAAGCTCAATGCGCGCTGCAGATATTTCTCCGCTGTAACGAAATCCTTCCGTGCTGATGCAAGTGATGCGAGATTCAGATAACTGTCGCCAGTTTGCTTCACATTTCCGGCTGCAGAATCAATCAGAATGCATTTCCGGAAATAATACGCACTGCTGTCATATATTCCAAGCTCACGAAAACACAGCCCTTTGTTATCGTAAAATGTTGATGCAATCACAGGCTTATTCAGATCATCACAGATTTTCAATCCGAGCTTATCAATTCTCAAAGCACTGTCAATCAAACCCATCTCACCATAGATATTTGCCAACGTATGCATGGCAATGAGTTGCGTTGTATAATGAATACGATCTCCACTCCCCAATACAGATCTTATCAACGCACGCGCAGTATCATACTGACCTGTTTGCTGATAAGTTTGCGCCAGACTCACCGCTGTGCCTGAGCGACCTTCTGTGTTTCCGGCTCTTTCAAACAAACGCAAGGCCCGATAAAAATGAAGAAAGGCGGAGTCCATTTGCCCGGTCTGACGAAATACAATTCCCAATCCTGTTTCAATGCGACCTTTCAACGTATCGTTGGTGGACTGATTAAGACCGGCAAGTACAGTCTTGTAAAGTTGTTTGGCCTGAAAATATTTTGCCTGTGAATGCAGCCAAGCTCCCTTAATAACAGCGCTCATTGCTTTCTCTTCCGCTGTTCCGTTAGAGGTAAGAGAATCAAGTCGTATCGACCAGACAAGAAGTGAGTCGTAATTACTGTAACGGTATTCCGTGGCTGCGGTATATGCGTGTAACACCTCGCTTCTCATTACAGATGATTCCGGACTACGTTCGCAACCCGCAAAGGCAAGTGCCATGAGTAAAGTGAAGATTCGTTTCAGCACCTTCAAAAATAATCAACTGTTGCACGTTCGCTTCATTAAAGATTTGAATACTGCTTTTTTTTCTCCCGATATTTGAAACAACAAGTTTGTAAAAAGGCCTCGAATACAATTGACATGAACATAGAAGAGCTCCGCGATTATTGCCTGTCAAAACCGGATAGCGAGGAAACATTTCCTTTCGGTGAAGACACAATGGTGTTTAAAGTGAACGGCAAAATGTTTCTGCTCACCGGACTGGAATACAGTCCGCCGCAATTTAATGTGAAGTGTGATCCGGAATTCGCTATTGAACTGCGGGAACGCTTCCCATGCGTACAGCCGGGCTATCACATGAACAAGCAACACTGGAATACGGTGATCTGCGACGGTTCTGTTAATGACAGCGTGTACCGGCAATGGATTGATCATTCTTATGAACTGGTTGCTGCATCTTCCCGAAAGAAAATCGTCAAGAAATCTAATGTGAAGAAGAAAGTGGTCGGGAAGAAAGCGAAAGGAAAACGCGCGTAACTTTGCATTATGAAAAAATTACTTCGCTATTTCGTTCAGGGATTGATAATAATGGTGCCGGCCGGTGTTACGGTACTGATTCTTGCCAAAATATTTTTCTGGATCAAAGGATGGTTCGCCCAAATGGAAGTTATCGTGCATCCTGTAGCAGATCCCTTCATCATCATCGGTCTTGTCTTTGTTGTGATAATTCTCGCCGGAATTTTCGGCTCGAATGTGATCGCACAACTTTTTCTCAATGAATCGTCGCGTTTCATTGAGAAAATCCCCGTCATCCGTCATATTTACTCTCCTGTAAAAGATTTCACCGGAGCATTTCTGGGAGATAAAAAAGCCTTCAATCGTCCGGTGTTGGTGTTCACTAACAAAGCATCCGAAGTGCGTGAAATCGGTTTTATTACCGATGATGACCTTCATGAAATCGGAATCGGCAAGGAATATGTCGCAGTATATATTCCCATGTCCTATTCCATTTCAGGACGTTTGCTTATCGTGCCCGCAAGTAACGTTTCTCCAATGGAAGCAAATGCCGCAGATGTGATGAAGTTTGTTGTTTCCGGCGGCGTTTCTGAAGTTGATGAATAAACTTTTCGACTTGGCATGATTTATCTCCTTTCGTTTTCACATGAAGGGAATGAAATTTGCTTAACTTGAACATACATAAATTCTATCCGATGAAGAATCTCATACTTATTGCAGCTTTCATTTTCGCGTCATTGCCATCTTTCGCTGACGGAGGAAAAATTAAAATTAAAGTCGAAGAGAAAAATGAAAAAATCAACGGCGGCACACACAACTGCCTCGTTGTAACCATTTACGACTCATCTCCGGATGAAATCGAGAAAGAATGGAAGTCGAAAATGAAAGGTTACGATGCAAAAGTGAGCGGTAAAGATGAAATTTTTGCCGACAATGCCTTGATCAAAGCAATAAGCGAAAACACCTGTGATGTTTATGCGCGTACCGAAAAAATTAACGACAACGAAACCAAATTCATTGTAGGTTTTCTGCTTGGAGAAACCTGGCTCGACTCCAAAAATGCGGCCTCGTATAAAGCTGCAGAAAATATTGTCAAGGATTTCGCAGTGAAAATGTCAAAAGACGGAATTGCTGCAAAACGCAAATCAGCAGAAAAGGTTCTCGACAACCAGAAAGATGATCAGAAAGATCTTGAGAAGAAAAATGCCGATCTGCACAAAGACATCGAAGATTACAATGAAAAAATAAAGAAGGCTGAAGCCGATATCAAAACCAACGAAGAAGAACAGGCGAAGAAAAAGGCTGAGATTGATGCACAACAAAAAGTTGTGGATGAACTTAAATCCAAAGAAGACTCGGTAGAATAAACCTCCCGAGTTAATCGGGAGGTTAAACCTGACGAATTCAATCCCCCGAATTCGCCGCCAATCTTATGCGGCCAAGCCGTTCTCGAGATGGATGGTTTTATGCGAAAATAGCGGAATGTTTATACTTTTGAGATGTAGCCTGTATCAACAGTAAACATTTTCGTTTTTGCTTGATTATCAGCGCAATATGCTCCGCTGGGAATTTTGATTAACTTCACCCTCCCAAAATTTCAACTATGGAAATGAAGGAACTGGTAAAGAACTTCCCTAAACAGCTGGCTGAGGCGGTTGAAATAGCTAATGTTGCGCAGCTTCCTGCTGCCAAAATTGATTTTCTGAACGTATTGATTGCCGGCTTGGGCGGTTCCGGAATCGGCGGCTCTATTGTCGCCGAGCTCGCATTTTCTACTTGCAAAGTTCCTGTTAACGTTACCAAAGGATACTTCATTCCGGAATATACGGGCGCGAAGACTCTTGTAATTGTATCATCATATTCAGGGAATACTGAAGAGACGATTGCATGTATGCAACAAGCTGTTGCAAAAGGCGCAACCGTGTGTTGCATTACTTCGGGCGGGGCGATTGAACAGTTTGCCCGCAACAATAATCTTCCAATCATTCTAATTCCGGGAGGTCTGCCTCCGCGATCTTGCCTTGGATATTCAATAACACAACTGGTGAAGATCATGAGTCATTACGGCCTTCTGGCTGATGATTCGGTTAAGTCGATCAGTGAATGCGGTGTATTCCTGGAACAGGAACAAAAAGACATTGTTGCACAAACTCAAAAGCTGTCGCGTGCAATTCTTGGAAAAACTCCTGTTATATATTGTACAACTCCATATGAAGGTGTTGCTGTCCGATTGCGTCAACAGTTGAATGAAAATTCCAAAATTCTATGCTGGCATCATGTGATTCCGGAAATGAATCACAATGAACTTGTCGGTTGGGCTGGTGGCAACGAAGAGATTGCTGTGCTGTTTTTACATGACACAGAGGATTACGAGCGTAATCTTTACCGCATGGAGTTGAACAGACAAATCATTTCAAAATATACTCCTCACATTTTTGACATTTTCGCGAAAGGGAATTCACTGCTGGCAAAGTACTTCTACTTTATCCATTTCGGTGACTGGCTGTCAGTTGAACTGGCAACGCTGAGAGGTGTGGATGCAGTTGAGGTTAATGTCATCAACTTCCTGAAAAGTGAGTTGAGTAAGAAATAATCAATGACCGAGCAAGGTTCTGTTTCCGTTCCGCTTGCACCTGTTGTAAAATTCAGGGACGCCGGAATGATTGATTACAAAGAAGCCTGGGATTATCAGGAGTCTTTGTTCAGTCGTGTTGTTGCCCGCAAGACCGCAAACCGTGATTCAACAACGGAATTACAAATTACTCCCGAAAATTTTCTTGTGCTCTGCTCTCATCCGCATGTTTACACTTTAGGTAAGAGCGGAGAAGAAAATCACTTGTTGGTAAACGGCGACCAGCTGGCTCAACTGCATGCCACTTTTTACAAAATCAATCGCGGTGGTGATATCACGTATCACGGCCCGGGCCAGATTGTTGGTTATCCGATTCTCGACCTTGATCAATTCTTTACCGACATTCACAAGTATCTGCGCTATCTCGAGGAAGTAATCATACGAACTCTGGCAGATTTCGGAATTACTGCCGGCAGATACGAAGGCTACACCGGCGTATGGCTCGATGCGGATCATCCCGTCAAAGCAAGAAAAATCTGCGCAATGGGCGTACGAACCAGCAGATGGGTAACCATGCACGGCTGGGCATTAAACGTGAATCCGGATCTCTCCTATTTCGGAAACATTGTTCCGTGCGGTATCAATGACAAAGCCGTTACTTCCATGCAGAAAGAACTCGGCACAACCATTGATGAAAAAAAGGTCGCTGAAAGAATTCTTCATCACTTTTCAGAAATGTTCTCCTGCAGAATCGTAAACGATTCCTTAGAATAGATAACTTTTCTCTGCCGTTCACGTTTAATACATAAGCGGAACAGTATGAGAAAGTTTCTTAAAAGATCGTTGTGGGTATTGGTTATTGTGATTGCAGCAGCCAACCTGTTCGTGATCTTCAGCGGAAGAACTTATCTCTACAAAGCACTCTGGAATACATACGCCAAAGGACGCTCCGGTCCCTCTGCTCTCGAATATCAGATTTTCGCCAATCGCGAAATCAAATCCGGAACACCGCAACCCTGGCCGCTATCTGTTAGCTACAACAGCAACACAATCAGTCCGGATCTGCTCGACAAAATGAAAGCCATTGAAACAGGTTCTTTCATTGTCATCCGCAACGACTCTATTCTGCACGAAGTTTACATGGGAGAATTCTCTTCTTCATCGTACACGAATTCTTTTTCAATGGCGAAAACGGTTGTGAGTGTGTTGATCGGTTGCGCCATTCAGGATGGGAAAATAGAATCCGTAGACCAACCGGTAAGCGATTTTATTCCCGAGTTCCGTGACGATGAAAGATCAGGCATTACAATTCGTCACCTTCTCACAATGAGTTCCGGAATTGCATTCGATGAAGATTACGTCAGTCCGTTTGCATATCCCGCCGAAGCTTATTACGGAAGCAATCTTCGCAAACTTACATTGGATTACACGCAAGTGAATGAGAAGCCGGGCGTAACTTTCCGTTATCTCAGCGGCAACACGCAACTGCTCGGATTTATTCTCAATAAAGCAACAGGGAAAACCGTAGCTGATTACGCTTCTGAAAAGCTATGGATTCCGATGGGCTGTGAACACAACGCATTCTGGAGTCTGGATGCAGAAGGCGGTGATGAAAAAGCTTTTTGCTGTCTCAATTCGAATGCGCGTGATTTTGCCCGCATCGGTCAATTGTATCTCGACAGCGGAAGATGGAACGGGACGCAGATTGTTCCGGAATCGTATGCGTTGGAATCTGTTGCTCTTACCGGACTGAAAAATGATGACGGCACTCCGTGTTTGTCATACGGTTTTTCGTGGTGGATGATTCCGCAATACAAAGGACATCACATCTTCTACGCCCGTGGAATTCTCGGACAATACGTTCTTGTGATACCGGATATGAACATGATTGTGGTACGCCTTGGCGGCAAAAGATTACCGAATGATTCTGACGATGTGCCAGCGGATGTCTACTACTATCTTGATGCAGCTCTTGCCATGAAATAGAATCGCCCCCGATGAAAACACCGGAGGCGACACATTTCAATCTGCTGAATACTATCTGTTGATCAGAAGATTTCCGTTAGATGTACGTCCGCTTTCTGAAACAAATGTTACGGTGTACGTTCCCGCGCTGAGATTTGCAATGTTGATCTCCGTGCGCTTTTGCGTAATATTCTCTCCGTACACTTTCTTACCTGCTGCATCAATAATTGATAACGTTCCGTTCTCATTCGTATTGAGTACGAAATTCTGATTCGCCGGATTCGGATACATTGAGAACTGAACTGTTCCGTTATTATCAATTCCTGTGCAAATGCTCACTGTGATCGAATCAACAGCAGTGGCAGAACATCCGTTCATGTCCGTGTATGTATAACTCACTGCGAACGTTCCGGCACCTGACAAAGCAGGATCAAACACATTTCCTGTCACAGCCGTACCGCTCCAAACTCCACCTGCAGGAGATTCTCCGTCCAGTGTAAATACTGCATCATTCTGACACAAGTTATTCATGGAAAGATCCAGAAGTACAACAGGAGCAGAATACACAACTACATCAAAAGAGCATGTATCTGCATTTCCGGCATTATCGGTTGCAACAAATACAACAGTGTAACTGCCCGCTGAAAGTGTGTCACCGTTCGAAGGGCCTGATACTTGCTGCAGAGTTGCTGCACAATTATCAGTAGCACTCGGCACGCTGAATGAAAGTATATTGCCTTCGCACAAGGTCATGTTCGCAGGACATCCGCTAATAATCGGGGCTTGCGTGTCATTTACTGTAACGGTGAACGAAGTTGAATCCGTGTTCCCGTTCACATCCGTTGCAACTAATGTAACTGTTGTTGTTCCAGTGTTGAATGTTGAACCGCTGTTTGCACTGGAAGTGTATGAAATAACAGTGCAATTGTCATTAGCGTAAACAGGTGACCACGTTACCGCAGCCGAACACATCCCTGAATCCGCAGCAACAGTGATGTTCTGCACAGCTGTGAATGTTGGCGCATCATCATCGGCTACTGTCACGGTGAACATACATGTATCTGTGTTACCGGCTCCATCGTCAGCGAGGAAAACATTTGTTGTTGTCCCGATCGGAAATAAACTTCCGGACGGAAGTCCTGCCGTTTGCACAACAGGAGGTGGAACTGAACCTTGAAAACTGAGTATTACTCTTCCGTTTCCAGCGCGAACTCCTGCAGTTTGCGTAACGTTAGTTGCTGAAGGAACAACATAACCGCTGCCTCCACCGCCGCCTCTGCAGTTTCCGCTGCCTGCGCCGCCATACCATCCGCCGCCGCCGCCGTAACCTTCACAACCGCAATTGTAGCTCAGCGGTGTGCCGCCATAGCCGAATCCGCCTGCCATTGCAGTTACGTTAAAGTTGACGCATGTTCCATTCGCTCCGGGACCTGATTGTGTGGCTCCCAGTCCGCCCATATCAGCCATTGTATTTCTATATCCATCACCTCCGGTGAGTCCGCCACCTACTCCGCCAACAACGTGAAGATTGCTCCAGTATCCTGCACCACCACCGCCACCTGCAACAATCAAACGATCTGCATAAGTGTTACCGGAAGTTCGGACATCTGTTCCGCCTCCGCCTCCTTTACCGGCTCCGTCACCGGCACCGCCACCATTGTATCCTCCTGCGGTTGTAGTAGGTTGCCCTCCAACGTAAATGTATAATGTTGATCCCGGTGTTACCGGAACATCAGCCTTGGTATAACCACCAAAGTTGGTATTGTTCACCCAGTTTGCTCCGCCTTGTGCGCCCCACACTTCCATTGTCAGAACGGTAACTCCCGAAGGAACAACAAATGTCTGAGGAGCTCCGGTAAAGTCAAATGTGTCGCGAATTGATACAAGACAAGTGCTTGAAGAAACCGGAGATGCAAAAGTTACTACACTTCCGCAAGAGCCGGTGTCGTTTGTTGTGGTAACTGAAGGAGGACAACTGATGCTGACGCATTGTGCAGTTGCCATAGTCGCGGAAAGCAATGCAATTCCGAGAGCCGCTGATTTGTTTTTCATGTAGTGTGTCCGAGATGGTTTGGTACACGAAAGTACTGTGAAAATGCGTATGTGATGCACAGGGAAAGTACTGCTTCTGCAACTCGCTCGATTTTTCTTAGATTCGCGTAGCTATGGCAAAACGCACCACACCTGCTCAGTCTGCAAAAAGCGGGAATAAAATATTCTCCCTTCCCGAGCTGCAATCTCAGGGATTGCTGTTCATTCGTAACTTCTGGGTTCAGGCCGCTGTTGTATTCGCAGTGGCGTTCGGCTTTTATATCAACTCGTGGTCAAACAAGTATGCACTTGACGACGATATCGTAATGCGTCAGAACATGTATGTACAGAAAGGATTTGCAGGCATTCCTGAAATACTTGGCAATGACGCATACAAGAGTTTCTATGAAAGCATGGGTGTTGACCAGCAGCTCGAAGGTGGACGTTACCGTCCGTTGTCCATTGTAACATTTGCAATTGAACAGCAATTGTTCGGAGAGAGAAAAGGTGCACGATTCGAAGAGGTTCGTGATTCACTGCTGGCCATGCAAAGCAAAGGTATTTCCGACATCGCAAGTCAGTCGCGCCTGATTGCAGAACGTGATCTGCTCGAAAAAGACATCAAAGACGATAACATGCGCATTGCAGTACATCGTCACATCATTCAGGTTCTCCTGTTTGCATTTTCACTGATTTTCGTACTGCGTTTTCTTCGTAATCATGTGTTCCGAAGCAATACGGATCTTGCATTTCTTTCTGTACTGCTCTTCGCTATTCACCCGATTCACACGGAAGTTGTTGCGAACGTAAAAAGTCGTGATGAAATATTCTCTCTGCTTTTCATCGTTCTCACGCTCGAATCATTCTTCCGCTACGATCTCTCCCGCAAACGCAACGACATGCTGCTGGGCATATTATATTTCGTCCTTGCGTTTCTCTCGAAAGAATATGCGATTGTTCTTGTGGCGTTGATTCCTGCCGGACTGATGATCTTCCACAAACGAAGCTTCAGCCAGCTGACTTCCGTTGCAGTTCCTATTGCAGCAGTGATGCTGATTTATGGCGCAATTCGCCTTGGTGTGAAAGAGGAAACTCCCGTAAAAACGAAAGCACAAATTGCGGCAGAAGAAAGAGCAAAAAAGAAAAGCGAAGATCCGCTCAATGCGCCTTACATGTATGCTAAAGGTCCGCAGGAAATGCTTTCAAAAATAAATCGCCTTGACGATTACGTTTGGCTGCTGTTCTTCCCTGTTCCGCTTGCAGCTGATTATTCGTACCAGCATTTTCCATATTCGGATGCCAGCGATCCGGGGGTGTGGATTTCTCTGCTTGTAATGGGCGCAATGCTCTACGCCACTTATCGATTGTGGAAAGAAAAACATCCGCTGGCATTTGCAATGATTTTCTTCTTCGGGTTCTTTATGCTCATCAACAACCTCATCTTCGACATTGGTGCGACTATGGGAGAACGATTGATTTATCATTCTTCTCTCGGATTCTGCATGGTGCTGGCATGGGGAATTGTTTACGCCGCCAATTATGCCAAAGAAAATGCGAAGTATGCGGTAACTGCAACATTCATCGGGCTCATGATTCCTTGCGGCATCATTACTTTGGAACGGAATCTCGAATGGCACGATGATGAAACGCTTTTCATTGCGGATGTGCAGAAACACCCGAACAGCGCGTTGTGTAACGGTAATGCGGGAGCACGTTACATGGATCGAGGATTGAAGTTTCTTGTTGGTGATTCTGCAAACCAGGATTCTGTAAACTACTATGCAGACATAGCAATTGTATATCTGCAGAAGTCTGTTGACCTGCATCCGCGTTACGCAAATGGCTGGCTGAATCTCGGCTTGTGTTATTACAACAAGAAAGATTATGCGAAAGCTTCTGCTGCGTGGCATCGCGTTTATCTCATCTTCCCTTCCAATCCGATTCTGCAAGGTTATGCACGCATGCTTCTCGCCCGTGCAAATGAATTTGCAGTGAAGAAAGATTACGACAACGCTTCGAAATTCTATCAGTACGCTGTGTATGCATATCCTGCAGATAGTAAAATCTGGGCAGACTATGCAGGATCAAGTTTCATGGCTCGCAAATATGAAGTGGCGATGCACGCATTTGATACGGCGTGGCAGAGAACTAATGATGCTGCAATAAAACAGAATCTGTCGCAAGGATATATGGCGGCCCGCTATAACGACAGCGTGCAGAAACTTTACATCAATGATTCTGCAAATCCGAAATACAATTTCCTTGTTGCACAGGGAATCATCGGTTCTCCGGATTTCTATCCTGAAGCAAAACGACTGCTTAGCAAAGTACTTGCTGTAACACCGGAAGATCAGTCGGCTCGCAAACTTCTCGACAGTATCGGAAAGCTTGAGGAAAAGCAGAAGATCACGCCTGCGCCAATAAAATAATCGGTGCTCATGCGCTTTAAATCAGGCGTTTACGACTTCACATAACATTTGATTGTTGAAAATTCTATAATGTTGCGGTAACCTCTGCCCTGATCATTCCGTTACATTTGTAACCGGTAAATTATCTATGACACTCCGCGAGGATCTTCTTAAAAAGTACTTTGCTAAAGCCGAAATCGGTGGCACTATGAGCATCAATGATCTACGTGATCGTGAGTTCAACGGAGAGCCGCTGAGTGCTGATGAACAAACTGCTTTGCGCAACTTTGATCGCTATCGGATTGATCAGCTCAATGGAATTACAAACGACCGCGAGTTCCACGAGCGCTATCGTCAGTTGCAGGTTATGGCTAACCTCGGCGACTGGCAGGACTTCCTGAATATCGAAGGAAGCAATAACTGATATTTCCCCTGCTTTTTCTTTGCCTAGTCTCTATCGTTCGACGATGGAGGCGTTTTATTTGGGGGTGTTTGTGACTAGAGATCGGGTACTCGGGTATTCGGGACTTGGGACTCGGTATTCGGGCAATTGGGATTCGGGAACGTTTCAAAACGAATAAACGGTTCCCGATTCCCGAATGCCCGGAAACCGGTTTAGTGGTGATGCCCGCCCGGTCCGTGTACGTGACCGTGATCGAGTTCATCCTGCGTAGCTGTGCGCACGTCAAGAACTTCTCCTTCGAAATGCAGTTCTTTTCCTGCAAGCGGATGGTTGAAATCCATCTTCACATTGTTGATGCCGATCTCAATCACTTTGCCCCACAAACGGTGACCTTCATTGTCAACCATCGGAACATTCTTGCCAACTGCAATCATCTCCGTATCCAACTTGCCTTTATCGTCAAGGAAGTTTTCAATCGGAAGATTCACTACGTGATCCAATTGATATTCGCCGTATCCGCGTCCTGCTTCAATACGGAAATCGAATTTATCTCCCACTTTCTTACCTGCAAGATTGCTCTCGAAATCAGGGAGCAATTGTCCTGCGCCGATAAGGAAAACAAATGGTTCTTCAGTTGAAGTTTTCTCGATGGTGATTTCTGCTCCGCCATTGTCTCCCGGAACAGTAAGATGGTAATTCACCGACACCACCTGTTTTTCAGAAATAATCATTGAAATTTTTGTTGTAATGAGCGCGCAAGTTACGCAGAATCCTGTAGCGAAATTCATATTTGCATTGGTGAACGGATAATTCTAATTTCACGTTCCGCAATACAGGCGGTATTTTTCAATCACCCCGTTTTTATGCCAGAATTTAAAGGTTCTCTGAGTTCCAAATTACCAAGCGTCGGAACTACCATTTTCACTGTAATGTCGAAAATGGCGGCGGAACACAATGCCATCAACCTCTCACAGGGATTTCCGGATTTTGATTGTCCACCCAAACTCGTGGAGCTTGTTAACAAAGCCATGAAAGCAGGAAACAATCAATATGCACCCATGCCCGGTATTCTGAAATTGCGTGAAATGATTGCTGAAAAAACAGAATCGTTGTACGGGACTTCATACAATCCGGAGACTGAAATCACGGTTACCGCCGGAGCCACGCAGGCTATTTACACTGCAATTGCCGCTGTTATTCGTGAAGGTGACGAAGTAGTGATTTTCGAACCGGCATATGATTGCTACGCTCCTGCTATCGAGCTGAACGGAGGAAAACCTGTTTATGTTTCTCTCAAAGCACCTGAATATTCCGTTGACTGGAATGCAGTGAAGAAAGTGATTAATCACCGCACAAGGATGATCATCATCAATACACCTCACAATCCAACAGGTGCGATGATGAGCGCAGAAGATCTGAAACAACTCGATAAACTCACAAAGAATTCAGATATCATCATTCTGTCCGACGAAGTGTATGAACACATTACTTTCGACGGCAGCAAACATGAAAGTGTTGCGCGCTATCCCGGACTCGCCTGTCGTAGTTTCATTGTTTCATCATTCGGAAAAACTTTTCATACTACCGGATGGAAGCTTGGATACTGTGTAGCACCAAAAGAACTCATGAACGAATTCCGCAAGGTGCATCAGTTTCTCGTTTTCTCATGCAATACGCCTATGCAAATCGCGTGTGCCGAATTCCTAAATGATAAATCGCACTATCTGGAGCTCGGACAGTTTTATCAGGAAAAACGCGACTTCTTTGCGCGACACATCAGCAGTTCCCGCTTCAAATTTTCTCCGGCTGCCGGTACATATTTCCAGCTTCTGCAATACAACGGAATTTCAGAAGAGAAAGATACCGATTATGCAGTGCGTCTGATTAAAGAAGCCGGGGTTGCATCAATCCCGATTTCAGTGTTTTATCATAAACCGGTTTACGATTCCATGTTGCGCTTCTGCTTCGCCAAGAAGAATGAAACGCTGGAAAAAGCCGCTGAGATTCTTTGCAAAGTGTAACAGAATACAAAATGAAGCTCATGCAAACACCATCACTTTCCATTGCTGCACTGCAAACTTCTCTTCACTGGGAAGATCAGCAGAAAAATCTGCATCATATCAATGAGAAGCTGCGTGTTTTCGAAGAGCCTTGTGATGTGATGATTCTTCCTGAAATGTTCTCCACAGGTTTCTCCATGTCGCCGGAAAAATTTGCAGAAGAACCAACCGGACCAACTTTGCAATGGATGAAAGAGCTGGCTGCGAAAAAAAATTATGCGGTTACAGGCAGCTTCATTGTAAATGACAATGGCAAATACCATAATCGTCTGCATTGGGTAAATCCTGACGGAACGCATCAACATTACGACAAACGCCATTTGTTTCGCATGGCGGGAGAGGACCGTCACTATACAGCGGGGAATGACAAACTTATTGTTGAATACAAAGGTTGGAAGATATGTCCTTTGGTGTGTTATGATCTGCGCTTTCCTGTTTGGAGCAGAAATAAATCCGCGATCCGTGAAGACAAACGCGAATATGATTACGATCTGTTGATCTACGTTGCCAACTGGCCGGAGCGTCGCTCTTATGCCTGGAAAACTTTGCTTGCTGCAAGAGCTATTGAGAATCTCTCATATGTGGCAGGAGCAAATCGCATCGGCAACGACGGAAACTTCATTTATCACAGCGGAGATTCGGCGATTTACAACTTCCGGGGTGAGATCATAACATCTGCACTCATTTCAACGGAAGAAGTCATTTACACTTCTATTTCCAAACAGGAACTGGATGATTTCAGAAAGGCGTTTCCTGCAGGCGCTGATGCAGATGATTTCGAACTCAAGTAATCACTGCATATCCCAAACCACATCAGTGTCCCAACCTGCGCGCATACGTATTAAAGCAGGATAAAACAGTACTTTCTCCGGTTGCTGTTTGAGTGCATAACTGCCCGGCGTCCATTTGCCGTTACCGTCAGCATCTTCTACCAGACGTACACTATAGTAGCCTGATGTGAGCAAAGCGAAACGATATGTTCCACCTTTGCTGATCACTGTATCGCGCACAGGGCGCCCCTTATCATCGTTCAGTTCAAGAACGAAATTACCTTTCAATGAAACAGGGAGCGTAATAGAGAGATTTCCAAACTGTCGTAACGGTTGAACCGTGAAAGTAAAACGCAGAGTGTCGTTCTTCTGACCGTACCAATCCGTTATCGCTCCGGGAAGCAGCAGTATAGAATAACTGCTGTCTTCTTCAGGGACGAAAACTGCTGTAATAGTTCTCTTATCCGCTGACAAGTTCAGTTTTGCATTCAAAGTATCGTTGCGCTTTCGGATCAGCACTTTGTCAGGATTAATGTTGCGCACCGGATTAGAAGAATGCAGTTCAAACATTCCGCCGGGAACCAGCTTACCACCGGGAGTATTCGACATTAATAACAATTTACGCACCTCGTTACCACCTCCGCGACCTGAAGATGTTTCGCGCAGCTTCAATTCAAAATCTGCGGAATCAACAACTGCTCCGTTATCGGTTATCAGAATACGAACCGAGTCCAGCAACACCTTACTGAGCCAGATGTTGATAGTGTCACCCTTATCTCCATAATCCACGAATGGTTCCATTCCGGAAGGTAGTGCAGGTACGAAGCGCACCTGCGGATTGTTCATCGGCATAGCGTAAGTAAAACGGTATCGGTCCGGCGACATCTGCGCTGCAGATAAACGCTGTTGTTTGATAAAACGCGATTTGAACATGCGGAACCGCAAAGAATCACGTGATGCATTCAGATGAAGCAGTGTGTCGGAAAATGCGATACGCTCTTCACGTGAGTTGTACAGGTAATCTTCGCCTTCATCGGCGAGCATGAAAATCTTGTAATCAGCTGCCGCAAGATTATTCAATGTAAACTTTCCTGCATCATCCGTACGGGTGTAGTAATACGGCTTCTCTTTGTGCGGAACGCTGTCTCCGGTATTGCGGTAAAGCATCACCAGCACATTTTTCTCAGGCCCTCCTGTGTATGCGTTGTTGACTTGTCCCTCACACGAAATGGAATCAATCACCGGTCCGGTTGAAAACACATAACGGAAATTATTCAGCACATTGTTTTCGGTGATGTCGCGTATCGACTTTCCGAAACTGATTGTGTACGTTGTATTCTCTTCAAGCGTGTCTTTAAATTCGATAACAATATCCTTCTTGCGTATTGTGATTTCAGGCTTACGCTTTACTGACGGAGAAATAACGAGTTGCTTGTTCAGGTCGCTGAGAGTGACGTATTCATCAAAACGAATAACGATTTTATTGCCCTTGAAATTGGTTGCTGCGCTGTCGGGCATATACGCAACAACACGCGGAGGTTGAATGTCTTTATCGCCACCGTTAGGTGTTACCACTTGCGCGCAAGTAGCCAGCATCACCGCAATTATGAGCAACAAAAGGCTACGCATGATGTGTGAAAATTGATTTACCCACCCAATCGCAAAGTTGTTCCAACGCAAACTGATCAGCTGTGTCAAAATCGTTAACGCTGTTGCTGTCGACATCGAGGACTGCAATCACATCGCCGTTGCCATTGAATACAGGCACTACAATTTCAGATTTGCTTTCGCTGCTGCAGGCAATATGTCCGGGGAACTGTTCTACATCCGGAACAAGAAGTGTTTTCTTTTCTTTCCAGGAAGAACCGCACACGCCGCGACCGAAAGCAATGCGTGTACATGCAATCGGACCTTGAAACGGCCCGAGGACCAATTCATTTTCGCGCACAATGTAAAATCCAACCCAAAAAAATCCGAAAGTCTGTTTCAATGCAGCTGCAACATTGGCAAGGTTGGCTGTAATATCGTTTTCACCTTCACACAAGGCATGAATTTGCGGCAGCAACGACGAATAACGTTCAGCTTTGCTTGTTCCTGTGATGTGAATGGATTCGGCCATAACGGCTGCAAAGATCGGAGATTATGTCTTACTGTCGAGCAGCAGCAAGTGAAACAATGCTAACAGTAGTTCCGGGAACGCCCAGCAAAGGCAAAGCACATGCTTCAATAGTGGCTCCGGTTGTTACAACATCATCAACAAGGATAATGTGCTTCCCTTCCACGCGCTTTTTGATGCGAACTCCAAAGACTTCACCTACATTGTCCCAACGTTGCTCACGGTTTTTACGAGTCTGAGAAGTCGTTGCCTTCACGCGCATAAGTACATTTTCGTACATGGGAATTCCCATCGCATCTGCGAGTCCGCGACCGAAACACGCCGCCTGATTGTAACCTCTGGAAGCCAATTTACTTTCGTGCAACGGAACAGGGAGAACCATATCCGCTGTTAAAAATGGTGAAATATCGCGCAAAACAGAGCCATAGAGCTGTCCTGCTGCAATACCGGCATCTTTCCTGCCGTTGTATTTGAGGTTATGAACCAGTTCCTGCACTTTTCCCGAAGCGGAAAAAACGAAAGCGGCTCCGGCCGCCCGTACCGGAATACGTCCCCAGAACGTGCGTATGAGCGGGTTATTCTCCGGATTGAGCTCATCATAGCTTCTTGGAAGTTCCTGTTCACAGGCAATACAGAAACCCGTTTCCGCGTGCAGAAGATGCCCGTTGCAAACAACACAGAGATTCGGGTAAATCACCCCGACAAAATCACGCGTAAGCGTCTTTAATTTCTCGGCAAGCATAAATGATTAATTTTGCAGCGGATTCAATCCCTATAAAGAAAAAGAATATTCACGAAGATATGAGCGATCAACCGAATAACCAGAACTCCGGAAACAGAAAACTTCACGCCATTTACCTGGTGATCATTTTCCTGCTTGGAGGATTGTGCATTTTTCTCAGTTTCCAGTACCGCGAATTGAAAGTGATTGTTGCTGAACGCGAAATCACAATCAATCAGGTGATCAACGAAAGAGAAGATGTGAAAAGTGATCTCGAAGATCTGAAGGCGCAGTATGCGGAACTTCAAACCACAGATGCTGCTCTGAATGCTGAACTCACGGCAAAGCGTGCGTATATCGATTCACTTCTCGTTGAAGCTGAAAAGCACAAAGGAGATAAATTCATCATAGCGAAATTGAAGAAGGAAACGCAGACACTTCGTGAAATCATGAAGGGTTATATCGTTACCATCGATTCACTGAACACACTTAACAACACTTTGCGCGCTGAAAAGCAGCAAGTACTCAGCGAACTCGACAACGAGAAATCCAAAGTGCAGAATGTTACCAGCGAGAAAGAAGCACTTCAGGGTCGTATCGATAAAGCTGCATTGCTGTCCACACTCAATGTAAAAGCAATGGGTGTGAACAAGTCGCGCAACGGCAAAAAAGAATCTGAAACCACTAAAGCCAGCAAAACCGATCGCATAAAAGTTGCGTTTGATATTGCTGATAACGACCTCACCAAACCGGGCGCACACACGATTTATATTCGCGTGATGACTCCGGACGGTAAAGAGTTGACGAAGTCTGAAGATCCGGACCACCAGTTCACCTGGGGAAACAATCGCGGATTCTTCGCCGGCAAACGCACCATCGATTACCAGAATCAGCCGATGTCGGTGCTCGTTTATTGCGACAAAGCGCGTGAAGAAGATGAGTTTCTTCCCGGGTTGTACCGCATAGAAATCTGCTGCGACAACGCGATTATCGGCGAGACTACTCTTACATTACAGTAGGACGGAATTTTCGGTTTCAATCATTTTTTTTAATAGTTGCTGCAATCGCTTTTGCAGCAGACTGTTTGGGTGCATTGGAACAAGCTCCTACTTCTCTACCTTTACCGAATGAGCAGATTCCTTCTGGTTGCATTTCTTTTGATTTCAATTGTTGCCCCATCACAGATTACAGAGCAATGGATTGCGGAGTATGACAACTTCAGCGGTGTTGACAGCGTTACAGCGATGACTGTTGACGGTAATGGCAATGTGTTTGTAACCGGTGCAAGTTGGGACGGATTGACGGATGAATTTGATTATGTGACCATCAAATACAACAGCAACGGGACACAATTGTGGTTGCAGGAATACGACAACTTCAGCGGCAATGATATCGCAACCGCTATCGCATTAGATCCTGCAGGAAATGTAATTGTGACAGGAATGAGTTGGGACGGTCTCACTGACGAATACGACTATGTAACCATCAAGTACAATGGCACTAATGGATCGCAAATGTGGCTTCAGGAATATGATCAGTGGAGCGCGAGTGATAAAGCAACAAGTGTAGCTGTTGATGCTAATGGAGATGTTTATGTTACCGGGGCGGCGGATGACGGTTCGATTGATGAAACGGATATTGTAACCATCAAATACAGTTCTTCCGGCTCGCAGATTTGGCTGCAGGAATACGATGAATTCTCCGGTCCGGATACCGGTAAAACCGTGGTAGTTGATGCATTCGGTTATATCATCGTTACAGGTTCTGTGTGGTCAGGCAGTGTTGACAATCACGATTTAGTAACGATTCGCTATTCGCCAAGCGGTGTTCAGCAATGGTTACGCTTGTATGACAACTTTTCAGGTGACGATTTCGGAGCGGATGTTGTAACGGATACATCAGGGAATATTTATGTCACCGGATCCGCATGGCGCGGCAGCGTGCTTGATTTTGATATTGTAACAATCAGTTATGATATGAACGGTGCATTACGTTGGGTTAATTTATACGATGAATTTGCCGATGTGGATCGGGGATATGCGATTGCCATTGACAACAGCAACAACATTTATGTCGCCGGAACAGGTTACAGCGGCGGTGTACTTGATTATGATTACGAATTGCTGCACTATTCTTCAAACGGATCTCTGATCTGGCAGCGCGAATACGATAATTTCGCAGACAATGATTTTGCATATGATGTGGTAACGACCGTCACGGGAAGAGTAGTTGTTACGGGCAGCAGTTATGACGGAAGCGTGGACAATGAAGATTACACTACCATCGTATACGATACCGCCGGAACACAGATATGGATCAAGGAGTACGACAACTTCTCTGATAAAGATGTTGCAGTTGCAGTTTGTGCAGATACTTTAGGTAATGTGTATGTGTCGGGGTTCAGTTGGGATAGTTCGATTGATGAGTTCGATTATGTGACAATAAAATACTGCGAACAACCAACGATTACAGTTGCTGACGATACGTTGTTTACCTGTAACGGAGACAGTGTACAAATCAATGTTTCCGGTGGTGCGACATGTACATGGACGCCTTCTGCGGGATTGAGCAGTACGACGTCGTTCAATCCGAAAGCAGCGCCCTCTGTTACTACTAACTATGTGGTTACGGTGCGTAACGGAACAGGTTGTCCGAGAAAAGATACGATCCGTGTTGTGGTGCGACCGGTTTATTCAATTGCGCAGCAAGTATGGATTTGCGCAGGAGAAACATATACGTTTCCGGATTCAACCGTTTCCGATTCAGCACAAACTCACGTGAGTAGTTTTCAATCCGTTTACGGCTGCGACAGTATCATTACCACAACGTTGAATGTAGATACGTTGCAAATTGACACAACGGTTGCACTTACCGGAGCAACGCTTACATCCAATCAGAATGGAGTTGCGTATCAATGGATCAACTGCACAAGCGGATTGCCGATTGCCGGTGCAACATCACAATCGTATCTGCCACCTGCGAACGGAACTTATGCAGTAGTACTCTCCGGTATTTCATGTTCCGATACATCAGAGTGCATTCAGGTTTTGAGTGTTGGTATTGCACCGCAATCAACTCAAAACGCCACCAACGTTTTTCCGAATCCGATTAGCAATACCATGAATATTCAGTGCGGTACAACTTCAACTACGCGCGTTACAGTTACTGATGCCACAGGCAGAATTGTGTGTACGCAGCAATTTGCCGGTGGTTCAACACAAATTAATACAACGGAATTCGCTGCAGGCGTATATTTTGTGAAGGTGAAAACGGATGCGGAAGAATCCGTAGTGAAGGTAGTGAAGGAGTGATAATCCTGTTAAGGATTTCTTTGCTGTATAAGTCATTGTCCAGCTAGTCATCACGAGCAACGAAGCACTATTCTTCAGTAATTCAAGCGCATGAGTTTCAGATCACACTCCAATCACCGGGATTGCTTCCTGCGTCGCAATGACCCGATGAAGAACAAATCACGCGGAGTAACCAAGCAGAACGTGTCATTGCGAGGAACGAAGCAATCTCGTTCTGCAGGTAAGAAATAAAGCCGTTTTCAAACGTTTGTTTGCATAATTTAAAAATTGCAAGGTGTAGCTTCACGCAATGCGTGGCGGATTCGTCTATATAATGACAAACAAAAGGAATACTGTGCTTTACACCGGTGTTACCAACGATCTTGAAAGACGTGTGTTTGAACATACAACCAAGTTTAATTCCAAGTCATTTACTTCAAGATATAATGCGTCAAAACTCGTTTGGTATGAAGCATTCTGGGATATTCGGGATGCGATCGCAAGAGAGAAACAGATCAAAGGCGGTCCTCGCTGGAGGAAAGTAAAATTGATTGAAGACATGAATCCAGAGTGGTTGGACTTAAGAGCTAACATCAAGTAGAACTGTAATATAATCGCATAACGAGTCATTGCGAGGGGTGACAAGGCCGAACGAGTCATTGCGAGGAACGAAGCAATCCCGTTCTGCAATTCTAACTTCGGAATTGGAAAGTATGCATCAATCATCGGGATTGCTTCCTGCGTCGCAATGACCCGATGAAGAACAAATCACGCGGAGTAACCAAGCAGAACGTGTCATTGCGAGGAACGAAGCAATCCCGTTCTGCATTAAGTCTGCAAAAAATTAAAGAGAACACGAATCATCGAGATTGCTTCCTGCGTCGCAATGACCCGATGCAACAAAAATCAAAACATCGCCCTTACCTGCGCGTTGCCGGTATGAATCGGTTTGTTGTCCGGTGTTTTCCGCCCTTCATAACCAAGTGTGAGTTGCAGACTTTGTCCCAAACTTTGCTGCCATCCGGCACGCCAGGTGAAGTTTTCTCCGGGCTTCAGTCCTTCCAGCATTTCGTAGCCTGTTGTGGAATTCACAGTGCCGTTGTAAGCAATACGGAAGTAATTCAACTCTGCAGTGAATCCGCCTTTTGAAGCTTTTGTATAGCGGAATTCAACACCCGCCTTCTGCAGATTGATCACTTCTCCGCCCATGTCAGCCGCATTGCGTTTGTCGGTATAACGATAAAGCACACTGATTCGGAATGTAGTTCCGGGTTGGTAACTGAGTCGTGGCTCGGCGTCGTAATAATTGATGAAATAATTACGCGTTGAGAAAAACTGCGAAGCACTCGACTTTACTCCGCTCTTGTATTCTGTTTGAAACAGAAACGCGCGTGTGATGTTCCACCGCAAACGGATCTGATGAAACTCGTTGGAGCGCGATTCCAATCCATTCGTGAGCAGATTCTTCCCTTGCACTTCCTGCCAAGTGTAATCCACACCAAACTTACTCGATAACTGATTAAAGAAAATTGTGTTGCGTATCGTTGCATTCAGTGTCACAAGCGAAGTATCATTCGCGTCGTCTGTCTGCGGAATGTAAGCATGCTCAAATTCCCGACTCATAGTTTTCTTGTCCACCCGGTATGAAGCCTGATCACTGAAACGTGCAATGAACTTCAACAGTCCTTTTTTCTGTTGCCACGACTGAGGCGCACGTAACTGAACGCTCTGTGAAAACTGGTTGGTGTACACTTTTACAAACTGACTCGTTGGTGTGTAAACACGAATGAATCGCGCCTGATCACTGAACAATGCTATTTCAAATTCGTTCAGTTCTTTCAGTCCGTTGCTGTTGTAATCTGTCCATGCATAAGCACCTTGTCCGGCGGGAACTTCGAGATAGAAGAATTCCTTCTTCACTTCCAATCCGGAACCGGCCTCGTAAAATGTGCTTAGTGAAATTGCATTCTTAAAAAGTCGGAGTGAATACTCTACACGACCCAATACTGTGTTATCGGGTTGCAACGTTGTAAGCGCACTGTTACGTATGTCGAGTTTGCGGTAACTAGCAGTAATACTCAGGCGCTGCGATTTCAGCTGATTAATCTGCAATCCTGCGCCGAAACTTTCACCGTAAGTAGCAGTTTGTAATGCGGTTTGCAACGGGAGATAATCCGTACGCTGTTTGTAGAACAATTTCGCTGATGTTTTAGCTGAATCGCCGGCCGCAACGTAACTCTCCCACTCCAGATAACCGAAACTGTTCGATTGAAGTGTGTCACTTCCGGGCTTTCGTATTCTGCTGAACTCTGTTTCTTCCCATCCTCCGATTGAAAATATTTTCCCAAGCGGAATATTCAGATTGATCCGCTGTCGTTGAAATTCTGTTTTGCCGTAAGCACCTGCAGATGTGAGCACGCTTCCGCGCCCGGAAACAGAAAACTGTTTCTTGCGAAAAGAAAATTCAGCACCGTTTTTCAATCCGGTGTATTGCGATCCTTCGTTGAATCCGCTGAAGGTATATCCTATACTGTAACCTTTCTTCAATGATGCAACTCCGGCATTACCTACGAACATGTGTTGGTCAGCAGTCGGCACACGCGTTGCTCCCCATCCTAAATTCCAGTCGCGCTCAAACTCTATGGAACGATAACGTTCTACGAAAGTGAAATAGCGGCTCGCATATTCGTATTTGATTCCGTATTTCAACCGCAAAGAATCTCCTGCCATTCTTGTGCCGCTGTAGGTAAATGTTCCAGCATAACCCTGATCATCACGCGCATCAACATCGGAAAATGTATTCTTGTCGTAATTGCTCATCGCAACTTCCGCACTGATCTCGTTGTGCTCCGTTTTGTGTGACGCCCCTGCGGTAACCATTTGGCGCTTCTTCGGCGTTACGATAACAATAACAGGTTCGTAATCGCCTTGCGGAACTCCGGCAACAGGTGCGATCCATTCAAATACTTTTCCGTTGGCAGTTGCATTCACTTGCTTATAGTTTCCGTTGCCGCTGCCGACAAACCAGAATGTACAACGCCAATGCGCACTGTCGGGATCAACAGACTGAACAAACACATCGGAATACAAAACGGAATTAACAAGTGTATCCTTCTTATGATAACGCACTTGGGTGTCGGAAAATCCAACGCTATCCGCACCGGGAATCACCGCGCGATTCAGCGTATCGCCAACAGCAGCAAGAATTAATATATCCGCATCAGTCAGTGTTTGCTGCACCGGCTGATTCTTGTGATCCTGCTCCGAAAAAACATTCAATGAAAGTGTTGTTTTGTTCTTACTCTGTTGCTTACTCCAGTCTATTCCCGAATGAACCAACGAACGCGAATAATTTCTGTCGCTGTACTGAAACTCCACTACAATACGCTTGTCTTTTGTGATCAGCTGCTTTGCCGTGAAAGTAATTTCCGCTGTGTTGTAGTCGATGATGTAATCATTCTCCTGTCCGCGCACCATCAGTTGTCCGTCAATATACACGCGCTCTGTTCCCGAAAGCACAATGATGAATAATTCGTTTTCTGCACCCCGCAATCTGTACGGACCCTGGTTGCCTTCAACACCCGTAATAATGTTTCGGGCAAATTTTCCTTTGGAAATGGCAACAGAACCTGCAACAGTCAGAGCTTTCTTTGGAGAATCATAGGGCGCAATCGGTACGCCCGGATCCAATCCGATTTTGGCAGAAGCGGAAATTCCCTGTCCCCGCTTATTGAATTTCATGAAATAGGAATCGCGTTTCTCAGTGAAAAAATCACCTGCAATAACTTTCGCTGTGGGCGATGTCAGCTGAATATACACGCGATCAAATTCCTGCAACTGCTGCGTTGTTCCGTCGGCCTGAATGGGAAGATTGTCGTCCGTTGCCACCATCATCAAATCAACATTGTCTGTCAATCTTCCGCTGATCTGCAGATTCAGATTGGAATTCACGGACACATCCCGATTATTTCCGAATGAAATTCCTCTCGACAAACTTCCGCTTTTGTTGAGTCCGCCCATAGCAAACGGATCTTCTCCCTTCTGCTTTACCGGCGAATACAGAAACGGATTCACGCGGTAATCCGGCTGTGCTGTAAGTTTTTCCTGCGACTTATGCGAGCGTGAAGCTGTAAGCAGAACCGGAAACACACGATACGTTACCTTGATGCTGTCGGTTGTTGTTTTCGCTTTCAGAAACAATTTTGCATTGGCATAGTCCACGGAATAATCGAGACTGTCGCGAAGCAGAAGATTTCCGGCCACGATGTTTACACTTCCGGGAATAATGCTCAGCGTATCGAGCGAAAGTGTATCGTTTGAAACTGCGATTGATTTCTCGCGGTTCGGAAAGAAAGGCTGCGCGCCTGCGATCACTGAGCAGGTGATGAAAAACAACAGGAAAACGGAGCGCAACTGCATGGAATGCTAAAAGTACGATTTACGGATTTGCCTTTGATCACTGGAGGAGTGAATCGAAATCGTACTTTTGAATCTCTAGTAACGCAGAATCATGACAAAAATTATATCGTACAACGTAAACGGAATCCGTGCCGCTCTCGGTAAAGGCTGGATCGATTGGGTTCAACAGGAAAATCCGGATGTAATCTGTCTTCAGGAAATAAAAGCAGAAGCAGATCAGCTTGATCTTTCAGTTTTTGAAAATGCCGGGTACAAACATCATTTCTGGCATTCAGCAGAGAAGAAAGGATACAGTGGTGTTGCTGTTTTATCGAAGAAAAAACCAACTCATGTTGAAGTCGGAGCCGGTCATAAAGATTACGATTCCGAAGGACGTATTCTGCGTGCCGATTTCGGGGATTTATCAGTGATGAGTGTGTATTTCCCGTCCGGAACCACAGGCGATGTGCGTCAGGATTTCAAATACGGTTTCATGGATTTCTTTCAGAAATACATTGATAAACTGAAGAAAAAGCGCGGCGATCTGGTTATTTGCGGTGACTGGAATATCTGTCATAAACCCATAGACATTCACAATCCTGTGAGCAACGCAAAGTCAAGCGGATTCTTACCGGAAGAGCGTGAATGGATCGGCAATTTCATTGATAGCGGGTTCATTGACACATTCCGACATTTTAATCAGGAGCCGCACAATTACACCTGGTGGACTTTCCGTGCCAACGCAAGAGCGAAGAATCTGGGTTGGCGAATTGACTACCAAATGGCTACTGAATCACTCAAAAAAGATCTTAAAGCGGCAGCGATTATTCCGGACGCCAAGCACTCCGACCATTGCCCTATTTCTCTGACTATCAGATAATTAAGCGCGCCGTTCGTGTTAAGGAAACTAAAAAGACGAAAAAGCGGCTGATTTCGCAGCATAAATGCGCAGTTTCTCTATTGCTTTTTTAGCTATTTTAGGCGCACTAAAACGCAGAACCAAGTCATTATGAAAAGATTTACCCGTGCCCTAGCGGCTGTTCTCTTTTTGGGAGCGGTCATCACAGGTAGCAAAGGCTGTAGTGGTGGACCGGAGAATCATTCCGGAACACGTGTTGCCAAAGGTCCTGTTCAGTACGGCGGAGTATTCCGCATGAACGAAATTGAAGATTTCCGTACGCTGTTTCCATTGAACATTGTGGAAGTTGTGGGTCATCATATCGGCACACAGGTGTATGAAGGATTAGTGAAGTTCAATCAGAAAGATCTTACAATAATGCCGGCTCTTGCCACACGTTGGGAAGCACTGGACAGCAACACAAGATTCGTATTTCACCTCCGCAAAGGTGTGATGTTTCACGACGACGAGTGCTTTGCTGCAACGCAGGGAAAAGGTCGCGAAGTAACAGTTCAGGACGTGAAATATTGTCTTGATAAACTTTGCACCGCATCGCCGAACAATCAGCAATTCACTTACTCATTCAAAGACCGTGTGGTTGGAGCGAATGAATATTTCGCGGCAACAGAGAAGAATCAATTCCCGGCTGAAGGAGTTTCAGGAGTGAAAATTGTTGACGACTCAACGATCTCTATTTCACTTCTTCATCCAATGCCTACGTTCCTGAACATCATGGCAACTCAAGGCGGATGGATTTATGCTAAAGAAGCTTTCGAAAAGTATGGTGATGACATGCGCACGCATTGTGTTGGAACCGGTCCTTTCAAAGTGAAGAGCATCAAAGAAGGTGAAGCAGTTATTCTCGAATACAATCCGAACTATTGGATGTTCGATGAGCACGGCAACCGTCTTCCTTACCTCGATATTGTTCAGTTCCGCTTCATTAAAGACAAGCGTTCTGAAATCATCGCGTTCCGTAACAAAGAACTCGAAATGGTTTTCCGTTTGCCTGTTGAAATGGCGAAGGACATTCTCGGTGAACTTGACGAAGCAAAAGAACACGGAACTGATTTCGTGATTCAGACTGCTCCTGCAATGAGTTTGACATACTACGGATTCCAGCACAAACTTGCACCGTTTGATAATCCGAAAGTTCGTATGGCGTTTAACTACTCCATAAACCGCGAAGAAATTGCACTGAAGAAACTCAATGGTGACGCGCTTCCGGGAACTCACGGTATTGTTCCTCCGAGCATCCGCGATTATCAGGCAGACAGTCTCATGGGTTACACTTATGATCCTGACAAGGCGCGCAAATTACTTGCTGAAGCAGGTTATCCGGGTGGAAAAGGTTTCCCTGAAATCACCTTGCAGATCAACAGCGGCGGCGGAGACCGTAATACAATTACAGCTGACTACGTTGCACACCAGTTGAACGAAGTTCTCGGTATCACTGTGAAAGTGGAATCAATGCCTTTTGCTCAGCACCTCGAAGCTGTAGAAACAGGAAAAACACTGTTCTGGCGCACAGGATGGGTGGCTGACTATCCGGATCCTGAAACGTTCCTGACAACACTTTACAGTCAGCACATTCCTGCAGATCTCAACACTCGTTCTTCAACCAACTCCGTACGTTACTCAAGCCCGCGTTTCGATTCATTGTTCACTGCAGCTGTGCATGAAGGTGATCCTGCAAAACGCACTGCGTTGTTCAAGCAGGCTGATCGCGTACAGTTGGAAGATGCAGCTATCATGCCGATCTACTACGAACAGAACGATCGTCTCGTGCAGAGCAACGTGCGCAACTTCGATATCAACCCGATGGAATTCCGTGACATGACACGCGTTTGGATTGAGGTTGAAAAAGCAGAAGACGGTAAAGACACCGCGAAGTAATTCTTCCGCAACAAAACATAAAACTCCGGCAAGCCCGGAGTTTTTTTATGCCGCAATCCGGCGTATCAGTAACCGTTTCACCAGAGGAAGAAATGTTTCATCTACAGGAATCGGCTTTCGGCTTTCAGCAGCGAATACGGCCGGGTTCGGAAGCGTCTCGTTCGTGTGAATGAGATCCGTTTTAATGGATTCATACGTCACAGTAAAACTGTTGGTGTGATTGCTCACAAACGCCGTACGCAACGCGCGCCACTTGGATTCTGCACTCTCGAAAATGCTCACTTGATACTGATACACTCGTGTGTTGTTTGTAGATTCACGCAACAGAACATAACCTTCGTTTTTGTAAATCGGTGTGATACCGATTGGGAATACCTCTATTCCGCTTTCCACTTCATCATAAAGTTCCGTTCCGCCCTTGAGAGAATTCTCAAAACGCGGGATCGAAAAATCAAGAATCTTCTCGATATCCTGCATGATCTGATCGTTCTGCAACACGGGCTCAGTCATAAGGCGGAACTTCTCACGGTCAATCCCTTTGATTTCCTTCGGGAAATTGTTCTCCAGATTCAGCTTCCCGTTACGTAGTCCGCATGCATTACGGTAGTGGTTCACTAATTCGCCAAGCGAAGGATACAGCTGAATCATCTTGAAATGCTGTTCCACATTCTGCAACCATGCAAGCAGCACATACTTCTTGTATTCAAAGTCGAGTGTGTGCTCCGTAATCCAGTTTTCACTCAGTTTGTTCATGGAATTCAATTTTCAGGCACATTTTATGCTGTATAAACGCAGAAATCATGCCTGTTGTTACACCGTAACTATCAGCAAAATCAGGTTAATAACTTGTATTCGCTGCAGATAGTCGTGGAGTACAACTTTTTATCTTTGCTACGGATTCAGAAACCCACTAACCATGACACGAAAACTGCTTGCACTTGCACTGATCTGCTTTTTTGCTCTATCAGCATGCGTTCCTGCGAGAAAATACGAGGAAGAAAAAACCAAACGAGCTGCTGCTGAAAAATCGCGCGACAGTCTGAAAACACTGTGTTCTGATTACGACGCGAAGCAGGCTGAGCTCGACAAGCAAATTAAAGAATGTACATCTGAGCGCGACAAACTGAAAGTTGATACGATGGGTTGCGGTATGCGTTATCGTATTCTCACCATGCAGTATGATCAGCTTACCGCAAACTATGAGTTGCTTCTGAAGCAGAATAAAGAACTCATGTCACGTCAGTCTTCAGAAAACTCCGCTCTGGTTGGCAAACTCAATCTTACGCAGGAAGAACTTTTCCGCAAAGAAGATTCTCTGAAACGTCTTGATATCAGCCTGAAAGCGCAGAAGCGTTCTCTCGATTCACTCAACACGGAGCTCGCGCGTCGTGAAAAGCGCGTACGTGAATTGGAGCGTGCACTTGCAGCGAAAGATTCTGCGGTAATTGCTCTTCAGAACAAGGTGAAAAATGCTCTCGCACAATTCGAAGGAAAAGGTTTGACGGTTTCTCAGAAGAACGGGAAAGTTTACGTTTCCATGGATGACAAACTTATGTTTGCGACAGGAAGCACCGCTGTTCAGGGAGGAGGCGTAAGTGCGCTCGTTGCGCTTGCCAAGGTTCTGAACCAGAATCCGGATATTAATATCATGGTGGAAGGTCATACGGATAATGTACCGATGAAAGGGAATGGAGAAATCAAAGACAACTGGGATCTTTCCGTAATGCGTGCAACTTCCGTAACTAAAATTCTTATTGCTAACGGCGTTGATCCTAAACGCATCACAGCAGCCGGTCGCGGAGAACATTTCCCGATTGATCCTGCCAACACACCTGAAGCGCGTGCAAAGAACCGTCGTACTGAAATCATTCTGATTCCAAATCTCGACGATCTCTTCAAGGTTCTTGAACCGACAAACAAATAACACCAGAACCCTGCTTCGGCAGGGTTTCTTTTTTGAATATGGACAGCAGAAGGAAATTTATCCGCAACACTGTACTCGGCACAGGATTACTTGCGCTGGGCATTAATAACAATGCGCGTGCTGAAGTCATTACAGAAAATCCCGGGGCTATACTTCCTCCGAAATTGCGCAAAGGAGATCTCGTTGCGTTGATGGCGCCTGCCGGTGCAATCTTCAATGAAGAAGCGATTACCAAATCGCGAAGTGCTTTGGAGGCAATGGGATTCCGTGTGAAAGTCGGAGCAACGGCTACAGCGAAATCCGGATACCTCGCAGGAGATGACGGTTTCCGTGCGAAGGAATTTATGGACTTCATTACAGACCCTGAAGTGAAAGCGATTGTTGCACTGCGCGGCGGTTGGGGATGTGCACGCATGTTGCCAATGATTGACATGTCAATCATTCCTGATAATCCGAAAATCATTTGCGGATTCAGCGATATCACCACGTTGCTGCTTGCAATTTACCGTCAAACCGGATTGGTTACATTCCACGGACCCGTTGGCAATTCAACATGGGAAGGAGCTACCACAACGAATTTTCTGGACGTGGTGCAAGCCAGAAAATCGCCTCTGGTACTTTCCAATCCCGAAATGAAAGTAGTTGCGCAAGGCTTTGGTTCGGGAACACTGATAGGCGGAAATCTATCTATTGTATGTTCACTCATCGGCACGTCGTTTCTTCCTGATTTCAAAGGAGCAATTCTCTTTCTCGAAGAAACAGAAGAAGAGCCGTATCGAGTTGACCGATTGCTCACGCAGCTGTCCTTGTGCGGAATACTCGACAAACTCTCCGGCGTTGTTTTCGGCACTTGCGCGAAGTGCGAAGCAGAAGAACCTGATAAATCATTTACACTTGATGAAGTACTTGATCATCATTTCAAGTCGCGAAGTTATCCTGTAGTGAAAGGATTTGCCATAGGTCATATCAAAGACAAATTCACATTGCCTGTTGGTGTGCATGCTGAGCTTGACACGAAATCATTGGCATTGACAATTTCAACCAATTCAGTTAAGTAATAAAAACTCAAACCCATGAGAAAACTGTTTTCCCTCGTTGCGTGGCTCATCATTCCCGGTTCCGTTATTGCACAGAACGACACTGTCATCTTCACTGAGCTTGGAAATTACAACTATCCGATTTTCAACTCTGTTTTCAAACCTCTGTTCAACCGCAACGGGTCTCCGTATCTCTATGCAGCTTCGAAAGAATACGGCTTCGTAACATTCGATGTGAATAATATGAACTCGCCTGTGCCGGTAAATACTATTGGAACAACATCATTCAATTCCTTGAAGCCAACATACGTCCAGCAAAATAACAATACTCTCTATGTTGGTCTTGGAGATTTTCAAGGATCTGATCAGGAACCCGGATTAGCGACGCTTGACATTTCCAATCCTGCAGCACCTGTCATTCTGGATCAATGGGATACAACTGCATGGTCGCACGGTGTTTCTTCTGTTACATATGCCAACGGTTATGCGTATGTGTGTGCAATGGAAGACGGATTGATTATACTTGACGTCAGCAATCCGAACAATATTCAGTTTGTATCACAATTTCTTCCGGACACACTTTTCGGAAATCCTCCCTACTCTCCTACAGCTCGAAATTGTGAATGGAGAAACGATACGTTGTTACTGGCGTTTGACGCGGGCGGATTACGAATGCTGGATGTCAGTATCAAATCGAATCCTGTTGAGATCGGTCAGTATGTAAATACAAGTCTCACCGCAGTTGCGAATGCTGCGTATAATGAAGTGGAATGGGTGGGCAACATCGCATACGTTGCCGTTGACTATTGCGGACTGGATGTTGTTAACGTTGCCAATCCGCAGAACATGTATAACATTGCCTGGAACAACCCATGGAATTGCGTTGGTCTTAACTGGGTAGGCAGCGACGGACATGCGAATCAGTTAATCTATATTCCTTCTTCGCAGATACTGCTTGCAAGTGCCGGTGATTCTGAAATCCGCGCGTTCAATGCGCACAATCCTGCACAACCAGCAATGATCGGTGCGTGGGGCGCAATGAATGATCAAGGTGGTGCATGGGGTCTGGATGTTTACGGGAATACTGTTGCTGTTGGTCGTGCCGACAATCCGATAAACTGGCCTTTCGCGGCGGACACAGGAGGAATTCAGCTGCTGCAATGGCAATTCATTCTGGATGCACAGGAAATGCAGTCGCGCGTATCGCAGCCTGCGTATCCTGTTCCGGCGGATGACTTCGTTATTCTTCCGTGCGGCAACAGCAATGAAGTAACTATTGAAATATTCAGTTATACCGGTGCATTGGTTTACACGGGAAAAGCAAGCCAAAGCAGTGAGGGAGGCTTTCATATTTCAACAGCGGAATTCGATTCCGGAATGTATACTTATCGCATTGTAAGCGGCAATCAGATTACTCACGGAAAGTTTGCTGTAGCTCATTGATGTCCGCCACAGATTACGCGGATTGCTCAGATCAAATTTAACAACACAAATCTGCGAAATCTGCGTTAAGGAGTTGGCACTTTCTTCGCTGATTACGCAGATTATTTACTCTTGAACTCAACTGCGTTTCTTTGCGCCATCTGAGACAAAATTCATTCGTCACAGATCACGCGGATTGCACAGATCAATTTTACCAACACGAATCTGCGAAATCTGCGTTAAGAAGTTGGGGCGCTTTCTTCGCTGATTACGCAGATTATTTACTCTTGAACTCATCTGCGTTGCTCTGCGCCATCTCAGGCAAAGTTCAACCTCCACAGATTACGCGGATTGCACAAATCAAATTTACCAACACGAATCTGCGAAATCTGCATTAAGAAGTTGGGGCGCTTTCTTCGCTGATTACGCAGATTATTTACTCTTGAACTCATCTGTGTTGCTCTGCGCCATCTGAGGCAAAGTTCAA
>JAKLJE010000008.1 GCA_023151315.1 Bacteroidia bacterium
CGAAAGACGAGAAAGTGGAAGTCATGCATGTTGCACTTTGCACGCTTCTCGAACCGTATGGCTACTATCTTTTCAAAGGCCGCGATGAAGATGGCTGGCCACACTGGGAACCGGCGGGTAAACTTCCGTTCATGCGTCCTGCAGAGCAGAATATGTTTATGCAGGAAGCGATTGTGTTGTATTTCCGGAAACAAGGTTTGATTGATTGAGATGTCAGGACTTACGTCCTGACATGTTCTCAAGATTTGATTGGCATTTTGTTAATACAGCGCTGTCAGGACTTACGTCCTGACATGTTCTCAGTAAAAGTTTCGCGTTTTCTTTTGATACTTTTTGTCGTGGCAAAAAGTATCGCAAAAAGCCGTGTCACACCCTAGGCGCAAATCAATCGCTATTGGTAATGTTATTTCTCTTTCCACTTTTTTTAGAAAAAAGTGGAGCAAAAAATCGCAGCCTTATTATTTTCTTTCCGATTTCCTCGTCTGCTCGCCACCCGGATATCCAGACGCGCTCGCGCACAAACCTTCGCTATGCTCTATGGATCTCCTTGCACATTCCCTCGCTGCTGCGCTGACGGCAAATCGTTAAGAAAATAATCGGGCTGCCTTGCTTCTTAACCAGGCTGATTAGCGTAGCAGGAAAAATTCATTGCCGCGCTTGGGTGTGACTGATGATTCAATCTGAGTTAGTGGTCACTTCCAATTAAGAAGTAATTGCGATGTAAGTGTTTTGCGGTGCAAAACACTCTTGTTCCGCCCTAGGAGATCGCAGCCGGGTACCCGCTTGCGGGTGGCGAGAGATCCAAGGCGGGAGCTTTTTTGCAAACTTTTTTGGCGGCACAAAAAAGTTTAAACACGGTGCCTGACAGGACATAAGTCAACTTAACCAGTCAGGACGGAAGTCAACTTAACCAGTCAGGACGGAAGTCAACTTAACCAGTCAGGACGGAAGTCAACTTAACCAGTCAGGACATAAGTCCTGACTGCGCGAGTGAGAGTCCTGAAAGCAAAAAACCTCATCCGAAGTGGATGAGGCTCTTTATATCTGCACAGGAATATACCTGATGAAACCAATTACGGAATTGTTACTTCGTCGGTTTTGCCTTCTTCGAGTCGTGCTACACGACCTGTCGGGCTTCCGTTTACGTAGATGTCGAGAATCATCGGAAGCTGCGATTCGAAACTTGCAGTTCCTGATCCGTCGGTTGAAGCGGTCATGGTGACATCACCACTCGCCAACTTCACTTCAGCTCCAACTACCGGAGATCCGCCAACGGCAGTCAGAACGGTTACGTTAGCGCGGCATTCCTTGTTCTTGTTGCAACCAACAGAGAACGAAGCAACAGCTATGGTAAGTACCACAACCATTAATCCTGCGAATTTTGCGACAGTTTTGCTCATACTGTTTCCTGATGTTTGCCGTCAGGAGGCTTTTTTATGCGGGTTTGGTGCAAAGTAGACGAATAACTACTTTTACATCCTTACAAATATAAAAAAGTTTTCAACATGCTCCGTAGGATATCACCTCTAGTTTTGCTGTCATTGACAGTTGTTCTCTTCACCTCTTACGTGGCTCCCGATAAGCGCGCTAAAGTACTGATTCACACCGATTTCGGTGACATCAAAATCGTCCTTTACGATGAGACGCCAAAGCACCGCGACAACTTTCTGAAGCTCGTTGCCAATAAGACCATTGACAGCACATTGTTTCACCGCGTGATCAAGAATTTCATGATTCAAGGCGGCGATCCTGATTCCAAGAAGGCGAAAAAAGGTCAGATGTTGGGTAACGGAGATGTGGGTTATACTATTCCTGCAGAGTTTCATCCGAATCTCTATCATAAGCGCGGCGCATTGGCTGCAGCACGTCAGGGTGATGATGTAAATCCGAACAAAGAATCTTCCGGCTGCCAGTTTTATATTGTGGAAGGAAGTGTTTACACTGACAGCTCACTTGATGTGCTGATCAAACAGCGCATCGAACAACCTGCGAAACAGAAAATATTTGATGCGTATATCAACAACCCTGCGAATGCTGCATTCCGTGCAGGATTCATTCGCGCGCAACAACGTGCACAGCAGTTGCGTTTGCAGGATAGTCTGATCTACTACTCCAATCTTGTGAATCCGATTATTGATGCTGAGTATGCAAAAACACCGCATCGTGTTTTCACTCCGGAGCAGAGAAAAACTTACACCACCTTCGGAGGAACGCCATTCCTTGACGGAGGTTACACCGTATTCGGGGAAGTGGTTGACGGAATGGAAGTGGTTGATGTGATTGCTTCACAACCGCGCGATAAAAACGATCGTCCTTTGCGTGATGTGAAGATGACAATCAAAGTGATTAAGTAATTTACGCATTCAGATATTGAAGTATGAAAGAACGCATTGAGAAAATACGTCATGAGGTTGAAGAATTCACAGCGAAAAGCAAAGAGCACGCTGAGGAATTCCGTTTAAAATATCTGAGTCGTAAAGGAAAAATTTCAGAGCTGTTCGACGATTTCAAAAACGTTTCTCCTGAACTGAAGAAAGAAGTCGGACAACTGCTGAACAAACTGAAAGTTTCCGCACAGGAAAAACTGGATCGTTTCAAGGAAAGTGATGAAGTGAATGTGGGTGAAAGCGGAGCCGATCTTACTGTTCCGGTTCCGGAGTGGAAAGGGTCGCGTCATCCGTTGAATCTTGTGCGCAGACAGATTCTTGAAATATTCGGTAGACTTGGATTCACTGTTGAAGAAGGTCCGGAGATTGAAGATGATTGGCACAATTTCTCTGCGTTGAATTTTCCTGAAGATCATCCTGCTCGTGATATGCAGGATACTTTTTTCATTGGAAAAGAAGTGGCGCTGCGCACACACACATCAAGTGTTCAGGTTCGTATACTCGAGAAAACACAACCGCCTGTGCGCATCATGATGCCGGGCAGAGTATATCGCAACGAGGCTATTTCAGCACGTGCACATTGTTTCTTTCATCAGGTGGAAGGATTGTACGTTGACAAGAATGTTTCATTCGCAGATCTGAAACAAACGCTCCTGTATTTCGCTCAGGAAATGTTCGGAGAAGAAACGAAAATCCGTTTGCGTCCCTCCTACTTCCCGTTCACCGAACCAAGTGCGGAAATGGATATCTCGTGCACGATCTGTCACGGGAAAGGCTGCAACGTTTGCAAGTATTCCGGCTGGGTTGAAATTCTCGGTTGCGGAATGGTTGATCCGGCTGTACTTCAGAACTGCAAAATCGATCCTGAAGTTTATTCCGGATTTGCCTTCGGTATGGGAATTGAACGCATCACGATGCTGAAATACGGAGTAAATGATCTTCGTTTGTTCAGCGAGAATGATGCGCGCTTCCTTGCGCAGTTTGAATCTGAAATGTAATCATGAGTTCGCGTCTCGAACAGCTTCTTGAAATGCTGAAAGCAGAACCTCAGGATGCATTCCTGCGGTATGCAGTTGCATTGGAATATGAGGCTGCAGGAAATATTGCAGAAGCAATTTCTCGAATTGAATCTTTGATTTCAGATAATCCGAATTACCTCGGAGCGTATTACAAACTGGGGCAACTGCTTGAAGTTTCCGGGGCGAAAGAAAAAGCGCTCGATGTATATCAGCGAGGCGCTGTAGTTGCAAAAAATCAGAACAACACGAAAACACTGGGCGAAATCAATACTGCAATTCTCTTGCTGGAAGATTAGTCAATGTGCAAATGAGCCAATGAACAAATGAGCCAATGCCCGAATTTAAACCGTTAGCATTGAATTATTGTATCAATTCGCACATTGTATCATTTACTACTCTACCTGCGTCAGTTTGATCATATTCGTTTTTCCTTTCTCACTGATCGGAATACTTGCGATGTTGATGATGAACTCATCCTTCGCAATCAAACCTTCCTTCTTGAGAATAAACTTGATATCGGCAATGGTGTGATCCGTGCTGATGTCTTTGTTGTAATAGAATCCGCGTACACCCCAAACCAAACTCAACTGCGTAAGAATGCTGTAGTTCTCCGTAAATACAAACACGTTTGCTTTCGGACGATAAGATGAAACTTTGAACGCCGTGTAACCTGAATGCGTCATGGTGATGATTGCGCTTGCGTCAACTTGTTTCGAAAGCTGCGTTGCCGCGTAACAGATCTGATCCGACAAATATCTTTCCGGAGCGGAAACGCGATCACTCATTGCAGAGTAATAGATGTCGCTTTCTTCTTCCACCTGTGCGATGATCTTCGACATTGCACCGATTACTTTGTGCGGATGCTTTCCGACAGAAGTTTCTCCGCTGAGCATCACTGCATCAGCACCATCCATAACGGAGTTTGCCACATCGCTTACTTCCGCGCGTGTCGGAGAAATGTTTGTGATCATGCTTTCCATCATCTGCGTTGCAATGATAACAGGCTTTGAAGCGGCGCGGCATTTCTTCACCAGCATTTTCTGAATCACAGGAACGCGCTGCATAGGAACTTCTACACCGAGATCACCGCGCGCAACCATTATTGCATCTGTTTCTGCGAGAATTGAATCGATATCTGCTACCGCTTCCGGCTTTTCGATTTTCGCAATCACCTTCGACTTGCATCCTGAATCGTAATTACGAATGATGCCTTTCAGTTCAATGATATCCGCGGCGGAACGCACAAATGAAAGTCCTATCCAGTCGAACTTGTGCTTCAATGCAAACTCAAGATCTTTCAGATCTTTCTCTGTAAGACACGGCAATGAAATTTTAGTGTTCGGGAGATTCACCCCTTTCTTTGAAGAGAGAATTCCTCCGTGCAAAACGGTTGCAACGACTTCATCTTTTCCATTGGTGGAATCAACGCGCAACACCAGTTTGCCATCATCAATGAGGATGTTCTCTCCTGCTTTAACGTCGCGCGGAAACTGCGGATAGGTAATATAAACTTTCGAAGCGTTGCCGATCATCTTCTCGGTTGTGAAATACAGTTGTGCACCTTCAACAAGCTGCACTCCGTTATTCTCAACTTCACCGATGCGGAGTTTCGGACCTTGCAAATCGCCCAGCAATGCAGTGTGCGTTCCGAGTTTACGATTTACAGCGGCAATGTTCGCGAGTTGTTCTTCCACTGCGGAATAATCGCCATGCGAAAAATTAATTCGGAAAACATCAGCACCGGCCTTCACCATTTCTTCCAGAATTTCAGGAGAAGAAGATGCGGGGCCGAGTGTTGCAACAATTTTTGTGCGATTGTACTGAATGCGTGTGCTCATATCAGAAAATAAGATTTTGCTTTGATTTTAATTGAGCGGGGTCAATGCGATAAGCCATTAAAATAAAAGGCACGGTTCGCATGTCCGCTATCATTTGTTTTTCGTCTTCGTCTGTAAACGGACCTTCTGCAATAAAGAGATAATCAGCCTGATGTGCTTCGGCTACAAGTAAACCGTGCGTTCCTTTGTTACTCAGCAAAGAAAATGTGGCTTCGAAATCCGGATGATCCCACGTGAAACGCGTGAAGTCCGAAGGCGGATCATTTTTCTTCAATGCCAAAGTGTACGGATCGCGTTTGGTAAGATCGAGCTCCAATGCTTTGTTCAATCCCCAAGCCACGCGGTGCGGTTTCTCGTGTGTCGAAATTCCCACAACGAGAAAATCATACTCATATTCTATCTCCAGCTTGTACCGTTGTACAGACATACATTCGTAAAGTTAGCGATTACAGAACACCAAATGATATTGTAATGATCAATTGATCATTAAGTCTGTTACAATCCGGTCCGCACGCCGGAAGCCACAGCAATTACAACAGGAATTCCGGGAAGTACATTTGTTGACCAATCAAGGTTGTTGTTCAACTTTCGGTTGTACTCTATTTCGCCACCGTGCCACACAAACTTGGTTTGCCATTTGCCATTGGGAGAATCCTTGAAGTAGCCATCGTCTTTATATCCGGAAAAGGATTTCCAGGATTTTCTGTAATACCAGAATGGCCCCAAACCGATACTTGCATTATCCTTCGGCGTAAAATCATGTACATAACGCACATTGAACATGGTCATGCCGGCCGTTTTCCCAGCGCAATCGCGAAACAAAACCTGATCGCATTTAAAAGCGAGCCAGTTGTTCACACGGTATTCCACAGTCAACGCTCCGCCTAAATGAAACGCAACGCGTTTGTTCTTCCCGATGGTATTCAAGAACAGATGCTTGTTGTCCATCTGATCGGTGTGAATGGAAATTCCCATGAGTTTCACACCCACAAACCATTGCGCACGTGAAGGAATACTCAACATGCCAATCAAAATAAGCAAAGCAATACGCAATCGCATCACATAAAACTACTCATTCGGCGGATTCTGTTCAATATTGCATGATGAAAACTGACTTTTGCAGATATTATCTGTTCGTCCCGTAATCTTGACCTGATGCGGAATGGACTTGTCCGCACACAAAGTTGCTACGTAATATTGTTGTGCTCACACTCAACAATTATTATCATGAAAAAACTTTTTCTCGTTTTAACGACGGGCATTCTTTCGCTTTCGTCGTTCGCACAAACGCCGTGCAAACAAGTCATTGGTTATTATCCGGATTGGCAATGGTATGATCGCAGTCAATTGGTAAATCCCATGACAATTGATTACTCAAAATACACGGTTATCAATTATTGTTTCTTTCAACCCATGCCCAACGGAACAATTGCTCTTGGCGATTCATGGGCAGATCAAAATCTGTTGCAAGGTCAATTCAACTGGAGCACGAATCAATACATTCCGAATACATCTATTGTAGATCGTGCTCACAATGCCAATGTAAAAGTTCTTGTTTCCATCGGAGGCTGGACATGGTCGAACAACTTTCCTGCAATAGCAGCCGATCCTGTAAAGCGCGCAGCCTTTGCACATGATTGCAATTACTATGTAAACTTTTACAATCTCGACGGCATTGACATTGACTGGGAATATCCGGGATATGCACCACATGGCGGAGGTCCGGCTGATGCAGGAAATTTCACATTGCTCATGCGGCAAATCCGCGATTCTCTGAATGCGCTCGAACTGCAGCACAACGAACAGTATCTGCTTACAGCAGCAGTTGGTGCTTCCCAGGCGCATATGTCGAATGTGCAGTGGAATAATATTGTACCGTTGCTTGACATGATCAATCTGATGAGTTATGATTTCTTCGGTGCATGGGATGCAAACGCCAATCACAACTCTCCGCTGTATGCGCCGGCGTGCGGAGATCCGTCATTTAACATCGACAGTGCGTTCCGTGCCTTGACAACTGTTTACGGAGTTCCTGCAAATAAAATCAACATCGGTGTTGCTTTTTACGGTCGCACGCAAAGCGGTTATACTTCGCTGTGTGGTCCGACCAACGGACAAGCAGCGGTGAATGCGTTTCCGCCGGACGGAGTTCCGTTGTACTATGACATTTACAACAACATCAATTCGTACACGCGCAATTGGGACAGCAATGCTGAGGTTCCGTATCTGACAGGCAATGGAATTTTTGTTTCGTATGATGATGAAGAATCCATCGGCAAGAAGGCGGATTATATCAATGCAGTTGGCGCGTGCGGAGCAATTATCTGGGAAATAACAGGAGACTACATTGAAACAACTCCCGGCTCCGGAGTAATTGCAGGAACACCGTTGGCGGATACGTTGAATGCAGTGTTCTGTCAGAATCCGACATTAAGTGTAAATAATAACAGCACTGCCAATACAATTCACGTATTTCCTGTGCCCGCCAACGATCAATTAAGCGTTACAGGTTTAAATTCTCCCAACGGAATTGCCCGCGTTACGATCACCGATGTAAGCGGTCGCCTGGTGCTTCAGGAAGCACGCAACATAGTTAACGGCAATATAACGCTTGACATTGCATCACTGCCATCCGGAACTTATTTACTGCAATCAGAGAGTGATAGTCTGATTCACACTGAGAAGTTCACAGTGCAGAAATAATATTCGCGATTATAATCGCTGCGCCAATTGAAGTGCTTAAATTTGCCGCATGGGGCATTAGCTCAGCTGGCTAGAGCGCTTCGCTGGCAGTGAAGAGGTCATCGGTTCGACTCCGATATGCTCCACCCATGAAGCAGAAAAAGCTACATCTGAAATGATGTAGCTTTTTCGCTTCATGGTTGTGGAGCGTACGACCAAAGGGAGTTCTGCTTCACAACCTAATGACTTCCGTTTTAGACATTACATATTTTTGGAATTATTTTTATCCTATGGAATTGCCTTATTGCGTTTATATTCTCTTCAGCAGTAAAGACAATTTGCTTTACATCGGTTATTCATCCAATCTAACTGAGCGCGTTAAAAAACACAATAGCGGAGGCGTACCAAGCACGGCCCCGCGAAGACCATTACAATTGATTTTTTGTGAATACTACTTATTCAAAGAAGACGCGATGAAAAGAGAGTCGTATTTCAAGACAACAATGGGGAAAAAGGCCATCAAATTGATGCTGTCAGAAACATTGCAAAAACTCGGTTATAAGGCAAGCTTAAGTGCTAAAAGCTTCACAATTCTTCATGATTGATGGCGCCGTAGAATTGCCACTTAACATTGCTTCAACTCAATTACATTTGAAACAAATAAATCATTCATGAAAATCGCAATCATCGGAACCGGAAACGTAGGCGGCGCACTCGCCACCAAATGGGCTTCTAAAGGACACACCATTCTATTGGGTGTACGTAACACTTCAGAATTCAAAGGCAAGGAGCTTTTGAAAAATCCGAATACAACTGTTCACACAACTGAAGAAGCTGTTCAAAGTGCGGACGTGATTCTTCTCGCCACTCCGGCAACGATAGCAGTTGAGGTTGCAAAATCGCTCGGCGACACAACCGGAAAAGTGATCATTGATGCAGCAAACATTGTAATGGGTCGCGGGCCTCAAGGTTACAACAATGTTGCCGATGCCATTCTTGCCAACACCGCAACGCGTGATGTTGTAAAGTGTTTCAACTCTACCGGATTCAACAACATGGCAAACACGCAATACAACGGAACTGCACTTGATATGTTTGTTGCGGGCGATTCTCAAAAGGGAAAATCAGTTGCGAAAGAACTTGCGCTTGATGCGGGCTTTGCAGAATGTTACGATATCGGAGGGAACGATAAATTCCAATTGATCGAACAGTTCGCCTTTTTCTGGATAAACCTCGCGATGTTCCAGGGGCAAGGCAGAGAGATTGGTTTTAAACTGTTGAAGAGATAATACTTCCGGAAAACAACAACCGTATCATGTACGAAACGTAATACGGTTGCTGTTTAATAATTTCTGAAACAGGATTACATTCCCTGTTCATCCGCACTCGGACCGTACACTCCCGGAATCGGAATGTTGAGCAATCGCAAATAGACTCCGAGCTGCGCGCGATGATGAACTATCTGACAGAAACTGTGACGGATAGTAACGAGTCGCGTTGATTGCATATAAATCGCTTCGCCGTTACGTAAAGTCCACATTTCTTCGAGAACGGAATCTTTGCTTTTCGACAACCATCGTTTCGCTTCTTCGAGATTTTTGTCGAAATACTTGACGAGTTCTTCCCCTCCGTCGCAATTCTGCGGGTTATACGGACTGGTTGCGAAGTCAAGTTCATCCTTCTCAAGCGCCAGTGTAATCCATGAAGGAAGATCAGCCAGATGTGTTGCGAGATCTTTCAACTTCATGCTTTTCGGATGCGGTTTCCAGTCTGATTTGTCAGCAGGCACCAACGCCAGCATTTTGCGGGTTCCGACACTTTCGTGTTCCAGTTCTTTCAGGAACGATTCCATAAATGTGATCATGAGCTTAGTTTTAAAGTTGGATCAAAAGTATGGACCGCGAATGTCAACAGTATGTCAGCAGTGAATTCCTTATTTCAAATTTTTTGAGATTCCACGTACTATTTCCTTCACACGGGCTCGCACGGCCGCAGGACTCACGATTTCGGCATAGTCACCAAACATCACGAACCAGCGAGCAAATCCTTCAATTGAAGAAGTGAGGAATGTCATTTCCGTTTTGCCATCAGAAATCTTTTCGGAAACGAATCCGTTGTAATACTTCTGCTCTCCGAGGTATCGGGTTTTATCGGATTCAATTCGCATGACAATCGTATGCAAATCGCGTTCGTCTTTCGTAATCTCTTTCAGGTAAGCTTTCAGAGGAGGATGTTGCTTTTCGAAAGACTTTTCAGTTAGCTGACTTTTCTTAATTCTGTCGATACGAAAATCGCGATACGCATTTCGAAGGCAACAATACGCGATCAAGTGCCACCGCGGACCGGATAAAAATATTCCCACAGGTTCCACATTCCTGTGTGAATTCTGTTGATTGTGATTGGCAAAGTAATGAATTGACAACTGCACCTTCTGCTCTATGCTTCGCAGAATTGTTTGAATATGGCCGGCCGTTGCCGCATCTGAAGGCAGATTAGCGTGATTGAAAACCTCAATGTGCTCATCCATCTTTTCAAGATGATCTTTCTCATCGCTGCGTAACACTGCTTTGATTTTAAACAGTGCCGATTGATATGTGCTGAAAGTTGAGGGATCTGTGAATTTCTCTACCAGTTTTTCCGCCGTAAGAAATGCGATTGCCTCTTCTTTGGTAAACATTACCGGAGGCAATTTATAACCATCCATCAACGAATAACCAAGTCCCGCTTCACTTACGATGGGCACTCCCGCTTCTTCCAGCGCTCTGATATCACGATACGCAGTGCGTAAACTGATTGAAAACCGTTTCGCAAGATCTTGTCCGCGCACAACCTTTTTAGATTGCAGTTGAATGAGAATGGCGGACAGGCGTTCTACTCGGTTCATGAGCGGGAAGTGTAGCGCAAATATATTGAAGCAGGCGCCAACTGATGATTCTAATTCCAATCTTTGAGGACGAATTCATGCAGATCATTTTATCTTCACGATCTTCATGCGTCCGTTACCGGTCGGGCATTCCCGAGTTGCAGAGCTTGTAAAATGCATTTCAGTTAAATCATGGATTCAGTATCGCATATAGTTATCGGGGCAGCAATCGGAGAAACACTGCTGGGGAAGAAAATCGGTCGCTGGGGAATGCTGTTGGGAGCCATTGCGAAAAGTGCGCCCGATTTTGATTTGTTTTACACCGGGCTGAGCGATCCGCGGGCGTACATGTGCGAACACAGGGCACATACGCATTCCCTGTTTATTGAGACGCTGTATGCCATACCCATAGCCTGGTTATTGATTAAACTTTTCAGAAACAAAGTTTCCTTTGGGCGAATGTTGGTATTTATGCTGGCCTGTCTATGGGGCCATTCACTTCTGGATTGGTGCACAAATTTCGGAACGCAATTGTTGCTGCCTTTCACCAATGAGAATTATTCATTGAACACGCTCGCAATCGTTGATCTGTTGTTTACGTTGCCGATAATAATACTGATTTTGATCGCTGTTTTTCACAAGAAGAACGCATCGCGGAGGAATAAACTTGCAATGGCTTCGCTGATCTATTGCTTCGTTTACCTCGGATTTACTTTTATCAATAAAGTCCGTGTTGAACAGATGGTCCAGGAGTCGCTGGTCGCAAATAATATTCCGGTCAACGAACATATGACGAATCCCACGATGCTGAACAATGTGTTATGGTATGCCGTGGGCAGTAACGACAGTACACTTTATATTGGTGAGTGCAATTGGTTACATCAGGAAAATCCGATCACATGGCACAGCTATCCGAGAAATGTGCAACTGATGGATCAATGTAAAAGCAAGAAGGACGTAGCGGTTCTTCAATGGTTCAGCGATCCTTACACTATTGCAGAATCAAACGGAGATACACTGAACGTGTATGCTGTAAAATTCGGCAGGACCAACATGCAGGAAAGTGAATTGGAGAAGACATTCATTTTTCACTACAAACTCTATCAGGAAAACGGAGAGGAAAAGATGGGGATGCAGCAAGCCACTAAAGAGAATACCAACTTCAAAGAAAGCCTTGCTGATTTGTGGGAGAGAATCTGTGGAAGAAGGTTTTGATTTTGCGCTGTTCATCCGAATGAAATCCCTCCTGCTTCGCAGGCTGTCTTTTGTTTCTACGAAGCTCCTGAAGCTTGCTTCGGATCTTCTTCGAAACACAAAAGCCCGGCTTTTTCAAGCTGGGCTTTCATTCTTCGTACCCGGAGCCGGAGTCGTCCCGATAGCTATCGGGACGGCATGGAGGTTAATCCACTGGTGTTTGATCCCGATAGCTATCGGGACAGCGCGTCTACAGATAACGCGCAATCAATTTCTGCGACATTTCGGGATACTTTGCAAGATTGCGGATATAAACTTTGCTCTTCATCTTCTTGATGTGTGCTTCAATCTTTCTCGCAACTCTAATATCCAAATTGTCTATTTTGAAAAACAATACCCAGTCATCATATTTTGCCGTGTAACTGGAAGGGAATTCTTTGATCAGGTGATATTCAAATCGCTGATCAGGATCTTTAGACGATCCCGTATAGAATCCATCTGCTGTTTTTGAATGCAAAATATAAACTGCTGCCATAAAAAAAGCCTCTTGCGAGGCTTCTTGTTTTAGTACACTGGGCAGGGAGCGTGTCTAACCAAATTGTTGCCTCTTTACGGAAGTACGAACAGATAAATTCTTGGTTTACACGCGAGTAATGTTTTGAGGTGGTAGTTTGACTCGTCTGGAGGGGAGATCGGGGCACACACGGCAAGGAAATGGGGTATTTATGGGTTCAATTCTTGGCCTCGCCCATTTTGGAATTGCTGCATATTATCCAATACGTCCAGCCTTGATCTTCGGCTGAAACTTCATTTCAAGAAAGGCTTCTATTGCCAATAGCCAATGCCTATCAGTTGGCTCTTTTACGTTGATTAGAAGGATTGATTTATCCTCAAACTTGTCGATGTCCCAAATACAATAACCATCTTTCTCCGTGCAAGCCTCTAAGTGTTCCATTACCCTCGACCTGCTATTTCGCATACTCACACCAACACGGTATAAGGCGTTGTTCCCAATAAAGGAGTAAACTCCAGGATGCCAAACTAAATTGTAATGTTCCGATGGGAGCTTTAGGCATTCAATGGTTTCATAATCCATTGGTGTGTTATTGGCTAACAAATCTATTACCTCAAATTTATCTCTAATGAACCCAAATTCTTCCTCAAACGCGTTTAAGATTTTGTGTTTTAATGGGATTGAATTTTCATTATTCATACGTTTTCTCGTTTGGTTCCAGTTTCAATTAAACTGTCTTGCTGGGATTTCTGTGGAGCGGTCGAAGTAAGCGTAGTATTCCGGTACTTCTTTCAGGAGAATTCGCTCCCCCTGACCATACTTTTTAAACAGGCTTCGGAACTTTTTAAGGCTTCTAAGCCCTCGGCTTTCATAACCGTAATTATGGTGAAGAACCATTTGTGAAATATGGCCGATGGCAAATCCATTCTGATTCGCTCTGAAGCAAAACTCAATGTCTTCTCCGGCAGCGATTGGGAATCGTTCATTGAAATCAACTGCTCTCGCTACCTCAGAGGTGACAGCCATGTTTGCAGTTGTTCCATAAAGTAACTGCTCCGTCTCTTTTAATTTCCTTCCGTTCAATGTGCCGTTGATTTCATGATAAGTTCCGTACCAATGTGCATCGAATGACAAAGTGTTCCCCGATAAGATTTGAAATTCAGGGTGCGAATGAAATCCATTCACGATTGCTTCGCTCCATTGTTCGTTCAAAATGCAATCAATATCCGTGAAGGCAATTATTTCTGCGTCCTTTTCCAACGCGAGCTTCTTTCCGGTGTTTCTCGCTCTTGCTGAGCCTGAATTTTTATCGAGTCTGACTAAGACTATTTCACTTGAACAATCAAACCTTACTGGTGATCCATCGTCAACAACTATAACAACGTCCGGTTTCTTAGATAGTCTAACTACTGACTGAAGCAAGTTTTTCAAATGGGCTAAATCACCTTGATCCCGTACATAAGCAGGAACAACCAAAGCAATCTTCGGGTTTGCCGATACTTTGTTCTTCACTGGCGCAGGAAACACTTTGTACTCGTGGCGAGTAATATTCCTGGCACTGTGCTTTTTGAAAGAATGAATCTCAACCACCTTCGTAAGAAGAAACCTACTTCTAAAGCGTTTCCCTGATAGTTTTTCGTACCAGTAATCAAGGATTTCTCCGTATGGCAAATTTGACAGCGAACTCATACTCCAAGATTTGCGCAGTTTTTACAGTAGTAATATTCCTTGTGCGAAGACAAAAACTCTAAGCGGGGTTGACCATTCCAAATTTCACTTAGGGACTGTTGAAATATGTTTCCATAGGGGAATGGGTTAAACATATTGCAGGGGGTGGTAGTCCCATCATAAAGAATGCACAGCTCCTTGTCAAGCGCAGGGCAGCTCGCCATTGTACCATGTGTCTTGGTCGCTGATTTCTCTTGCAGAGCAATTCCTGACAACTGATCGGGATAAAGACACTGGAGATTTGAGTTTGCGTACAATTCCTTCACCCTATTGAATTGCGATTTTATATCGTTCAGTTTTGAAGTAACTATCCCGACAAATTCATCTACTCCCGCATCTCTCCTGATGGTGTTGTATAAAATGTGACAGTTATTCCGAAAAGCAAATTGGCTAATATCAAAGATTCGATGGGTGTTTGACTCTTGAATTGTGAAAATGACAAAAGGCCTGTTTGACATTTCTGCGAGACGCTGCATATTCTTTTCAATCAAACGCAGATCTGCGCCTCGCCTTATTTCGGATAATTCCATTTCATCTGGACTATCCAATGATATGAAAAGCTGAACTCTGTTTTCAATCAGCGAATCGAGAATTCGTTTGCTCTTAAAGGTAAAGTTGGAGAATAGGTTAATGTTCAGTTCCGGATATTTCGATTTAGTGTAGTTCACTATTTCGACAAAGTCGGGGTGAATAGTGCTTTCACCTCGGCCATTCAGTCGAATTGTTTTTGTACGATCCCCGATCTGATGCAGGATCGTTTTGTAATTCTCAAATGAAAGGAACTTTGACTGGCTAAAGGGGTTGACGTGTTTACCAAAACCACACATACTACAACTCAAATTGCAGTTGTAGCTCAGTTCAACGATTATTTCTTCGAAGCCGGTCATTAATTCTGTGTGTTACATTTCAAAACCTTGCAGGGTAAATTGCACGATCTCATCTTTTGACTCACCAAAGCGGTGTAATATGATGCGAGTATTTCAGGCATACTCAGCGAATTCAAATTACCAATAGGCTCTTTGCATCCATCAATCCAGTTCTGCTGAAAGCAGGTATAAACATTCCCATTCTGCACAATCGAAAGATTGCGGTCAGCAGCATAACATTGTTGTTCCGTTCGGGGACCGAAAGCAACCTTATTCGGCAGCACTGTCCACGATCCTTCAAATCCTTCAGCAATGTAATCCTGAATTGAATGGTAAATGTTTTTTGATTTAGCGTACTGAGCTACCTCTTCCATGTGCGGTTGAGTTTCGGCTGAAAGAACAGACTGAATACTTAGCTCCGCAGGTGTTAAAACCGATGAGGCATGCTCGAGGTTCTTGAATACTTTATCATAAGAGTTTGTTCCCCGAACGAATCTCCAAAACTCACGATCCATCGTATCGATTGAAACCACAATGTGAATATTGAACTTGGAGACCCGCGCAATGAACTCCTCATCCATTGGAACTCCGTTCGTAATGATGATTGTTCGGATTTTTGTATGTGATATTCCTTCGAGGATAGAATACACTTCCTCTTTGAAAAGGAGTGGCTCGCCGCCTACGATGCAAAGTTCCTGTGCGGATGGAATGGATAAAATTGCATCAACAACCTTTTTTGGAGAAAGCCGAGGTGCCTGGTCTTTGTATTTCCAATGCGAACACTTGGTGCATTTTTGATTGCACTCGATGGTGTTCATGTAGTATATGTGAGTTGGATGATACATCTAAGACTGAGCTCTTCAGCATACTATTTTACTAATTCCGGTATATGTTTCACAAAGTCAATAAAAGAGACACATCTATTCGGAGGTATTTTTGCAGCAATCCAGTTCTTTCCTCTCCCTTTTTTGATTCCACCATCCTTCCTAAGCGGACTCTTAAAGCTGTAGGGTGCATCTAAAAAATAGTACGTATATACCGTTGACTTTTTATCGTTTCCATGCTTGACTCCTTGAATCCAATTATTGACTTGAGTGGCATCGTTAGCAAAGCTTTCTAAGTCTGTTGTGAAATCATCAATATCTCCCTGTTTCAAAGTAAGTATTCCAAGAATTTTTGACAGGTAAGTAATTCCCTCTTTCACTGAAGCAGATCGCGTATAATACGGAGCGAAATAGATTGGAGAACCGAACGTTTCATCCCTTCGATAAATACCATATTTTTCAAATCGCTCTATTTCGGTTTTTTCTTTCAAGTCCTGAATTAGAATTTCTTTCAGCTGATTCATTTTGTAATTCTTGGTTGCAAACTTCATAAAGGTGTTTGCAATGGGTTTATTGATATATTTTTTCTTGTTGTACAGTTCAATAACTTCAAACCAACTCGTGTTCTTAATAACAATATTATTTCGTACCTGCTTATTGGTATCTCTCTCCTGAGTTATGAAACATAAAACATTAACCTTACTATCCTTATTAAAACAGTTCAAATATTGAGTTCGCTGTTTCTGCACTTTCCCTTTTCTGATCTTGCATTCAATAATTACATGAAACTGTCCCTTGTAATAAATTTCGATATCCGTTCTTCCTTCAGCCCTCTTTTTCTCAGTAGAAATTTCCGCTAAATAAAAATTCTTTGCGCTGTTCTTTTGTCTTATTCCAAGAAATTTCAGAAGTCCAAAATAGCAATCCTTATCTGATGAGATCAAGTAAGAAAAAGCCTTTGCTAATGCAACCTCGTCAGAGCCAAGCAAGTCTAAATAGGACAATCCAGTTTTGCTGGAATTCGCACTTTTAATAATCATTCTAAAACTTGATTACACCGGCCAATAAACTTTTCTCAAGGGAACGATCGAGCGAGTGTCCTGATCAAAGTTGTCGTAGTGTTGAATAATTAGCGATACCAGTAACTCGGAATCTACTAATGTGATTGGAATATTAGCACGATCAGCTTCGTATTTGGCCTCCTTTGTAAATCCACCCGTGGAAACATAAAGTCCTTTGTCGCTCGGACGAAGGCCACCAAGGAACGACCTGATTTCAGGTGCGCCCATAGTGCCTTTCCGGTGCTTTACTTCGACAACAATCCGAGGATTTTCCAGACCTAAACCATCAGGCGATGCAACGATATCCTTTCCGCGATCCGATCCTTTCGGACTGATGAATGTCTTATAGCCCATTCCACGAAGTAACCCAGCCACCAACTCTTGAAACTCATCCCAATTCAATAACAGAATTTTATCGCTAATAAATCCACGAGCCTTTGCTTCAAAATCGTCTTTAAGAATTTCAAGAGTTTCGTCTTTTACAGGGGCAACGACTTCTTCCACATTCTTATTCTCTTCATGAGCGCGCAGAAGCTCCTCTTCAACCTCTTGCGGAATGCTGAAGATGGTAAGTGTAGAACCGAGTGAATTTTTTGTCGAGGTACTTAACACATCGCGAGGTACAGATTTCGACCAGTTCACCTCACGAACGTGATGGTATTCCGTCTCCTTTCCCTTGTAGGTGTAATCAGATTTAACCTCTCCAATCCAATATTTCCTTGTATTCGGATCGTATGTGAGAACCTTGTCCCCCTTCTGAAATTCACATCGGAAGCGGTAGATCTGTCCAGCGAAATTATTTATCTGTCCTTCGCTGTAGTCGGAATAAGCCGTGCGAAGTTTGTCCTTTATTTCGAGGGGTTCTTTGACTTTGGATAAATCACCGATTTTATTCCATCCAATCGCTCCAATTTTCTTCTCCAAAAACTCGGTTACCAAATATCCGCCCTCTCCTGAGCGAAGCATCCACATATTAAATACACATTAAGGTTAATACTTAAAGGAATAAAGATACCATTTTGAAAAATTCCACAGCGAAAAAAGGGTTTTGGTAAGCTATTGATTTTCAATAGCCGATGATGAAAATATCTCCATCTCCCCTCCCTGATTGAATCTCCCGAACTGCACAGCCTTTCCTTTCTCCGGAACTTCAATCACCACGTCAACATCGTGCTGAAATGAATTTGCTCCACGGAAATTTCCGGCCTTGGTTGTTTGGAAAACGTAGATGAATCCTTTACCGGGATACTTCGCTTTCAACTCGCGCAGTTCTTTGGGGGAAAGACCGAGCAAATTGACTGAGTCCAGGAATATGAAATCATACGAAGTGAGATCTGTGGGTAGTGTATCAGACACGAATATATTCTCGTGCGCGACATCCTTATCCTTGAGTTTTTTCTGAAGCGTAGCATCGAGCTTTTCTTCTTTCGCTACTTACAGAACCTTGCCGAAGTTGCGAGCGAGATATCCTGCGACGTCAACGCAGAGATAGGATTTACCCATCTTAGGTTTACCGAACACCATTGCAGTGAAACCGGGGGCGGGATCACCAATGAGATCGAACCATTTATCCATGAAGCCGAGCGTTTTGAATTCGAGCTGTGTGAACTCAGTACTGCATAACACTTTCCCTTCACCTTCTTTATCCTCGATGCCGGAAAGCTCAACAGGATCAATGGGGTCGTTCTTTTCGGTGGTGCTGATCTTATTTTCATAATCCAGTATTGCCGAGTAAAGATCGTTGAGCAATTCTTCGCTCAGGATTACTCTGTTCACTTGATCGGATCGGTTTGCAAATAAGTCTGCATGAGCCGTTCGAAGCGATCACCTTTATCACGTTCTGAAAAAGAAATCTTTCTGTACTTCTCTAAAACTTGGTTGAATGAAATTGTTTTTGCCATATATGATATAATGTTCTATAAAGGTTTGATTGCGGTAACGTATGATTGCACGTCTTCCCATACGTTTATAATCTTAGCGTTTATCTCAGGTATGCTTGACTGCGTTTGCTTTTCAAACGCGACATAGTCAAATGATGGGTGGAGAACATATTTGCTGATTTGAGATTCTATGTCATCGAAGTAGAGTTTTAGCTTCCGATTTACGTACTCGATCAGCACATTGATTTGTTCTTGAGCGAGGTTATTAAAGTTGAACTTGACGTCAGCAAAAGACTTTTCATACGCATCATTGATTTTCTCCATCGTCTTACGAATTCTTTTTGTCCGCCTCGACTCCTGGCCAAATATCAAATCCAAAAATATGGAACCAAGACCCATCCCAAGCCATCCAAGGGGGCCGAGTAAAGTACCCACAAATGCGCCAAGTATTCCTCGTCCCCATGTAGAGGAGAAATCTATTGAAGGCATTTGAATTTGATTTATTTCTTCCGCTTTGTAATCCGGATTATTTACACCCAAATCAATGATCTCACGAACTTGCTTGAGATTAGTTTCTATCCATTCATCGATGTATTCCTTCAATTTGTTCAATTCAACATTTAGGTCTTCCTGAGTGCTGCTCACGATTTGATATCCCCGTTGGATAAGAAAGGATTTCAAAGCATCGTCACTTGGTAGTTCTTTATCAAGTGGAATTTGTTCCAATTGAGCATGAATATTTTCGATTGCCTTTTGCTTTCTCAATTCAAGATTCGTTGCCACTCTGCTCTGAATTGATCGCAACTGAGAATGAACGTGTCGCTCCAAACCCGGAACTTTTGTTCGCACCTCAGCAATGGCTTCATTCAGCTTCTTTTTGTCTTTCGATTCCAATGCTCTCGCCCTGATAATGCTTTCCAGTTGTTTGATTGAGAGTTGCAAATCCTTCATCAAAACATACAACTTATAAAAGCCAACCTTGTTTTCATTCAGCATGAATGCCCAAAGGTCTTTTTCAAGTTCTTCAATAGTTGTGATTTCGCTCTTAAGAGATGCTAAGTTTTCCTGATTCTTAGGGCTGATCGAAAGAAAGTATATTTTCTCAGCAACCTTTTCTTTCAGGTTATACTTTTTCAGGTTTCTTTCAATTTCATTTTTCAAGTCACGGAGAAGGGAAGGAGACAATTTATCTACCTTATTAACGATAAGAAATACTTTGTCTTTCTGTGAAAATTTCTCGATGTGTTTTTTTATCTCGTTGCTGAAAATGAAACTTCCTGAATCCGCTAAAGCACCATCAATAAGATATAGGATCGCATTGGCACAATCCGCTGTATGAAACGCGAAATCAAGAATTTCATCGTTGGGGTCATTAAGCCCCGGAATATCGTAGAACATTACACCGCGTTCCAATTGAGCAGATGATATGAATACATTTACTTCGCTAACTCTTTTGTAATTATCCTCGTTATTTTCTCTTGCAGCGTACTCTTTAATCAACTCTGATGAATAAGGAGCTTGGATGGCGGGTTTATTTCTATCGTAAAAGTTGATCTGAACTCTTTCTTCTCGTCCGGGGTGAATAATAATTGGAACTCCGGTCGTTTGCCACACGTCTGTCGGAGAAATATCCGGTCTTTTCAAAAGCGCATTGATCAAACTGCTTTTGCCAACACGAGACAAACCAGTGATGGCAATTCTATAAACTGCATTTTCGAGCCCTTCCTTTAACTTTTTTACATCTCCCTTAACCGATTCGAATGGACTCACAGAAATTAGTTCCTCATAACGAAGAATAGAGTCTCTTATCTTATCCTTCATTTCAAAAAACACACCGGGCTCCAACAATTTCTTGTAAGCCTGACGGTAGTTGTAAACATACTCCCTTATTCCATCATGCTGACCGGACACAAGCAAATTGTTGATTGGTATTTTGATGGTGATTTTATCAGCCTTATTCCAATAAGGTTGTTCTCGTTCGAGGTTGGAAATAAACCCATCATCAATCCACTGATAGTAAAATTTCTTTTTAGCGATATCGTTCACCACGAATAAAAACGGCATTTGAGATGATGACTGATACCATTGCCTTATTTTTCTTGTTTCAATTGGATGCGGGGTTACAAAAGTTTCATCGACAGACAGCTTGGATTGAGATTTTAACTGAACCAAAAAGAATTTGCCATCCGGTTTAAAATTTTGAATACCATCTTCTGAAACTATCTCTACTGTGTAATCGTAACCGTGATCAGTTGTTCCGTTGGTTGGGATGCAAACCCATGCTCCCATTATTAACTCGAAATTGTTTCTTGACTGTCTCTCTTTTACGTTGCTTGATCCAATACGCACAGATTTTTTCTTGGTGGTTTTCTTAACCACCTTCCTTTCAACTTTAGTTCCAGTTTTTTTACTCTTCTTGGTCATCAGGTTACGCTGCTATTGTTATATCAGTTGGAAGACTCAGCTTATCAAAAATGATTTTTACTTGAGGGATTTGGTAAAACCGCCCCTGTTTAGTTCCGATTTCTTTTTCAAATGGAACGATCCACTTCTTCAAGGTGCGTGGATCAACACCATAAATCCGCGCTAACTCCGTAATGGAATAAGGCTTCAATTTGATTTGCGTGCTTTCAGTCTTCATCGTACTATATATTAAATTCTAAATTGCGTATCGTCTCATAAATTCTTCTTCCTTCATATTAAATATCCCTGCTAATTCGTTAACGTTTACTTTTAATGCATTGCGATACTTAGTGAACAGATCTCGCAACAATTTTGGTTTCTCAATAGGAATATCGAGTTCAGGCGGTTCGCGCCTGCGTATTTTTAATTGGTTAAACTGCTGAAGCAGGTAGGTGCGTTGATTGTAGGTGATGTCCTCCAAATCATGCGCACGAAACAAGAGTGCTTGCATTGATACTTTCCATTTCTTCTTCAGGTCAGCTAACTTTTGAATTGTAAGACCATCCTTGAATTCACTTCTGATATCAGAAGATGGCATCAGAAATTCGGCAGCGAAAACATTCGCTTCATGATCTACATCCCGATCACCGAAATCGCTTAATCCCGTGTGAAGCACTAAGTGCCCTAATTCATACGCAAGCGTGAAGCGTTGGCGATCACCAAGTAATGATTTGTTGTAAATGATTACCGGATAACCTTCATGCGTCAGCACAATTCTGCTATCCACGCGCTCCGTATTAAATTCGAATGCAATGGTGATAATGCCTTTTGCCTCCAGTAATGAGGTCATGTTATCAATCGCTCCATGAGGAATGTTCCACAGCTTACGCAGTTTCTTCGCTGCCTCTTCTGCCGATCCGATCTTTTCTAAATTGAAATGCGGAATTTCTGGCTTTGCCATTTTCACTTTGTGCAGCAGGGTCTCAATGTTCAGGCGATAGACCTGGATATTGGCTTCAATGGAAGCGATAATCTGCTTCGGAACTTTCAATCGCTTGCGGAAGTTGATAGTTGAAGTCAAGTACGCTTCACCTTCCTGACCAAAAAATCCAGAGGGATAGTTCAATTCCTTTTCAAGTTTATCGATCACATCATCACTTAACGTGCGGTTGCTTTGTTCCATCTGACAAAGCAGAGCCGGAGAAATACCCAATCGGTCTGCTAATTCGCGCTGCGAAAGTCCGCGTGACTCACGCGCAAGCACGATCATTTCAGGGTTCACTTTATTCATCACAGAAGTCAACATGTTTTTTTCAGCTTTGTCAGGAACGAAAGTATCAAAATTCTAAAACGAGGGCTAAAAATTTACAAAATATTTTTCAAGAGGTTTACTTTTTAAGGTTATATTCTTGTTAAACAATGATTTAAAATTGGTCAGTTGAAGTGATGAAAGTTAGGATTCGAAGCCTTAACGTTTTTTGTATAGAACCATAAAACCTCTCTAATCGTTAAAATTCATATCTTTAACTCATTGAAAAAAGCCATAGCCATATTTTTCTGTCTGCAAATCTTTTCGGGGAACACCTTTGCTATGGAGGTAATGAAACTTCCTTTTTTAGTGCAACATTACTTTGAGCATGAAAAAGAAGATCATCCGGATTTAAGTTTCGGTACTTTTTTATGGGAACATTACGTGGCGGATAACCATGAAGATGAAACTGATGGTCATTGCGATGAAAATATGCCTTTCAAACATTGCCATGATTGTTGCTCTCATGTGGTTTCGGGTATTACTTGTTTGATTCCTGAAAATTCAATTGCAATAAGTTATCCTTGTATTGGAAAAGAAGTCAACTTCATTTCGCAGGATAATTTCCGCTCTTTTTATAGTTGCTGCATTTGGCAACCTCCCAAAATAGGTTAATGAAATAGGAACGCAGTTGCGTTTCCAAAGTGACATTGCGTGTCCTGAATTTTCGTTTTCATTAACTAACACATAATTATATGTTGGATGCAATCATCCGCTTTTCCATCAGGAATAAGCTCGTAATAGGCATTTTTACGTTGGCCTTGGTAGCTTGGGGCAGCTACTCGTTAAAACAACTCCCCATTGATGCCGTGCCTGACATCACCAACAATCAGGTGCAAATAATAACGGCAGCACCTTCGCAGTCGGCACAGGATATTGAACGATTGGTCACCTTTCCGGTCGAACAAGCTGTGGCAACCGTACCGGGTATTATTGAAGTTCGTTCGTTCTCGCGCTTTGGTTTGAGTGTGGTGACGATTGTGTTCAAAGATGAAGTGGACATATACAAAGCCCGTCAATTGGTCTCAGAACGCTTAAATGAGGCCATGAATCAGATTCCTGATGGAGTTGGTATTCCTGAACTGGCTCCGGTAACCACAGGGCTTGGTGAAATTTACCAATACACCATTCACGCGAAACCGGGATACGAGCAAAAATACGATGCAATGGCGTTGCGTACCATTCAGGATTGGATTGTGCGTAGACAATTACTCGGTGTAGAAGGTGTAGCTGATGTAAGCAGTTTTGGTGGCTATTTAAAGCAATATGAAATCGCTTTGAATCCGGATAAACTCAAGAGCATGAACATCACCATCAACGATGTTTTTACAGCTTTGGAAAAGAATAATCAGAATACTGGTGGAGCTTACATTGATAAAAAACCAAACGCCTGGTACATCCGCAGTGAAGGTTTGATTGAAAGCAAACAGGACATCGAAAACATTGTTGTAAAAAATCTTGATAACGGAATTCCGGTTTTGATTGGCAATGTTGCCGAAGTGAATTATGGTCACGCGATTCGTTATGGAGCATTAACCTATAACGACAAAGGCGAAGCCGTAGGTGCCATTGTAATGATGCTGAAAGGCGCAAACTCATCTCAGGTGATTGAGAATATCAAGGAGCGAATGGCACAAATTGAAAAAACGCTTCCTGAAGGTGTAGAAATTGAGCCATTCCTTGACCGCGCCAAATTGGTAGACAATGCCATTGGTACAGTTGCCAAAAACCTGATGGAAGGTGCGCTCATTGTAATTTTCATTCTTGTTGTTTTCCTTGGAAATTTCCGAGCCGGATTGATTGTAGCATCAGTAATTCCTTTGGCTATGTTATTTGCCATTTCGCTCATGAATGTTTTTGGTGTATCCGGAAACCTGATGAGTTTAGGTGCTATTGATTTTGGTTTGATAGTGGATGGAGCAGTAATTATTGTTGAAGCTACCATGCATCATTTAGGCATGAAACGATTGGGTAGACGATTAACCCAAACCGAAATGGATGATGAAGTATTTGAATCGGCCAGCAAAATAAGAAGTTCGGCTGCGTTTGGTGAAATCATTATTCTGATTGTGTATTTACCAATTCTTGCTTTGGTTGGTATAGAGGGAAAAATGTTCAAACCAATGGCACAAACGGTTTCGTTTGCCATTCTTGGTGCTTTCATTCTTTCACTTACTTATGTGCCAATGATGAGTGCCTTGTTCCTGAATAAAAATACGGAACACAAGCGCAATTTTTCTGACCGATTAATGGATTTCATTCAGCGAATTTATACTCCTTTCATAAACGGAGCATTAAAAAGACCACTGATAATTATTGGAGGCTCGCTCTTGCTATTTGTAACCAGTCTGTTTGTGTTTACAAGACTTGGGGCAGAATTTCTTCCATCATTAGATGAAGGGGATTTTGCCGTTGAAACGCGTGTGATGACCGGAAGCAATTTGGAAGAAACAATTGATGCTTCCAATAAAGCCGCAAAGATTTTATTGGAACGCTTTCCGGATGAAGTTAAAATGGTGGTGGGTAAAATTGGTTCGGGAGAAATACCCACCGATCCAATGCCCATTGAAGCTTGTGATTTGATGGTTATTTTGAAAGACAAATCAGAATGGACGAAAACATCCGACAAAAACGAACTGGCAGAAATGATGACCGAAGAACTGGAAGACATACCCGGTGTTACTTTCGGATTTCAACAGCCCATTCAAATGCGCTTTAATGAGTTGATGACAGGAGCGCGTCAGGATGTAGTTGTGAAGGTATATGGCGAAGATTTAAACATGCTTACTTATTACTCTAACCAAATTGCAGCCTTGGTTTCAACAATTGATGGAGCGAAAGATTTGTACGTGGAAAAAGTTACAGGAGCGCGTCAAATTTTAGTCAAATACAAACGGGATGAAATTGCCAAGTTCGGAATGAATATTGAAGACATTAACCGTACCATCAATACTGCATTTGCCGGGCAAAGTTCGGGAATGGTTTATGAAGGTGAAAAACGATTTGACTTGGTGGTGCGTTTAGATGGTGAAAATCGAGCAAGTATTGAAGATGTGCGAAATTTATTTATTTCCACTCCTAACGGAAAGCAAATACCGTTGGAGCAAGTAGCCATTGTTGATTTTGACGAAAAAGCACCTATTCAAATTCAACGTGACGATGCTAAACGCAGAATCACGGTTGGTTTTAATGTGCGTGGGCGCGATGTGGAAAGCGTGGTAAAAGAACTGCAAAAGAAAATTGAAAAAAATATCAAGTTTGAGCCAGGATACTATCCAACCTATGGTGGAACATTCAAAAATTTACAAGAAGCAAGGGATAGATTGAGTATTGCCGTTCCGGTTGCGCTCCTACTGATTTTCCTTTTGCTGTATTTCACATTTGCATCAATTAAACAAGGCCTGTTGATCTACACAGCCATTCCGCTTTCTGCTATTGGTGGTGTATTTGCCTTATGGGTGCGTGGAATGCCTTTCAGTATTTCAGCAGGTATAGGATTCATTGCTCTTTTTGGTGTGGCCGTTTTAAATGGTATTGTTTTGATAGCAGAATTCAATCGTTTAAAAGCAGAAGGATTGACCGATGTTAAGGAAAGAATTATTCGCGGAACAAAAACACGTTTGCGTCCGGTGGTAATGACTGCTGCGGTTGCTTCGCTCGGATTTTTACCAATGGCCATTTCGCACGGAAGCGGAGCCGAAGTTCAAAAGCCATTGGCAACCGTTGTTATTGGTGGATTAATTACTGCAACATTATTAACTCTACTCGTTTTGCCTTGTATCTATCAATTAGCCGAAGGCGGGTACAAACGAGTGCGTAAACCTAAAAAAATGAAGCCTACTACTAATCTAATACTTCTGTTCATAATTTGTGGATCAACCGCATTCGGACAAGTAAAAACCGTTTCGCTTGATTCGGCTTTGAATATTGCTTACGGTAACAACAAAAACCTGCAAGCAGTTTCTATGCAAACAGATTATTACCAATTGCAGAAGAAAACAAGTAGCGAATTACCAAAAACTGATGTGAGTTTCACCTACGGTCAATATAATAGTTTCTATCGTCAGGATAACAATCTGACTATATCACAAACGATTCCGTTTCCAACCGTGTTTGGCGCAAAATCATCTCTTGCAAATTCGCAAACCAAGGGAGCCGAATTAAAGACTGCTGCCACCAAAAATGAATTGACCTTACAAATACGCCAAGTGTATTATCAGTTGCTATTTTGGAAAAGTTACCAATTGCTCCTGCAAAAACAGGACACTATGTATGCACAAATGTCAAAGTCGGCAGACCTGCGATACAAAACAGGAGATGGAACTCTACTCGAAAAAACATCTGCTGATACCCGACTGAGCGAAGTGCAAAATAAACTCAACTTGGTTCAGTCTGAAATCATTGCACTGCAAGTCAATTTACAGGCTTTAATGGGGGTGTCTTATCAAGTGGAAATCATGGATACTGATTCACTGATTCGACCATTCAATTTGATCAATGATAGTGCTGCCGTTTCATCAAACCCTCAATTGGCTTACATGAAACAACAAATTGAGATCGCAGAAAAGGAAAAGTCTTTAGTTTCTGCATCCACACTTCCTGAATTCAAAATCGGTTATTTCAATCAATCGCTTTACGGAGTACCATTGGATGCAACAAATACCCAGTTTGCAGGTTCAGGAAATCGTTTTCAAGGAGTTCAGTTCGGAATAGTAGTTCCACTTTGGTTTGCTCCACAGGTGAATAAAAGTAAGGTAGCACAAAAGCAAGTTGAGATCAATGAAATGAATTACCAAAGCGAGCAGATCATGTTTCAGAGTTATTACGAGCAAGCGGTGCAACATTACATTGCAGCAAAAAATAACCTGGACTATTACTCTACAGTCGCTTTACCGAATGCCAACCTGATTGAAAGCCAATCTCAAACTTCTTACGCTAAAGGAGAAATTGGGTACGCTGAACATTTGCTTAATCTGCAACAGGTTATTTCCTTAAAGGAAAATTATCTCAACTCGGTAAGCGAATACAATCAGGCCGTAGTTTATATTGAATACTTAACCGCACATTAAACTAATTAAAAAATAGAAATCATGAACACATCAAAATATATATACATCAGTATGATCTCCCTCGCATTCCTGTTCGCATCTTGCGGAGGCAGTGAAGAAGAACATGCTACTGAAGAACACCACGATGAAGAATCAGATATGGTGGAATTAACAGATGCGCAATTCAAAGTTGCAGGTATTGAATTGGGCATCGTAGAAATGCGCACCATCAGTGGAACCATTCCTGCCAGCGGATTACTCGATGTTCCACCGCAAAGTAAAGTCAGTATTTCTGCTCCAATGGGAGGATTTGTAAAATCTACAGATTTACTACAAGGCTCAAGAGTTAATAAGGGTCAGGTGGTAGCCGTTATGCAACATCAGGATTACATTCAATTGCAGCAGGATTATTTGGAAAATTTCAGCCAACTGGAATACCTTAAAGCAGAATATGATCGTCAGCAGGAACTTGCAAAAGAGAACGTAAATGCTAAAAAATCCTTAGAACAAGCAAAGGCAAATTACTTTTCTACAAAAGGAACAGTTGATGGTTTAAAGGCCAAATTGCAAATGCTTAACATCAACGTTGCAAATTTGGAAAAGGGAGAAATCCAAAACACCATCAATCTGTACGCACCTATTACCGGCTATGTTACAAAGGTGAATACGAATATTGGAGCATTTGTAAACCCGACCGATGTTTTGTTTGAAATTGTGAATACAGAAAAACTACATGTGGAACTTACTATTTTTGAAAAAGATGTTCCGCTGCTTAAAGTGAATCAACGTGTCTTGTTTACGCTTGCAAATGAAAGTACACATCGTGTTGCATTCGTGCATTTAATCGGACGTGAAATTAGTGCTGATAGAAGTGTTCAGGTGCATTGTGAAATTGATAAACAAGACCGTGAATTAATTCCGGGAATGTATTTGAAGGCCATTGTAGAGACCGACAGCGCACACGTTGCTGCGGTGCCTGAAGAAGCCGTTGTAAATTTTGAAGGGAAAAAATACATCTTTATTGAGACAGCGGAAGTACATGAAGATGGTGGCAATCATGAGCACGAAAAGGGAGAAAAAGAAGATGAGAAACATCATTTCAAAATGATGGAAGTAACAACTGGTGAAACTGAATTGGGCTTTGTTTCAGTTACGCTTCCTGAAGGATTTGAGCTGAACACTAAGATTGTAACCAAAGGCGCGTTCAGTTTATTGGCAAAAATGAAAAACAGTGAAGAAGAAGGCGGACACGCACATTAAATAACATGGGCAGAATCCCGGTTTCTTTTCCTTGCAGTTGCGAGGTTTTCATAACTGGGAATTCTTGCCCACCAAATTGAATTGATATGATGAATACTGATCCAAACCATAAACATACTTACGATGAACATGGTAAAATGACCTGCTGTTCATTGGAAGAGAAAGTAAATCTTGAAGCTGAGCAAAGGTTGAAAGAAAAAGGTCTTTCAACACGAATAACACTTGCTGATCTCAAAGATTATGCACCCGCAATAATCAGTTTCATTTTGCTTTCTTCAGCAATTGTTATTGATAATTTCATTGAACAGAATTGGTTCAGTGGTTATGTACGCCTTATTTGGTATGTAATTTCTTACCTACCTGTAGGTATTCCTGTAATTATTGACGCAGGAAAAGCAATGCTCAAAAAGGATATATTTTCTGAATTTTTTCTGATGAGTATAGCTACCATTGGTGCTTTTGCTATAGGTCAATTCCCTGAAGGAGTTGCCGTGATGCTGTTTTACGCAGTGGGAGAATTGTTTCAATCAGCAGCCGTTAAGCGGGCTAAAGGAAATATCAAGGCATTGCTGGATGTAAGACCAGATTCAGCAAACGTTTTGCGCAATGGAAACTTTACTATTGTAAAACCTGAATCCGTTTCCATTGGAGAAACCATTCAGGTTAAAGCAGGAGAAAAAGTTCCTTTGGATGGAGTTTTAATTTCTGATATGAGCAGTTTTAATACAGCAGCATTAACTGGAGAAAGCAAACCTGATACCATTCGCAAAGGCGAAAAAGTACTGGCCGGAATGATAAATGTGGGAGGAGTTATTGAGATGGAAGTGACAAAACTATTTTCCGAAAGTTCCATTGCGCGAATTCTTGACTTGGTTCAGAATGCAACTACTCGAAAAGCACAAACTGAATTATTCATAAGGAAATTTGCAAGAATCTATACGCCAATCGTTGTTTTACTCGCTACACTCCTAACAACGTTGCCGTACTTTTTCGTAAAGGATTATGTATTTGCAGATTGGCTTTATCGTGCCTTGATTTTTCTTGTAATTTCCTGTCCTTGCGCATTGGTAATTTCTATTCCGCTCGGATATTTTGGAGGAATTGGAGCCGCTTCTCGTAATGGAATTTTATTCAAGGGGTCGAATTACTTAGACCTGATGACAAGGGTGAATACGGTAGTGGTAGATAAGACTGGAACACTTACGAAAGGTGTTTTTAAAGTGAAGGAAATAAAATCTGATACTTTTTCTAAAGAAGAATTTATCGCACTTGTTTCCTCAATCGAAGCGCAGTCCACCCATCCCATTGCCAAAGCTATTGTAGAATATGGTGGCGATGCGCATAAGGAAATCAAAATTTCACAAGTAGAGGAGATTCCCGGACATGGTCTAAAAGCAATTTTTTCAGGTGAAATTATGCTTGCCGGAAACACCAAGCTTTTAAAGAAATTCAATATTGCTTACCCACAGGAAGTAGATTCAATAGTTGATTCTATTGTGGTTGTAGCCATTAGCGAAACCTATGTTGGATATATTACGGTTGCAGATGAAGTCAAGGAGGATGCAAAACAAGCAATAGATGATTTACATTCCATGAATATTGATATAATCATGCTTTCAGGCGACAAACAAGCGGTGGTGAATGATGTTGCAAATAAACTGGGAATAAAAAATGCGTTCGGAGATCTTCTTCCGCAAGGAAAAGTGGATAAGGTGGAATCTTTAAAAACGGATAAGTCCAGGGTAATTGCCTTTACAGGTGATGGAATAAACGATGCACCTGTTTTAGCGTTGAGTGATGTTGGAATTGCTATGGGAGGATTGGGAAGCGATGCAGCCATTGAAACAGCAGATGTTGTACTTCAAACCGATCATCCTTCCAAAATTTCAACCGCCATCCAAATCGGAAAAGCAACCAAGAAGATCGTATGGCAAAATATCGTCCTTGCATTCGGAGTAAAAGCAGTTGTACTTGCATTAGGTGCTGGAGGAATTGCCACCATGTGGGAAGCCGTTTTTGCAGACGTGGGAGTTGCTTTGTTGGCGATATTGAATGCGGTTAGGATACAGAAATTCAAATTCAACTAATTTTTAGATGATGATCGCATTGTAATCGCATCGTATTGCATTGACTTCACATCGTTTTGCATTGCTATTACATTGGAATCGCATTGCTATCATATTCCATTTTTATCACTTCGCTGAAATTCTAATTCAACATTTCACGACAACTGCCAACAAAAATCCGCAGCGATTGGCATCAAAAAACATTTACTGGAAAGCATAAAAAGCCCTTGGTATAGGTTTGTGCCGTATTCAGGGTAAAAGCCTTGTGCTGGCCTTAAATCGGGGGATTTTGGCTGCGTATGTGACTTTATTCTGAAACAAGCAAGTCTGATTTACAAATAAATCTGCCGTTTTTGGCTCTATTTCAATGATTTACCATTGGAAAACGGGTGCGTATTGCACAGTAATTGATGAACTTAAAGCCAAGGGCGTGCGGGTAAAAAACCACTTACAAAATGGAAGAAAAACCCATCACGACAAAAGAGAAAGTAAAACAAATGAAAGGTTGGGAAAACATGCCGGATGAATTAGCGGAGCAGATCGCTTCAACTGTAAGAAAGATCACACGACTTTTTTACATCACGATTGCGCGTGAAATGTCATTGGCTGAATTTCCTGTAAAAGAAGAAGGAACTATAATTCCACTTCATCCTGAAAAAATGGAAAACCAAAAAGCAGCATGAGTGAATTAGAAATTTTTAATCGATTCGGGAAAGGAGAATTAGTAAAATTAGCGCGAACAGGAAATTGTGTAATCTACACTCGCGTTTCAACAAAGGAACAAGCAGACAACAACATGAGTCTTACGACTCAGAAGAAAGCGTGCATCAACTTCGCAGAAAAAAATAAGTTCACCATCTTGGGGGAGTTTGGAGGAACTTATGAAAGCGCGAAGAATGATGAGCGTAAAGAATTCAACCGGATGCTTTCCTTCGTGAAGAAGAGTAAAGAGAAGATTTCATATATCATAGTTTATAGCGTTGATCGATTTTCCCGATCCGGAGCAAATGCTATTTATATAAAAGAGCAACTCCGGAATCAAGGAATTCATATCCTTGCCGTAACGCAACCTACCGATTCAGAAAGTGCAAGTGGAAGTTTGCAACAAAACATCCAGTTCATATTTTCTGAATACGACAATCAGGTGCGTAGAGAAAAATGTATTGCAGGAACGCGTGAAGCATTATTGCGCGGAGAATGGATTCAAGCAACTCCTTGGGGTTATGATAGTGTGCGCGTAAATAATAAGCGCATAATGACCATCAATAAAAAAGGAGAAATTTTACGAAAAGCATTTGAATGGAAAGCGCAAGGCGTAACCTCAACTGAGATTCAGGAGCGAATGGCGAAACTTGGAGCGAAAATTCCAAAGCAAACTTTATCACACGCGTTGCACAATCCTTTTTATTGCGGACTAATGTCACATAATGCGTTAGAAGGTAAAGTTGTTCAGGGAACGCATCCACCTCTTATATCTAAAGAACTATTTCTTCAGGTGCATGGCATTATGACCAAGGATCGCTCCGGTGGTTACAAATGCAAAATGGAAAACGAAGCAATTCCGCTAAAGAATTTCTTACGTTGTGATCATTGTGGTTGCCGAGTACCGGGCTATGTAGTAAAGAAGAAAAATTTGTGGTATTACAAATGCCGAACCAAGGGATGTGGCAATAATGTGAGCGCAAAAAAGCTGCACGAGCGTTTCAAAAATATCCTCGAAGGATTCGCTATTTCAAGCGACCAATGGGAAGAACTTGTTGGGGATGAATTCAAGGGAATTTACCGCAAATTGAACGCGGAAAAGGAAAACGAAGCAAGCATTTTAAGAAGGCGCATTTCGGAGGTTCAGGTGAAACTGGATCGCTTGGAAGAACGCTTCGTAATGGAGGAAATTTCAGCCGAACAATACGCCAAATTTCAGGTAAAATTGAAGGAAGAAAAGGCCGGAATCGAGAAAGAATTGCAAACTTCGGCACAGACGGTGTCGAACCTCGAAATTGCGGTAAAAAATCTTACAAATTTTGCGCGAAACATCAGTGTTTATTGGGGTTCTGCGGGATACTACGAAAAAGTGCAGTTGCAATATTTGATGTTTCCTGAAGGAATTTCGTATTCGAAAAAAACTGACGAGTGTCGAACCAAGCAAATTGATCCCACGCTTCTCACAATCGCCCTAATATCACAGGATTTGGGAAACAAAAAAGTCGGAATCCCTGATTTAAAAATCAGTTATTCCGACTTGGTACCCGGAGCCGGAGTCGAACCGGCATGGAGGTTAATCCACTGGTGTTTGATCCCGATAGCTATCGGGACAGCGCGTCTACAGATAACGCGCAATCAATTTCTTCGACATCTCGGGATACTTTGCAAGATTGCGGATATAAACTTTGCTCTTCATCTTCTTGATGTGCGCTTCAATCTTTCTCGCAACTCCTATATCCAAATTTTCTATTTTGAAAAACAGTTCCCAGTCATCATATTTTGCCGTGTAACTGGATGGAAATTCTTTGATCAGGTGATATTCAAATCGCTGATCAAGATTTTTAGATGATCCCGTGTAGAATTCATCTGCTGACTTTGAGTGCAAAATATAAACTGCTGCCATAAAAAAAGCCTCTTGCGAGGCTTTCTGTTTTCGTACCCGGAGCCGGAGTCGAACCGGCATGGAGGTTAATCCACTGGTGTTTGAGACCAGCGCGTCTACCGATTCCGCCATCCGGGCTAATTTGAATCGGGGTTGCGAAAATACCTATTCCGATCATTTAAACAAATGCGAAAACTGATGATTTCGTGAAATCAATCCGCAATCCGTGCGATTAACGGCACGTTTCAAGCTTCGGAAGCATTGCTAATCAGCTTATTATGCCCCTAATGCGGTGCTTCAACTTTTCCCGCCAAAAAACCTCATTCCTCCCTGCCTTTTTCGTACATTTGCAACCCTTTCGGAATCAGGACTAACCGATGGCAGAACACGTAAAAATATTCTCCGGAGCAGCAACGCGATATCTCGCGGAAAAAATCGCTGCAGCATACGGCCAGCCGCTTGGCAATTGTGTGCTTTCAAAATTCAGTGATGGTGAGTTTCAGACTTCACTTGAAGAAACCGTTCGCGGAGCTACTGTTTTCCTCGTTCAATCCACATTCCCTCCTACGGATAATCTTTTCGAATTGCTTTTGATGGTGGATGCTGCAAAGCGTGCTTCCGCAAAAGAAATAATTGCCGTGTTGCCGTATTACGGATTTGCACGTCAGGACAGAAAAGATCAGCCGCGTGTTGCAATCGGTTCGAAACTGGTTGCGGATATGTTGGCAACTGCAGGAGTTGATCGCGTAATGACAATGGATCTGCACGCGGATCAGATTCAGGGATTCTTCAACGTTCCTGTTGATCATCTGTACGCTTCCACAATGTTCATTCCGTATATCGAAAGTCTGAAGTTGCCGAATCTTACAATGGCAGCTCCTGACATGGGCGGATCGAAACGTGCGAACGCTTATGCGAAGCACTTGAAAAGCGATATCGTAATCTGTTATAAGCAACGTTCAAAAGCGAATGTGGTTGACAGCATCACAGCTATCGGTGAAATTGAAGGACGCGACATCGTTCTTATCGACGACATCATTGATACCGGCGGAACACTTTGCAAAGCTGCTGACATGATGATGGATCGCGGAGCAACGAGTGTTCGTGCTTTGATCACACATCCTGTGCTCTCGGGCAAAGCCTATGAGAATGTGGAGAAATCCAAAATCACTGAGTTGATTGTAACGGACACTATTCCTCTCAAACAGGAATCCCCGAAGATCAAAGTGCTTTCAGTGGCGAATATGTTTGCTGATGTATTCCACCGCGTGGTGAATTACGAGTCAATCAGCAATCACTTTATCATGTAATTTTTTTATCAATAATAAAAACCAAAAACCAGTACAATGAAATCAGTATCTATGAGCGGTTCGCTTCGTGCGAACGTAGGGAAAAAAGATGCGAAACAACTCCGCAACTCCGGACAGGTTCCATGCGTACTTTATGGTGGTGAAAAGCAAGTGACTTTCTCAGTTGATGAGAGAGCATTCACTCCGCTTGTATTCACTCCTGAAGTGCACACAGTGGATCTTGATCTTGACGGGCAGAAGTTTCAGGCAATTCTTCAGGAATTGCAAACGCATCCTGTTACTGACAAAATCATCCACGCAGATTTTGTTCAGTTGATCCCGGGGAAATCAGTAACAATGAATCTCCCTATTAAAACTGTAGGAAACTCTGCAGGTGTTAAAGCCGGTGGTAAACTCCTGAAAAAACTCCGTAAGGTTGCTGTTCGCGGGCCAATTGAAAAAATGCCTGAGCACATCACTATCGACATTGAGAACCTCAACATCGGCGGTGCAGTACTCGTTCGCGACCTGAGCTACGACGGTCTTACTTTCCTTACTCCGGGTAACTCAACAATCGTTACTGTACAGGTTACACGTAACGTAGTTGAAGAGCCTTCTGCAGCAGCAGCAGCGAAGCCTGCAGCGGCAGCAGCTCCGGCAGCGAAGAAGTAATACGCAGTATTCAATCTGTATTAAAACCGTTCTCAAATCTTTGGGAACGGTTTTTCTTTTAAAATAATTGGAAGACATTTCGGAACTTGCGCGCACTTGTTTCAACCTTGAGTTATGAAATACCTCATTGCAGGATTAGGCAACATCGGTGATGAATATGCAAACACCCGACACAATATCGGGTTCAACGTGCTGGACGCGCTTGCGGGTGATGTAAAGTTCAAGCAAGACCGCCATGCGTATGTTGCTGAAGTGAAATTCAAAGGAAGGATTTTCGTTCTCATCAAACCTACCACATACATGAACCTCAGCGGTAAAGCTGTTCAGTATTGGATGCAGGCTGAAAAAATTCCAATGGAAAATCTTCTCGTTGTCACCGATGATATCGCTCTTCCGTTCGGAACAATCCGCATTAAAGGAAAAGGCAGCGACGGCGGTCATAACGGATTAAAGAGTATACAGGAATCCATCGGAAGCACGGAATATGCACGACTGCGTTTCGGTGTTGGGAATGAATTCGCGAAAGGACGTCAGTCCGACTACGTACTGGGAAAATGGAACGATGAAGAATCGAAATTGCTTCCGGAACGTATTGCAAAATGCTGCGAAGCAGTCAAAGCTTTCGGCACCATCGGTATCGGCTTAACGATGACGAATTACAACGGAAAATAATTTCTATTTCATTCGCGCGAGCTGCGCCTGCTGATACGCTTTCGGTGTTTTGCCTGTTACTTTGCGGAACACACGATTGAAGTGCGATACATTTCCGAATCCGCAGGAGTATGCAATCTCGGCAACCAGTTTATCATCTCCGCTTTTCAATTTACGACAAGCGTTTTCGATTCTGATTTCGTTGAGAAACGTTACATACGTTTTGCGTGTGTGCTTCTTGAAGAAACGACAAAAAGCTTCGGGCGTCATGTGAACCACATTCGATGCGTCTGTCACTGAAATATCCTTGTGAAAATTCTTCAGTGTATAATCGAAAATGGAATGCATGCGCGAACCTTCTTTCTCTGACATCTGCATACCGATAGGTTCATCAGAAAGCGGAATGTGCTTGCTGTGATTCAGAACCTGATCAATCAGTTGCATGAATGCAGTGAGACGCGCTAATCCGTGCTGAACGCGCACTTTCAGAAACGCTTCTGTCAACTCCACGTAATGTTCAGGATCGATTCGGAAACCACCTTGACTGCGCACTGCAAACTTGCGCAGTGATTCCAATTCAGGTAATGAAAGTAAACCGCCTTGCGCAGGATCATCTACGCGAAAGAAAACCGAAATGGATTGTGCCTTCAGCCAGGATTTATTCTGAAAATAAACGGAGTCACAACGAAACACATGCGGCTGATTCGGCCCGAACCAATAGATGTCGCCTGAACCGAAGTTACCTGTATAGTTACCGGCGAGCAACGTACCTTCGCCTTTCAGAATCCATGTGAGCTGAACTTCTTCGTGCTGATGCAGATAAGTATAAAAATGAGGTTGAATGTCCTCTTCAACTACAACCGACTCTCTGGAAGCAACTGGAATCTTAAACGGTAATGCTTTCATGATTATCAATATCAACAGGATATTAACCTGATTTTAATCAAATTGAGGTTTGAAGTTAGCGAATAGCGTCAACTTATGCAAAGTTTTAGCTAAAATTGAATTACAGCAGCTAAAATACCGCAATTACTTTTGTATCGCTGGATCATCAATTCAATTGCTGCTGCAGTAATTGTCCGAAAGGGGTTTTGGGGATGATAAATTGGAATCTGGGTTTGCTCAACATACCAAATTCTGCTCAACACACCAGCAAACGAAAAAGACCGGAGGGGAAACCGGTCTTTTTCATTTTACAACGGTGGCAACTTAATTTCTCATTCTACGTCTGATTTCATGTAACATTGTGCCATCCTGATCGTCTCAGGACTAAAATATCATTATGAAAAAAATCTACGCAGCATTGCTGATCTGCCTGTTGTCCGTATCCGGACTGAAGGCTCAATACTCTTTCACTGATACAACGGGCGTTTATACGCCGCTTACAAGTGCGGATACACTGGATATGAGTTTATGGACCTGGGATGATGACTACGTTCGATTCGGTTTGCCGTTTCAAGTGAATGTTTACGGTGCGTGGTACGACTCTGTTTTGATTGAAGCCAACAGTACACTTATTTTTTATAATGATTGGTCAGGACTTGATCCATGGGATGTGAACGATACCGTGCATGTGATCATGCCGTTCGGCGAATTCGTTACGAATTTCGGTTCAATGGATTTGATGTCGAAAGGCGGAGGACAATCTCCGATCCTTTATGAAGTAAGCGGTAGTCCCGGCACGCGTATCATGAAGCTGGAATGGAGAAATGCAGGCTTCTATGAAGACACATCTGCGATGCTCACCAACTTCGTGAATTTTCAAATCTGGATTCACGAATTCAGCGGTAATGTTGAGTGTCATTACGGCACTTCTTACGTTGATGCAATAAGCCTCGGTGGAGGAACCGGCCCTGTTGTAGGAATAGCGCCGTTTGCAATGAATTCCACAAGCAGCACGTACCTGCTCGGAAATGGAATTTATGTAAGCGGATCAAGCGGAACCGAAACAGATGTTCCGAATTATACTTTGATGAATGGATTGCCTGCCGACAGTTCGGTCTATCTTTTCTACAATCTCGTTACAGTAAGTGTGGAGGAATTTTCGCGTGAAGGATTTTCACTTTATCCGAATCCTGCCACTGAATTTTGTTTCGTGAATTCACCGGGCAATGAACTTACAGTAACACTATTCGATGCAAGCGGACGCGTTATCAGCGAACAGCAATCCACAAACAATTCTGCTGTTCGTCTTGATCTGAATGGATTGGAGAAAGGAACTTACTTCGTAACAGTACTTACTGAAACCGGTGTAACAACAAAGCCGCTTATCATTCAATAAGCGGCTCTATTCTGTTTTCATATTTCGATTGCAGCTGCTACAGCTTTTTCAACGCTGCAGTCATGCTCACGCGCTCGTCAATGATGCGTGCCAGTTCATTAATGTGAACGCGTTCCTGTTTCATAGTGTCGCGCTCGCGGATGGTTACTGTATTGTCTTCAAGCGTCTGGTGATCTACCGTAATGCAATAAGGAGTTCCGATTGCATCCTGACGACGGTAACGCTTACCGATGGTGTCTTTGTCTTCTGATGTTACGATGTGATCGTACTTCAGCAGGTTAACAATCTCCGCTGCTTTCTCAGGCAATCCGTCTTTATTCAACAGCGGAAGAATCGCTGCTTTAATCGGCGCAAGGAACGGAGGCAGATTCAACACAACACGTTCTGATCCGTCTTCCAGTGTTTCGATCTGATAGGCTTGCGACATTGTTGCAAGGAACATGCGATCGAGACCGATTGACGTTTCGATTACATACGGAACATAAGACTGATTCAGTTCCGGATCGAAGTATTGAAGTTTCTTTCCTGAATACTGTTCGTGCTGCTTCAGATCGAAATCGCTGCGCGAATGAATTCCTTCGAGCTCTTTGAATCCGAACGGGAATTCAAACTCAATATCGCAAGCTGCTTTTGCATAGTGTGCAAGTTTGATATGATCATGGAAACGATATTTCGCTTCAGGGAATCCGAGAGTACGATGCCAGCTGATACGTGTCTGCTTCCACTTCTCGTACCATTCATTTTCTGTTCCCGGACGCACGAAGAACTGCATTTCCATCTGTTCGAATTCGCGCATGCGGAAAATGAACTGACGTGCTACAATTTCGTTGCGGAATGCTTTCCCGGTTTGTGCGATACCGAACGGAATTTTCATGCGTCCGGTTTTCTGCACATTCAGGAAGTTCACAAAAATTCCCTGTGCGGTTTCCGGACGGAGATAAATTGTATCTGATTCGCCTGCAACAGAACCGAGTTGCGTTGAGAACATGAGGTTGAACTGACGAACGTCTGTCCAATTGCGCGTACCTGAAATCGGACAAGCAATTTCCATATCTATGATGATCTGTTTCAGCTCCTCCATGTTGTTATTCTCCAACGCCGTTTTAAAACGACTGAGAGTTGCATCAATCTTGTTCTGATATTCAACTACTCGGGCGTTGGTAGAACGGAACATCGCCGCATCAAAAGTTTCACCGAAACGTTTCGCTGCTTTCTCAACTTCCTTGTTGATCTTCTCTTCGATCTTTGCCATCGCATCTTCGATCAGCACATCGGCACGATAACGCTTTTTTGAATCACGGTTGTCGATCAGCGGATCATTGAACGCATCAACGTGACCGGAAGCTTTCCATGTTGTAGGGTGCATAAAAATGGCAGCATCAATTCCCACGATGTTATCGTGCATCTGCACCATGGCGCGCCACCAGTATTCGCGTATGTTTTTCTTCAGCTCGGCTCCGTACTGACCGTAATCGTAAACGGCGCTGAGACCGTTTTCATAAATCTCGCTGGATTGAAAAATGAATCCGTATTCTTTCGCGTGAGAAACGATGTTCTTGAACTTGTCTTCTCCTGTTAATTGCTTCGCTTTTTCTGTTGTCTGTGACATGGTGCAAAGATAAAGGACTTCATTGTACAAAGAAGAATCCATCTGCATCTGTTATTGATGATTTTACATCAGCGTGTTCGTAATATGCCGAATAAATTCCTTAAAATTGAACATCATGATTCCCCGCTACCTCCGGCTTACTGTATTCTTCTTCTGTTTGTCGACAGCTCTGTTTGCACAAGCCAAAGTCGACTCTTTAAAACAGGTAGCAAACAATCCTTTATCACCCGATTCCGCCAAAATTTCCGCCCTGATTCAATTGTCTCTGCACTTTAAAGACAGTGAACTGGCGGTTGGTTTTGATTACAGCATGCAAGCGGTTAATATAGCACAGCAATCCGGTGGGCAGTTCGATATAGCCAGGACAAAGGACAATCACGCAACGATATTAAAGTTCAAAGGCGACAACAAAGAGGCAGAGCAGTTGTATCTGGAAGCAGCAGCAATTTTCCGGGATCTGAATGACAGTGTAAGGTTATCCGCTACATACTCGCATCTCGGATCATACTATCAAGGTGTAGAGCAAAACCAACTTGCCATTATGTATATGCTCCGCAGTCTTAACATGGATCAAAGCAGACCCGGGATGGAGAAGTACATCACTGCCACGTTGAATAATATTGGCAATGTTTATTACTCCGATAAGAATTACGAAAAAGCGCTGACGTTTTACAAGAAGGCTTTAGCAATGAATATTCCTTTGAAATTCAGAAGGTATCAGGCCATTAATTATCTGAATTTGGGAAATACATTCAAAGATCTGAAGCAAATTGATTCTGCAGTTTGGTATTACGAACACGCAATTCAACTTTCCGATTCTATAAATCTCACTTGGGTGAGCGCAGCTGGACATGAAGGGCTCGGAAGTTGTTTCCTGAAACTCGGTAAGCCCGAAGAAGCGAGAACGGAATTTGAAACGGGTCTGATACAAGCAGAAAAGTTCGGCAACATTGAACTTACTATGTACCTGCAAGGAGGATTGGCAGATGCATACAAAGAACTGGGAATGCTGGACGAAGCAAAGGCAAAATGGCGCATGTGTTATGATACCGCCCGTAAATACAATTTCGTTTTTCTTCTCTCACAATTGTATCTCACCGGTGCCGGTATTTATGAAGCTTCGGGTGAACTGAAATTCGCAAATCACCTTTACAAACGTTATGCCGACCTGAAGGACTCAATGGTTACTGTGCAGAATGGTGTTATCTACCGTAGCTTCGAAGAGCGATTAAAAGAAGAAGAAGCTCAGATCATACGGGAGGCGCAACTCAAAAGCGAGGAAGAAAAATCGCGGGAAGAAAGCCGAAGAAACAGAATGGCATTGCTGTTTACCGGGATAGTATTAATGCTCTCTGTGGGATTGGGATTATTTGCTTACAGAAGTTATGTACTGAAGAAAAGAAGCCATGAAAACACTTTGAAGCAAAAGGATATCATTGAAGAAAAGAATAAAGAAATTCTGAGTTCAATTGCATATGCAAAGCGTCTTCAGGAGGCTATTTTACCTTGGGAAGCCAAGTGGAAATCGCATCTGTCCGACAGTTTCATTCTGTATAAACCGAAAGACATTGTTGCAGGAGACTTCTATTGGATGGAAGTTGCGGGCGATGAAGTTTTTTTTGCTGCTGCAGATTGTACCGGTCATGGGGTTCCCGGCGCATTGGTGAGTGTGGTTTGCAGTAACGCATTGAACAGCGCATTGCATGATAATCAGTTGAGAAATACGGGGCAGGTTCTGGATAAAGTTGCAGAACTCGTTACGCAGACATTCTCAGGAAGCAATGATCAGGTGTATGACGGAATGGATATTTCCCTGTGTTCACTAAATACCAAAACCCGACAATTGAAGTGGAGCGGCGCAAATCTGCCTTTATGGATTGTTACCGCTGTCAACGGTGTCGCTCAATTGAATGAAATCAAACCCGACAAACAACCGATCGGGAAATTTGAAAATCGGAAACCGTTTACAACGCATTCCGTTCAATTGAACAGCGGCGACATGGTCTATCTGTTCTCTGATGGATTTGCTGATCAGTTCGGGGGACCGAACGGAAAGAAATTCAAATATCGTCCGCTCAAAGATCTGCTTTTACTGAACAGCGCAAAAAGCACATCAGAACAACTTCGGTTACTAGCCGATGCATTGAACCAGTGGCGTGGCCAGCTGGAACAGGTTGATGATATTTGCGTAATCGGAATTCGCTGCTGATTAAGTTTCAGCCAAAATTTATTCTTCAGCAACCAAGTGCCAGTCGCATGAATAATATCCTGCGCGGGTTATGGTTGGCGCGTAAGGATAATGGAATCCGGTATATATGCTGGGCTCCCAGTATCCTTTTACACCGGAGATACGGAGCTCAGATCCTTTTTTGTTGTCGAGATATCCGCTGCCGTGTTCAACCTGAGCCAATCCCATTTGAGGAATCATACGCAGATACAAATCAACACCTGCCTCGCCGTTTAATGCATTAATGATTCCGACTTTGTCGCTTCCGTCAGGGAAATACCAGTCACTCGAAAAATCACCGTGGCCACCGCTTCCCCTGAAAAATTCAAGTTTGCCGTGATTATAGAATGTCGTATCCCAAACCACAATGGTCTGCGTTGCGCTGTCGTAGCGCGACAGTTTCAGCGACTCCACTTTCCATGGCCCTTTTTTACGCAATGTCACGTAGGCCTTATCGTCGTCGTCTCTGATACAAGACTCAAAACCTAAGAGCATTAAAGCTGCAACAACAAGAACCGGAAATCGAAATCCAGCAACTATCACCGATGACATTCTTTTCATAAGGCTTCAATGATAAATAAAACTCGCGATCATCATAAGTGAAGACTACTTATTGTTCATGATAAAGCGCTTGTTAAGTAAAAGTCACATTGAAGAGTTGATCCCCGGGCTCCGGTCGAAATCGGTCAAATCCGCACAATTGTCGAAACTGACCGGAAGAAACCATGAACAAAGTTGCGGTTTGTTGTGATTTTAATGTACTGACAAACAAATGATTAAACGTAAAGGTGGGGAATGACACGTTACGCTTCGCCTTTTTGTTTAATTATTTTATACCTTTGTTAAACAATGAACAGATATCAAATAAACGATCTTGAGAAGATGACGGGCATCAAGGCCCACACAATCCGCATCTGGGAAAAGCGCTACAATCTGATTGAGCCGTTCCGAACGGCGACCAACATCCGTTACTACGATGACAGTCAGGTGCGCAAGCTTCTCAACATCTCGACCCTGGTCAATTTCGGACATAAAATCTCACGTGTTGCGTCTTATACGGAACAGCAACTGAACGAAATGGTTTCTTCACTTCAGTCCGCACAATCGGATGATGTTGTGAAAGCTTCTTTCGTAACAGAACTGACTTCGGCAATGCTCACTTATGATGAAACCAAATTCGAAAAGGTTTTATCAGCGGTGATCACGCGCTACGGAATTTTCACAACTATGGTTGATGTGGTGTATCCGTTTCTGCACAAGACCGGTGTAATGTGGAGTACCAATGCCGCTATGCCAACGCAGGAACATTTTGCAACGTGCATCATTCGTCGCAAGCTGATTGCTGCGATTGACGGCTTGCCTCCGGCACATGTTCCGGATAAGAATGTTCTTTTATTCCTCCCTCCGGATGAATGGCATGAAATCGGATTGGTGTTCAGTGATTACATCGCAAGAAGTATGGGACTGAGAACCGTGTACCTCGGACAGAACGTTCCGCTGAGCAACATTCGTGAAATGCTCCCTTACGTAAAGCCAACACACCTGATCACTTTCTATATCATGCAGAAGAAAAAAATCAATCTGCCTGAAGAATTCCGACGTCTCGCTGAAGATGCACCGAAAGCAAAATTGATCGTTGTGGGACGTGACGAAATGTTGCGTCAAATCAAGCAAACGGTGAACCTTTTGCCTTGCAATTCTGTTGACTCTTTAGTTGCCATCCTTAAACAATAGTTGCAAGAGTCTCAGGTAGTTTCTGTTCAATCTTTTATCATGTCAAAAATCACCATCATAGGAAGCGGTTTTTCCGGATTGGCGTCGGCCAGCTTTGCTGCAAAAGCAGGGCATTCCGTTACCGTGCTCGAAAAAAACAGCACGATAGGCGGGCGTTGCCGATTCTATGAAGAGAACGGCTTCGGTTTTGACATGGGTCCGAGCTGGTACTGGATGCCGGATGTTTTCGAGAAGTTCTTCGCGCGTTTCGATCGCAAACCTTCAGATTACTATCAGTTAGTGAAACTCGATCCGGGATTCAGAATGGTTTTCGGGAAGAACGATGTAGTGGATGTGCCTGCAGAAATGAACGACATTGAAAATCTTTTCGAGTCGATTGAGCCGGGCAGCAGCGCAAAACTCAAGAAGTTTCTGAAAGAAGGTAAGTTCAAGTATGAAGTGGGAATGCAGCAATTGGTTTACAAGCCTGCATATTCCTGGTTCGAATTCATGAACTATGATGTGCTGCGCGGTGTTGCAGGAAGTCACGTTTTCAAGAGTGTGCGTTCTTATGTGCGCAGTTACTTCAAGGATCCGCGCCTGATTGCACTAATGGAATTTCCGGTGCTGTTTCTCGGAGCAATGCCGCAACAGATTCCGGCCCTTTATACGTTGATGAACTACGCAGCGTTGGATATGGGAACCTGGTATCCGATGGGCGGAATGCACAAGATCATTCAGGGAATGGCATCGCTGGCACAGGAACTCGGTGTTGAAATTCAAACCGACGCTGAAGTAAAACGCATCAATGTGCGTAACAAGCGCGCTGTATCGTTGAATGTGAACGGTGCAGATTTGAAAACCGATGGCATTATCTCTTCGGCAGATTATCACCACACGGAACAAGTGCTTCTCGGAAAAGAGTTTGCCAATTACAGCGAAACCTACTGGAAGAATAAAGTATTCGCTCCATCGTGTTTGATTTTCTACTTAGGTGTTTCGAAGAAAATAGAGCGCCTGCATCACCACAATTTATTTTTCGATGCAGATCTGGATCAACACGCTCGTGAAATATATCAAACACCGGAGTGGCCGGAAAATCCGCTCTTCTACGTGTGTTGTCCTTCCAAAACTGATCCGTCTGTTGCTCCTGTAGGTTCTGAAAATCTTTTCATACTCGTTCCGGTTGCAACAGGGCTCGAAGATTCTGACGCAACACGTAAAAAGTATTTCGACATGATCATTTCACGAATGGAATCCTTCACCGGGACATCTTTCGTAAATGATATTGTTTACAACCGCAGCTATTGCATCCGCGACTTCATAAACGATTATAACGCTTACGGAGGCAATGCCTACGGATTGGCCAATACATTATCACAAACCGCAGTGCTGAAACCATCACTGCGTAACCGAAAAGTTGAAAATCTGTTTTACGCCGGACAGCTCACTGTTCCGGGCCCGGGGATTCCTCCCGCGCTCATTTCAGGAGAAATTGCCGCAAGTGAAATTCATAAACAATTACAATCCCGCTACCATGAAACAATTGTTTGACCAGATTTCTTCAGAGATCAGTAAAAAAACCACGAGAGCTTACAGCACAAGTTTCTCTCTGGGAATTTACTGTCTGAACGAGCGTTTGCATGAACCGATTTACAACATCTACGGATTTGTGCGCTTCGCAGACGAAATAGTAGATTCATTTCTCGATTATGATCGCGAACTTCTCATGGCGGAATTCCGCAGCGAAACTGTTAAAGCGATCGAACGCAAAATCAGCCTCAATCCGGTGCTGAACAGCTTTCAGGCAACGGTACACAAGTACAACATCGAATGGGAATTGATCGATACGTTTCTGAAAAGTATGGAAATGGATCTTGACCAAACGCGACACTCTGAAGATTCCTACAAAGAATACATCGTAGGTTCAGCAGAAGTTGTAGGTCTCATGTGTCTTCGTGTTTTCACAGAGAACAATGATGCCATGTATCGCGAACTGAAACCCGCTGCAATGCGGTTAGGCGCTGCATTCCAGAAAGTGAATTTCCTCCGCGATATGAAAAGCGATTATCACGTGCTTGGGCGCATTTATTTCCCGGGAGTGAACATGTCGCAGTTCAACGCCGATGTGAAAGCAGAAGTGGAAAAAGATATTGAAGCGGATTTTGACGCAGCCCTCGAAGGTATTCGCCAACTCCCTACCAGCTCTCGCTTTGGTGTTTATGTGGCTTACGTTTATTATCGTCAGCTGTTCAATAAAATCCGCGCCGTAAGTCCGGTGCAGATCATGACGCAGCGCGTGCGCATACCGAACTACCGCAAAATGGGATTGCTTGCCACTTCCTATTTCCGTCACAGCATGCGCATGTTCTGATCCATTAATCATTCGTAACTTACACAGCCATGCAGAACGAATACGTAGTTCTTGTTGACGAAAAAAACAACGAAACAGGTGTGATGGAGAAGATGGAAGCGCATCGCTCCGGGAAACTTCATCGTGCTATTTCTGTTTTCATTTACAATTCAAAAGGTGAATTGCTCATGCACAAACGTGCAGCAGGTAAATATCACTCTGCAGGATTGTGGACCAACACCTGTTGCAGTCATCCGCGTCCGGGCGAAGATGCCCGCGAAGCGGCAATGCGTCGTCTGCAGGAAGAAATGGGAATGAAATGTGAACTCGTTCATGCATTTGATTTTACTTACAAAGCAGAATTGGAGAACGGCTTGACCGAACACGAATTCGATCATGTTTTCACCGGAATCAGCGATGCATTACCCGCACCGAATCCCGACGAAGTGGAATCGTGGGAGTACATCTGCGACGAAGATCTTGCTCTTGAACTTCGTGATAATCCGCAATTGTTCACGGTGTGGTTCCGCATGATTTATCCCAATCTTACTCCGCAGACCATCGTAGCATGACAGGATTTGCCATCGTACTCGGAACATTTATCCTCATGGAATGCGTAACCTGGCTCACGCACAAATTTGTCATGCACGGATTTCTATGGTTGCTACATGAAGACCATCATCAGCCCGGTTACGGTGTTTTTGAAAAAAACGATTTGTTCTTTGTGATCTTCGCTCTTCCTGCAATGGCTTTGATCTGGTTCGGGGTGAATGATCCCGCGAAATGGTACATGCTGTTTATCGGAATCGGAATTACCGCGTATGGATTTGCTTATTTCGTGGTGCATGAAATCATCATTCATCAACGCATTAAACTCTTTACCCGCAGCAGCAATTTTTATGTGCGCGCTATCCGCAAAGCACATAAAGTACATCACAAGCATCTCGGCAAAGAAGAAGGAGAATGCTTCGGCATGCTTTGGGTTCCTGTTCGCTATTTTAAAGACGCGCTGAAGTCGCAGCAGTGAAATGAATCCGCACCTCACCTACCTGCTTGTTGATCTCGGCTGCATTTTAGTTCCGTTTCTTTTCTCTTTTCATCCGAAACTTCGCTTTCACCTCGAATGGAAATATTTGTGGCTGCCCGGGCTGATCACAGCACTTTTCTTTTTAGTGTGGGATGCCGCATTCACCAAAGCCGGTGTGTGGGGATTCAATCCGCAATACGTTACCGGAGTTTTCATTTACAATCTTCCGCTGGAGGAAATTCTGTTTTTCATCTGCATTCCCTATTCATGTGTATTCACCTATCACTGCTTCAAGCTCTTCTTTAAAAATCCGGAATGGAAAAATGCGCGTGTAATTCTATTGATTTCAGCGTTGCTGTTTCTCGTTGCAGGAATCATTTTCCGTAACAAAGCTTACACGGCTTTCACTGCATTTTCCAACGTCGCATTGCTGTTAATACTTGCCTGGCGCAATGTAAAGCGACTTCGCAATTTCATTCTCAGTTACATCGCAGTGATTCCGTTCTTTCTGCTCTCTAACGGAATTCTCACCGGCACCGGACTTGAATCACCCGTCGTGTGGTACAACGACGATGAGAATCTCGGGATACGCATGCTTACAATTCCGTTCGAAGATCTGTTCTACGGAATGCTTCTGATCATGATGAATGTGGCGGGGTACGAATTCATCAGAAACAAAAGTGTTGCGAAATGAAAAAGGTGCTGCCTTTGCAAACAACACCTTCTCTATTTGTTTTATTAATATCAGTGAATGTAAATCTTGCGTGAAGTAACGCCAGTTGAAGTTGTTACATTCACTGTATAAATTCCTGTCGCAAGATTGTCCAATGAATGCGTATAGTTGTTTTCTGCAGATTGCTCTGTGTAAACTGTTTGTCCCATTGAATTGTAAACGGTAATCACCGCTGCATCGCCATTGCTTTCACGATTGATATGCAGCACATTGTTGTATGCGAATACACGTACAGGTGTTGTTTCCTGAGTTTCGATTCCAACAAGTTGTCCGGCAGTTAGTCCGACGTTCGGAAGTGTTTGATAAGCGTATTCTTTCACTACGATTGTATCGGCTAGCGGCGAAACGTACAGTCGAACCCAGCCGTAATGTGGCTGACCACTGATATTGAAACGTACACCCATGAATTTGTCAACTCCGCGGAAGTTGCAAAAAGTGTAAGAGCCGTACACAACACCCAAATACTGAACACCGCTATTTACAGTCCCGTCTCTCCAGTCCGCACCAGCAGATGCCGCAATGGAATCCCCGTTATTCAATGCGAACGGGAACGGATAAGAGCTCGAGAAAACGCTGCCGACAATTGCACTTGTCGGTGCATTCACATCAACCTGCGAAATCCATACTTGCGGGTTTCCGAGTGAGTCCAGATAGGTTAACTGTGAGAATGTAAACTCTGCCGGACCGGTATTGTCCATATTCAGGTTAAACGATTCTCCATTCGTGATCACCGAATCAGGCACTATATCCGTGTGAACAATTTGTCCGTTGGCAACACCGGCAAATGCAGTCATTGCACCTGCAGCAGCAGAATACGCTTTCAACTTTTTTGTAATTGTGCTCATAGGTTGGAATTGTTCAGCAAGTTAATGAGATTTTTTATTTCTGTACAGAGAAGCGTCCACCGCGGCGGTCATTTTCTCAATATTCAACTCCTGTCCCAGCACTTCTGTAATTTGTTCAGCAACCAGCTGCGGATTTGCAATTGCTTCCGCATAATTCACACGCAGAAAATTCACGTGAGGTTGCGCCGACATCCAGTTTTCCGCTTTCCTGAGATTCTGGGCGTACGCCGTTGCCAACCCCATTGGAAAATTCTCAGGATTTTTCCCCAGCATAATCTGCTGCGATCGCAAAACTTCCGTCATATCACGATCCATAAAAATAACCGTGTAATTGTATCTGGCAGGAAGAAAGTGAAGCAACGGAGCAACCACTTTGATGGCTTTCCCTTTAGCGGCGCCGATCCACGATTGATCAAGATGTAAGGCTTTCACACGCTCGTCTTCAAAGTATCCGCGCGGATTACTTTCATCACTCATGCGCTTTCCGTCTTCCATCACTTCAATTCCACCCGCCTTCAGCATGTTCATCATCATTGAAGTACCTGATCTTGGTAAACCTGAAACCACAATAATGTGATCATTTTTATATTGCGCGGCGATCTTCCGGTGATGTTCCGCTTCTGATTTTTTATCCGGCAGCTGCTCATAAACCTGAGTGAGGCGTTGATGCGCCCTTTTGTGCATAGGTCGTTGCGTTGCAGCAACTTTAAACGCTTCTGCCGCGTGCTCAGGTTCGTTCTTTGCAAGCAAAGCTTCTCCAAGCGTATAATGCGCCGCAGGAAAAAAATATTTCAGTTCCACCGCAGCTAAGGCCTCCTCAATTGCAGTGTCAGCATCTCCCAATCGCAAACACGCCAACGCCAGACCGCAATGTGCGTCTGCATTCTCACTATCCAGTGAAAGTGCGTGAATGAAGCTGCTGCGTGCCTCTTCCCACATTCTCAAACGCACATAAATCTGGCCGATGAAGCTGTGCACAACGTAAAGTTCTTCCGCTTCTGCAGTTGCTTCTTTCATCTTTTCCAACGCTGGATTCAGCCTCCCTTCCGCAAGCAGAACAATGCCTTCGAGATATTTCAGTTGTCCGCTGAACTTTGGGTCTCTTCTCTCGTCTTTTATTCTTTCGAATAGTTCCCGTGCTGCTGTGACTTCGTTCAGCTGGATGTAAGTGTTCAGCAGCTTCAGAGAATAGCGCGCAACATCCGGAGCTTCAGAAACAATTTCCTTCAGCACCGGCATTGCCTCCGCGTTTCTTCCGGTAGAAGTGTAAACACGTGAAAGAAAATACTTGCTATCCAGAACTGCATTCTTCAGTTGATCTTTGTTCTTTTGATCCGGACTGTCAACGTATCCGAGTTCGGCCAGCTGCTCCATCGCGATCTGGGACGCCCAAGTATCAATCTGAAAGTTGCCGCTATGCTGTCCGGTGTTTCCCTTTACTTCTTCCCACGATGGAATGGACTGTAGCGGCGCATAATTCTCAAAAGCATGAGCAATCACTTTCCCGTACATATCAGCTCCTGAAGGCAATCCGAAAATCTGAGGAACAGTTGGCGTCACATCAGCAACCGAACAACCGAAAATCGTTTGTTCGTTTTGCAGCTGAGGTCCTGCCGCAACAAAAACACCGTAAGGTGCATGCTCCTGCGCCGGAGCAACAGGATCAACAGGAAGTTTTTCCAATCGCAGCTGATCAGAATGAAATCCATGATCGGAAAGCAGAATGACAGTTGTATCATCGCCGATCAAATCCAGAATGCGACCCAGCATCATATCGTGCCACTGATACGCAGCATTCATCACATTCCGATAGAGATTATACTTTGCTTCTTCGATGTGATCCTGCTTCGGTGGATGGAATTTCATGAACGTGTGACTGAACACGTCAATTTCATTGAGATAAAGCGCGAGAAAATCCCACTCTTCATTCTCGAGAATCCATGTAGCCGCATTATGAAATGATGCACCTGCGGCAACCAGACGTGCCACCGCGGTTAATGCAGGGTCATTCGCCTGATCCACCAAATGCATTTGCGGAACAAACGGAGCAATATGCGCTGCCGTGAGTTCTTCAGGCCGTACGCGCAGCCATTCCATCAAACCGTTCAGCTCCGGAGGGTGAACCATGCCGGCGGCCATTTGCCAATCGTCTTTGTTTTTCGGTGAAACTTTTGCGTAGAGATTGGAAACATAAACACCGTCAATAGGTTCTGCGGGAAATCCCGGCCACCATCCTACAACATGCGATTTATAACCGTTTTGCTGGAGAATATTCCAAACCGCTTTTACTTTCCGCGATGTAACCTGAATCGGGCGCACACCGCTGCCATCCGGATTCGGTTCAATGAATCCGAGTATGCCGTGTTTGTCCGCAGTGTGTCCGCTTGCAATGCTTGTCCACAGCATGGGCGATAACGGCGGATCCATTGTAGCAATGTGTCCGGAGCACCCGCGTTTGATAAGTGAAGCAAGAGCCGGCATTTTCCCCGACTCGAGAAGCGGGTTAATTATTTTCCAGTCGGCGGCATCCCAGCCCAACAATATAACCTTACGCTTACCCTTCGCGCCGTTGTGCTTTGCCAGAGAATAAAACGGATTTTCCTGTCCGCGCGCTTTTCTCCAAGCTTCCAGTCCGCGATAGCCTAAGGCAAGTAATCCTAAAGATCCTTGCGCATCAGGTGTATAGGTTTTCTCTGTCATAGTTTATGCTCCGTTTAAGGAAGCAAATGTAACTCTATGACCGACGTTCTTTGTACGTTAGGTTGCCATTCTCAAATTCTTAAACAATTCACGGCGATCAACAATAAAGCTAAATTTGCCTCATGATTGAAATCGGAAAGACGCTCGTTTCACTCGATGTAGTGGAAAAACAATTTGTGTGTGATTTGAATGCATGCAAGGGAGCGTGTTGCATTCATGGTGACTCCGGTGCACCGCTCGAAGATGGAGAAGAAAAAATTCTCGAAGAGATTTACGATGACGTGGAGCCGTATCTTACAGAGAAAGGCAAAAAAGCGATTAAGAAATACGGCAAGTGGCTGGTAGACAGCGATGGCGATAAAGTAACGCCGTTGGTTGGTGGCGATAAAGAGTGTGCTTACACGATTTTCGAAGATGGAATTGCATTCTGCGGAATTGAAAAAGCGTACCGCGACGGCAAGGTAAAATGGGCCAAACCCGTTTCATGTCATTTGTATCCTATTCGTATTACAAATGGTAAGAGAAATATTCTGGTGAACTACGAAAAATGGGACATCTGCAAGCCGGCTTGCGCATGCGGCGAAAAACTGCAGGTGCCTGTATATAAGTTTGTTAAGAATGCGTTGATTCGCAAATTCGGGAAAGATTGGTACCAGCAGCTGGAGCTGGCGGCAGATTATATTGAGTCGAAGAAATAAGACTTGAGACCTGAGAAATGAGACCTGAGAAGAGAGACATTGGATGGTTGACAGAAGTAATCATGAACAGTGAACGGTGAAGCGAGAGTGCCTCCAAACAAAATTTCCTGAACTTCCTAAATCCGGGACACGATTTTTATCAGAATTTTTGGACGATCCTCTGCAGCCCGCGTCGTTATTGAAAAGTAGCCTACTTATTACACATTACTAACAAGCGTCTCCGCGTTACTGTGTGAATAACTCCGGTGTTTTGTTAATGGAATGGACTTGACTTACACGGGCATTTTGTAAAAATTTGTTCCAGGTCGATGCGCGAATCCGTTTTGATTTAAGTGATTCACAGCAAACACCTTACGAGATAACAGCAGGCTACCCGCCTGCTTTTTTCGCCAGAAGACACTAACATTCAAGGAATTAAACAAATAACCCCGGAAGAGGACCCATTTTTATGAGTACAGCCAACGAACCACTTCTCGCAGAAAACAAAGACCGCTTTGTTTTGTTCCCGATAAAGCATCGCGACATCTGGGAAATGTACAAGAAGGCTGAAGCCAGCTTCTGGACTGCGGAAGAGATTGACCTTTCTGCTGACCTTCAGGACTGGGCCAACAAGCTTAACGACGACGAGCGTCACTTCATCAAGCACGTTTTGGCGTTCTTCGCTGCTTCTGACGGAATCGTTAATGAGAATCTTGCAGTTAATTTCATCAATGATGTTCAATATCCTGAAGCACGTTGCTTCTACGGATATCAGATCATGATCGAAAACATTCACAGCGAAACTTATTCGCTGCTGATCGATACTTACATCAAAGATCCGACTGAAAAAGACAAGCTTTTCCACGCGATCGATAACATTCCTGTTGTTCGCAAGAAAGCAGATTGGGCTTTACGTTGGATCACCAACGGAACTTTCACCGAGCAGTTGATTGCATTTGCTGCCGTTGAAGGAATTTTCTTCTCAGGTTCATTCTGCTCCATCTTCTGGCTGAAGAAGCGCGGTTTGATGCCGGGACTTTCATTCTCCAACGAATTGATTTCACGTGACGAAGGCTTGCATTGCGATTTCGCTTGTCTGCTTTATTCGGCACACCTCAACAATAAACTTCCGAAAGAAACTGTAACCGGTATTATCACAGATGCAGTGACGATCGAAAAAGAATTTGTTACAGACGCGATTCCTGTGAAACTCATCGGCATGAACGCAGAACTGATGTGTCAGTACATTGAGTTTGTTGCGGACCGTTTGCTTCTAGCTCTCGGTTGCGACAAAGTGTACAACGCAACAAATCCTTTCGACTTCATGGAAATGATTTCACTGCAAGGAAAAACCAACTTCTTCGAGAAGCGTGTTGCTGAATATCAGAAAGCCGGCGTAACAACCGATCGCAGTCAGAATGTGTTTTCACTCGACGAAGATTTTTAAAAGATTAATAGTTCCCCTACAATACAATACTCCCATTCACCCACCCGATAAAACGCACGTTTTATGTACGTAATTAAGAGAGACGGCAGCAAAGAATCAATCAAGTTTGACAAAATCACAGCGCGTATTCAGAAGCTGTGTTATGCACTCGACCCTGTGCATGTTCAGCCGGTTGAAGTTGCCATGAAAGTAATTCAAGGGATTTATCCCGGAGTTACCACGAGCGAACTGGATAACCTCGCTGCAGAAACTGCTGCTTCAATGACAGTGAAGCACCCTGATTATGCTTTGCTCGCTTCGCGCATTGCGGTTTCTAATCTGCACAAGAACACAGAGAAATCATTCTCCAAAACAATGGAGAATCTCTACAAATACATTGATCCGAAAACCGGACAGAAAGCGGCATTGCTTGCTGATGATGTGTATGAAATCATCATGAACAATGCGCAGCTTCTTGATTCGTCTATCATTTACGATCGCGACTTCGGTTACGATTACTTCGGATTCAAAACATTGGAGCGTTCATACCTTCTGAAGCTTCACGGTAAAGTTGCAGAGCGTCCGCAGCACATGCTGATGCGTGTATCCGTTGGTATTCACAAGGAAGATGTTCAGTCTGCGATTGAAACATACAACCTGATGAGCGAGCGCTGGTTCACACACGCTACTCCAACACTTTTCAATTCAGGAACTCCGAAGCCGCAGATGTCATCCTGCTTCCTTCTCACAGTGAAAGAAGACAGCATCGACGGTATTTACGATACATTGAAAAACTGCGCGAAGATTTCTCAGAGCGCAGGCGGAATCGGTCTGAGCATTCACAATGTGCGTGCAACCGGCTCTTACATCAAAGGCACCAACGGAACTTCAAACGGAATCATCCCGATGTTGCGTGTTTACAACGACACAGCGCGTTACGTGGATCAGGGCGGCGGAAAGCGTAAAGGTTCTTTCGCAATTTATCTGGAGCCTTGGCATGCTGATATTTTTGAATTCCTTGATCTGCGCAAGAATAACGGTAAAGAAGAAATGCGTGCGCGTGATTTGTTCACTGCACTCTGGATTCCGGATCTGTTCATGAAGCGTGTGAAGGAAAACGGCAACTGGACATTGATGTGTCCGAATGAGTGTCCGGGACTTTCTGAAACATGGGGCGCAGAATTCGAAGCGCTTTACACCAAGTACGAATCAGAAGGAAAAGGTCGCAAGACAATTCCTGCACAGGATCTTTGGTTTGCAGTTCTGGAATCGCAGATCGAAACCGGAAACCCATACATGTTGTTCAAAGACGCTGCCAACAGCAAGAGCAACCAGCAGAATCTCGGAACAATCAAGTCTTCGAACCTCTGCACTGAAATCATGGAGTACACATCTCCTGATGAAATTGCAGTATGCAACCTTGCATCCTTGGCATTGCCGCGTTTCGTAATCGACGGAAAATTCGATCACCAGAAATTGTTTGATGTGACTTACGTTGTAACGAAGAACCTCAACAAAATCATTGACGGAAACTATTATCCGGTTCCTGAAGCGCGTCGCTCCAACATGCGTCACCGTCCAATCGGATTGGGTGTTCAGGGCCTTGCAGATGCATTCATCATGCTGCGTTATCCGTTCGATTCTCCTGAGGCACGTGCATTGAACTCTGAAATTCACGAAACGATTTATTACGCTTCGATGACAGCTTCTAAAGATCTTGCGAAAGAACAAGGTCCTTACGAAACTTACGAAGGCTCACCGATTTCAAAAGGAATCTTCCAGTTCAACATGTGGGGTGTAACACCTAGCGCACGTTGGGAGTGGGATATCCTTCGCGATGAAGTGAAAAAATACGGAGTACGCAATTCACTGTTGCTTGCACCGATGCCAACTGCTTCCACTTCACAGATTCTCGGCAACAACGAATGCTTCGAACCTTACACTTCGAACATTTACACACGCCGCGTTCTGTCAGGAGAATTTGTAGTGGTAAACAAACATTTGCTGAAAGATCTCGTGAAACTCGGATTGTGGAATGACAATCTGAAGAACAAGATCATCGCAGCAAACGGATCTATCCAGGAAATTCCTGAGATCCCGCAGAACATCAAGGATCTGTACCGCACTGTGTGGGAAATCCCGCAGCGTGCATTGATTGATATGGCTGCTGATCGTGGTGCATTTATCTGCCAGTCACAGTCGCTGAACCTCTTTGTGTCGAGCCCGAACTTCGGCAAACTTACTTCTATGCACTTCTATGCATGGGAGAAAGGATTGAAGACCGGCATGTACTACCTGCGCACGAAAGCTGCAGCAGATGCGATCAAGTTTACTGTTGATCAGGCTGCATTGCAACTCACTCCGAAAGCAGAAGACACAACGATTTCAGCTGAAGTCGGAATGGAACAGATCACCTGCTCACTCGATGATCCGGAAGGATGCGAGGCGTGCGGAAGCTAATCAGTTAAGTGTTTTGAAAACGTGAATGAACCCTCTCCCTTCGGAGGGGGTTTCGTTTTACCGGAATGTGACTTTCGTATCTGTAAAGGCTTATACAATTACAATTATGAAAAAGAAATTATTCTTACTCTTCGCATTGAGTACCGTCGTGTATTCTCTCCGCGCACAAGTAGCTATTGCATACTTCAATCCGAATTATCAGACGATCGGCTCCAAGTCGTTTCAGAATTTTGCCTCAAGCTATGCCAGTGTAAATGCCAATGCACTTAGCGATTGGGATTCTGAACGCCCTGGTGTTGGTTGGACCATTGGTATTGGTATGGGCGGGACGGATCATGCAACTTTGGGGCTGGAGTATTCCAGATCCAAAAGTTTTGCTGAATTCAACAGAACTGACGGAGGGCAACGCAAATTCAGTCTGCATTCTAATATGCTGAACTTTCGCACGAATATCCTGATAGGGAATTATAATGCAGGAACTATAAACGGAATGATTCATCTAGGCGCAGGAATGGGAAGGGCCGTTATAAAATCATCCTACACGCAAGGCAGCACTTCCGTTAATTCTGCAGCGCTCGATGGTAAATACACCGGCTTTCATGGAGAATTATCCGCCGGATTATCTCTCGTGTTCATGTTCTCGGATTACATCGGAATTAAAGCGGGATGCACCTATAATACTTCCATGTGGCCCCTGCGTCTTGACGACAAGGATAAAGAAATGGATTACGATTCTTTGCCGCAAGATTTCGCAACATACAGCCAAAGCCCGGCTGATTACGTCGGTGAAGAAGTCAAGGACGACTTCCGCTATTTGCAATTCCGACTCGGAATTCTTGTTCTCACTCACGAATAAATCCCTAGCCTGTTTCCGCGCATTCAGGGACTGACTTTTGACGTGAAGTTTGCTATATTGTAGGCTCATTCACACAGACAAGGTCATGTTTCCCCTGCGCATTTTTCTGGTGTTCGCGGCAATGCTTTCCGGCTTGCTCACACTGCATGCGCAACAAAGCGCAGATATACGCAATGCCGCTCACGATTCCGTGCGGGTGCGTATTTGTCTCACTCTCGCCGCACAATTCACCAACAACAATCTAGATAGCACGTTTTTCTACTGCAACGAAGCGACGAAGTATGCGGAGCGCATGAACAGTAAAAAAGGTGTTGCTGATTCGCAATACGAGCGCGCGTATGCCGTTTTCTATTCCGGCAAGCCGGACAGTGCATTGAAGATGTACACGAATCTCCTGAAGGATTATCGAAGTCTCGGCGATTCCTCAAAAGTTGCATCCTGCTACAACAAGATGGGATTCATCCATCGCGAGAAAGGTGATCCGGTAGCAGCGCTTCTGCACTACAATCAGGCACTACGCAGTAATAAAAATGAAGCCGATAAATCCGAAGCCGGGAATTCATATCTCAACATCGGTGTCATTTATCACGATCAGGATAATCTGACAGATGCATTGAAATACGAATTGCTCGGATTGAGTATGTATGAAGCTTCCGGAGACAACAAACGTACAGCAAATGCACTGGCTCGTATAGGTAATGTTTATCTCGACATGAAGCAGGATTCTTCCGCACTCCTGTATTATCAACGTTCACTCGCGCTTTCACAACAAACCAACAATAATCGTCTGGTTGCTATTTGCCTTAATAATATGGCGATGATCTACAGCGATCGCGGTGATCTTGAACGCGCAGCGGCAATGTATCAGCAAGCGTTGAAGATTCGTGAAGAAATCGGCGACAGAAACGGTGTTGCCATACTGCTCAACAATATCGGCGAAGTTTACGGTCAACGTAAAATGATCGATAGTGCCTTGTACTATGTCAATCGCAGTCTGGAAATTTCCACAGAGCTGCAGTTCAAAGATATGATGGCCACCAACTATCTGTCGCTGGCAAGTATTTATTATGTGAAAGGAGATTACAAAACCGCATACGAATACTACAGTAAATACCACGCTACCTACGAGCAACTGAACGGAGAAGAAAGCAGAAAGCGTATTGATGAGTTGAATGCATCCCTGGAGAATGAACGTAAACAACGAAAAATTGATCAACTCTCTTCTGAAAGTGCAATACGCGAAGCTGCGCTGGAACAGGAACGCACAAAAGGATGGTTGCTGGCAATCGGATTTGTTGCTGTGCTGATTGTAGCAATTGTTATCTGGAGAAATATGCGCAGGACACGAAAAGTGAATGTGCTTCTTGAAGAACAGAAAACGGAAATTGCAGGACAGAAAAAAATAGTTGAAGAGCAGCATCGTGATATTGTAGACAGTATCAATTACGCATTGCGTATTCAACACGCCGTGATGCCGTCAAAAGAATATCTGAAGGAACTTTTTCCGGAATCATTTCTCATTTACAAGCCACGCGATATTGTAAGCGGAGATTTCTGGTGGGTAACGAGAAAAAACAATCTGAAAATTATCGCTGTTGCCGATTGTACCGGTCATGGGGTTCCGGGTGCATTTATGTCGCTCATCGGAACATCGCTCCTGAACGAAATCGTTAACGAAAAAGGCGTAACACAACCGGACGCAATTCTCAATTTGCTTACGGAAAAAGTAGTGCGTGCATTGCGCCAGAATGAAGATCGCGATTCCATGAGCGACGGGATGGATATTGCGCTTGCCGTAATCGATGAAGATCTTGACGTGATGCATTTCGCAGGAGCGAACAATTCCATTTACTTCTCCACCACAGATCGGCAGATTCATGAACTGAAAGGAGATCGTCAACCGATTGGCTATTATCTGGACAGGCACAAACAATTCACACTCCAAAGTGTTCCGCTTACTGACATCACTAATATATGGATGTGCACTGATGGTTACGCCGATCAGTTCTGCGGAATTCCGGGAGCCTATTACAGCAAGAAATACAAATACAGCCGTCTGAAAACAAAGCTCTCCGCTGTACAACAAACTTCTGCAACACAGCAACGCGATGAACTCGTTAGAGAATTTGAAACCTGGAAGGGTAACATGTTTCAGGTGGATGATGTACTGATTGCAGGAATAAGATTATACTGAACTTCACATGGCAGACAACATTATTAATCTGGCGATACAGGTTCTTCCGCTCGCGGGACATGGAGACAAATATGCAATCATTGACAAGGCAATAAACTGCATACAGCAATCGGGACTCAAGTACAAAGTTTGCCCTTTTGAAACCGTTGTTGAAGGAAGATACTCTGAAGTGATTGCACTGGTGGATAAAATTCAACAGACTTTGTTTGAGGCAGGAACGGAAGAAGTTCTGATCAACATGAAACTTCAACGGCGTAAGGATCGTGATGTATTCATTGATGAGAAAACCGGGAAGTATGAAGATGAGTCAGAATCACCCATCCGGGGATCGAGACTGAACATGAAGTAGAAATATTAAAACACAACTAGGCAAATAATAAACACGGCACATGAAATCAAGTTTACTTACACTACTAACTGCATTGATGCTCGCACTTTCGCTGAATGCGCAGGTTGCCAGTTTTGAATGGGCGAAACGCATTGTGAATACCGGAACGTACAAACCTGATGACGGATCAGATATTCAGGCCGATCAGTTCGGGAATTTGTACATCGTAGGTGACTTCTATGATACACTGAATGTCAATGGCGATATTCTTTACAACCAGTCAACATTTCACGACGCGTGTTTAATAAAAACAAAGCCCGATGGAACTCCTGTTTGGGCAATACCTGTTGGAACCGGAGGAATTGATTACGGCCGGCGTGTTGTGGTTTCTAAAAACGGAGACAGAATTTATATAGCCGGACAAGCGAGTCAAGGGCCCTGCCAGTTCGGAGATGCTCAATCCGGTATCATCACGCGCAACTATATCGGCGGCGCCGATTATATCGCATGCATTGATTCTACAGGACAAATGCTGTGGGCGAATGTTGTTACAAGTACACAACTCAGCATGGGGCCTGGATTAGCTGTAGACGATAGCGGAAACGTCTATCTGGGCGGATTCTCTTACGACAACAGCGCGTTAACCATTCTGGCATCCAACGGTAACTTCAATTCAAATATTCAAGGATCATTCTATGCGATGTATCTGACCAAATTTAGCAGCAATGGTGTACTGCTTCAAAGAAATGTGGAGCGCGGAGCGACGTACTACGGGTGCTGGGCAATGGACTATTCTGCATACGAACATGCACTGTATGTAACAGGAACTTTTCGCGACAGCTGTTGGCAAGGGAACAATGTGGTTGCACATTCAAACGGAACAGAAGATGCGTTCATTGCAAAATATACAACTTCACTGCAACCGGTGTGGCTGAAAAATTACGGAGGATCAATGGTACAGTCTTATCTGGAGATGTATAAAGATGTGCGCGCAGATGCAGAAGGTCACGCAATATGCATCGGGACATTTTACGGTCAGTTGATTATCGGGAATGATACGCTCAATGGCAATACTTCCAATTCGGCACAACTGGGAAATTATTTGGTGGAGTTTGATAATGCCGGAAATCCGGTATGGACAGAACAAGTGATCGGCACTTCATTCGCATTTGACGAGCTTGTCAGGTTGCGCTTGGGCAGAGAAGGAGAAATTTACATCAGTGGAAGTTTCTACACTCCTGTTTATTATCAAAGCAATACTCTAACCGGACCATATCCGGGGAGTTTTGATATTGGTGTACTGAAGACAGATTCAACAGGCAACTTCCGCTGGTTCAAAGCCGGAGGAGAATATCTGAACGATTACTCAGGAGGATTGTGCATTGCAGGTAACGGAGCAGTTGCAGTTACCGGATCACTCGGTGAAATCAGCCAATGGACATTCGACTCCACATATAACACCCCAAACGGGAATGGTGGCTATTATGATATAGTCTACGCAAAAATATTTGATGAAGAAGCGTTTTCAGGTACGGGCATTGCGGAAAACGAAAGTGTTCGAAACGATCTGGAAGTTTATCCGAATCCGAGTTCAGGTTATTTGTATGTCAATGCATCCTTCCCCTGTAACATGAATGTAACCGATAACACCGGCAAAACCGTTACGTCATTGACATTGAATTCTCCTTCAGTTGATCTGAGTTTTCTGTCCGACGGAAGTTACTTTATAACTGTTACCGATACATCAGCCGTACGTACCGCACAGATTGTAATCGTGCAGTAAAATATTATTTAATCACGAAACAGAAATGAAAAAGCGAGTTACCTCTCTTGGCGGAATTTTTTTCAAGTGCGCTGATCCGAAAGCGCAACGTGAATGGTATGCAAAACATCTCGGTATTCCGGCTACTGAATACGGAGCTGTTTTCGATTGGCGCGATGCGGAAAATCCTGAAGTGAAAGGACAAACCGTTTGGAATCCGTTCAAGAACGAAACAAAGTACTTTGAACCCTCACAAAAGGAATACATGATCAATTACCGCGTTGAGAATCTTGCGGAACTTCTTGAAGAACTGAAAAAAGAAGGTGTACAGCAGATCGGAGAAATGCAGGTTTACGACTACGGCAAGTTTGCTCACATCATGGATCCCGAAGGAAACAAAATTGAGTTGTGGGAAGCAGGAGCTGACAACGTTTAGTGATCAGTCTTATTCGAATTTATCCGGCGTAAAACTTACTTGACGTTTGCACAGGCGATATAAGTCGCATCATGTGAATACCTCTTAGCAGGAAGATATCTGCTCCCGTCGAATTCCTGCATTATCGTGTAAGTGTAAAGAATACACTCGCCTTTCTGATTCCTGGCTGCTATTGCTGCAGTTTGTGTTCTTCCAGTTATCGCACCGGTAACGTTGTTGCGTACTACTGTCCATTCATTAGAAAGAATATTGATCTTCAGAATGCTCTCGTTCCATCCTTCATTCATGAAGGCGGTACGGAACTCCTGCTCCATTGTTGCATCTTTGCGAACGGCAGCAGGCATCGATACATTTCCTCCCCGATTCAATTTGTTACGTGCGATCATCGCCTTCGCGTTGTCACGACTCCCGATCGATGTTAAAGTATCTCGTACTTGATGATGCGCTGCACTGAAATCCGATCGATTGTGAAACAGTGTTGCGGCCGCTGACCAGTATGCTTCCATAGCAAGCAAATGATCATATTCTCCGATGGTCTTGTCTTCCCATCCTGAACGTAAAGCTTTGCTCATCGCATACAGATTTTCGGTTATTCCGGTTGTATCAAGTCCGCTCGAACGAATGCCATCCGTCATGGCGCGATCATCGGGAGGAATATTCATTGCAATGTATCGTGAAGCTGTTTGGCGGTAGTTCTGTAATTCGCTTGCGTTGCGAGCATCATCAGCGTCGGTGCCCGAAGGACCCGTGTAAGGATGACGCGTGAACAATGAATCGAACATCTCAACAACTACTGCTTCCCGGCCTGGATCATATTTGCCTTTTGGTGATGACGCACGATTTCCTTCTTCAGACTGCGAATTATTTCTTGCAACGTTATTACTCTGCGGCATTCTCGCACGTTGTAAATCGAGGGCTTTGTCCATATTAGCCGTGTTAAAAGCGGGATCTTGCTTTTTCACAGACTTCTGATAACTCTCTGCCAATTGAATTCCGGATTTGAAAGATGCGGATCCTTCATCCATTGCTTTGAGTTTGTCAATTTGCTTCCAGAAAGATTTTACTGAAGCCAGTGCCGGACTTGAGGCACTGTCGGACTGACTATAGGCCAGCTGGGTTAACACGAGTGCCAACATGAGAAATAGAGTTTTCATAGAGGAATTTCAGCAACGTTAGTTGAATTCTATCTAAAAGAACCCACAACATTAATAGCTGCTTCCGGAAAACAAATAAATGTCATTAAAAAATCAGGAATCGTACGGCAATCAGATTCAGGCAAAAAATTCGTTAACGTATTCGCCGATTATTTTTCCTTCTACCAGGAAACCGTCGTGTCCGAAAGGAGAATCGATCTCTATGAAAGTTGCGCCGGGAATGTTCTCAGCAAGAAACTTCTGTTCTTTCACCGGACATAAAAAATCACTGCTGATACCGATGCACAATGTTCTTGCGGTAATTGATTTCAAAGCAGATTCCACTCCTGCTCTTCCTCGACCGACGTTGTGTGAATCCATGGTTTTTGTAAGTAACCAATATGAATACGCATTGAATCGATTCACCAACTTGTCACCTTGATAATGTATGTATGATGATACTTTGAAATTATCCGTGCGGTCATCATCATCTGATTGTGCAGCAACAAACGCCTCGTAACTGCGATACGTCAGCATTCCGATTGCACGCGCTGTTTTCAAACCTTTGGAACCGGCATCATCGTGCTTCCCTCCGAATGAAGGATCTGTTTCAATCGCAAGTCGCTGTGCAGTATGAATTGCAATTCCCCATGCCGATTCGCGAGCACCCGTTGCAACCAAAACAAGATTCTTTACTACCTGCGGCTCCATGATTGCCCATTCCACACATTGATATCCACCCATAGAACCACCAATCAGCAAATCAATGTTGTCAATGCGCAAGTGCTTACGCAGTTCAATCATTGCGTTTACAATGTCACGAACCGTGAACACCGGAAACTCAGAATAGTATTTCTCTCCTGTTTTCGTATTAACGCTGAGCGGTCCTGTGCTGCCGTAACAACTCGAAGGAATGTTCACACAAATCAAAAACTCATTCGCTTTGCCGAGTGCCTTATCTGTACCGATTAAATCCGGCCACCATGATTCACAATCAGCACTTGCAGTTAATGCATGACACACCCAAACTACACGGGATTTGCCGTGGATGTATTCGCCGGAAGTACAATAGAACAATTCCATTCCGGAAATCGCAATCCCTGATTCCGTCTGAAAATCGCTATTGAACCGATACAGGTTTTCCTTCATAACCTTGCAAATATACCACAGTGTATGATATGCTAATTTCTATCTTTACACATATAAATTATTGCCCATGAAAGTTACACTTCAACGACTTGATGACGCATTTCATTTCGAGGCGAAAGGTCAGGGAGAAGAAATCATGCATTTCGATGCGAATCCGGAAATCGGAGGGAAAGGTAAAGGCGTTCGCCCGATGCAGGCGTTACTCATGTCAGTAGGCGGTTGCAGTGCGATTGACATCATTATGATTCTGAAAAAACAGAAACAGGAAATCAAAGATTTCAGGATTGAAATTGACGGCGAACGGGAGAAAGGTAAAGAACCGGCTTTGTGGCAACAGGCGCACATCGTTTATCATCTGGAAGGTGCAATTGATCCTGAAAAAGCAAAGCGCGCGTGTCAACTTTCTATGGAAAAATACTGTTCGGTATCGAAGACCCTTGAAATAGCCGGTGCCAAAATCAGCTGGGAAGTAGTACTCAACGGCAACAAACTTGTATAATACGATTGCCTAATATCTAATTGTAATGAGACCAGAGTCAAATGCGATCCGCATTCAAACAGAGCGCAGCAACGAGGGGGAACATTCAACTCCAATCTTCCTTACATCAAGTTTTGTTTTCGATAATGCGGAGGAAATGCGTGCTGCTTTCGCAGATGAGAAGGATGTGAATATTTACAGTCGCTTTTCAAATCCGAACGTTACTGAATTTGAACAGAAGCTCGCCGCACTTGAAGAAACAGAAGATTGCTTTGCAACGGCTTCGGGAATGTCTGCGATCACCGCATCTTTTCTTGCGTTTCTGAAAGCGGGTGATCACCTGCTTGCGTGCAGTTCCATATTCGGATCAACGCACACTGTAATTACAAAATATCTTACACGTTGGGGAATTGAATATACGTATGCGGATATCAATAAACCTGAAACATGGGAAGCGTTGATTCGTCCGAATACAAAAATGATTTTTGCTGAAACGCCTACCAATCCCGGACTGGACTTGGTTAATCTCGAATGGTTGGGGCAATTGGCACGCAAGCACAAAATCATTCTGAACATTGACAATTGCTTCGCCACACCGGCATTGCAACAGCCTGCAAAATACGGCGCCGACATCGTTACACATTCTGCAACCAAGTTCATTGACGGACAAGGACGCGTTATGGGTGGTGCGGTTTGCGGAAGAAAAGATCTGGTAAAAGAAGTTTATCTCTTCTGTCGCGCTACAGGTCCTTCACTTTCTCCGTTCAATGCATGGGTGCTTTCGAAGAGTCTGGAAACTTTGCATGTGCGTATGGAGCGACATTCTGAAAACGCGTTGAAGCTTGCGGGATTGTTAGAGCATCATCCATCCGTGAAATCTGTGAAGTATCCTTGGCTGCTTTCTCATCCGCAATATGAAATTGCAAGAAAGCAAATGAAAGCCGGAGGCGGTGTTGTTACGTTCGAACTGAAAGGTGGACTCGAACAAGGACGCAGATTTCTTGATGCGATCAAGATGTGTTCACTCACTGCCAATCTCGGCGACACACGAACAACCGTTACACATCCTGCATCAACAACGCACGCAAAGCTGACGGAAGCGGAACGACTAAGTACAGGAATTACACCGGGACTTGTGCGGATTTCAGTCGGGCTTGAACACATTACGGATATAGTTTCTGATCTTGAGCAAGCACTGGAATTGAGTAAATGAAAAAATTTCTGACGGTTCTGATTTTTCTGTTTACGTGCCACACAATCAGCGCGCAGAAAAGTCCGTACTATATCAGAAATTTCAAGTCCAGTGAATACCACGGATTCAATCAAACCTGGCAATGCGTACAGGATAGCAGTGGATTAATTTATATCGCATCCACATCCGCGATTTACATTTACGATGGTATTCGATGGTATAATGTTCCCGTGAAACGGGGTGCTGCAACACGTCAGCTGCAACTTGATGCAAATACCGGTGTGATTTACGTCGGTTCAGTTGCCGACTTTGGCTGTATCGAGCGCGATGCGCAAGGAATGTTCGTTTACCGCAGTTTTGTCGATCAGCTATCAGAAGAACAGAAAGTCTTTACTGATGTATGGGAGTCCTACCAAATCGGCAGCAAAATATACTTTGAAAGCAGTGAACGGATTTTCATTATTGAAAATAAAAAGGTGATTGGCACAATTGAGCCGGATAAAGATCACTCTTTCGCATTGATGTTCGGTGTTGGAAATCGATTGTTTGTCAAAGAACGAAAAGTCGGTCTGATGGAAATCGTGAACGATAAACTGCAGCTTGTACCCAACTCAGAGTTTATAGGAGAAGAGCGTTTGTTGGGAATTCTGCAATTCACCTCCGACACCTTGCTTCTGCTGACAGGTGATAACGGACTGTTTAAAATGGGTGGAGCGGAGACCTCGAATCCAACCTTCAGGCAATATCACGTTCCCGGAGACACCATTCTCAATAGCGGAACGGTTCTGGGATGTGAGTGGATTAATGAGGATGAGTTCGGAGTTTACAGCAGAATCGGATTTGCGATTTATGACAGATCATTCAGACTTAAAGCGTTCTTTAATCGCAAAACAGGGTTAAGCAACGAAACAATCACTGAAATGTTTGTTGACCGGGAAAAAAATATCTGGTTGGCGCATAACGATGGTTGTTCAATGATCTGCTATGACGTTCCTGCGGTAACATATAGTGGAGAAACGGGACTAACAGGAACGCTGGAAGTTGCAGTATTTTCCAACGACACCATGTACGTCGGCACTTCAGAAGGATTGTATATGAAAATCGGGAAGTCCATTCCCGGAGCACCGATAACCTTCAGAAAGTTGAACATTCCGCAAAATGAAGTCTGGGACATCAAACCCTATGGAAGTCACTTGTTGATTTCTTCTTCCATGGGACTGTTTGATTACAATATCAAAACAAACCTCAGCACACCGATAACTTCCTGGTACACGAATGAAACACAATGGATCGACACAGGGAAAATCTGCATCACTGCTGAAAAAGGCGGAATCTCTGTTTTGAAGAATGAGAATAATACGTGGCATTCCGTTTTCACTTACGAACTTCCGGGAATAGAGTTACTGCGTATGTCTACAGTGATAAAATCCGCTAATGGAATTGTCACGCTCTCTGCATTTACACGATTCAAAACGATACTGCAAATAAATCTCGGCATCAACGATTCTGTTTTCAGTTACAGAGAATACGATGCTGATAACGGACTGGCAACGGACGATTACTTTCCTGTTGCGGTTGGTGATTCTGTTTATTATGTCAGTTACTTTGACACCTATAGATACATTCCGGCTCTTGATGTATCAGATTCTTCGGATTGTTTTCGCATTGCGCCGGATATTCATCGCAAAATAAAAACCGGACAGTTGAAAATCAGTACTAACGGTTTCAACTTCCGGATGTTCACAGAAGAAGAAGGGAATAAGCATACTGTTTTCTTCGGCTGGAACCGCGATTTCGTGTATCCTATTCCCGTGCTACTCGGAGAACTTTTCGCAGGAGAAAATATTCAATTTGCTATCGGAACTCCAGACAGCATTCTATGGATTATGAATCAACAGGATCTTGTACAATATGATCTTCGCAATAAAATTGATACTGCTGTTCGATTCAACTCAATAATTACCGGAGTGAAATTCTCAGGTGACACTATTCAGCGATACTTCCCTTCGAGTGGCCTCACGGTTCCTTATGAAAACAATTCGGTGAAATTTAATTTTGCTGCTCCCTATTTTACTTACAACACGCCGGTACAGTTTCAGTATATGCTGGAAGGGTTTGACACTTCCTGGTCAGAACCTTCCGGAGTGGCATGGAAAGAGTACACCAATCTTCATGAAGGCACGTACACATTTGTAGTCAGAGGATTCAATTCTTTCGGAATGAAGAGTACGGAAAGCAGGTATTCGTTCACAATTCTTGCGCCATGGTATCGAACCGGATGGGCGTACACAGGATATGGTATAGGTTTTATTCTGACATTGATGATGACTGTGCGTCTGAGCGCGAAACGTCTGCGTAAGCAAAAAGAAAAGCTGGAAGAAGTTGTACAGATTCGCACAAAAGAAGTTGTAGATCAGAAACAACAAATTGAAAAGCAGAAAGCTGATCTGGAAGAAGCATATACGGGCATTCAGGACAGTATTCAATATGCAAAGCGTATTCAGAATGCAATTTTGCCGGAAGAAAGTTATATCAGAAGCGTACTTACAGAATATTTCATTCTGTTTGAACCACGTGATATTGTCAGTGGCGATTTTTATTGGATCACCGAAAAACAAGGCCTGAAATTCGTTGCGTGTGTTGATTGTACGGGGCACGGTGTTCCGGGAGCTTTGATGAGTATGATAGGAAACACGTTGCTCAATCAGATTCTGATTGAGAAAAACATTACTGATCCGGGACAAATACTCAATCACCTGCACGAGGGAGTAAGACAGGCTTTAAAGCAGGATGTTGGTGGCGACACAAGAGACGGGATGGACATTTCTCTTGTTGTGATTGACCCTGAAAACAATTCACTGACTTATGCCGGCGCCAATCGCAATTTGTGGATTATCCGTAATAAAGAATTGATTGAAACAAAGGCGGATAAGTTTGCAATTGCAGGCAGTCAGCAGGAAGAAAGAAGACAATTCACCTCACATCGTATTCCTTTACTCAAAGGTGATATGATATACATGACTACTGACGGTTACGCTGATCAGTTCGGAGGACCGAAAGGAAAGAAATTCATGGTGCGAAAACTTCAGGAGTTACTGCTTGTTCATTCCGACTCTCCGGTGATTGTTCAAAGAGAGAAACTGTTCGAAGCGTTCCGCGATTGGAAAGGAAGTCTGGAGCAAGTTGATGATGTACTTGTAATTGGTATTAAATTCTGACAACATGAAAATGTCAATCTCAAGTAAACTGTTTATTTCAGCATTTGCATTACTGCTGTGTTTATGTTCACATGCTCAAAATGGCAATCATGTAGCTGACAGTCTGAAAAAACTCTTACTACTTGAACAGAATGACACAGCCAAAGCAAATTTGTGCAATCAAATCTCGGATCATTACAGATTCTCCGATGCACTCAAATCAAGAGAGTATTCGCGAAGAGCAGTGAGTTATTCACGTTTGAACAACTACAATCGCGGTCTGGTAAACGCTTACAATCTGCTTGCTCAGAGTTATGAAAGTCAGGGTGAATTTGCTGAAGGAGTAATGTACTACGACAGCGCATTAACCTTATCCAGAATAATGAAATCGGAACAGGAAGAATCAAAAATTCTCCTCAACATGGCTAACCTGTATCAGAAAACCGGTGACTACGGGAACTCAGCCACGTTATGTCTGCAATCATTGCAGATTAATGAAAAACGCAACGACACTTTTGCAATCGCAGTCTGCAGACTTACGTTGGGTAATATTTATTACAGTCAGCGTGACGACAAATCAGCGTTGTTCAATTATATCACCGCTCTGGAAATGAATAAGAGCAGTGAGAAGAATCCCGGATTTGAAGCAGCAGCGGCATCGAACATAGGAGCTATATTGGACAAGCGGGAGCAATTTGATTCGGCTTTAATATACCTGCGTATGGCTGAACAGACTTTTCGCAGAATCGGAGCCGATTCCAAGGTAAGTATGGCGGTAAACAATATTGCGAATTGCTACCTGCACATGGGCAACCTTGACAGTGCTTTGTGGTATGCACGCTCGGCTTTGGCAATGAACCTGAAACTGAATCGCCCGGACGGTATGGTCGGCAATCTCGGAACTTTAGGGAAAATACATGATGGATTAGGAAATCAGGACTCCGCATTGCATTACTTCAGAAATGCCATGCACATCGCGATGAAACATAATCTGAAGCAGCATTTAATGGATACGTATTACAGCCTTGCATCAGTGCATGAGGATATGAAAGCGTATGATTCATCATTGTTTTACCTGAGAAAATACATTGACCTCAATGAGCAACTGCATGGTGAAGATGAACAAAGTCGTGTCGATCAGGAGAAGCAGAAGTACAACATCAGTAAGAAGGATCAGGAACTGAAACTGAAACAAGCGGAAGCGGAACTTAAACAGGAAGCACTCAACAATCGCATTTTATTACTGATCGGAGGAATTGCGGTGCTGTTGTTACTTTCTCTGCTTCTTTACAACCGATTCCGATCGAAGAATAAACTCGCAGATATTCTCGAAAAAAAGAACAAAGAAATAACGCTGCAAAAGGATGAAATCACGGACAGTATTAACTATGCCAGAAGAATTCAGGACTCCATCCTGGCACCTGTTTCCATTGTGAAAAAAACTCTACCTGATAGTTTCATACTTTATTTACCGAAAGATGTTGTGAGTGGTGATTTTTATTGGATAGACACTATTGATAATCAAAAAATATTCGCTGCGGTCGACTGTACGGGTCATGGAGTGCCTGGAGCGTTAATGTCCGTTGTCGGTTTCAATTTACTCAACCGTGCTGTTAATGAATTACGTCTAACGAAACCATCGGAGATATTGCGAGAATTGGATTACGGTGTGAATAAATTACTGCGGCAATCGGAATCCGGTAACACTGTTAAAGACGGAATGGATATTGCGTTGTGCAGTTACAATGAAGACACCCGCATTCTTCAGTATGCCGGTGTGTTCAACCCGTTATACATTGTACGCAACGGACAACTCAATCAAATCAAAGCAGACAAGTCTCCGATCGGAGTGAATGTGAACGGAGTAGTGGATACATTCACAAATCACGAGATTCAGATGCATAGCGGGGATATGGTTTATTTATTCTCCGACGGTTACGCGGATCAGTTCGGCGGACCACAAGGAAAGAAATTCAAGTATAATCAGCTCAGGGATTTATTAGTTTCGATATCAGGAAAGAGTGTTGGTGAGCAGGAAAGAGAACTTCGTAATGCTTTCGCTCAGTGGAAAGGCAATCTCGATCAGGTAGATGACGTGTTGGTGATCGGGGTGAGAATTAATTGATTTGTCAGCCTAAAGTCAACGTTTGTTTTTACAAGCAGATTACAATATTCTACTGGAACACTTTTGTATCTTGCGCCCGTCAAACAATAAACACAAAGTAGTTATGGGATTCTTAGGAAAAATCAAACAGTTCTTCGGCATCGGAACTGTAAAAGTGAATGTAACGGTACCTGCTGCTTTCTCGGTTGACGATCCGAGTATCAGCGGAACAGTAGAATTGGTTGCTAAAAGTGATCAGGAAATTGTAAGCGTTGAAGTGAAGTTTGAAGAGAAATGGAGTACAGGTCGCGGTGATGATAAAACAGAAAAAACATTTGATCTTGGTGTTCAGAAATTCCCGGGCTTCACAATGAAGGCAGGAGAAACAAAAAAGATCGATTATACCGTACCGTTTACGTATTCGAAATCGGATAACGATCGTATGGCCGAGAAAGGCGGAGTTGTAGGCGGACTCGGAAAACTTTCAAAGTTCGCGGACGGAGAAAAATCAACGTTCCATGTTGTTGCAACCTGCGATATCAAAGGAGCCACTTTTGATCCGAATGATGTGAAAGAAGTGAAGAAAAAATAATAACGATCACACTTTTGTTAACGCCTTTGGATGCATATCCAAGGGCGTTTATTATTCCGGAGGTGGAATGCGTTGTAAATTGTGCGGGTCAGAATAGCGATCGGATCCCAGATTATTTCATCCCTGAATCAGAAATTTCGCAATAAACACAATACCATCCTGCTCCCGCGATTTTTTCGCGAAACCCCACAAGCATATTATACGACAGGACTTTTTTTAGGTTTCCGTGAAAACGTGAAACCTTTTTTTGTGCTCGCTTCCGACTGCACATTTTCAGCGTTTTAGATATTTATTATGCATGCATAATAATTTATCAACACGTTCCTGCCAGTCAATTCATGTAACCACACGGAACCGCAGCCGTTGAAAATATCAGTTCCTTGAATCACACACACACTAAACCAGGAAAGAGAGGTCCCTATGAAAAACGCGTACACGATTGTCTGGAAATTGCGGTTACTGCTTATAGTGTTATTCATACAATTATCCGGAGAAGCATATGCTTCGCATGCACAAGGCGGGGATCTCACCTACACCTGCCTCGGCGGAAATCAGTATCTGTTGCGGTTGTCATTCTACCGCGACTGCTCCGGAACAAATGCACCGGGTTCGGTTACCATTAACACTTCATCAGCGTCCTGCAATCAGAATTTCAACACTACACTCTACCCGATTCCCGGAACCGGAATCGATGTAACTCCCATCTGTCCTCAGCTTCAAACAGAATGTAACGGAGGAAACAATCCAGGAGTACAGGAATGGATCTACGAAGGCATTATCAATTTACCTGCTGCCTGCACCGATTGGGTTTTCAGCTTCAATCTTTGCTGTCGCAACGCCGCCATTAACACTATCGTTAATCCGGGCGGACAAAATATTTACATTGAAACCACACTTAACAATGTTGCTGCGCCCTGCAACAACTCTCCGGCTTTCTCCAACGATCCTGTTCCATTTGTCTGCGCCGGACAAACCTATTGCTTCAATCATGGTGCAATTGATCCTGACGGCGATTCTCTTGCATACTCACTCGTTAACCCGATGAGCGGGCCCGCGCAACCAGTAACATTCATTGCTCCCTACTCTACTACACAACCCATTCCATCGTCACCTGCAATGACTTTGAATCCTGTTACGGGAGATATCTGTATGACTCCAAGTCAAATCATCGTTGCGGTAATGTCTGTGCGTGTTGAAGAATGGAGAAACGGAGTACTCATCGGTACAGTGGTACGCGATATTCAGGTACGCACTGTAATGTGCAACAACCAGCTTCCATATACAGCAGGCATCAACAACACGAATATTTACAGCGCAACGATTTGCGCCGGATCACCTTTTACATTTAACGTAAATGGTTTCGATGCAGATGCCGGACAAGTTGTAACAATGTCATGGAACAACGGAATACCCGCTGCTTCATTTACAGTAAGCGGATCTCCGCTTCCAACTGGAGTTTTCAGCTGGACACCAACAACAGCAGATATCAGCACAATTCCATATTGCTTCACAGTAACCGTAAGCGATGATGCTTGTCCGTACTCCGGATCACAAACATTCGCTTTCTGTATCACAGTTTCAGGATTCAGTGTAGGTGTGACAACAACAGCCACCAATTGCGGCGCATCCAACGGTACCGCAAGTGCACTCGCAACCGGAGGGACCGGTCCGTATAGTTTCAACTGGCAACCAAGCGGAGGGAACAACGCAAATGCCAATGGGTTAACCGCAGGAACTTATACAGTGTACGTAACCGATGCTGCAGGATGTGTAATGTCTGCGGTGGCTGTTGTTCCTTCAGGACCTTCGAATTCAAACATCAACGCTACATATTCCAACATCAATTGCTTCGGCGGAACACAGAACATTTATCTGAACGTTAATGGAGGTCAGCAACCTTATACATACTCATGGTCGAACAATACCACGAATCAGGATTTGCTGAACATCAGCGCGGGCGTGTACAGTGTTACAGTGACTACAGCCAGCGGTTGCACAAACTCTGCAACTTATACAATTACACAACCTGCATCAGCATTAAGTGTGAATGCTGCGCTTGTAAACAACGTCTCGTGCGCCAACGGTAACGACGGACAAGCAACCTCTGTTGCTGCGGGTGGAACAGCACCTTACAGTTACAGCTGGAATTCAACACCGGCACAGGCAACAGCTTCAGCAACCGGACTCGATGCAGGAAGCTATAATGTAGTAGTAACGGATGCTAACGGATGTACAACTTCACAATCCGTTTCGATTACGGAACCATTGCCAATCGCAGCCACTGTAAGCGGAACTGATGTTACTTGCTACGGAGGTTCAAATGGCTCTGCAACAATAATGAGCAGTGGAGGCACAGGTGTACTCACATGCAGTTGGAGCACAACGCCTATTCAGAACGGAAACAGCGCTCTTAATCTGCAAGCCGGCAACTATACGGCAACTATCACTGATGCCAATGGCTGCACTGCTACCGCCAATGCAGTAATTACTGAACCACCGGCACTCAACGCGCTCATCAGCGCAGTCACTCCGGTTTCATGCAATGCCGGAAACAACGGATCTGCAACTGTTCAGGCAGCAGGTGGCACAGCACCGTACACCTATAATTGGAACACCAATCCGATTCAGAATGCTCCGGTAGCAGCAAACATGATTGCCGGTACTTTTACCGTAACAGTTACAGATGCAAACGGATGTGCAACAATAAGCACAGTTACAATCACGCAACCATCGCCGGTTACTGTAATTGTTTCGCCGAGTGATACGATCTGTCCGAACTCCCCTTTCTACATCACAGCAATCGGAAGCGGAGGTAATGGTAACTTCACCTACAATTGGTCTCCGAATATCGGAAACGGCAATGCGTACACCGTATATGCATCCACACAAACTACTTGGACAGTTACAGCGGTTGATGCAAACGGATGCTCAAGTATGCCATCAACCATCACTGCGGATATATATCAATTTACTCCGGCAAATCTGCAGATAGTTTCAACACCTGCAATATGCGCCGGAAGCAGTGCTGTTATCACCACAATAGTTAACGGCAACACAGGTCCGCTCACTTGGAATTGGAACAGCAACCTTTTCGGTCCTGGACCGCACACGGTTTATCCTGCAGTAACAACGACTTACTCTGTTAACGTATCCAACATCTGCGGAGTTGTAGTTCCTGCGGTTACAACCGTAACAGTTAACCCGATCCCGGTTGTAAATGTCCCTGCTCAGAATGCCAGCGGATGCGATGCAGTTTCATTGGTTTTTCAAGACACAACACTCGCTAACCAGAACTGTTTTTACTTCTGGGATTTCGGTGATAACTCTACCGGAACCGGCAACAATCCGCAACACAGTTACAATTCATCCGGAACGTACACCTTAAGTATAACAGCAACAAGTCCTGCGGGTTGTGTAGGAACTTCCAATGCACTTGTAAGCGTTGTAGTGTATGATTCTCCTGTTGCGAACTTTTCAATGTCCAGAACAGAATCTACTATGATTGAACCAACAATTATGTTTGAAGATGAATCAAGCACGAATACGATTGGATGGTTCTGGGATTTCGGCGATTCAACCACTTCAACTGTTGCGTCTCCGGTACACACCTATCAGCGTGAAGGAACATTCAATGTGAAACTGGTTGCCATGGCAAATGGCGGTTGTACTGACACTCTGGTTCAGCCATTGGAAATAATTCCTGAATTCACCGTTTTCATTCCGAATGCGTTCACGCCGAATGCTGACGGTACAAATGATGTGTTCTATGTTTACGGAGAAGAGATCACCACATTTGAAATGATGATCTTCGATCGCTGGGGCAACAAAATTTATGAAAGTGATGATCTGAATGAAGGTTGGGACGGACGCGCCAACGACGGATCAGCAGTTGCGCAACAGGACGTCTATGTTTACAAAGTAATCCTGAAAGATTTTGAAGGAAGAACGCACAAGTATAATGGACATGTGTCGCTGCTGAAATAATGAATAACTGAACAACTGAAGACAATAAATAGCGCTGAAATAATCTTGCAGAAAGCAGAAGATCCAGGCTATGTAAAATTCAAGACTAAATATCGAAACTGTTCAGTTAACGGAATGGAGATATCTTCTTCAGAAATCGATCGTGTATGATTTGATTTAAACGCGGAAACCATTTCAAATCAAAAGTGATAATATGTATCATAAGCATTCCCGCTGTTAAATCTGCAAAGTCAACTAAAAGCAAAATACCAATATGCATTACAACAGCAGCTAACCAAATCCATTTTCTGGTTATACGGAAAAGAGCAAGCGGTGCAAATAGTACTTCTATGGTTAATATTGAATACGTCATTATTTTAATAATCCATATTGGAAATTCAGTAACCCAATCGCGCAGCCACCAATCTCTTGCCAGAGGATTGTTAACCAAGTGTGCAATTGCTGATCCGTTGAGCCAACTTGGCGATTGCAACTTATCTATACCGCTGAGAGTATATGACAAGCTCATGATAATCCATGCGCCTATCCACAAAATGCGTGGAAACTCCCAATCCGATTTCCTTACAGGTTTTAAAGAATAATGTTCTCCGCTCGGAATCATGGTACAACACAACAGCAACCAGCCAACAAATGGAATTCCCGGATTACTGATTAAATTATTTCTATCAAACAAACACACCCAGCCATACCAAATGAAGAGCGCTGTCAATCGCCTGTAGAAGCCTAACGTAAAAAGGACAGAGAACAAAAGCAATGCGGCCAGGAAAGCAACTATGAATTCCGTACTATCATAATAGTTCAGGATATTCGGAAATACGCCGTACGTGAAATTTAAACTCGGTGAAGGAAACACACCTGTATTACTCCAGACTTCCTGTGCATACGGAATTAAAAATGCAAAATGCTGGATCAAGTACAAACCCAGTATTATGCGAAACAGGGCAAAGTGTTTGGAGGATATCGGTGTGATCATGGACAGGTTGTATGAAGTTCCCATGTCTGCCCGATTCTGCCTTCCGTTCTGGATTTAATGCGAACCACATAGTTGCTTCCGTTTGACGGAACTCCCAGCTCCATGAGCAAGGTCTTGTTGCACACCCCGTAATTCAATACTGACTTCCAGATTTTCTCTGGTAAAACCGGACCATATGAAATAGCTGCTCCGTACACATTTCTTCTGTTGTAAGGTCCTTTCAACTTACTGTACATTTCCGGAGTTATAGCTACTTCCTGATAAGCGCCGGATGAATCCGTAAAACCTATGAAGAAGTCAGCAGCGAAGGTTTCCACTCCCTTTACCTCTGTGAAGACAATAGGCAACGGTGCTGACGATAATGCCTGACCCAAGCCTCTAACAGACGGCATTCTGAAACAGTAGCCTGCTATTTGCAGTAATCCGACAACAACGATCAAAACGTATCCTACTCTCCTCATTTCTTATTCTTACTTGGAAACGGATTGTTCACATTCCGAAATAATAGCATGTCGAGCAACTTTCGCTCTCTTTCAGGCTTAAACCCGCAAACGGTTCTTGCTTCTCGCGGATTCTTATAGGTTCCAAACAACATATCCCACATCGGGAGGTCGGAAAAATTGTAGTAATGCTTACCACGTTCATGATGGATGCGATGCATTTCCGGTCTTTGAAAAAAATACCCGACCCAATGCGGAGTTCTGATATTCATGTGATAGAAATATTCGCCCAGTGCCGCATAAAATAAACTCCATGCCGCTGCTTCCAGATTCAGACCGAGTATCAGGAAATTTATCGCGCCGATAATTATTGAGTTGCAAATAATTTCCAGCGGATGTTTATAGAATGATGTAATCGTTTCAATACGTTGAGGACTGTGATGGACCTGATGCATAGTGAGCCAAAGAAAGTTGATCGTATGTCTCCAGCGATGCCACCAATAATAAAAGAAGGTTACAGTGATGTATCCAATTAAACCACCTACAGGCTGAGAGAAGTAAGTTGAAATATGGAAGATTGATGCTCCTACAAACCAATTATCCCAAGTTGCTTTGCCGAGGAACAAAATGCCGATCTGAAAAACATTCAGAACAATAACACGCAACCACCAACCTTTCACATGCGGCAACTTCTGATCCGGAATAATACGTTCGAGGATTATTAATAATAGTCCGATTCCGATAATATAAAGTGTCATGCCGGCGAATTAGGTTTATCAAATTTACACTCTGCTGAGCATGAACGCAAAGTGCGATATTTCAATGAATTTAATTGCTGATTGTGAGAGCAGAAATCAAAATGAATGTTAACTGTCATTTAAGATAACGTATTCCCACGCGGAAGCATTTGGGCTTAATCAGCTTTTATTGTTTTTGCTCCCGAAGTCATAACCGATTTTAATTGTACCTGAAATTTCAGGGTGAACATAAATTCCGTCCTGCAGCGCCATGCGGAACGCAAAATCAGTTGCCTCCAAATCAAATGGCCACATTGATCCCGCTTCCGATCCGGTTAATCCTTCCATGTGTGCGTCTTTGAAACGCAAACCGAGATATGCGGATGATTCGATATACCATCCTTTAGTATCTCCCATGTAAGTATGACTGCCAATTACAAAAGCAGGGCATATAATATTCTTCACCACCGAATAATTTTTTCTGTATCTCGTCGAATCGTTAATTGGCACTACAGCAATATGATTAACCTTTTGATACTTGAACATGAATGATACACCGTAAAAATAATTTTTACCCGAAATGTACTTTCTGAAATCCTGACGCACGCGAACTCCTGAAGTACTCCTGTAAAAGTTGTGATACGGCAGGTAGACAGTTGTTTCAGACATACCGTTCCAAATTCCGTTCAATCTGTATTCCGATGATACGCGCAACCCGGGACCTCCCGGCATATCCGCCATTGTCAATGGTGCCCATGCTAAAGTGCGATAGGGTCGATTAAACTCAGGAGCTGTATTGACTTCTCCTTGCCCCATTAAAGCAACTGAGAATAATATTGCGTTAAGAAAGATAAGCGCCTTCATAAATTTCGTTTTGTCAAAAGTCGTGAAGCTCTAATTTGCTGAGAAACGGCATATCGCACGGAACTCGTCACAACCCGCAGTTATCACAAAATTCAAGAGACTTCGTATTGCTTGTAATGATGATTTGCAATAAATGCCGAACCGCTTCCTACGAACGGATTTCAATAGCAATTTTTGCAACAATTATCTGCAAAACAAATTCCTATTCCGGTATCAATCCTTCCGGATAAAGAACTTCTGTAAGAAACAAACCATTTGCCGGAGCGATATACACTACATCAGGTTGCTTTTTTGCGAGAAAAATATGCTCAAACTGTTCGGCAGTAAATCTTCCGCGACTGTGTTCAACCATTGTTCCGACAAGCATACGTACCATGCAACGTAAAAATCGGTTCGCAGAGATTCTATAAATCAGTACATCATCCTGAATTCTCCACGTTGATTCATAAATTGTGCAAAGGGTTGTCATCGAGTCGTTGCCCGATTTACTGAATGAAACAAATTCGCTTTGCTGTAATACAATTGCAGCGGCTTCATTCAACTTTACGATGTCAAGATCATCGTGCAACAACCACCGCTGTTCTTTCTGAAAAGGATTTTTATTTCGGGAGATGAAATATTCATAGGTCCTCTTCCTGGCCGAATATCTTGCATGTACATTGTCCGCAACAGTGAAAATTCTTTGCACCGCAATTCCTTCATGCAATGTTTTATTCAAACGAAACAGAAACTGTTGATCATTCTGCAAGCCTTTCGTCAACGTATCAATGTGCGCGTAATATTTGCTGGCATGAACACCTGCATCCGTTCTGCCGCAACCGATCACAGTGATTTTCTCATGAAGCAATGCGCTCAACGCGCGCTCAAGTTCACCTTGTACAGTTATTTGTGCCGGTTGAAACTGCCAACCGGAAAATGCAGAGCCATTATAGGAAAGCTGCAGAAAATATCTCGTCATCAAAGCCATTATTGCTTGGGCTTTTCAGCAAGCAACTGCTGTATAAAACGCAAAGCTTCCTCGGAATCGCGCTGATAATAAACACCTGTTGCGGGACCGTTGTATCCGCTATGAATGCGTCGGACATTACCGTTCCTGTCAATGTAAATGGAAGTCGGGAAACAGAAAATTCCGCTTATGAAAGGTAAACTTGCTGATGCAGAATCTTTCCCGCTCTTGCCGGTGTTCAGCAACGGATAAGTAACATGATAACGATCGCGTATTCTTCTGATCGCCGCATTCTGAGTTGCAGTATCTCCTTTTCGTTCATACGCAAGTCCGATGATCTCCAATCCTTGTGAATGATACTTGGTGTAAACATCCTGCATCCATGCCGTTTCATCCAGACAATTCGGACACCATGTACCCATGATCTGCACGATCACCACTTTTCCCCGGTAATCAGAAAGTGAAACAGGTTTCCCTGTAAGATCATTGAAAGTAAAGTCAACATCCGTTGAATCTTTAGCCCATGCGAGTTTATCCGGATCACGCAACTCGAATTTCTCGTTGCGTTTTGCTTTCCAGTTTTCGTGATAATATTTCCCCGACCAATATTCTCCTGAAATGGTGTCTTCGTTCAGATGTGCAACAAACAACATTGCAAACTGTCCGTCAAAGATGGACAACGTCATGGTGTTGCATCCGGTATATGCTCCTTCCAGATAACGGTAATCGCCGAACTCTGTAGCAAACGTGCCGGTATGCTTTCCGTTGCCCTTATAGTTGAACAATCCAATTGCTTTGCTTTCGCTTTTTGTCCCCGGAGAAAAAGTACATTCCCACTTTCCTGCAAAGTTGTGACTGCCGGCACAAACAAAGTTTTCCGGAAATCTTTCTTTACCGTGCATCGCATAGAACTTCAGGACATAAGGTTTTCCTGCGGCGGTATTATGCCATTCCCCTGAAATATATGTTTCGCTGTCACGCTTGCATTTGAACTTGGTGTTGAACACCGGCATCGTCCACCAAACGGAATCTTCTGTGAAACTGAATCCTTCCGTTACAATTCTTTCCTCGGCATTAATCACCGTGAGTTGTACTCCGGAAGCTGTCTGCGCAATTTCGAAAGTGAAAGGCAATTCCGTTGTGTCGTTCAGAGTAAGAATGCCCCGCCATTGTCCTGCGCGAAGTAGATCGTTTTGCGCGCTCAACAGTGTGGAGACAAACAATGTAACTGCCAGAAACAAGCGGGATAATTTCATACGATCAAAATTAAACTATGTGCATTATACACAAAAGCCACAGACATACTCTGTGGCTCCGTGTCTCCGTGGTTAATATTTAAAAATCAAATTTGATCCCCTGCGCCAAAGGCAAACTGGTCGAATAGTTAATCGTATTTGTCTGTCTGCGCATGTACACTTTCCACGCATCAGAACCTGATTCACGACCCCCGCCGGTTTCTTTCTCTCCACCGAATGCGCCACCGATTTCTGCACCTGATGTTCCGATGTTCACGTTTGCGATTCCGCAATCAGAACCTTCATGTGAAAGGAACTGTTCCATTTCACGCATGCTGTTGGTGAAGATAGAAGAAGACAATCCTTGCGGAACACCGTTCTGCATTGCAATCGCTTCATCAATCGTTTTGTATTTCAAAACGTAAAGAATCGGAGCAAATGTCTCTTCCTGCACGATGTGATACTCATTCTTTGCTTCAATGATGCAAGGCTTCACGTAGCATCCGCTTTCGTAACCTTCTCCTTCAAGAACTCCGCCTTCAACAACAACTTTGCCGCCTTCTTTCTTCGCTTTTTCAATTGCGTTGAGATAATCATTCACCGCACCTTTATCAATCAGCGGGCCAACGTGATTCGCAGCGTCAAGCGGATTTCCGATTTTCAATTGTCCGTACGCATTCTTAAGTACACTGATCGTTTTATCGTAAACACTTTCGTGTACAATCAAACGACGTGTTGAAGTGCAACGCTGACCTGCAGTACCTACTGCGCCGAATACAGCACCAACAAGCACCATGCTCAAATCAGCATGTTCAGAAACAATGATGGCGTTGTTTCCGCCCAATTCAAGAATGCTGCGACCGAAACGTTGCGCAACCTGTCCTGAAACAATTCTGCCCACACGTGTAGATCCTGTGAATGATACAAGCGGAACACGCTTATCGTTGTTCATCATATCACCAACCGGATTTCCGATCAACACACAGCTCACACCTTCAGGAACATTGTTCGCCTTAAGAACGGATGCAATTATATTCTGACATGCGATTGCGCACAAAGGAACTTTTGATGATGGCTTCCACACACAAACATCACCGCAAACCCATGCGAGTGCTGCGTTCCAGCTCCACACTGCAACAGGGAAGTTGAACGCAGAAATGATTCCGACAATTCCGAGCGGATGATACTGCTCGTACATTCTATGCTTCGGACGCTCAGAGTGCATTGTCAAGCCATATAGTTGACGCGAAAGTCCTACTGCGAAATCACAGATGTCAATCATCTCCTGCACTTCACCCAGACCTTCCTGCAGTGATTTACCCATTTCATATGATACAAGCTGTCCGAGAGGTTCTTTAAACTCACGCAGTTTGTCACCGATCTGACGAACAACTTCACCACGCTTCGGAGCCGGCACCATGCGCCAAACTTTGAAAGCTTCTTCAGCTGTCTTCATTACTTTCTCATAATCTTCTGCCGTAGCCTGATTCGTGCTTCCGATATATTGTCCATCCGCAGGAGAATAAGAATCAACCTTTTTTCCTGTTGTATTCCAATGAACGGTTCCGGTGGATGCACCGAAATTCATTTCATTAATTCCAAGCTGCTTGAGCGCTTTCGCAATACCGTATTTGTCTGCTACCAATTGTGTCATATTCGCGTCGATTTATTGAGCAGTCAAAGGTAGGGAATTTCATTCTTGGCTTGTGTTTCAAAAGTTACGTTGCTTGATATCCTTTCATTCTGAGGGTTGCATGTTCAGATTGTCATGATGAGAATCCTTTCTCATTTTGCACCAAACCATTTAATTTGCAGAACGAAACCCTTCCTCAATGACAAAATACATACTCGTTTTTGCAGTATTTGCCGGTATTATCTCTGAAATTAACGCCCAGTGTCCGGTGAGCGGAACCCCTTCTTCCGATAACGGTGGCGGTACGTGTTACATCAATGATGTTACAATCGGCACAACTTCATTAAGTACCTCCAGCGGGTTTCCCGCAACAGGAGATAGCTATCAGAATTTTCTATCCACTTACGTTAGCTTACAGCAGGGCGGCGCGTATTCGTACGCAATCAGCGGATATAATAGTACATCCTATAATGTTTTCATTTGGGTTGATTTCAACAGCGATGGTTTTTATGAAAGCACCGAAATTCTCGATTACCAACAAGCACTTACTGCGCCGGGAGCATTGGGAACTATTTATATTCCGTACACGCAAATGGCTGATACTTTCAAGATGCGTATCGGCAGACAACAAGGCGCTCCGGGATGGGGGCCAGGGGTCAATGACGCCTGCTACAGTCCGGGCTGGGGAGAATACGAAGACTATTCGCTTATTGTTACCTGCGCCGATTACAATACGCTGAGCTTTGACTCTGCTCCAGTACTTTGCTGGGCCGATTCGATCAACCTGTTCAGCAGTACTTCATACGGCACTACATCATGGTATACAGGAAACATATCTAATCCGGCGCATGTCGGAAACGACTTCTGGCTTCAACTCAATCCTAATTGCACGGATACGGTAGTCTATTTGCGCAATACCGGATCCGGATGCAGCAATGGCCCGTTGGATTCAATGCAAATAACTTTAATGCCTTCTCCTATAGCAAATATACTTTCAACGGATACCGTCCAATCATGCAGTGTCATAACATTACATGCTCAGCCCGGTCCTTACAGTTTCTTCTGGAACGCCGGCTCTTACACCGACTCGATAGTATTTAACAGCGGCTTCGGCGGAACTCTTCAGCTCACGGTAACGGATCCTTCCAATGGTTGCAGTGCATTTGATTTCATCTGGGTAAATATTTCTCCCGGTGATCCCGGAGATTATGCCACCGTCTCAACCGGAAGTAACTTCTGCTACAATTATGAAACCTACCTCAATTACGACAGCTTAACGGCACCGGGAACATGCACCTGGTATGCGCTTCCTTCTAACACATACATCGGATCAGGATCGCAAATCATCACATTCCTTGCCGGCCCAGGAATCTATTCATTCATGGGAGTTGTTTCCAATACATGCGGGACAGATACTGTTATCAGAACACTCAACGGAACAGTTGATGCTCCTTACGACAGCTTGTTCACCACAATGGGCACAATTGATCTAACAGGAGCTTATGTTCTGTGTCCGCCAAGTTCCGGCTACATTGATTTTCAAATTACCGGGTTGCAGGGATCTGTACAGAACTGGAACATTGTTGATACCACTCTCAACTTCGGCATGAACTGGCCCGGAGATACAATAGTATCACTTCCGTATTCAATGGTCACACAAAATCACGTGTATGCAATTACTGCAATTCTGCTTTCACCATCAAATTGTATCGACAGCAGTATCACCATATATGCGAAGCCGGCACCAACAATAAACTTCAATATGCCTGATACTAGCTGGACATGTTCGTTCCCGACTTATATCGGAACCTCTTCAAGCGTCAACTACAATGTTTATGACATTCTCTGGTCCAGCGGCGATACGACTACACCGATCATTGTGCCTGGTCCGGGTGTTTATACTTTGTATACCATTGATCATAATACAGGTTGTGTTATGAATGATACAACAGTAGTTGCTGATCAGGGATTGAGTGCAGATCCTCTTGATGATACAACTTTCGTTTGCAACTCTTCTGCCTACTTCGATGCAAGTATGGGCTTTTTGAATGTTGTCTCTTGGGAAGAATTCGATCTGAATTGGTCACTGATCACTTCCGATAATCAAGCGGAATTTTACACAAGCGGAGGGCCCGCTAATGTGTATGTGGTACTTAACGCCCAGACGTTGTTAGGTTGTCCCGTTACCGATACCACATTGATCGATTACAGCGGCAATTTTTCGTTCAGCCTTGGCTCTGATATTACAACCATGAGCTCTCCCGTAATTCTTAATGGCCCGTCGGGTTATTCAAGTTACAATTGGCAGCCGCTGAATACAAGCGCACAAAGTGCGCAAATCACGACTTCAGGCACTTACTATCTGACAGTTGTTAACGGACAAGGCTGTGCTTACACAGACACAATCGTTGTGAATATTCTTCCAACTAATGTTAATGAGTCCGATAATGCCGTAATGAGTTTTTATCCGAACCCTGTGAATGAAGAACTGCAAATTGCCGGCGCATCCGCGATTACGGAGATTCGGATTTTCAATCCCGAAGGTGTATTGGTTTCACAATCAAACGGAATGAACTCGAACCATGCAACAGTTCCAACAATATCACTCAGCGAAGGAATTTACGTTGTTGAAGTAAGTGGTGAAGCGGGAGTGACAAGAACGCGAATCGTTGTTCTGCACCGATAGAAAGTAAACTTATTTATCTCGGTTTCGCGGGATTCAATGCAGTCTTGAATTTATTCAGGACTGCAGTACTTATTGGTTGAAACGCCTGATCTATGATTTTCTTTGACGTATTCACCGAATTCGCGAATAACCCTTTCGCCTTTCCCATTGCTACGCGCTTTCCTGTTGCAGCGTTAAAAATAGTGTAGTGCAGAATTGCACTTCGTTTGAAATCCGTTGACCCTGCAGTATTAAATGGGTCTGATCCCAATTCATTCTGCAAATCCATCTGATTGAGAAAAATCACGTAATCGCAGTTGTATATTTTCTTCAAGTGTCCCAACAGATTCGGACTCAGAATCACCGTATTCATGAACTTCTCTCCTTCCTGTTGTTCTACCTGAACCTGTCCGTTTTTTACTCCTGTTGTAGTTTTAGCTGCGCCCTTCTTCACATCTCCTTTTTGCTGAGTAGCAGGCAACGGATTCAGAGGAGAATTCACAGGAATATATTCTGTTGTTGTTACATTGTAACAATACATCAGATCCACTTTCATTTTAGCAGTATCGTCCAGCAAAGTGGTAACGTTATATTGCCCGGCAAAAGTGCGTCGGAACTGATCACACATTCCTTTGCGCAGTGCTTCCTGGATCTGGTTGTAATTCTGTCCCGTGTTGGTGCTGATCAATTTCGTTACATCAGAACTACCGTTGAACATTTTTGGATGCCAAGGAACAACCAGCACATTCGGCTTGCCGTTTGAGTTTGCGGGAGTTTTATCGCCGGCAGAATCTGAACGCGTTGTTGTCTGTGCTGTCGCAACAACAGCCGTCAGCATAAAAACCAGAATATGAAATATGCCGATGCGCTTCATAGTTTCTTACTTGATCAGGAACCGGTAAATGTCGTTTCCGTTGGCCAGTATCAATAATCCTAAAACAAGATACATGCCAATTGTCAACGCGCGGTTCATGAATTTATCGCTGACTTTCTTGCCGGTGATCATTTCCCACAATACAAACAGGATGTAACCGCCATCCAGCACAGGAATAGGCAACAAATTCATAAACGCAAGAATTACGGATAACATTGCGGTGATTTCCCAGAACTTTGCCCAATTCCACTCGGATGGGAAAACGCTGGCAATACTTGCAAATCCGCCAACCTTGGTAACACCTTCTCTGGAGAAAATCAAACGCATCTGTTTGATATACTTCGAAAGCTGATCAATCGTCAGCGACCATCCCTTGCCCCAGGAAGCGAAGAAGCCGTATTCAATTTTCTTCGTCTTGAGATAATTCAGCACGGATTTGTCGCCCACACCCATTTTACCTTCCTCACTCAATGCAACGGTTACATGCTGCAGAGAATCTCCGCGATAAAATCCAATATCCACTTTCTGACTCTTATAACGCTGAAACTGTCGCACGAATTGTTCGAAGAAGACCAGCGTGTCACCGTTCAGTGTAACAAGACTGTCGCCCTTCATTAATCCTGCTTTGCTTGCAGGAAAATCCGGGATCAGCGTGTCGAGAACAAACGGATGCTGAGGCAGAATGAGAAACTTCGCCTGATCTGCAACTTTCATCAGCATTTTGTCCATGGAATCCGGCAGCACAACATTCACTTTTGCTCCGTTGCGTTCCACCTGAACAGTCTTCGGTTTCTCAATGAGAATTTCAACACCCACGGTGTTTACGTTCTCAACCGGAACATTATCCAGTGAAAGGATTTTATCTCCATCCTGCAATCCCGCGCGAATGAAAAGTGAATCAACTGCAACTCCGTATTTCGCTTCACTTGTTGGAATGTATTCTTCACCCCAAGCCCACATCATCATGCTGTAAATAATTATCGCGAGTAAAAAGTTCACGATAATTCCACCGGCAAGGATAATCATACGTTGCCATGGCTTCTTGCCTCTGAATTCATCGGGCTTAATAGGCTCATCCGGTTTATCAGGATCCGCGGCCATACCTGCGATATCCACGTATCCGCCGAACGGAAACCAGCCGAGACCGTATTCAGTTCCGCCGATTTTCTTCTTGAAAATTGAAAACTTCAGAAGATTTCCGAAAGGAAACAGAAAGTCGAAGAACAGATAAAACTTGTCTACACGCGCTTTGAACCAACGTGCTGTTATGTAGTGCCCGAATTCGTGAAGAATAATCAGGAACGAAAGACTCAGGAAGAATAAAGTGAATTTTACCACTGTGGTTTATTTACGAAAGGTTCAAAGATAGGGAAAACAACAGGGGTTGATTCCCAATAAGAGATACGGTATTAACAGGGATTCGTGAAATACTGTTAAGTCCGTTTGTTGCGACGCTCTGTTGCTGATCCGTCCGGCGTTTATACTATTCCCGTATTTCTACATTCTAACTTTTGATTTACGGTATTATTTTATACGTTTGTATAATGATAGATCGGATTCATAACCTGCAAATTAAAAAACTGATGCGCCTGTTCCCGGCTGTCGGACTTATCGGTCCGCGTCAGTGCGGGAAAACAACTCTTGCCCGTCAGATTCAGGCCGAAATGGGTCCGAAAGCAGTGTATTACGATCTGGAAGATCCGGCGGATTACAGCCGCTTTGCGGATCCGGGTTTACTACTGAACAACCTCAGTGCCAAGACCATTATCATTGATGAAATTCAACGCCGTCCGGAACTCTTCTCCGTTCTGCGCTCGGTAATTGATAAAAACCGTAAAAACGGTCGCTTCCTCCTGCTTGGTTCCGCATCTCCGGAAATGATACGCGGAGCTTCGGAATCTCTCGCCGGAAGAATTGCCTACATCGAAGCAACGCCGTTTCATCTTTCCGAATTACCGCAGGATAACGAAACCGAAAACAAACATTGGCTGCGGGGAGGATTTCCCGGCTCATGGCTGGCCCGAAACAACAGCAACGCACAAACATGGATGGCTGCATTCGCACGAACGTTCATCGAACGCGATCTGAATACACTTTTCGGCACTACATTCGAACCTTCGCTGATGTTCCGCCTCTGGCGCATGCTCGCACATCATCACGGTCAAATCTGGAATGCGGCTTCGTTCGCCAAAGGACTTGACATTTCTCCTGTAACCGTAAACCGATACGCGGATTATCTTGAAGGCGCATTCATGGTGCGCAAACTCCAGCCATGGTCTGCAAACACCGGGAAGCGCCTTACAAAAAGTCCGAAACTGTATCTGCGTGATCCCGGAATACTGCATTATCTGCTGGGAATTCATGACAGAAACACATTACTCAATCATCCTTCTGTAGGCTATTCCTGGGAAGGTTATGTTATCGAACAGATTTGCTCCCGCCTGCCGGAAAATACATTCCCGTTTTTCTATCGCACGCACGACGGAGCTGAAATGGATCTTGTAATTGTGAAAGGCGTAAAACCTGTGGCCTGCGTGGAAGTCAAACTCACAACAGCTCCGTCTGTGAGCCGCGGAATGACGCAAAGTATCATGGATCTCGGATGTAAAAACAATTACATCATCACACCCGGGGAAGCTGAACAGTGGAAAATACGGGAAGACATCACCGTTTACGGATTGAGAGATTTTATCGGCGGAATGAATGGAAAGCTTCTGAAATAATACCGTATTTCGAAAGTCTGTCTTTCGTTTTACGGTATTAATTTTTACGGTATTTTACCAATTTGCAAATAAACACTTCGGATAACGATCGGGTGCCAGGCCTGTGTATAATCCAACTGATCCACAACGAGAACTCCGTTTGTATAGGAAACAATCCGCTTCATTTCGAACTGACGGTAATCCATCCCTGTCCATGTATTTTTCCGGTACACCTGCATAAGCAACAGGTTGGTGTCGTTTCTGGTTGTTGTCCCGTTGAAATGACCTTCGGATAACTGAACATCATGCTGCAATGTGTAATCAGGTTGCAATGTCAACAGATGATTTGTCACTCCGGTATCTATCCGCATCACATTGTAGTAGCATCGAACGCAAGGCGGGAATCCGAAAAAATTATTCATGTGTCCGGAGCGATCCACATTCTGCAATAAAAGCCAATCGTACTTCCGCAACGTGTCCGCAAAACTCTTCGGTATTTCTTTGACAGGAGCAGCAATAACGGAATCTTTCGTCATGGTACGCGCTGATCCGGCGTTGTACAAACGACGGAAGTAGGTTGTATCGCGAATAACCGTTGACTGCTGTGCTGTAAGCTGCAATCCGATGATCAGGAACAGGAAGATGAAAATCGGATTTTTCATTGTCGATAAATTAAATCAACGAGGTGGCTTTAATTCTGGCAACCTTATCGCTCTCCACAAAATCCTCGTACCGCAAATTCGTTTTCAATTCAAGAGCTGCCATCGTTTCTTCTATCACTTCTGCAATGCGCAGAAACGGAATACGATCTTCCAGAAAAGCTGCTACCGCAACTTCATTTGCCGCGTTCATAACACAAGCAGAATTTCCGCCTTTGTTCATAGCTTCATAAGCCAAATCCAGACAGCGGAAAGTGGATTTATCCGGCTGCTCGAATGTGAGCGATGGATACTTCAGAAAATCGAAGCGAGAAAAATCAGATCTGAAACGGTTCGGATATCCCATTGCATACTGAATCGGCAATTTCATATCGGGCAATCCCATCTGCGCCTTCATCGATCCGTCTTGAAATTGCACGATACTGTGAATGATACTCTGAGGATGCACAATCACATCTATCTGATCCGGATTGAGATGAAACAACCATTTCGCCTCAATCACCTCGAGACCTTTATTCATCAGCGTTGCAGAGTCAATGGTAATCTTGGCTCCCATCGCCCAATTCGGATGTTTCAACGCCTGTGCTTTCGTAACACCAATAAGTTCTTCACGCTTCTTTCCGCGGAACGGTCCTCCGGAAGCCGTGAGATAAATCTTCTCTACTGGATTGTGAAACTCTCCTGCCAGACACTGAAAAATAGCGGAATGCTCGGAGTCAACAGGATAAAGATTCACTCCTTTTTCTCTCGCCGCTTTCGTTACCAATTCTCCTGCTACAACAAGCGTTTCTTTGTTCGCCAACGCAATCTGTTTTCCGGCATTCACTGCAGACAATGTAGAACGCAATCCGGCGTAACCCACAATTGCCGCCAGCACCATGTCAACAGATTCCATCTGAACAACATCTGCCAACGCATCTTCTCCGCCGTAAACTTTTATGCCTTCATCCAGCAATGCGTCTTTGACTTTTACCAGTTGAGAAACATCGTTGATAACCGCAACATTCGGGCGAAACTTCAGTGACTGCTGAATCAGCAAATCCGCATTCGATCCTGCAGCCAATACTTCAACCTGAAATTTATCGGGATTGGATTGAACAACCTCAAGAGCCTGCGTTCCGATGGAACCGGTTGATCCGAGTATGGCGAGTTTTTTGATTTCAGAATTCACGAATCAAAGATAGTCTGCAGTAAGCACTGTTTGGTTTAGCCCGTGAATTTAATCTTTGAGCGCGAACTGAATTGGGATAATCATACTTCCTGATTGGTAAACGCCCCATCGGAAATCGGGTTGAACGGAGGGAATAAATGAAACTCCGCTTAGTGCCGCACTGTCCAAATCAGGCCGAACACCTCGCATGATGGAGGTTCGTATAATCTTCCCGGTTGAATCAAAATCAACTCGCACAGAGACTTTTCCCTCAACACTATCTCGCTTCGCCGCAGGCGGATAATGAACATGAGAACTGAGAATAGAATCATGCGCATTAGTTAAGCGAATCTTCGCCATAGCAAAAGGATCATCGTCAGATGGGTAACGATCCGGATCGTGCAACTCCATGATATTTGCCTCTTCCGTGATTCTGTAATAAATGTCCCTACCATACTTTTGGTACATTAAACTATCGATGATTGAATTGTAGCAGCGCTCACGGTAATAATATTCTTCCATTCCTGTGCCACACATGCCCCAATCATGAACGAACTCAACTTTTAATTTTGAAATGTTAAAAAACACCTCTTCCGCATAGAAGCTATTACAACTTACTTTCGATGCGGGTATGGAAAACTTGCTCTGCGTAAAATCAACAATTGTCTTGCCACGTTGTGCGGTAGCGATACTGTCTTTTGGTGACAATTCGACTTGCGCAAAACACGTTTCCATTTGCGTTATGGAAGTCAAAAATATGACAGCGATAAAAATCGAAAGCTTCATGATTCTAAACTACAACTCCAAATTGATTCTGTTCACTACTTTTTTGTAAGTGGCAATTTTACCGCAGGCCTGAAACAAATAAAATGTTGATATAGAATCGCAGATCAAGCAACGGCGAACACTTTAACTGTGAACAGGGAACCAGTCAACTTTTAAACTGCAAACTTTTTAACTTAAAACACAACATACTCCTGCGGATCCACAGGCGCGCCGTTGTACCAGATTTCAAAATGTACATGCGGACCGGTTGAGTGTTCTCCGGAATTGCCGATGATGGCAATAGGTTCACCGGCTTTTACAAATTGTCCCGTCTTCTTGAGCAAGGCAGCGTTGTGCTTGTAAACGGAAATAAGATTGTTCGAATGCTGAACCTGAATCACATATCCGTCTTCCGGATTCCATCCCGATGAAATTACTGTTCCGTCCAATGTCGCTTTCACCGATTCATTCTCCGATGAAGCCACATCAACACCGAAATGTTCTTCCGCAAGATTGAATGAGCTTGTTATACTTCCCTTCACAGGAGCGAAGAAGAAATAACCGCTGATTCCGGTTTTACGGGTAACGCCGATTGCCAGTGAATACTGATCGCTGTTTTCAAATTCGTCCCGCAAAGCGGAATCTTCCGGCGATCTGGAAAAATTCAGATTCTCGTATTTCTTCGTCGTATCTGTCGGATTCTGGACAATCACCGCTGTGTCATTTCCCTTGAGAATTTTCTTCAGATTGGCAAGATATTGCTCGTTCGCTTCTGCCTCACGCACCAACGAATCCGTTTTTTCATTCAGCTCAATCAGATCCTGCTGCATGCCTACATCGGCATAACCGGGGATGTACTCGCGAATCGGGGTGAATGCAATCAGACTCACCACCAGCGCCGTCATCACAATCGTAATAGCCGATATGGCAACAAGAATTCCCAATGGTGTAAGCGTTACTGATACGCGCTCCTCGAATGTGCTGTCGTCCATTACAACCATCCGGAAACGGGTCCGCAACCTGTCTTTCCACGATCTTTTCTTGCCCTGACCTTCCATTTTGAGTAGAATCACAAATATAAGGTTATCTGCAAGGCGCACGACCCTGCAAAATCAGGACACAACCCGGAAGCAACCTTTCCCCGATTTACCGTCTTCAGTAAGCAGAATACACTATTTTTGTCGTCCCGGCGTTATTGCCCCGGTTTTTACTACAAAGTGAAGCATACCATCCGCTCATATCATTTCGCATTTGCGCTGTTCGCACTGGCATTAATTTCTGCCTGCTCTCAGACTAAAAATACGTTCGTCAATCGTACTTATCACAACCTCACCGCTCGATATAACGGCTATTTCTACGCGAAAGAAGCCATGAAAGACGCCGGTGCGAAAATTGATAAAAGCTATCAGGACGACTATACGCAGCTGCTTCCTGTTTTCCGTATTCCGAATACTCCGGAATCCAAAACCTGCTTTACAGATCTCGAGCGTGCGATCAAGAAGTCGACAATGGTTATTGAACGCCACGCGATCACGAACAGAAGCGGTGAGGAAATTGCAGGCGCCGTTAAATGGACAGACGAAAACTGGTTAATCATCGGTCAGGCGCACTACTACAAGCAGGAGTTCATGACCGCTCTTGATATTTTCAATTACGTTATCAAGAAATATCCGAACACTCCGAGCAAAACCATGGCCATCATGTGGAAGGCGCGGACATTGGTTCAACTTGGTGATTATTCCACAGCAGAAAGTCAGCTGGATGTAATCGCAAAAAACGGTTCACTTTCAAAGTCTCAGCAAGGTGAAGTGAAAGCTTCATATGCTGATCTGTACATGCATACCGGAAATTTCCCGAATGCAATTAAATATCTCGAAGAAGCTATTCCGCTTACTCCGAAGAAAAAAACGAAAGCACGTTACTATTACATTCTGGCTCAGCTATACGAGCAAACAGGCGACAATAAAAAATCAGCAGAGAATTTCAATTCCTGCATCAGTCTGAATCCGGCTTACGAAATGCTCTTCAATGCGAAGTTGAACCGCGCACGATTGAGTGCCTCTTCTGCTTCCAACCGGAGCGCAGCACGTCGTGAACTGGAAAAGATGCTTGTGGATGAAAAGAACAAAGAGTTCCAGGATCAGATTTACTACACACTCGCACAACTCGAACAGTCTGCAAAAAATATTCCCGGAGCGATTGCTTATTACCGTTTGTCTGTATCCACCAGCATGGGGAACAATCGTCAGAAAGCAATGTCGTATCTGGCTTTGGGTGAAATCAGTTTCACACAGCAGGATTATCTGCGCGCCGGAGCTTACTACGACAGCACAATGATGTTCCTTCCTAAGGAGGCCAAGAACTATAACGAAATCAACGAAAAGAAGAAAAGTCTTTCGACTTTGGTGCGCTATATAACGATTGTGCAGCGTGAAGACAGTTTGCAGAAAGTTGTCACGCTTTACGGTGGAGATACTACGACGTTATACGCTTATATCGATAAAAAAATTGCTGAAGCAAAGAAGGAAGAAGAGCGCAAGAAAAAAGAGCTTGAAGAGAAATTGAACAACGGAGGTTCGGGCAACAATATGATGAGCCTGAATCAAGGCAACCAGAATAATCAGAATCAGGGCGGAGCACAATGGTATTTCTACAACCAGAGTACCATAGGTTTCGGTGTAAATGAATTCACCCGCAAATGGGGTAACCGTAAACTGGAAGACAACTGGAGACGATCGAATAAAGAAACTTTCATCGAAGAAGAATCAGGTGATGAAAAGAAAGATACTGCTGCAGTGAAGAGCGGTAAGCTGGCAAGTAATCAGACGCGTGAATACTATCTCAAGGATCTTCCAATGACTCCTGAGAAAATTGAAAAATCGAACGAACTTATTGCTGATGCTTATTACAATCTCGGTTCCATTTACAAAGATCAGTTGAACAATCTGCCGAAGGCAGCGGAGACATTTGAGTTGCTGTGCTCTCGCTTCCCTAAGCATAAATATGCGTTGCAGTCGCATTTCCAGTTGTACCGTATCTATCAGAAAACTGGAGATAAAGCCAAGGAGAAAGAACACAGCGACTTCATCTGTAAAAACCATCCTGAAAGCGATTATTGCCAACTTATCTCCAATCCGGAGCACGAATCACAGGTGCTTGCAGAACGTGAAAAAGTGCGCATCTATTACGACTCAACACTGGTACAGTACGAGCGCCGCAATTTCCCGGTTGTAGTATCGCGTTGCAACTATGCCGACTCAACGTTCGGAACAAAGCACGAACATGCAGCGAAATTCGCTTACCTCCGCGCGTTGAGCCTGGGCAAAACACAGGGAACTCCGCAGATGGAATCTGCACTCGTAAAACTGATCGATACCTATCCTAAAGATCCTATCAAAGGAGAAGCCCAGAAGATGCTCGATTACCTCCGTAAAACGAACGGCAAAGGCGGCACCATGAAATCGGATACTTCTGCAACAAAAGCGGGTTACTCTACTAACGAAAAAGCAGAATTTCAATACATGGTTGTTGTACAAACCGGCAAAGGTGATATCAACAAATTCAAAACTGCACTTTCCGATTTCAATACAGCCAACTATTCATCTGCCCGATTGGAAATTACCAGCATGGTGATCGATGCAACACGTCAGATCATTGTGGTGAAAAAATTCGCAGACCAGAAAGCTGCAATGAATTACTACGATAACCTCAATGCGCACCCGGAACTGTTTGCGTGGCTTAATGCTGGCACATACACTCCGATGGTCATCTCCAGCGAAAACTTCGGCAATTTCTTCCGCGCAAAAGACGTAGACGGATACACGAAGTTTTTCAACGACAACATCCTGAAGAAGAAGTAAGCCGTTCACTGATTGTGAATTGTGAACAACTTCTGCTTGGCAGCAACACCCGCTTTCTTAACTTTGAACAAACAGCACGGTTATGTTCAACAACAAAAGCAATACTCCCATGCGCAACTCCGCTCCTGACTCAGGCACAGTAAATATCATTGGCTCCGGCACATCTATTGAAGGCGATGTGGTTTCCGGTGGTGATATCCGCATCGACGGATCACTTAAAGGGACATTGCGTACCCGTGGTAAACTGGTTGTTGGACCTACAGGTTCCATTGAAGGCGAAGTGTCTTGCCAAAACGCTGACGTTTCCGGAAATATCCGCGGTAAAATCAACGTTACTGAATTGCTCGCTCTCAAAGGCTCGGCAAAAGTGAACGGTGAAATCAGCACAGGTAAACTGGCTGTTGAACCTGGCGCAGACTTCTCCGGATCATGCAGCATGGGCGGTGTGGTGAAAGACATCCAGCATGAACAGCCAGAAGCAAAACTCGCCGAAAAAACCGCATAGCGATTTTGCCAAATACGGCAGCATGGCCACTTACATGGCCGTAATAATTACTGCCGGTACTCTTGGCGGACGGTGGCTCGACAACCATGTTCCGCTTACTCCTAAAGTTCCTGTTTACACTATTGTGCTCTCACTCGTTTCTGTGTTTGCTGCACTCTGGTATTTCATTCGCGATTTCCTGAAAAAATCATGAAGAAATTCTGCCTCACTCTGCTGCTGCTTATCTCTGCTGTTTACGGTGTTGCCGCATTTACTCCTGGATATTCCGGTAATGGAATTATGTATGCGCAAGTCGGTGTCATCAACTTCAGACCGTTTCAGCTTAATGAATATCTACGCTCACAATTGGCAGGGAATGAGTTTGAATATTTCACCTGCGTTGGAATTGGTCTGAATACTGAAACAGGAATTGCCCGCCCGGATAAATCGCTCGATGCCCATGTAGGTTTCAATTACTTCATTCGCCAGCGAACGGATTTCGGAATGTTCGTTCCATCGTCAATGACAATCACGGGATGGGAATTGAATACAAGTCTTTTCGGTTTTGATTTTCTGGCGCCACGATGGATTGATTTCACCGCTGCACCCGGAGTTTCCTGGGGTTCTCTGCGAATGAAATATTCCGACTGGAATGAAAGTTTTTACTTCAGAAATATTTTCATCGCTCCGCATGTGCGCGCAGAACTGCGATTGAATCTGGCGTTCATCACAATAGGCGCAAGATGGTCGTACCGCTGGGATGTTACCGGTTCCACCTGGAAAGATATCGGAAACTCCAACAATCTTTATTTCCCGGGTTACCGTTTTCGCGAAATGCAATACATGGTGTATCTTGGGTACAGAATAAACTGGAAAGACAAATGAGAAAGTGTACAGCATTATTGGCAATCTTTATTAGTGTTACAGCATTTGCCGGAGGAAACGGAAATCCACCGGCAATCAATCTGCATCTGAAAAAACCTGCAGACATTGATCGTGAATCATTTCTTTCCGAAAACAAAGAAGGTCGCGGATTAAGTTTCGGTTACAATGAATTTGCTTCCGGTGATCTCAACAACTGGCTTGATGCGAATACATCAACGAGCGGTGCATTCGCTGATAATTACCTCACAGTCGGTCTGGATAATTTCCAGAACAACGGGAAACATTACGACGGAATCAGCTCTCTGGGATTCATCATTCCGCAGAAAGTAAATGCAGGAATGAACGACTCATTAAAAATGCGACTTAGCGGTTGGCATTTAACAACAAGCACGTTCGGTTATGATATTGTAAAAGGTGAAGTTGTAACTCTGGCTATCGGTCCGGCTTTCGCGTGGGGAAATCTGAAAATGCGTCGCGATGTGAACGGAGTAAAAACGAAATACACCAATCCGTTTGTGGCTCCGGGCGGACGAGCAGAAATCCGCTTTGATATTGCCAACTTCATTATTGGCGGGCGTGTTACGTATCGCTACGACATCACAAATACATTGTGGAAGCGTAAAGACGACATGATGCCGGTACTTCCGGAATATGCAAACAGCGGTCTGGCGTTCTTCGGATACATCGGAATCATGATCGGTAAAGATGATGATACCGCAACACGTACCGACGGTCCTACTGCACCTGCTCCGCGGGACTGAACCACAGACTGCCAACTGAAATAAGTACCTTCGCCGCATGAGCGCTCAAGTTCGTTTGCTTATTTCTTTTTTACTCTTCGCGATTATCATTGCGTGCGCGCAGTTCGTCTTTAACCTTTATGCGCCCCTGAATTTTCAGACCGACATGGCTTGGCTGATTTACGCAGTAGTAACCGGAACCACCGGAGCCATTCACTTTTTCCTGATTCGCGCAGCAGCTAAAGATCCGAAAGCCTTTGTTCGGGGATTTATGGCGGCAAACACCATAAAGATCTTCATCTATCTGGCATTCATGGTGTTATATGCATTTTCGGTGGAAAGCGGGGCCGGACCGTTTATCGGTCATTTCGGAGCTTACTACCTGATTTTCACCGTTTTCGAGATTACTACGCTTTACCGCCATCTGCTTCCGAAAAGATAGAGCCCGGATTCTTGAACGTTTTATCCAAACTTGCTTTTTGCACCTCGACTCAAATTCATTAGAAGAAAGTCGATGAGATTGCAAAAATGCTTGACCAAAATCCTTCTTTGCCCCAAACATTATCAGTAAGTTTGCGCCCGAAAACGCCCGAACAAGGGAGTTTCGACATTAACGAACTGATTTGCAATGAATTACAAAGCATTTCGCACACAATTACTCGTTTTAGCAGGTTTTCTGCTCTTCTCGACATACGCTTTCGCTTACGATCCTGATGCGGTAGCAGCCAACATGAGTTCAACTACTTCACAAAGTACACAGACCTCAGCTGCTGCAAGCGGTGATGAAAAATTCAATCCGGGTGAAATGATCATGCATCACATTGCTGATGCACACGATTGGCACATCTACGGACACATTCACATGCCGCTTCCTGTTATTCTGAAAACAGACAAAGGATTTGAATTTTTCTCTTCAGGAAATTTCCGCAACCACGATACGCATGCAGAGCAACCTTACAAGGGAACACACTACACATATGCATTGCATCATGGTAAAATTGTTGTGTGGGATGAAGTAATGCATAAAGAAAACGAAGAAGCAACGCATCACCTTCTCGATCTTTCCATCACTAAAAACGTTATCACGCTTTTCATTCTTGTCGGATTGATGCTCGGCATTTTCCTCACTGTTGCGAAAGCATACAAGAAGCGTGAAGGTCAGGCGCCAAAAGGAATTCAATCGTTCGTTGAGCCGCTTATCGTTTTCATTCGTGATGATGTCGCCAAAACCAGCATCGGACCGAAGTATCAGAAATTCATGCCGTACCTTCTTTCAGTATTCTTCTTCATCTTCTTCTCTAACCTTCTCGGTTTGATTCCTTTCTTCCCGGGCGGAGCAAACTTCACAGGAAACATTGCAGTTGCAATGGTGCTTGCAGTTCTTACATTCATCATCACTGTAATTAACGGTAACGGACATTACTGGCGTCACCTTTTTGCAATGCCGGGTGTTCCGGTTGGAGTACTTCTTATTCTTACTCCGATTGAAATCATGGGATTGTTCCTGCGTCCGTTTGTATTGATGATTCGTTTGTTCGCGAACATCTCTGCAGGTCACATCATCGCTCTTGCATTCTATTCACTGATCTTCCTCTTCGCTAACGGCGGAGAATCTGCAGGAGCAGGTTACGGAGTTTCAGTTCTTTCAATCGCTTTCACCGTATTCATGATGTTCATGGAACTTCTGGTTGCCTTCCTTCAGGCATACGTTTTCACATTGCTTTCCGCAATCTATTTCGGATCAGCAGTGGAAGAACACCACCACGAAGAACATGCAGATCACGCACACGCTCATTAATCAGTAATTGTTTAACCTAAATATATAATCATCATGTCAAACATTCTTTTACAAGCTGCTGAAGCTGCTACAACCGGTCACGGTATTGCTGCTCTTGGCGCAGGACTTGCTGCAATCGGAGCTGGTATGGGTATCGGCCGTATCGGTGGCAGCGCGCTCGAATCAATCGCTCGTCAGCCTGAAGCTGCGAACGACATTCGTGCTAACATGATTCTTACTGCCGCTCTCGTTGAAGGTGCAGCTTTCTTCGCGATGGTAGTAGGCTTGCTCGTTGCTATCAAGTAATTGCAGGCAAAGATGCTTTCTGTAGCTCCGACGGTTGGTCGGAGTTGCAGAACATCAGTTAAACAATTGAAGTAAAAACGAAACGAATAAAAAACAGATAATATGGGACTGATACTGCCGGATACCGGGTTAGTGATCTGGATGTCGATTACCTTCCTGATCGTTCTCTTCATTCTCAAGAAGTTCGCATGGAAGCCTATTCTTAAAGGAATCCACGATCGCGAATCTTCAATCGAGAACGCATTGAAAGCAGCTGAAAACGCGAAAGCGGAAGTGGCTAACCTGAAAGCAGAGAACGAACGTATTCTTGCTGATGCCCGTGCTGAGCGCGACAACATGATCCGCGAGGCTCGTGAACTCCGCGAGAGCATGATTTCTGAAGCGAAAAACAAAGCGAAAGCAGAAGGAGAGAAAATGCTGACCGCTGCACGCGAAAGCATTCAGAACGAAAAGATGGCTGCTATCACTGATTTGAAGAATCAGGTGGCGCAGTTGTCTATCGACATCGCAGAAAAAATCATCGCTCGTGAACTTTCTTCTGAAAACAAACAGAAAGAACTCATCGGCGACCTTCTGAAAGAAGTTAAACTCAATTAATCCATGAGAGAATCAAGAGTATCGCATCGTTACGCCAAGTCGCTGCTGGATCTTGCCCTTGAAAAAGGTCAACTCGAGCAAGTGCATGAGGATATGCGGTTGATTCTGACAACTGTTCAGGAAAACCGCGAACTCAGCGTAATGCTGCGCAGTCCGGTTATTAAAACCGACAAGAAACAGGATATTCTCAAAGCCATCTTCGGTGGTAAAATCGGCGTAATCCCGACAGAATTCGTTGACATCATCACACGCAAGCGTCGTGAAGGAGAACTCGAAGCAATCGCTGAAGCATTCATCACACAATACCGTCGTCACAAACAGATTCTCACTGCAGTTATTACTACTGCAAGCGGACTCGACGACAAACTGCGTGCGCAGGTTCTTGAGATCGTGAAACAATCTGCCGGTGGCAAAGCTGTTGAGCTGGTTGAGAAAACTGATAAGGCACTGATGGGCGGATTCATTCTGCGCGTTGGGGATAATCAGGTTGATGCATCCATCCTGCGTCAGGTAAGAAATCTAGAAAGAAACTTTAGTGAAAACCCGTATATAAAAGAGTACTGAGAGCGGAGGGAGGAGAGCGGAGACGCCCCACTCCTCCCTTCTCCCTCTAAACACATAACTAATCAAAATGGCAGAAGTAAAACCAGCGGAAGTATCCGCAATCCTCAGACAGCAACTTGCAGGATTCAAATCGGCAAAAGAACTTGAAGAAGTAGGAACAGTTCTTCAGGTAGGTGACGGTATCGCGCGTATCTATGGTCTTTCAAACGTAGGTTACGGTGAGCTCATCGAGTTCGAAAACGGACTCCAGGGCATCGCTCTTAACCTTGAAGAAGACAACGTAGGTGCCGTATTGCTTGGTGCTTCTACTGATATCCGCGAAGGTTCAAGCGTTAAGCGCACAGGTCGCATCGCATCTATTAAAGTAGGTGAAGGAATGCTCGGTCGTGTTGTGGATACACTCGGAAATCCTATCGACGGAAAAGGTCCTATCAAAGGTGATCTATACGAAATGCCGCTCGAGCGCAAAGCGCCGGGTGTAATTTACCGTCAGCCGGTAACTGAACCGCTTCAGACAGGTATCAAAGCGATTGACGCGATGATTCCTATCGGTCGTGGTCAGCGTGAGTTGGTAATCGGTGACCGTCAGACTGGAAAGACTGCTGTTTGTATCGATACCATCATCAACCAGAAAGAATTTTACGAAGCAGGCAATCCTGTATTCTGTATCTATGTTGCTGTAGGACAGAAAGGATCAACTGTTGCTAACGTAGTGCGCGTTCTCGAAGAGAACGGTGCAATGCCTTATACCATTGTAGTTGCTGCTCCGGCTGCTGATCCTGCTCCAATGCAGTTCTACGCTCCGATGACAGGTGCTGCAATCGGTGAATTCTTCCGTGACACCGGTCGCGCTGCATTGATCGTTTATGATGATCTGTCAAAGCAGGCTGTTGCTTACCGCGAAGTATCACTCCTTCTGCGTCGCCCGCCGGGACGTGAAGCTTATCCTGGTGACGTATTCTACTTGCACTCACGTCTTCTTGAGCGTGCTGCGAAAGTGAATGCATCTGACGAAGTTGCAAAAGGAATGAACGATCTTCCTGAGTCAATCAAGCACCTTGTAAAAGGTGGTGGATCACTCACTGCACTTCCGATCATCGAAACACAGGCAGGTGACGTATCTGCATACATTCCGACCAACGTAATTTCCATCACTGACGGACAGATCTTCCTTGAGTCGAATCTCTTCAACTCCGGTGTACGTCCTGCGATCAACGTAGGTATCTCTGTATCACGTGTAGGTGGTAACGCCCAGATCAAGTCGATGAAGAAAGTTGCAGGTACATTGAAGCTCGACCAGGCGCAGTACCGCGAATTGGAAGCGTTTGCGAAATTCGGATCGGACCTCGATGCTGCTACTAAGTCAGTACTCGACAAAGGTTCACGCAACGTGGAAATTCTGAAGCAGGGTCAGTTCTCTCCTTTCCGTGTAGAAGATCAGATTGCGATCATCTACTGCGGAACTAAAGGATTGCTCCGCGATGTTCCTGTAAACAAAGTGAAAGAGTTCGAAGCAGATTTCCTCACGTACATGAGAAGCAAGCACGCTAACGTGATGAACGATCTGAAAGCAGGTAAGTTCGACGACAACCTGACTTCAGCGATGGAAGCTGCAGCGAAAGAAATCTCTGCGAAATACAAAGCATAATTTGTCATCCTTCGGCTCCGCTCAGTCTGACAAATTAAGTTGAACCAGATTTAAGTTAAACAAATGCCAAGTTTAAAAGAAGTCCGTAACAGAATCACCTCGGTGTCGTCCACACAGCAGATCACTTCTGCTATGAAGATGGTTTCCGCGGCGAAACTGCGTCGTGCGCAGGATGCCATCACACAGATGCGTCCGTATGCAATCAAGCTTCGTGAAATACTTGAAAACCTCAGCGCAAGTCTCGACAGCAGCGAAGGCGTTTATTCACGCCAGCGTGAAGTAAAGAAAGTGCTTGTGGTTGTGGTGACATCCAACCGCGGACTTTGCGGAGGATTCAACTCTTCAGTGATCAAGAAAGCTGTTGCAGATATCCGCGACAATTATTCCGGTGCTGAAGTTTCTTATTTCACCATTGGTAAAAAAGGCAACGACTTTTTCCGCAAGTCGAAATTCAAAGAAGCATTTGCAGGCGAAAATCTGGAGTCGAACACTTTGTTTGACGGTCTGAAATTCGCGAGAACTGCACCTGTTGCAGAACGCATCATGAAAGCATTTGCTGACGGCGAATTCGATAAGGTTGTGGTTTACTACAACCAGTTCAAGAACGCAGCAGTGCAGCTTACTCAGGCAGAACAATTCCTTCCTGTAGTACCAACTGCAAACGCAAAATCATCCAATACAGATTACATCTTCGAACCGAAGAAAGAAGAAATCGTACAGGATTTGATTCCGCGCTCTTTGAAAACTCAGTTGTACAAAGCTCTGCTTGATTCATTCGCATCAGAACACGGTGCGCGTATGACAGCAATGCACAAGGCAACAGACAACGCGAAAGAGTTGCTGAAGAACCTCAAGATCTCTTACAACAAAGCCCGTCAGACCGCAATTACCAACGAAATCCTCGAGATCGTGGGCGGTGCGGAAGCGTTGAAAGGATAATTCAGAACAGAATACCGCGAAAAGGCTCTTCAATTACGAAGAGCCTTTTTTGTATTTTAGAACAAACGTAACGCGATGCAATCAAAAGCTTCCACTCCTGACGAATACTACGCAGAACTACCTGATGATCGCCGTGAGGCCATGATAAAGCTGCGCAAAGTGATAAAGAAAAATCTTCCGAAAGGATTTCAGGAAGTGATGAATTACGGGATGCCGGGATATGTTGTGCCGCACAAAATCTATCCGGACGGATATCATTGTGATCCGAAACTGCCTTTGCCGTTTCTCGGATTAGCGTCTCAGAAAAACAGTATCAACTTTTACCACATGGGAATCTATGCGGATCCGAAACTGCTGAAGTGGTTTACATCTGAATTTCCGAAGCACAGTAAGAAGAAATTGGATATGGGGAAAAGTTGCGTTCGGTTCAAAAAGCCGGAAGACATTCCTTACGATCTGATTGGAGAACTCGTTTCGAAAATGTCGCCGCAGGACTGGATTAAGCTATACGAAAGCGGATTGAAAAAATAATTTACACCGGTCGCGGAAACATCGCGTCTCACCCACGTTTTACATTCGCACGCTGATGCAAATCGAACAGAAATCTTCCCGTTATACCGAATTGATCAGGGAGTCATTATTCTGGTTGTTTGTGTTTGCTCTCATTTATCCATTTCTGCGTTCCGGTTTTTTCCCGACCGTTGACGGACCTGCGCATTTGTACAATTCGAATCTCATTCTTGATCACTTCTTCTCAGGCGGAAATATTTCAGGTCAACTCTTTGAATTCAACGCAGAGCCCGAACCGAATTGGTTGGGACATTTTCTGCTCGCCGGTCTGAACAGTTTTCTTCCTTCATGGCTCGCGGAAAAAACCGTGGTAGTACTGAGTGTGATTCTCATTCCGCTTGGATTCCGCTATCTGCTGAAGCAACACAACAAAGGCGGAACATGGGGCGTGTTTCTGATTTTTCCTTTGTCGTACACGATACTTTTCTATCTGGGGTTCTATAATTTCTGTATGAGCATCGGACTGCTTCTCTTTGCGCTTGGTTTATTTGAAAAGCAAAAGGGCAACTTCAGTGCCGGATTCAGTATTGTGTTGATGCTGTTCATGTTGTTGCTCTATTTCGCGCACCTGTTTTCGTTTCTCGTCTTTACCGGATTTGTAATTGCAGATTTTCTTCTGCGTGTGATACAGGAAAAAGCATTCAGAGAACGCAGCTTGAGATATCTGGTAAAACGTTTCTGGCCGCTCTTGCCTGCGTTGCTTCTCTCTTTGAATTTCATTCTGAAAAAAGGAGCGGCAGGAGAGGTCGCATTTGTTCCGGCAGAAACTTTGTGGACCTGGATCAAAGAATCTGCAGTGTTGGTTGCAATGATTTACGATTATGAATTCCCATATTCCGTTACACTTTCGGTTTTGTGGGCATTGCTGATAGTCGTTGCTGTTGCTTATCGATTTTACCGCAAAGAAAAACCGCAACGCAGTGATCTGTCGTTACTGATTGCCGTACTTTTCACAGCTCTGTATTTTATTGCGCCGGATCAAATGGCCAGCGGCGGATATATTTCATTAAGAATTGCGATGTATTTCACTCTGTTCGCGTTGATCTGGATTGCGCTTCAGAAAATGCATACCGGGGTTTTCATTTTTTCAATGCTGATTTCCGGACATTGCACTGTTCGGCTACTCGAAGTTCACACCACAGAATCACGCAAGTTGGGAGATGATGCGGACGAATTGTACACGGCAGCTCCGTTCATTAAAGAAGGAAAAACTGTTCTTCCGCTCAATTACACAGGTAACTGGCTTCACTCCAATCTTGCAACATATTTGGGAAGTGAAAAGAAAATTCTTGTGCTCGACAATTACGAGGCTTCCACTCCGCATTTCCCGATGAAATGGAAAAACGGGAAAGAGCCGTATGGTGTTGCAGGTGATTATGCCAACAGCGACCGACCTTGTCTGACCATTGATCGTTACGAAGAAATTTCCGGAGTTCACGTGGATTACATCACGCGCTGGTACTGGAACGAAATCCTGAACGATTCATGTACGAAAGCTACAGACAGTCTTCTTGCTTCACAATTCGAAAAAGTATTCACCTCGCCGCAAGGGAAACTGATTCTGTATAAAAGAAAATAAATGAGATTACTCCGAATCTGAATTATCAGCTCAGTTTGTCGGTGAGAATTTTCACTTCAATTGCAGGAGCGATACGCTCATACAAAATGTTGTACACACAGTTTGTAATCGGCATGTCAACACCGTACTTCTGATTGATCTCGTGAATACATTTCACAGCATAATATCCTTCTGCAATCATGTTCATTTCCAGCTGCGCCATCTTCACGGAATAGCCTTTGCCTATCATCGCGCCGAACATTCTGTTGCGGCTGAATTGAGAGTAAGCCGTAACAAGGAGATCTCCGAGATAAGCTGAACTTTTAATATCGCGATTGATCGGATGAACAGCGTCAACGAAGCGGGATATTTCCTGAATGGCATTGGAGATAAGTACAGCTTGAAAATTATCGCCGTATCCAAGTCCGTGACAAATTCCGCTTGCAATTGCAACAACGTTCTTGAGAACAGCGGACAATTCCGTTCCGTAAATATCATCGGAAACTGTTGTGCGAATAAAGCGACAGGCTATACGATCAGCAACCTCCTGAGCAAATTCCTGTGTTTGTGAAGCAACGGTCAGATATGAAAGTTTTTCCAACGCAACTTCTTCCGCATGACACGGTCCGGTAATCACTCCGACGTGTGAATACGGAACATTGAATTTCTGATTGAAATAATCACCAATGATCAGATTCGGTCCGGGCACAATGCCCTTGATAGCCGAAAACACAATTTTATTTTTGAATGAATCCGGATTCAGTTCTTTCAAAGAATCATCAAGAAAAGCAGAAGGAACAGCCATGATGATAAGGTCATTGGACGCAATAACATCAACAATGTCTGAACTCAGGTTGAGTTTTGCCACTTCAAATTCAACAGCACTGAGGTATCTCGGATTGTGACGGAACTTTCGAATAGATTCTATCTGTTCGGTATTGCGCATCCACCACGTAATCTTCTCATTTTCCGGAAGTCCGTTGCAGAGCATTTTAACAATTGCAGTGGCCCAACTACCGCCTCCGATTACAGCAATACTTCTGTTCATGAATGCGAAAGTATATTATTTCCGCTATTAAATGCTGCATCCGGAGCTGACATTCGTCTGACAAATGCACATATATGAGGATGTGCGGTCTTCATTGTGTTTTGGCGGGAAATCACTTATATTTGGTACTTCTTATCTCTAACCGTAATCATTCTAAAAATGAAAAAGAATCTACTCTTTATTTCTTCGCTTGCACTGAGCGTAACTGCGATTGCGCAGCAGGCACAGCAAGGATGGGTAAAGCTTTCGCCTGCAGTAGCTAATCGCACTGCTGCGTATGTAGCTCCATCAGATAACGCTGCACCGGCTAACACCGCAGCACAAACAAACAACAACCGTACGCAGTCGAATCCTTCTGCAAGCACGTTGTTTGCTGAAACAGTTATTGGTAATACTACTTACCCGCTTCAAACAAACTCTTCCAACCACACTCGTCTTGTGAACAATGGCGGAATGTTGTCTGCAACCTGGACATTCTCATCAGGAGCGTGGAATGCTTGGACTGATCGCGGAACAGGTTACAACTACTACAACGGTACATCATGGGGTGCTATTCCGACAGCACGTCTTGAAAACGACCGTACAGGTTTCACCAATATTGCAACAGGTTCATTCGGTGAAATGACATTGGCGCACAATACCAACGCAATGTCAAACCACTTCGTAACCCGCCCTACTATTGGCTCTGGCACATGGACAGACAACACTTCTCTGATCTCTGCTGCACCAAACTGGACATACGGAACATGGTGGCCGCAACTCGCTGCAAGCGGGTCTTACATCCACCATATTGCTTTGACAGCTCCAACCGGACTTGCTTCCGGAGGTGGTCCTTACAATAACGGTCAGGACGGTGCGATCGTTTACTCCCGTTCTTCTGACGGAGGTGCAACATTCGGCGTTCAGAACCAGGTTCTGACTCCGTTTGATTCTACCCGCTCAGCTGGATACGGCGGAGATGCTTATGTAATTGACGCAACAGGCAGCACAGTTGCTATTGCAGCTGGCGGAATGGGAGAAGATGTTGTAGTTGCTAAATCAACTGACAACGGAACTACTTGGACAACGCACGTTGTTCAGGACTTCCCTATTCCACTTTGGACAGCTGATGTTCTGACTGACATCAACAACGATGGTCTTGCAGATACAGTTGACACTAACGATGGTTCACTTGCGGTACTCATCGACAACAACGGAATGGTTCACGTTTGGTATGGTGCTATGCGTATTCTGGACGACAACCTGACTGACGGAAACTACAGCTATTTCCCGGGAACAATCGGTCTGATGTACTGGAATGAAAACATGTCAGCGCCTGCAATGATTGCCGGAGTAGTGGATTCTCTTAACGATGGCCAGCTTGTTGCTGCTGATTGGGGAACATATCAGGGCTCATTGACTTCACACCCTTCTGCGGGTATTGATGCTGCAGGTAACATCTACGTTACTTACGACGCGATCTGCGATCTTACTGATGACGGAAACGGGAAAGCTTACCGTAACGTTTATGTTATCGGATCTACTGATGGCGGTGCTAACTGGACAGCTCCATTGAACGTTGCGAAAGACGATTTCTATGAAAAAGTATTCCCGACAATGGCGCGTACAGTTGACAACAACATCCATATCATCTACCAAAAAGACGACCGTCCCGGTCACGGTATCGGAACTACAAACCCTGATACAGACAACGCGGGTGTAATTCACGACATCGTTTACGTTTCTGTTCCAACTACAGCTATCGTTGGAGTTAAAGAAGAAAACAGCGCGATCACAAACATGAGCGTTTACCCGAACCCTGCTTCTGAAGGTTCAGCTACTCTCGGAGTATCACTGAGCAACGCGCAGGAAGTAACTGTAAGCGTAGTTAACGCAATCGGTCAGACTGTAATTTCAAACGTTCACAATATGAACGCAGGTCTGAACACAGTAAACATCAACACTGCTAACCTCGGTGCAGGAGTTTACTTCGTTAACGTTATCACTGAAAACGGAATGAGAACTGAAAGACTGATTGTTCAGTAATTCAACTCATACAGATAAGGAAAAGCCCTTCGAGATTCGGAGGGCTTTTTTTATTGATAGTCCGGACGGTTACCGTAGATACCGCGATGGCCTTCGCGGGTGACAAATCTCAAATTACCAAAGCCAATCTCGGATAAATTGGGAGAGAAGATGTAAGCTCGAATTGAATCGCTCGGCAACAATTCAATCGGCGGTCGTTGTACAAAATAAAAGCGCTGCCATTCTCTGGAAGAGGAATCCAGCTGCTTTGTTGAACTGTGACCCGTCCAAAGAAGTTGCTTGCCGTCTCTGATGAATTCGACTACCCACACAACTTCGTCTGCATTACTGTGAAGTTTGATATTTGCATAACATCCAACCAGGTCGTCCGGATTATTCAAAACGTCTCCAACTCTTACAGATACAAGCGGCCCAAACTGATGCTTACTATCCAATCTGTAATTCCACTTGTGCGTTAGTGAATCGTTCTCTGCTGAATAAATCCCTTCTCTTGGAACAACATTAACGTAATATATTGTTTGACGCAATTCACTTTTTGCAGTTTCGGGTTTACCGAAAACATACACTGCCGAATTAAACCATTCATGTTTCTCGATAAGATTGGGGAATTTATCACGTATAATATCTTCCGCAGCAGGATATGATTCGCGCGTGCTCCACCCGTAAACGAAGTAATCCGCATTGGAACTTTGTACAAGTGAACGCAACTGCTGCAATTCGTCGTTGCGTTCGGTGTGGAACATACAATACCAATACGTGTCCGGATTATGCTGATAACGATTCAAATAATAGTCCACGAAGTAATTCGCATCAACATTAAACAACACATCCACTTTACTCCTGCCGTATTTTTCTTCCGCATTGATGTATGTTTCCACTATTTCTTTCAATCTTCCGAAATGGTCTGTCAAACGAAATGGTTTGTGTGCGGTGATGTACCACAACATCGGAACCATCATCACAATAGCATAACGGTATGACCAGATTGAATTTTCATCGTACGGCAACCAGGAAAAGAGCAGCATGATGAGAAACGGAAAACTGAAAAGAAGCACTGAATGCTGCAATACAGGATTCACGTGGATGGAATAAAAATATCCTGTGAGCATCGGTATTAACCACAGCATCAACATTGCAATCTGTCGCTTACCGGTTCTGCGAAAATTGAAAAACAACCCAACTGCCGCGAAGAAAAGCACAACAATCATCAACCCCAAAGAGGAATTGAAAATGTAGAAGAAGTGTGTTCCGAAAAAATCACTCGTTGGAGGTCCGAGCCAGCCTCCGGGTCCTCCAACTCCGCCGATAGAAAGTTGTGACAACGTAAATGAGATGTGCGGAAGAAACAGTAACACGGCGCTGATTGCAGCAACGAGATAGAACTTACGGTTCTCTTTCGTCACCAGAAACGATCCCGCAATACCAAGCAACAGTGTCGTGTACAAACTGAAATAATGTGAGTACGCCGCTCCTGCGCCCGCCAGCGCAAAGCCCGCAACTTCTTTCCAGTTGGCTTTTCGTTCTTCACTGAATCGCGCAACGAAATATGCAGCAAGCATGGTAAAAAACAATCCCGGAGCGTAAGGCCGCGCCAATTGCGAATACATGATCGGAAACTGAAGAAACGCGAGCGCTGCTGCTGTTGCGAGTCCGCTTGCTGCACCGAACCATTTCCTTGCTGCCTGAGCACCGAACCATATTGAAGCTGTTCCCATCAGCACGAAAGGCAGTCGCACCGCAAATTCAGAATCTCCGAAGAGTTTAGTCCAGAACCACAACAACACTTGCGTAAACGCAGGATGTCCATCGGGCTTTACACCGTTCTGCAACATCTCACTGAAAGAGTCGAACCGCAAGCGAAGCAATGCGCTTACTTCATCAGCAGTGATGGATTCACTCCAGGTGTGATTGATCCGCAGGAGAAATCCTGCCAGCGTAATACCGCAGAGATAATAATTGAATCTGAGATCGCGCTTCATTCTCTTCAAATATAGCACAGCATTCTCAGAGTACAGCTACACGAGCTGCTTACTGAAAGCGCATTACTGTTTCTCCGGACGCATTTGCGGGAAGAATAACACATCCTGAATGGAAACATTGTTCGTCATCAGCATTGCCAGACGATCAATGCCGATACCTATTCCGGCTGTTGGCGGCATTCCGTATTCCAACGCACGAAGGAAATCGTGATCGATATACATCGCTTCATCATCACCGCGTTCCATGAGCTTCACTTGCTCCTCAAAACGCTCGCGCTGATCAATAGGATCATTCAACTCGCTGTAAGCATTCGCGATTTCTTTGCCGTTTACCATGAGCTCAAATCGCTCCACTAATCCCGGTTTGCTGCGGTGCTTCTTTGTAAGCGGACTCATTTCCACAGGGTAATCCGTAATGAATGTAGGCTGAATGTAATGTCCTTCACATTTCTCACCGAAAATCTGATCAATCAGTTTTCCGCGACCCATTGTTTTATCGCAAGGAACGTTCATTGAGCGGCACGCATCACGAAGTTCTTCTTCGGACATATTGCTCACATCAATTCCCGTATGCTCTTTGATCGCATCGTAAAGTGTTACACGCTTGAATGGCGTCTGAAAGTTTATCTTCTGTTCACCAACAGTTACTTCGGTTGTATCATGCAACGCAAGCGCAACTTTCTCGAGCATATTCTCACAAGTGGTCATCATCCACTCGTAATCTTTGTACGCCACGTAAAATTCCAACACCGTGAATTCCGGATTGTGTGTACGATCCATTCCTTCGTTGCGGAAGTTGCGTGAGAATTCATATACGCCGTCAAATCCACCAACAATCAAACGCTTCAGATAAAGTTCATTTGCAATCCGCAAATAGAACGGAACATCCAGAGCATTGTGATGCGTTACAAACGGACGTGCAGCAGCACCGCCGGGAATCGCCTGCAATACCGGAGTGTCAACCTCAAGCAATCCGAGATTGTTCAGTGACTCGCGGATGGAGTTGATCATTTTTGTGCGCTTCACAAAAGTTTCTTTCACACCCGGATTCACAACGAGATCAGCGTAACGCTGACGGTAACGGAATTCCGGATCGCTTACTGAATCGTGCGCAGCACCTTCTGCGTCCACTTTCACAATCGGAAGCGGCTTGAGTGATTTACTCAGCAGTTTGAATGAAGTAACGTGAATGGAAATTTCACCCACCTGTGTGGTGAATACATATCCTTCCACTCCGATGTAATCGCCGATATCAAGAAGCTTCTTGAAAACGTCGTTGTAAAGCGACTTGTCTTCTCCCGGACAGATTTCATCACGGTTTACATACAACTGAATACGTCCGGTTGCGTCCTGCAATTCAGCGAATGAAGCTTTACCCATGATGCGCACGCCCATGAATCGCCCTGCGATTGAAATTGCTTTGTAGCTAGTCTTATCGCGCTCGTAGTTTTCCTTGATGTCCTTTGCAGTAACATTCACATTAAACTCAGCAGCCGGATACGGCTCAATACCTAAAGCGCGAAGCTGATCCAGCTTCTGACGGCGTACGATTTCCTGTTCGGAAAGTTGGTGACTCATGGTGTGATTTTGAATGGCGCAAATATAGGAATTCGCAGGGAGAGGACTCTAATGTTTCCCTTTCAGAGCGACTTTTTAAAATGATCTGCCACGGACTTAGCCTTCGCTGCCCCTATCACTTCTGAGAGTTCAGCCTCGGATTTTTCTTTAATCTGTTTCACCGACTTAAACTTCGATAACAGCTTCTTCGCCGTTGCATCGCTGATTCCCGGAATCTCTGTCAACTCGGTTTTTATCGTTCCCTTGCTACGCTTCTTGCGGTGATGTGTGATTCCGAATCTATGCGCTTCATCGCGAATGTGCTGAATGATGCGAAGTGTTTCCGACTTCTTGTCGAGATATAAGGGAACCGGATCTTCCGGATAATAAATTTCCTCGAGGCGTTTTGCAATTCCGATTACCGCCAGTTTGCCGCGTAGTCCCAACGCGTCTATGCTTTCCATGGCTGCAGACAACTGTCCTTTTCCTCCGTCAACGACAAGAAGCTGCGGCAATTCAAGCTGCTCTTCAAGCACACGCGAATAGCGTCTGTGAATCACTTCACGCATCGTTGCAAAGTCATCAGGTCCTTCAACGGTTTTTACATTGAAGTGGCGGTAGTCTTTTTTACTCGGACGTCCGTCGCGAAAAACCGTCATTGCAGAAACAGCGAAGTCGCCCTGAAAATTGGAGTTATCGAAGCACTCTATCAAACGCGGTTCTTCTGTCAGGCGCAGATCTTTCATCATGGTTGCCATGATGCGTTTGGTGTGACGTTCCGGATCTGTAAGCGCTTCCTGCTTCTGTTTCTCTTTCAGATAATATTCAACGTTCTTCTCGCACAACTCAACGAGCTTACGTTTATCGCCACGTTGAGGAACTGTAATTTCTACATCAGGAATCGTAATGTTGATAGCGAAAGGAAGAATAATTTCTGTTGAATTACTCTGAAAGCGTTCACGTAACTCGACAATAGCCATCTCCAGCAAATCTTCATTCGATTCTTCAATCTTCTTGCGAAGCTCAATAGTATGTCCCTGAATAATTGCACCGTCTACAACACGAAAGAAACTAACGTACGCGGCTTTCTCATCGGAACGAAAAGCAAACACATCCACTTTTGTGATACTCGCACTTACGACCGTTGAACGCGCCTGATAACTTTCCAGTGCATCAAGTCGCTCTTTCACTTCCTGCGCCAATTCATATTGCATGGTTTGCGCCAGATGAGCGATTTCCTGTTTAAGCTCTTTAATAACCGCGCTTACATTTCCTTTGATCAGGTCGCGGATTTTGGAAATGCCTTCATTGTAATCTTCTTCTGTTTGCAGATTCTCGCAAGGTCCCTTGCAATTACCGATATGATATTCGAGACATACTTTGAACTTGCCGGCTTCGATATTCTCTTTCGATAATTTCAGATTACAGTTTCGCAGCGGAAACATTTTCTTCGCCATATCCAACATGGCGTACATCACTTTCACGTTGGCAAACGGACCGAAGTATTGCGAGCCGTCTTTAATCACTTTACGTGTCGGGAACAACCTCGGAAAACGTTCATTGGTAATACAGATCCAAGGAAAGGTTTTGTCGTCTTTCAGACGGATATTGTATTGTGGCTGATACTTCTTGATCAGATTGTTCTCGAGCAATAACGCATCGAGTTCCGTATCAACAATAATAAATTTGATGGAGCGGATTTTCCGAACAAGAATTGCAGTTTTTCCCGGATGACGCTCAATGCCTGTGAAGTAAGAAGAAACTCTTTTCTTCAGGCTCTTCGCTTTGCCGATGTAAAGAATTTCTCCTTCACTGTCGTAATACTGATACACACCCGGAGAATCGGGCAACGACATAATTGTTTCGCGAAGTTTGTCGTGTTCAGGAAGCACGTATCAAAGATACAGCAGACCGATCAGGCCAACAACGGAATTTACTGCTTGATTATAAACTGCGACTCCAGCACGCGGAATGTGTTTCCAACCAGTGAATCACGGTTCTCCGTTTCAAACTTATACGCAGCTGCATCGCCAGACTTGTCTTTCCATCCGTTTTCAGAAGACGCAGCATCATAGCTGTAAGAAATACTTTGCGGTCCTTCCACCTGGATTTTTTTCGCGCCGCAGATTCTTTTTTCCCTGAGATCGTAGATCATCAGAACGCCTTCCATTGAAGCAGGTTCGAACGTTTCATTGCTTACATATAATGCTCCCGCGCTGAATTGTAAAGGATGTACAACAACTACATAACGCAGCTGTTGCAAAGCATTAATAAACGCAAAACTTGTACTCCACAATCGCGGATCAGTATCGTTCATTACCAATGAACTCATAGGTTTTCCGCCTTTCAAATCTGTAATATCAGTAAAAACACCGCTTCTGAACCAGTCGGTTTTCATGCCTTCCGGCAATGGTAATCCTGCCTGATAAGATGTCACCATCACCGCATTAAAATTTGAATCCGGAATTGCTTCATTGGTGTGCGTTCCTAAAATCGGATAAAATCCCAGGGTTGTTTCCTGAATCAGAAAAGTGTCCGTAATCTTTGCAGTGTCGGCCATCAGCATTGCGCTGTTTATTGCAGCATAAATCGACTCAATAAACTGTTTCTTGTCTTTGAGTTGCTGATTGAAATCCTGTTGTGTCACTGCAGGTTTTTCTTCAACCACTTCTTCGGGTGATGCACAGGAAACAAACGTTGCAAGTGCAAATCCGGTAACAAGAAAAATCTTTTTCATAGCAATTTTATCGGGGAGGTTATTGCCAAATATAGAAAAAGAAAAACGCTCACGGGAGTTTCCCTCGTGAGCGTTGCACACCACACCTGCGTTATTCTGTCCCAGTTGCAAACACCAAAGACAGTACAGGTAACTACCAGCTCGGGCAGATTCCCGGCCGGTATTTCTTTACAGGAGCCTTACACGTAAACTGGTATCCCAGTGAAATTTCGTGTGAGCCCGCTGTTGCATTCGTAAGTTTTGAAACCGTTACATCGTAACTGTAACCGATACGCATTGCACCTGCTTCGAGTCCGAGAAGCATAATGAATGAATCATTTCCGCGATACCAGAGTCCGCCAACAATGCGATCCTTCTTGAAATACATTCCGAGATTCAGTTGACGGAAATTCCCTTGTTGACGATACATAAAGTTGGGAGAGATATACGAATCTCCTTCGTGTCTGTTTTTCGTAAGAGGAATGATCCCGCCTGCATGCACAGTATATTTTCTTGGTAACGGGCTTGATCCGTTCAGGAACGATTCGTTCTGCTCGAGAATGTGATGAACCGCTGCGCCGACGAAAATATTTCGCGTTGTGAATACAAACCCGGAGCCTAAATCGAAGTCTCCCTGCACTGCATTGGCAGGAGCCGTTTCTGTTGTGTTGTATACAAATCCATCCTGCGGATCAATCTGATCGCCGAACGTAAGCATGCTCCAGTTTACAGCCTTCTGCCACCAGCCGGCTTGAACGCCGACAGAAATAAATGTGTTTTTGCCCAGTCGGATTCGCGGTGCATAAACAGCACCAATACCTGTTGTATTTAATGATCCCTGAGCTGCGCGATCGTGTACAACAGTAACGCCGACTCCGCCTTTGAGATTGTGTACGAAACGATCGAACGACGCTCCAAGCGTTGTATAGGTTCCGTAAACATTCGGCCATTGTACGCGGTAGTTAAGTCCTACACGCGGACAGATTTTATCACCTGCCAATGCAGGATTCAGATAAATAGGATTTGCATAAAACTGTGTGAACTCCGGATCCTGCGCTCTGAGGGATGTTGCCGTCACAAGTATGCCAAAGCACGCCAGTGTGACTTTCGTTAGAGTCTTCATGATGTTCTGATTAAGTGGTTGCCAACTATAAGACGATACAACGCAAAAAGGTTGCCAATAAAAAACCCTGATCTTTTTTCGGATCAGGGCGGTAGCAACACGGTGAGCGGTTTACCGGAAGTTGCTTAAAATGTCTGTGATTCATCATCTCCGAAACCCTGACGTTCACCTTCAGCAGGTGAGGCGTCATCCGACTTCGTGTCTTTGGCAGAAGAAGTGTCAATTGTATTGATCCAGGTTTCCTTGATCGAATCTTTAGGAATAAGAATCGGTGTTACTTTTCCGTTTACTATATCGTAGTAAACTTCGGGGCGCTTAATGTCCGGATGGTCTTTCAGCAATGCAGGATCTTCATGTGTTTTGTACACGAAGCCTTTCACAGGATCAATCTGATCGGGAAAGAAGAACGGACTCTTTTGTGTTTTACGATCTCCTTTGATCAAGGATTGATTCTCCGCTGAAGATTGATTCGAAGCAACCGTGTTTTCAGCGGCAACATTTGCATCTGTTAATGCAACTGTTGATTCAGAATGTTGTTCCGGCTGAATGTTTGTGACCTGCGTTGCAGGTGCAGCAGTTGTGTTCTGTTTCTCCGCAGCAGGTGCTGTTGAATTACTGTTGCCCGAAGCGATCACCACACCAATTGCGGTAAGGCCGGCAATGCCCAACACAATTCCAATGGTGTTCAATGAGAACTTCCAGCGGAAAGGGTTTGATTTAGGGAGCTTGTCTAACTCGCGGCTCATAGCGTCCCAGTCAGCTCCATCGTATGGAGCCTCGTAGTCGCTTAACCGGTCGTGCAGTCCCTGGAAAAGCTTGTCATCGTGTAGCTGTCCGTTTTTCATCTGCAGTCTTGATTTTGTTGTAAAGGTTCTTCTTCAGTTGAAAGCGGGCCTTTGCAAGATTTGATTTCGATGTTCCTTCGCTGATGCCCAGTTGTTCGGAAATTTCTTTGTGAGAGAAATTTTCGATTACGTAAAGGTTGAATACAGTTCTGTAAGCAGGACTTAACTGCTGTACTACTTCCAGAATCTGTGCTTCACTGAGCTGAGCGAGCAGATTATCTTCTTCAACTTCTTCCGGTTGATCCGGAATATCACCCTCGCGCGCCACAACAGTGGAAACAATCATGTACTGATGTTTGTTTCTACGGAGATGATCAACTGCAGTATTCACCACGATTCTTCTCACCCAACCTTCAAAGGATCCTTTGCCGGCGAAATGTTTGATTGTTGTAAAGACTTTAATCAATCCCTCCTGTAACATGTCCTTCGCCTCATCACGGTCTTTGGCATAGCGCATACATACGCCCATCATTTTGCCATAGAACCGCTTGTACAGTGCTTCCTGACAGGCTCTGTCCTGTCGTACGCATCCGGCTATGAGTTCATGTTCTGTCATGTACGGGTAAGGTTCCGCTTCCTTGTACGTTAAATAGACGGTAAAAGGTTGCTTTAGTTGCCTTAGGAAGGGAGGAGAGAAGAGAGATTAGGGAGGAGAATGAAGAGAATGTATTGAAATTGACGGAAATCAGGGGTTTTGGGGCATTGGAAGGGTTAGATCTCTTGGAGGGTGGAGACCTTAAGGATTAAATACAATCTCTTCGGTCCCTGAAATCTGACTCTTCAACATAACGAAACAAGAGAACTTGTAAGTCCACCTCACGAATTATAATGTTACATCACGTTTAAACAATGTCATTGAACCAGAATTATTATCCTTCCTCGCATATTCTCGTTTGCAATTTGAATAGAATACATACCATGTGCCAACGAAGAGACATCTAAATACTCTTGTGCTGAATTCGTATTAATGGTTTTCGTTAAGACTACTTGGCCGCTACAATCATGCATTATTAGAACTGCATCATCCGACAAGGGTTTGTCGAATTTGATGTGGAGTTCATCATTCGTAGGGATTGGGTATGCTGAAAAAATAAGTGTGCTCGCTTCCTCTACACTCTGCACAACACATGAGTCTCCGATATAGTATTCTGCGATTGTTGAGGAACAACCGGTTGCTGTGTCCAAATAGAAATAAACTACGGAATCTAACCCTGTTGTCAGCAAAGAAGCTATCAGCACCCCTGTTTGCACTCCGTTTCCGCTAAAAATCCCCCCAGCGGGGGTCGCGGTCAGTAAGATGTTTGTTCCGGACAGACAAACAGTATCCGGTATTGATGACATCACTAGCACAGGGTGCGTATTTACAGTAACCAGAGCTGAATCTGATCCAGCACATCCCCATGGGTCCGTGTATGATACATTATAGAGTTGGGAAGACGCTGGCCACACATTTGTTGAAGCTGTAGAATCGCTGCTTAAAAACAAATTAGGCGTCCAATTGGCCGATAAATTTCCAGGGATAGAAAGTGTTATTGTATCACCAATACACATCCTCGGCGCTAAAGGACTTATACTAACAGTTGGGGTTGAGCGAACTATTACTTGTTGATTTGCTCCAGAAGAACATCCATACGAATTTGTAGCTGTAACAGAATACTGTGTTGTCAATCCAGGGGTAGCTATCGGGTTGTAAATAGCAGGATTATTCAATGATCCGGAAGGAGTCCATTGGTATGAAGAGAACCCTGATGAAGCTGTCAGCTGCACAGAATTGCCTGAACATATTACAGTGTCCGCAGGTAACTTCACCGCGGGTCCAATACAATACTTAACAACAGCACCTAAGTGACTGACGCTCGTGTTCATTGGTGCGTAATCGGAGTATCCACTCACAATAAAACCATTGGACATAGCTTCAACGTTTAAGGCTCCATTGTCGAGAGCAACTCCGAAATAGGCAGTGTCCAATACCAACCCCGTGGAGTCAAAAAACACAGTTAAAAATTCGTTGGGGTAGTTACTGCCTCCACACACCGCAACAATTCCTGTTGTGCTGTCCACCGCAATAGATCTTCCGCTTGAACCTTCAGGAAACAACAATGTATCCCAAATTGTTGTGCCGGCGCCGTCAAGCACCAGAGTATAAAGCGTTATGCTGGTTGATGCATTGGACGTACACTCTCCTCCGGTAAGATAAAATCTGTCTCTCACGATGCACATGTCGTACGGGTCGTCCGGGTAACTCGATGTTAATGAACCTCGATAAATATTATACCATTGAAGTGTCCCGTGTTGCGTTACCCTCATAGCAAGAATGTCGTACCCGGTTGGAGAGGCCGCTGAACGCCCGGCTATACCAATACTATGATCAGAAAACAGATCAATGAAGGAAGGTTCATCTGTGTGTGTCGTAATGGCGGACTGAGCCCAGTTAAAATGCCACACAAGATTACCCGCAGTATCAACCTTATTCAAAGCTACATCCCGCCCAGTGGTGGAATTATACTCTGTGTATGCGAAAAATACAATTGAATCTCCATCCAACTTAATATCCTTCACTTCTTCCCAACTAACTGTACTGGTTCCTTGATAGGCGCGTGACCAGATCAAACCTCCTCCTGTACTGTATTTCACCAGTTCAACTATGACTCCGATCTTTACCCCTAAATAAACATTTCCCACATCATCAACAGCAACTTGTTCTCCTCTGTCTGAAGATGCAGCAGCTCCTCCGTAATTTCTTTTCCAAAGAAAGTTCCCGTTAGAATCGAACTTCATAAGAAAAGCATCCCACCCGCTTACCGGCAAATTCTCATTACCGCAGAGGTACACATTCCCTGCTGAATCCAAATCCATATCCAAAACCATTACCGATGTTGTATCGAAATAAGTTGACTTCCAAAATAGATTCCCGTCACTGTCCCGCTTTGCCAAATAGAAACCCTCCTGTTGCTCAAATCCGATTGTTGTGTAAATATTTTCGTTCCGATCCAACACCAACAGAGAGTTGGTAAACATCCGGGCGGAGCTATAAGAATATGTCAAGCTATCGGTAATATTACCGGCAACATCGTAAGATGCTACAGAAGCGACTTGCTCCGACGAAACGGGAAAGTACGCGCCACATGACACAACTTTACCATTGTCATAAAAAATGTCATTGAAATAATCATTGTCTCCTGGTTGAGTGGCAATACCTCTCAAGCGAATCCAATTCACCGAACCTGAAGTGGACAACGAAACAATACACTGATCTGTTCCGCTACCGGAATCATCCTTCGTGGCTCCGAGATAAAAATTATTCGCATTATCAACGCAAATTCCTGTCAAGTACCACCAAGAGGCAGTAAAGGTTGGAGCAATATTATATCTCCATTGATGGACTCCCTGACGGGAAACTTTTGCTGCACAAATACTACCGTCGGTAAACACAATCCCTACGTCCCCGTTGCCGTCGGTCACCATTTCAATCATATGTTGACACGCAACTGTATCTCGTGTCCAATTTACCGCCCCTGAGCTGGTATACTGTCTAACGATCATTCGCGAACCGTCTGCGCTCGTTCCACCCACGTATATTAAAGAATCGTATACGGCAAGCGCGTTGAATGTTTCATCCATATTCGTAGATGAAGTATATGTGTTATTCCATAATAGCGTTCCACTAAGATCAAAGCAATAAACAATTGCGTTATTTCCGGGGGTAGCTCCAATCATCGTATGCCCGCAAGCAACAATCCGATTATTGCATACGGCGATGTCATCGAAACGGTCGGTTACATTGGACCAATAAGAGTTTGGCACTCCAGTATGTGAAATAAGATTCCCGGTAGCACTCCACACCTGCACAATTGCCTTTTCCCGGTAGTTTACAACCTCTGCGTAACCGCCAATCGCAACATTACCATTCGGTAACCCCGTTATACACAACCCCTTTTCATCTTGATCTGCCGTATCATTCCACGTGCGTTCCCACAATATACTTCCGCTGGTATCAACACAAGCTACGAACAAGTCATCATCCAATTCCAATCCCTTTGCATGAACGCTGCCTGTCAGGTAAATACAGTTATTGTGCAAGATCATTTCTTCTCCTTGATCATCATCAAGGGTATTCGATTGAAAATTAGCCCGCCATACAAGAGAATTATTCTGATTGTAATGCAAAACTTCTATATCGCCATTAACCTTCGCCAGAATGTAACAACCGTCATTAGAATCCGAAATAATTTTTCTGAAAAACGCAGCGTTTGTGCTATGATTTATACTGTCAAACCGGTGCCAGATTTCATCCATTGCGCCTTGTGCACATGACAAGATTGAAATCAGGCTGCAAAGTGCGAACAGAATTTTCTTCATTGACGATATCACTTTATGTACGCAATTTACAAATTTGAAATTCATTTCGTCCGCACGTCAGATGAAGGGGAAGTTCACGCCAAAATTTATTACACTTAATGAGACCCTCTATGTAATTTAGCAGAATGCGCCTGATTCTCTTCCTGCTGCTGTGTTTCCCGTGTTGGATCTCCGCTCAAACATCTCCTTACAATTTTAAGGCCGACTCAACCGGAGCAACTTCCGTCAGCGTAAAGACCAACAGTAGTGCCCGCGTTTATTTTGAAATCTATCGGTGGAATAAGTGGGTGAAGATTGATTCTGCTTCGATCAAAGAATCTGCCGACACTTGCCTGCAGAAAACGCTTCGCTTGCATTCCGGACAGAATGTAATTCGCATCCGCATTGCTGATTCTGTTACCGGAAAAACAATTTCTTTTTCGGAAAACATACGCGTTAATAACGGCAAAGAAACTGAACGGTGTGTGTTTGCGCGTGTTTGCGGACCTTCTGATTCACTTCACCTCACAACAATAACCATGTGGGAAATCTACGATTCACAAGGCTACAAAATCAGAACAGGAACGTCGAAAAGTATTCCGCTTATCGGACTCGCAAAAGGGGGATATTATCTCAATTACGATAATAAAACCGCGGAGTTTTTTGTAGGGGAATGAAGGGGTGGCACCCTTGGAGGGTCCGGACCCTTGGAGGGGGTGGGCACTTGCAATTATTCTGTATCAGGAAATCCCCAAACTCATAATCGCAATTGCAGCAGCTGCATTTTCCAGTTGAGGAGAAGGGTTTTCGGGGATTGCCAAGTAAGAAATTCATTGGATTATGTAACTTTTCAAGGCACTATGATATATTTTAATCGTTATGCTAATTAGCATTCAGATGCTTAAGCGCAGATGGCTCTAGTGTCGAATGGAATAATTTCAATTTCTATGTGGACAAGAAAAACCATTTGTTCGATCATTTTTCTTCTTGCCGTATACATGGCAAAAGCACAAACACACAAATTCGATTTCCAGCGACTTGTATTTCACGCCGGATACTGTTACGGGCCTTGTCCGATATTTGACCTTCAAATTGATAGTTCTGGAAACGCACTTCTGCACGCAGAAGTTTATACGTCTAACTGGATTGTGGACTCGACTCGGACCGGTTATTTCAGCGGGATTTTGATCGACTCGGTTTTGCAGAACCTTATATTGATACTTGAGAGAACAGGCGTTGACACCGTGCAATACGTACCGGAATCGTGCTGTGATGGTTCTCTTATCACAATAATTTCATACCACAACAATCAACGTGACTTTTTTGAAACGATGTGGCCTCCTGAATGCATGGGTAAATTAATTGCAGCACTTTATGACATCTGCCAAAATACTGAATGGAAAAGGACTGCTGAGTTCAAGGTGGAAAAGTGAAGCCAGCCTTTGCGCAACTTCTACACTATACAATATCGTTTCGCAGAAGGCGAGACCGTTCTCTCCCGATCTTGTGCTTTACATATAATCTGACTCTTCTGCTTTCAAAGTTCTGGTTCGTGAGCTGATCCCCTTTGAAAATAACCGTGCTGTGCTCCAATGTGGCTAAGAAATCCCCAAACTCATAATCGCAATTGCAGCTGACTCCTGCTCGGCCTTCTTCTTCGAAAAACTTTCACTGCGGCCCAATGCTTCTCCGTCAATCGTGGCTTCCACAACAAACAGTTTCTGGTTGGCGATGATCTTCTCCTCCACCAATTTGAATCGCAGGTCCTTCTTGTTCTTCTGCGCCCATTCGATCAGCTTGCTCTTGTAATCCGAATCTACCGATTCAATTTCATCAATGTCGAGATGATAGCGAATGATGGAATCAAGAATAAAAGCTGATGTGAACGGATATCCTTTGTCGAGATAAATTGCACCGATCAATGCTTCGAATACATCTCCGCTTACGGAAGAACTTCTGCCCTTGACTCCGTTTTCCGCTTCAATCATTTTGTCGAGACCGAATTTACCGGCAAGTTTTCCAAGTTGCTGCCGACTCACAATGCGCGAACGCATCTTGGTGAGAAATCCTTCGTCCTTGAATGGAAATTTCTTGAAGAGAAAATCTGCAATCACTGCACTGAGAATTGCATCACCGAGAAACTCGAGTCGCTCGTAACTTTCTTTTATCACGCCTCGGTCTTTTGCCTGATTGGCTGCAGAACTATGAGTGAATGCTTTTCGGTAAAGGGCAAGATTTCCGGGAGTGAATCCCAGAATATTTTTCAGCGAACGACGAAAGGATTTGTCCTCCGGTGAAAGAAAGAGCGCTGTAACGGCGCGAATCAAATTCTTAGATGTATTTTTTCATGACAACGGCAGCATTGTGTCCGCCGAAGCCGAATGTATTGCTGATTGCTGCACGCACTTCACGTTCCTGTGCTTTGTTGAACGTAAGGTTGAAACGCGGATCCACGTCCGGATCATCTGTAAAGTGATTGATCGTCGGAGGAATGATGTTGTTCTTCACAGCCATCAATGTTGCAATTGCTTCAATCGCACCTGCAGCACCGAGAAGGTGACCGGTCATTGATTTGGTTGCACTGATGTTCATCTTCCATGCGTGGTCACCGAACACACTTGAAATCGCTTTCAATTCAGCCACGTCACCAAGTGGTGTTGATGTACCGTGTGTGTTGATGTAATCAATCTGATCCGGAGAAATTCCTGCATCACGCAATGCACGCTGCATAACGAGCGCAGCACCGAGTCCTTCAGGATGCGGAGCAGTAATGTGGTGCGCATCTGCACTCATTCCGCCGCCGATAACTTCGCCGTAAATTTTTGCGCCGCGATTCAATGCATGTTCAAGTTCTTCGAAAACCAAAGAACCACCGCCTTCTCCCAATACAAATCCATCACGCTCTTTGTCGTAAGGACGTGATGCTGTTTGAGGTGAATCGTTACGTTGACTCATTGCCTGTGCAGCGTTGAATCCGCCAACACCTGCTTCGAAAACACTTGCTTCAGAACCACCTGTTACGATTGCATTCGCTTTACCCAAACGGATATAATTGAATGCATCAATCAACGCGTTGGTTGAAGAAGCACATGCAGAAACCGTTGTGAAGTTCGGTCCATGAAAACCGAAACGCATTGAAATGTGACCGCAGCAGATGTCTGCAATCATTTTCGGAATGAAGAACGGATTGAAACGAGGAGTTCCATCGCCTTTCGCGAAGTTGAAACATTCATCCTGGAATGTTTTCAATCCGCCGATACCTGAACCCCAGATAACACCGATTTCATTCTTGTCGATACCGTCTTTATCAAGACCGGCATCACGCACTGCCTGATCTGCAGCAGCGATTCCGTAATGGGAATACGGATCGAGTTTGCGCGCTTCTTTCTTGTCGAAGTAATCTTCAGGATTGAAGTTCTTTACTTCACACGCAAACTGCGTTTTGAATTTGGACGCGTCGAAACGGGTGATTGTTGCCGCACCGCTAACGCCGGCGATAAGGTTTTTCCAGTATTCTTCAACTGAATTACCGAGCGGAGTAATAGCTCCAAGTCCGGTTACAACTACCCGTTTCAACTGCATGCCCGTAAAATTTTAGTGAATTCAGAATTACGAATTACTTCGCGTGTTCCTGAATGTACTTAATAGCTTCGCCTACTGTATTGATCTTTTCAGCTTGATCATCAGGAATTGCGATGTTGAATTCTTTTTCAAATTCCATGATAAGCTCAACTGTATCGAGCGAATCAGCGCCAAGATCGTTTGTGAAACTAGCGTTTTCAGTTACTTCTTTCTCATCTACACCGAGTTTGTCAACGATGATAGCTTTCACTTTTGCTGAAATGTCTGACATTTTAAAGCAGTTTTTAGTTAAATGTGCCTGCAAAGATAGATGTATGTGCTAAAAAACAAAAGATTTGACCTATTATTCTGATTAGTAGCGAATTACAATATCAGAAATGGGCTTTCTGGCCAAATCCGGCACCATACAGCCCTCCGCAGGATAGCCGATAGGAATAAGCAGAAACGGCTTTTCGTTTTCAGGACGATTCAATACCTGCGCGAGAAAATTCATTGGGCTAGGCGTATGTGTAAGTGAAGCCAACCCGGCATTGTGAATCGCAGCCAGCAGAAAACCACAGGCCAGTCCAACCGATTCCGTTACATAGTAGTTGTTTTTCTTTAGACCATTCACGTTCTCATACGATCTCTTGAATACAACAATTAATGCGGGCGCTGTTTCAAGAAACGGTTTTCGCCAATCTGTTCCCAATGGCGCAAGATCTTCAAGCCAGTCCTGCGGCATCCTTGAATTGTAACTTTCGTATTCTTCCTTCTCCGCGGCTTCTCGAATCTTCTTTTTTATCTCAGCGCTTCGAACTACACAAAAAGTCCATGGTTGTTTGTGTGCTCCTGAAGGTGCTGTTGATGCTGTAAGCAGTATTGCGTCTATAACTTCATCCGGAACATCGCGATTGGAAAATTCGCGCACCGATCTTCTTTCGTTCATCATTTTATAGAATGACTGTGAACGGGATTTCAGCTCTTCATCAGTAAGAACCGGTCTTGAATAAGGAATCTGCGGATACTTCATTTGCTGAAGATAGAAAGCTATAGTATAAACCGCAACGATTCTGCCTGCTCTGCAAGTTTTAATATTCCGATTGAATACGCTGCCGATTGTGCATATTTGATTTATGAAAATTTCTTGGCCCCTTATGCTGATTGCTTTATTCTTACTGTCGTGCGGCAGTGAGACAACCGTAACTGATAAAGCGCAGGATTCTGCACCGGATACAATCGTTAATCACGATACAATACCGGAGGCAGATACAACACCCGCTTTAACTCTTGCGTCAACGATGGGCGGAGATACCATCACTCCTGAAGATCGCAGTCAGATTTTCTATGCGTTCACAGTGAAACTGGCGGAGAATAAACGCAAGCCGATAACTGCTAAAGAAGCACGCAAACGTTTCATGCCATTAGATCCGAATTGCGATCAGGATGCCGCATATACGCTGCAAGCTTTTTTTAAACTCGATTCACTGAAGCGCATCGGTGAGACTCCCGACCCCGACATGGGACAAATTGTCTCTACAGAAATCAAACTTATTGATACCATCCGAAAAACTCCAAATGGAAGCTGGGTTGCATGGACGTTGAGCTACAGCACTGCAGAACAATGTCCTTATGCACATGGAACTTATTTCATGCTCACTACATACGACAAATCCGGAAAAATCATTTCTACGCAGTGCATGGGATGCGATGCCGGAGGCGCTGATGCGCCGATATCGTGGACGAAACGGCATGAAACAAATATTTTCAAAGACGGCTCCTTTCGCGGTTTGTTCGCGGATTCCACCGAGGACTACGATGCGAACGACAAGCCCGTTTACAGCATCTACAGAAAAACGTATACCGGAAAAATTGACACAACAGGACGCATTGTTCTGGATGAAAAAGAAATTGAACGCACCGAATAATCGTTGACAACATGAAACAACCGCAATACACTTCTTTTGAGTCGCACTGGAAACATGATAAAGAAATCACGTTCCTGAATCACGGTTCCTTCGGTTCAACTCCAACGGAAATTCTGAAACTTCAGAATGAATTCCGCACAAAACTTGAAGCAGAACCCATTCGTTTCATGGTGCGTGAATTTGAAGGGTTGTGGGATGAAGCGCGCCGCAAAACGGCAGAATTTCTTGGAACAAGTGCGTCCAATCTTGCGTTTGTTAAGAACACAACCATGGGCGTGAATACGATTTTTCATTCGCTTGATTTCGAAGCCGGAGATGAAGTGCTCGTACACAGCCACGTTTACGGTGCTTGTCTGAACACCATCAACTACTACGCGAAGCAGAAGAAGTTCAATGTACAGATCGCTCATATTCCGTTCCCGATTCAGCATGAAGACGATGTGACAGAATCTCTTTTACGTGCAGTTACACCGAAAACAAAATTGCTTTTCATCGATCATATCACTTCAGCTACAGGATTAATTTTCCCGATTGAAAAGATTGTTACAGAATTCAAGCGCAGAGGAATTGAAGTTTTCGTTGATGGCGCACACGCGCCCGGAATGGTCGATCTGCAACTCGATAAACTCGGAGCAGATTATTATACCGGCAATGCACACAAGTGGATTTGCTCACCGAAAGGTTCTGCGATTCTTTATGTGCATCCTGAAAAACAAAAACGTGTTGTGCCACTTCAGATCAGTCACAATTATGACAAGTCCGGAGAATGGGCGAAACAGTTTCTGTGGCCCGGCACAGACGATTACACTGCGTATCTCTGCGTTCCTGCTGCAATAGAATACATGTCGAAACTTTTTCCCGGCGGATGGAAAGAGCTTCGCGAACGCAACAGAAATCTGGCATTACAGGGAAGAAAAGTGCTGAGTGAAAAAGTCGGCACGCCTCTGCCCGCTCCCGACAGCATGATCGGTCATTTAGCCAATGTGTATCTCGGCAAAGCTGAAGTTCCCCCGTACGGATTCAATTACATTCATCCTGTACAGGACGCACTATTCAAAGAATATAAAATTGAAATACCGGTTTTTGTTTTCAATCGCAGTGAACCGCGTATTTGGGTGCGCATTGCCACGCAGTGTTACAACGACATTTCACAGATTGAATATTTGGGAGACGCTCTTGTTGAGATTATCCGCAAGCAGCCAATTGAATAGTATATCTTCGCAACATGAAACGCATTGCAATTTTCGCATCCGGTTCGGGAACGAACGCTGAAGCCATCATGAAATATTTTGAGTTGCATCATGGCGCTCAGGTCACATTGCTGGTTTCGAACAAGGCGGGCGCGGGTGCGTTACAGCGTGCGATCAATCACGGTGTGGAAACAATGGTGGTGACGCGTGAACAGTTTTTCGCTCCGAATTCCATCGTAGATGAGTTGAAAGTTCGCGGAATAGATCTTGTTGTGCTCGGCGGATTTCTCTGGTTGATTCCGGTTGCATTGATTAAGGCATACCCGAACCGTATCGTGAATATTCATCCGTCTCTGTTACCGAAATTCGGAGGGAAAGGCATGTACGGTCATCATGTGCACGAAGCAGTTCTCGCTGCAGGTGAAAAAGAAAGCGGCATCACAATTCATTATGTGAACGAACATTTTGACGAAGGAGCGCACATCGCCCAATTCAAGTGTGAAGTTAAACCAGATGACACACCTGATACTCTTGCAGCACGTATTCACATGTTGGAGCATGCGCATTTTGCGCCAACGATCGAAAATATTCTCTGACCAAGGTTATTGTTTTTTATTGTCCGCTGGACTACCTTTCGTGCAAAACAACCCCATGAAATACTTGTATGTTTTATTACTCGCTTTACCGGCGTCGCTTAGTGCACAAGACACGTTGAAAGCCTGGTCTCGCTATGATTTTGTCGCAGGTGAAAAAATAATATTTGAGGACAATTTCTCCGGTGAAAAAAATGCGGAATTCCCGTCTCGTTGGAAATTGCTTTCCGGTAATGCAGAAAACGCCACATTCGCAGGAGAAAACGTAATGAGTTTTGTTAAGCAGAATTCTGAAGTTGCTCCGAGAATGTCTGTTGAAAATTACTTGCCGGAAATTTTCACGATTGAATTCGACGCCTATTATTACAATAAATTCAATGAGGCCTTTATTGTAAAACTTGGGGGAGGAAATAATGTAAGCGTTCGTACTGTTAAAACCGATATGCGCACATTCACAGGAAGTCCTTCGGAAAGCAATAAAACCGCCGGCTGGCATCATATTGCACTTTCATACAATAAAGGTGCGCTCAAAGTCTATTTTGACCACGATCGCGTTCTCAATATACCAGCACTGGAAGGTACTCCGAAAAATTTTTCTATTCAAGCCATCAGCGGCGGGGCAGCTAAAGGAAGTCCTTCTGTATTAAAAAATGTCCGCGTCGCAGAAGGTGGCGTGCCGCTTTACGACCGACTGACAACAGATGGTAAAGTTATTACACGTGGAATCCTTTTTGACTCCGGAAAATCAACTATTAAACCTGAGTCAATGGGAACTCTTAATGAGATTGCTAAAATGATGAAAGATCATCCGGAATTAAAACTCAGTATAGAGGGACATACAGACAGCGATGGTGACGACGCATCAAATCTGCAACTTTCGAAAGACCGGGCTGAAGCAGTTAAGAAAACGTTGATTGATCTCGGGATTGATGGAGCGCGTCTGACTACGAATGGGTTCGGTGAAGCCAAACCTTTGAACAATAATCAGACTCCGGAAGACAAGGCCAACAACCGTCGCGTGGAGTTCATCAGGCTGTAGTTCCGTGAGGTAATTTCAAGAATCAGCCCGAAACATCAGAATATAAACCACTTGTTCTTCAAGGCAATGTTAATAGCCTGCGCCTTGTTGTTCACGTGAAGCTTTTTGTAGATATTGGTGATATGCGTACGCACCGTCAGAGGACTTAGGTTCATTTTTTCAGCGATCTTCTTGTAATCCATTCCATCCACAAGCCCTTTCAGCACCTGCAGTTCCTTATCACCTAAGCAGGACGATTGCACATCCGATGATTGAGCTGGAGGTGTTGCCAGCATTTTCAATGACTTTCTCGCAATCCTCGGGCTCATTGGAGCACCGCCATATTCCACCACTTCGTATAAAGCTTTCAGCAATCTTTCCGGTGATTCATCTTTGAGTAAATAACCCAGTGCGCCCGACTTGATCGCCTCGAATATCTTCTCGTCATCATCAAAAACAGTAAGCATTAAAAATCTGGTATCCGGATAACGCGCTGAAGCCAGATTTACTGCCTTGATGCCATCCATAACAGGCATATCGATATCCATGAATACGACATCCGGCAGAGAATCGCTCTCCCTCATCTTTTCGAGGAATTCCTCTCCGTTGGAAGCAGTGAACAACACTTCAATGTTGTTGGCGCCGTAGAATTTCTCCTTCAATCCCTGACGGTTGATCTGCTTATCGTCAACTATAGCTATACGTATCATTTTCTCCATCTAAGGACTTTGTTTGCGAATGCGTTAACAATACCGCATCTGCTGTAATCATGTTAACATTACTTCCAATGAAACGCGCGTACCTTTCCCGCTTTCACTGCTGATCAGAACCTTCCCTCCTATTTCCTCTGCTCTGGTTTTCATATTGACAAGTCCATAGTGTCCTTCCTTTGTTGCCCCATCATTCTCAAATCCCTTCCCATTATCCTCAATGGTTACACAGAAATGCCCCTGGTCAGATTCAAACGTGATACTTATCCCGGTTGCACCGGAATGTTTGAGACTATTGTGAAATGCTTCCTGACAAATCCGAAAAATACATAGTGATCGTTCCGGCGTCAGTACAGCATCTATCACCAGTTTTTCATCGAACTCAACCGAAATGTCGGGATCCATGTCCATCACGCGAAGAACATACTGCTTGAAGCGATCGGCAAAGTCTTCCGCTGTCAATTTTGCAGAGCTGATCGCCCATATCGTTTCTCTCAATGTGAGCATGGCATCACGTCCGAAAACCGTAAGCTTTTCCAATCTGTTTCTGAACATTTTCTCATCTTTCCACTCCTCCGGATGATGCGTCATGTGATCCAACCCGGCAATCACGTAAGATAGCTGTGCACCAACATGATCATGCAAATCCCTTGAAATACGGATTCGCTCTTTCTCCAGTCTTTGAACGATGTCGATCTCTCTCCGAATTTTTTTCTGCTGCCTTTTCCTGCTCCAATAAAAAAGAGAGAACAGCAAAATCAAGCCTATGACGGTCTCCATTACATAAAACCATATCTGTTGCCAGAACGGAGGAATGATGATTATTGAGATTTTCTTTTCGGTTCCCCATACTCCGTCGGCGTTGGCTGATTGCAGCGTAAGCACATAATTCCCCGGAGCCAGATTTGCATACCGCGCGAAATGTCTCACCCCGGAATTGATCCAACCTTCATCGTAAGGTTCCAGTTTAAAACGATACATGTTACGCTCCGGCATACTGAATTCTCCCCCGCTGAAATCGAACGATAACGTACTGTTCCAATATGGAAGTGTTACCGTCCTTATCATATTGTGAGAAGTATCCGTCTTCCAATCCTGATCGCCGACCATAATGCGATGAAGAATGGTTGTCGGACCTGCGGCGTTCACAAACATTACTCGGGGATCAATCTCATTTACACCTTGGATACCGCCAAAGTACAGCTTGCCGTCTGCCGCTTTGAAATAAGCACCGGTATTGAACTCATTGGATTGAAGACCGTCATCAACGGTATAGTTCCTGAAGACCTGTAATTTCGGCATGTAACATGCAATGCCCTTGTTTGTGCTCATCCAAATTTTTCCTGAATCATCTTCCAAAACACTGTACACAAAATTATCCGGCATACCCTGATCTATGGTCAACACCTGTGTAATCTTCAGCTCAGGGTTGAGTAGATAACAACCAGACGTTGTGGCGCAATACAGGTCTCCACCGCTTGCAAGGCATAGCGACTTCACCCAAACGTCGCTGATGATGTTTCTCTTTACACCTTCCTTCCAATGGATCAGTTCTTCCATCGTACCGATCAGCAATGAACCATCCGGCAAAAATTGAAAACAGGTGATGATTTCATTCTGCCAGTACAGGAGCGTATCCTGCGCTCCATCTGCTCTGATGTGATAAATACCGCTGTTGTTCTGACGAGAGAGATTCACCCAAAGACCGGTTTCATCGGGAATAAAACAAGGAAAGTTCAATTGGTAATAGGGAGAACAAGACGTTCGCCTGACCGTCTTGTTCTCGCGCCAGTTGTAAATCACCCAGTCTCTGTCTGTAACGGCAATCAGTTGAGCGCTGTCAATCACATGTAAACCCCAAATGCTTTCAGGGTTGGGCTCACCGGACAAATTCGGTATACTCCAAGTGGTGTCTTCATGAAATATCGTGATTCCTCCTTCAAACTGGCCGGTAAACACAAAACTCTCATAAGAGGACACGCCTTTCACAATGGTGGTTTTTGCAGTTTTCGGAACATGAAGAGGGAATCTGTTTTTCGAGTCTGAAAGAATATAGAACCCGCTGAGATTAGAACAGACCAGTAAATTACCGGATCGGTCGTGCCGCAAATTATAAATGAATTCTCTCTGACTTACCTCCGGGTCTATGGTAGTATAATGCGAAATTACATGCCAGGATAATGTATCCAGCAGGAAAATTCCCTCCTGCCCGCAAGTCCACAACGTTCCCTTGTGCATTCTTCCCATGATATTATAGTGCCCCCTCATCTCGGGCACGTAATGCTGTTCCTTTTGCAATGTATTATTCCCCCTTCTCCAGAGCACAACGGAATCCGACCGCATCATAGCAACCGTCTTGTCATTGATCACAAAGGGAAAGGATATCCTCTCTGTAAAATGATGAATCTTCATCCCGGCATTATCGGCATTGTAGCACACCATAGATGAATCATGGTTCATTATAAACATCCACGGACCGGTCTGAGCGGCACAAGGACTGGCAGACGCGTTGCTGTAGGTATAACCAGGAGAAAAGAGAGCGGATCGGAATTTTCTGTTTGTCTGCAGATTAACTTTTGTCAATTCATTATTGCCCGTCAGCATGAACAAAAGTCCCTTCCATTCACCCATCAAGACACAAGTAAAGTTCACACGTATAATATTCTGTATCCGACCTTGTAAATAGTCGAATCTTGAAACTCCCTTGTTGTGCACGATCCAAAGTCCGCCTAAGCTATCCTTATGGAATCTGAATCCGGTTGTGCCGGACAAAGAGGTTGAGTCGGCAGGATTGTGCTGGTAGTGCGTAAAGTTCGCACCGTCCCAACAGTCAATGCCACCGGCTGTACCAACCCACATGTAACCGTAGTCATCGTGCAGCACATCCCAGACCGAATTCTGAGAAAGGCCGTTGTCCACGGAAATCCTGCCGGTACGAAAAGGTAATTGACTGAAAACGACACCGGAAGTGCAGAAAAGAAAAACAAACAAGACAACACCGCGGGCATTCATAAACCTTAATGTAGTGGCTATGCTGTAAAAATCAGATTTTACGCTCAGAAAAAGAAACAAAAAGTGAATTCCGCGGGCAAATTCAACCAATCCGTAAATAAATTTTTTGCGGTCTTTGCGCTCCGGACTTCATCGTTTGCAATAAAAACTGAAACACCTTTGATAACCTATTTTCTTCTGCATTTCCAGCAGTCCTTGAATTGAAAGCTCTGCGGATCGTTTCCGGTTCCGTTGCAGGTTCCGCATTTGGTCCTGGATCGGGATTGGCTGACTACCGGTTCTTCATATACGGTCATTTGTATATTGCCTCCGTTTTGATAGACCGTCTTCGCTCCTCCGGAACGGATCACTTTGGTTTCCACATCACCGTAATTATATCCTTCACCTCCGCACTCTCCGCAGGATTCTCTGAAGATGTATGAGCCTGATCCGTTGCAGACCTTGCATTTCGGATCATATTTGACTTTACCTGCATTCTGCTGGTCGTGATATTTACTCCAGTCGAAGTAGGTATTCAATCCCATGCGGCCGTTGCTTAAGGGTGTATAGACCGTTTTGTTCAGGCTGGCGGTTTTAATACTCTCTATATAACATTGCATATCGGATACTCTTGGGCTTGAACAACCGTTCAATGTTCGTTCCGTGAATTGCTCATCTCCTATGATCCACTCGCCCTTTGGGTTGATAAACCCGTAATATTTTCGATTGTCCTTCATAATCTGAACTCCGCCGCATCCGTAGTGAAAGGTGTAAGTCATCTCATAAATAGCCGGAATGACCAGAGTAAATGTGCTGTCTATATATCCGCACTTACCTGAAGCGTTTTTCACAGGAAGCAACCCGCAACTCCACTCTCCCTGCTCGATGATATCCAGTCCGGCCGGACAAGTATTATCAGAAAGCCTCCATAATTTCAACGTACTGCCTCTCAAACCAAAAGCCACAACACCCGGCATCATAAGACGTACGACTTTGTCGGAAGGGGAAAAATCAACAACCGCTCCGTCCAGTGTTACACTTACCCAGGATCTTTTCTCTATATCATAGATTCCTGTTTTCAGTCCGTCGTCAAGTATTTTAAGAATGTACATTGATCTTCCAATGCTGGTGTAGCTGATCACGGGTTCTTTGATGATTTTCCTTCCGTCCTTGTCCTGCATTTCATAATATCCCGTGTAATATACCTTTGAATTGTTCATGGATTTGAACACCACTTTCGCTTCTGCCTCCTGAGCTGTATTACTTCTGCCTTTCAGTTGCTTTGTGTTCATGTCGTAGGTTGCAAATGCCGCAGGATTCTGAGCATCAAAAACACTGATCTGTGATCCGGTAACCGTGTAATTCAGGAAGCCTTCATTCAGTATCTTCTCCCCGTTCGATCGATACAAGTAATAGACCCTCCAATTCGGCAAAATTGGATTGATCTCTGCCGCAATGCATACATCTGCAGCCTTATTGATGTAATACGGAATGGAGTTGAAGGAAATGTATTCCGTCAGTCGGTTTGTACCTGCACTGTCTAGCAGAAAATGCGTGCCACCCTTTAACGCCTTGAACATAACCGGTGCACTGTAGTGAAGATAGATCAAATCGTATTGAGGAGAAATAACCTCCTTATTCGCGACAACATCAAAAATACCCTGCAGCGATTTTCCTTTTTTATCCTCAACGACCTTCACATAGCGTGGTGTTGATTCCTGATTAGGACGAAGATTCGGATCGTCCCATTCGATCTGATAATAAAGAGGGGAAATCCTTGTGCCATTGGAATCCAGAAAACAATATTTACCTGCAAATTTTGCTTCGATAAGATTAGGGTGCAGGTATTTATCCGGAAAATAGGCACTGTCGGCATATGTCTTGAATCTGATCCGCGTATTCTCCATGCTTTCCCACAATTTATACTTGCCGATGAGCGTCATATAAAACCCATTCTTGTTCGGAATACGTGTTGTTGCCGTATTGTAATCTCTGGTCTGACCATTGTCCACGTTGACAATGAGCTTGACCTTGCTCTGATTCTCCACTACGACCTCACGATAGAAAACGAGATTGTATTCGTCTTTTCTCACGTAATCAATCCAACCGTAAACAAACTCCGTGATGAATTTTTTATTCTCCACATCATATAGCGCCCAAAGATTCTGATTGTTCTTCACGAAAGCCCGCTTACGGCAAATTGATGTAATATCAGAGTATTCAAAAGGCAGTATCACTTCATTCTTGTAATTGATAATGCCGAATTTCATGTTGCTCTTCTTCCGATAAGCTGTGTATCCCTCGTTGAACTCCCGCGCATATCCCAGTACATCAAAATCGGTAAGATGCTGTCCGTCGGCGAACATATACGACATCTCATTGGAACCGACATCTCTTTTTACCAATGCGAGCCCATTATAGAAACGCGTTTTTTCAGCATGCACCGGATAAATATGTGCAACATAATCGCAGATCACATTACCATCAGGATCCAGAACACCCCAATGCGAATCACATTTATCAAATCTCAGGGTTGAAGAATTCACTTCACTTCCGGAAGTCTTTTTTGCGTCGGCCTGTGCATTGCTGACCGAAGGCATGATAAGTGCAGAGATGCACAGAGTTAAAGCGGGTATAAAACGCATAAAAGGCAAGATTTAGAACAAATCTTGCCTTTTAATACGGGGTTTTCAATACTGCATATGCAGTAATCTTAGCTGCCGTTGCAGGCGGATCTTTGACGTCAATATTTCATCCATCCCTTCATTTGACGTTAAGTACTCAAACGCCTAGTGAAAAGACCTCCGATCATTCAACGATCAACTTCTGTGTTGAGCCACTTTGTACATCACGCAGAAAATACAACCCGGGAGCAATATCAACATGAACAGATTCCTGTGTGTTCTGAATCGTGATAACGCGGATCACCTTGCCGCTAACATCAAGCAATTCAAAGGTTCTTCCCTGTTCAGAAAGAATGGTGAATTGACCCTTGCTTGGGTTTGGATACAGCGAAAAAGTTCTTTGATCCTGAGCAGCGATTCCCGTACACAAATCAACATTGATCGTACCGGTAACAGTCACGTTTCCGCAACCCCCAGACAATGGCAAAGAGTAATTGAAAACCCCGCTTTGAGTTGGCACACCTGTGATCGTAATCGTATCCGAGCTGAAAGTTGCTGTCACACCGGAAGGCAATCCTGAAGACGCTCCTATTCCTGTTGCACCTGTAGTTGTGTACAGAATCGTTACCATAGGATTATTAATGCAAACCATTTGACTGTCTGATCCTGCTACAGATGCCAGTGAAACCGTGTTGTCCGGTATTGCAGTGGCCATAACGGAATCAGTAACTGTACAACCCAACAGATCCGTTACAGTCAAATGAATGTATGTGTTGTTATAGTTGGATGTCAGAGTCAGGGATGTGTCTTCCGCTGTGGAAATATTTCCATTGATACCGAACCACTGATACGTGTAAGTAAAATAGTTTCCTCCTGTCGGATTACTGATCAATGAAATTGTATCACCCAGACATGCTTGTGAAGTTTGCATGTTTGCCGAGATGACATCACAGCCCCAAATGCGTTTTACTTTTGCTGTATTAAACTGCCCAATGATCAGATTGTCAGAATTATCCGAATTCAGTCTGTATGGTCCGTTAAATGTAGCCGTGTTCACCGGCCCGTCCTGATCACCTGCAGTTCCGGCACCCGCAATGATTGAGTAAGTATAGTTTACTACATCCAATTTATATACATAGTGCAGTTGCCATGCACAGAAAAAGTATTCGTTGGCTGATGTCTTTGTCAGCCCAACCACATCCAAAGGTGCAGCCATTCTGAAAGTTGACGCTCCGCTGATTTTATCAACCTCATATAACGAAGCTCCGCATGCGACCAATAAATTGTCATTGGGCAACCAGGCCATATCATACACGCGAGCACCCGGCCCGCCTATTCCATTCGTCACGTTCTGTACCGGAATGACGTTGGACCCCAACGCAGATCCTCCGCCCGGGAGTACTTTATAAATTCTCTGGGTCGAATATTCTCCATAGTACATTGTATCGCCATCAAACAATAACGATGCAGAACCATACGAATCAAAGATGTCTGTCACGTAATCCTGCGGAGCACCGCCGCCGTTAGGAATACGAACAATTTTATTCTGTACGCTCCAGTGATACGCGACATACAAGTAATTATATGCGGTATCGAAAATCATGTAATACGGATCACCATTGACGACAGAATAAGTGCTGATATTCCCTGCCGTATCTATTTTTTTAATTGTGAAGCAACTGCCCCTTTCTCCATAATAAATATTGCCGAAATTATCCACTGCCACACCACCAACAGTACACGATGCCGTGGCAATGGTCGTAACATCATTTAGGTTCTGACTTACAGCATTCAAGGTAAGCAGCATCAATAACAGTAAAGTAAATTGTGATTTCGTTTTCATAGAAGAAATATTTACCGCCAAATGTACCTGCCGTCAATCAGCGTCACAATACATCATATGCTGTATCCCCGTTTGGTGAGCATTCTATAGGTCGGGAAAGTGCTGCAGTCATCAAGCAACACGTTCAAGGTGATGTCAAAATCACACAGTTCCGTTGTACGGTGTTACCTGACGATACTGCGGAAATACTTGCGGAAAGAATTCAGAACCTGGAGCATCAGCATTTTGCCGGTGTGATAGAGAAAATTCTGTAGCAGCCTCATCCTGATTATTCCATTTAAATAATACCGGAGCCATTCATCAGAATTGAAATTCAGAAAACGTTTTTCTGTTTAGATTCGCTTATGATGATTTTCAGATTCCTTCTGGTTACCATTTGTCTTCCGGTGTTGCTTTCAGCACAGAACCAAGATTCGCTGTCCACGCCGGATCAAGTGATGAAATCTTTCTACGAATGCCTTGACGTCCCGAAGGGCAAACACATCGACAGCGCACGCTTCATGAATCTGTTCTGGCCGGGAACAAAGCTTGAAGGAATTGCACCATCACGCAAAGACACAACGTTGGTAACCAACTTCTCAATTACACCGCAGGAGTATCTGCGTTCAATGAAAGGTTTCACAGCAACGCATCGTTTCAAAGAATGGGAAACCGGTCGCAAAACAATTTCATTCGGACACATGATGACGGTTTACTCCAGCTACGAGCTCATTGATGTTCATCCGCGCGGAGATACAACTCACATCACAGGTGTTAATGTTTTTCATTTGATGTACGACAATCAACGCTGGTGGATTACCTATTGCACTTACGAGGAAAAAGATCCGGGAGTAATTACATCACCGGCAGAGATAAAGCAGCAATAAGAAATTCCCCGCGTATTGATTGTGCGTACCTTTGCACATGCCTCAGAAGAAATCTCCGACCACAGATAAAACGAATCTGCATCCGCGTAATAAACACCGGGAACGATACGATTTCAGAAAACTGAGAGCTGCATTGCCGGAACTGGAACCGTTTGTTGTTGCAAATGATTACGGAACAGTAAGTGTTGATTTCTTCAATCCGGAAGCAGTGCGTATGCTGAACAAAGCATTACTCAAAGCATATTACGGAATTGAATATTGGGATATTCCTGCTGATTATCTGTGTCCTCCTGTACCGGGTCGCGCAGATTATATTCATTACGCAGCTGATTTGCTTGCCGAAAGCAACAACGGAATAATTCCAACCGGGAAAAAAGTTCACGTGCTGGACATTGGCGTGGGAGCGAATTGTGTTTACCCGATTATCGGTGCGCATGAATACGGTTGGAGTTTTGTTGGTGCGGAAATAGATCGCAATGCAATTACCGCAGCACAGAAAATTATTTTAGCGAACGCATTACTGAAAGATCAGGTGGAAATCCGTTTGCAGACCGATCATGAAGACATTGTGAATGGAGTGATCATGGAAGACGAGTTCTTTGATCTCGTGATTTGTAATCCTCCGTTTCATAAATCATTGAACGAAGCGAAAGAAGGAAACATCCGCAAGAATCGTAATCTTTCCGGAGGAAAACGAAGTGAAAGCAATCTGAATTTCGGCGGACAATTCAACGAGTTGTGGTGCAAAGGCGGAGAAGAGCGATTTATTCGTTTCATGATCATTCAGAGTTCCTATTTCCGCGATTCCTGCTTCTGGTACACAACAATTGTTTCGAAGAAAGAACACCTGCGCAACATTTACGAAGAACTCGAACATCGTAAAGCAACTATCGTGAAAACGATTCCGATGTCGCAAGGCAGCAAAACATCGCGCATTGTAGCCTGGACATTTTTATCGCCGGAAGAGCAGCAGAAATGGGCGAAGGATCGTTGGAGTTAAAGTGGCGTCAGGACTTAAGTATAGTGGTGTCAGGACTTAAGTATAGTGGTGTCAGGACTTAAGTATAGTGGTGTCAGGACTTAAGTATAGTGATGAGTGGGCCCGGAGGGATTCGAACCCAGGACCTACGGATTATGAGTCCGCTGCTCTAACCACTGAGCTACAGGCCCGAATCAGAATTACTCCTGATTATGGACGGCAAAAATAGGGATTCCCCCGAATTACGAGAATTTAAAATAATTAGCTGCGGTCAAACGACTCCCGATAGTAACTTTGACGTCCAATGCGCACCGGCCCCACAATAACTGGAATATTAATCTTCTTCGGGATCCTGTTTCTCATTGATTTGTACGTATTCTCCGCTGTACGAACTATGACTATCGGTCTGGAACAACGCACGCGGAAATACATTCATTGGGCATATTGGATTATAAATACCGGACTTTTTGCCTGGTGCTCCGTGTTAATGTTGACCAGCGAAACGTCAAAAGGAATGCCGCGCGCTTTCATGACGTTCATGGGAATCTGGGTGCTGTTCTTCGTTCCGAAACTGGTCATCACTTTAATTCTCGGCGCAGAAGATGTGGGGCGAGGCTTACGTGCGATCTACGCTGTAGGATACAACAGTATTTCGGATTCAGGTGGCATGAGCGTTGGCATTTCACGGCGTCAGTTTCTAAGTCGTGCAGCAGGATTCATTGCTTTGATCCCGTTTGCCGGAATAGCGCATGGAATTGTTTCCGGAAGATTCCGTTATCGTGTGCGTCGTGAAACAATTTATTATGATGATCTTCCTCCTGCATTCGATGGATTTACAATTACACAGATCAGCGATATTCATATTGGCAGTTTCGATCCGGAAACACATCGCGAAGAAGTAATTGCCGGAATTGAACTGGCGCAACAACAGAATTCAGACATCTTCGTTTTCACCGGTGACATGGTGAACAATGCGGCGGCGGAAATGGCTCCTTGGAAAGAAGAGTTCAAGCGATTGCGTTCCAAGCACGGTCAGTATTCTATTCTCGGAAATCATGACTACGGCGATTACATTCAGTGGGATTCCGTTGCGGATAAAGTTCAGAACATGAAAGATCTGTTCGCAACACATGCCGAAATCGGTTTTGATCTTATGCTGGATCGCAATGTGGCTATTGAACGTAACGGCGAGAAAATTTATCTCATCGGTGTGGAGAATTGGGGCGCAGGCGGATTCAAACAGAAAGGCGATCTGGAAAAAGCACTGCAAGGTGTTCCTGAAGATGCATTCAAAATTTTGCTTTCACACGATCCATCGCATTACGATCAGATGGTGAGCAAACACAAAACGGATATTCACCTCACACTTTCAGGACATACACACGGCGCGCAATTCGGAGTTGAAATTCCGGGGATCAAATTCAGTCCTGTACAGTTCCGCTATTCGCGTTGGGCCGGACTCTACAACATCGGCAAACGCTTTCTCTATGTAAACCGCGGATTCGGATTTCTCGCTTTCCCGGGACGTGTAGGAATCTGGCCTGAGATTACAGTGCTGACTCTGAAGAGAAAAGTGTAGTTGAAGGGAATGAGCCAATGCTCATTGTACCCGGAATCCGATAACAAGCATGTCATCTGTCTGCTCGTAAGCATGTGAACTTTGTTCTGAAGGATAATTCATCCACGCGTCAACTGAATCAACAATCATCTGGCGCTGTTCACTCATTGATTTCATATAGTTCGCAACCAGCAATTCTTTCAGCTGTTTGTATTTATACTTCTTTCCTTTGGGTCCGCCAAACTGATCTGCGATACCATCAGTGAAAATGTAAACACAATCACCTTTCTCCAATTGTACTTTGTGATTGGTGAAAGGTCGTATTTCCTTAACGTATGCGCCAATCGGTTGCTTGTCTCCGCTGAACTGCATCAGTTCTCCGTTGCGGATCACATACATCGGATTATTCGCGCCTGCGAAGTTAAGTTCACGCGTTTCATTGTTCAGTGCGCAGAGAGCAATGTCCATTCCGTCTTTAATCGTAAAATCATCTCCGGCCTTCTGCTTCAACGTGCGGATAACTCCCTTGCTGAGATAATCAAGTGCTTCTCCAGGATTGTTCACCGTCGGTTCTGTCAACGTTTGCTCGAGAATCGTGTGGCCGACAATACTCATGAACGCGCCCGGAACTCCATGACCGGTACAATCCACCGCAGCCACTAATGAGAGTTTAATTCCTTTCCCATCCTTCGGAGTTGTTGTTACCGTATTCGCCCAGTACAAATCGCCGCTCACAATATCTTTAGGGCGATAGAATACGAAGAAGTCATCCAGCACACGTTTCATTTCATCGTCAGAAGGCAGAATAGCATCCTGAATACGACGCGCATAAGTGATACTGTCCGTAATGTCTTTGTTCTTCTGCTCGATTATTGTCGACTGCAATTCGATCTCACGTTCGAGCTTCAAACGCTCTGTTATGTCGCGCGCATAAATCACAATTGCAGGTCTTCCGGCAAACGGAGCAACTTTAGCAGAACACTCTACGGGCAAAAGCTCTCCGTTCTTCTTAACAAAAGGAATGTCCTTGTAAATAAGACCTTTTTTCTCCCACACATCCGCCACAATACTTGAACTCTTCTCCAGCATTTCTTTCGGATGCAGATCAAAGAGTTTTTTCTTCAGAATTTCTTCCTGTGAATAGCCCAGCATTGCTGCCGCGGATGGATTCGTCTGGTGAATTCTTCCGTCGACAATATCGATCACTATAAGAGCATCATTCGCCTGATCGATAATGCTTCTGTAATTAGAGATTTCCTTTTCAGTTCCGCTCCCCGCAGACTTCATCTGCTGTGTTTTTACATAAAATATGTATGCAAATGCAGCAGATACCGCGAACAACATTCCGAGAATAATCAATGGAATCATAGGATCAATCGAGTTGTTCTACAATCGGGAATATCAATGAAGGATTGAGGAATTCTCCGACCTTATCAGGGCGGGAGATATATCTTACAATTCCGTTTTTATCAATGAGGAATGAAGCCGGCAGCGGAATTCCTTCATCGTACTGTTCAGCAAACTGATTGTCGTATGTATCGAGCTGAACACCATAAGTCATTGCTGTTTTCTGCTTCTCATCGGCGAGCACGCTGAAGTCGAGTCCGAGTCGCTCCACCATTTCACGATTCACACCAACCGGATCCGGACCTATCGACATCACGAAAATATTCTTAGCAGCAAATTTTTCTTTTTCCTTCTGATAAGTGCGCAACATCATGTGGCATCCCGGACACCAATCTCCTCGAACGAATATGAGCAGAAGATGGCGTTTACCTACAAAATCAGAAAGGCTTACTTCGTTACCGCTCTGATCAGGCAATGTAAACGGAGGTGCGTATGAACCGATAGCAACTTTGTAACCTTTCAATGTGTGAACACTCAATTGCTTTTTGTCCTTCAGGATTCCCCAGGTAATCAGAAATGCGAACATAAATCCCGGCAAAGGAACAGTCCAGGTTGCCCAATTGCTGTGTCCGGATAAATTGCCTGCAAGATGTGCGCCCAAAGCAATGGTCACGAAGAGTGGCTCCATCCAAGTGTTTCCGGTATAAGCGAAAAATCTGAAAAACATGATGCGTCCGAAATTCGCGAACAGCATCGTGAGCATCATTATGGTGTAAAACGGAATTCCGCCAAACGGATAATCGAGAAACAGTCCGACGCCTGCAGCGGCAAGCGTTTCTGTAATCGATTGCAGGGGAGATGTGAACTTGGAAAAATCTTTCATCACCGCCAGATACGCAGCCATGCAAATTGTTGCTGCAATCAAGGGTTGTTCCAGAATGAAAAACACCACCGCTCCTGACAGAATCAGAAGTATTCCAATCCAAGTAAACATCGGTTTTGCGGTAGCCATGGTTAAATATACGTTTTTCTTCGGATGACGGATTTACAGGTAATTTTGCGTTCTATGAGTCGCATCCGGAACATCATTTTCGATCTAGGCGGGGTAATCATCAATCTTGATCCCGCACGCACGCGCAACGCGTTCACCGCGCTTGGAGCTTCAAATTTTGAGGCACTTTATTCATTCTCGCAGCAAAACGGGGTGTTTGATTTGTTAGACAAAGGTCTGATCAGTAACGCAAGTTTTCGTGACGAAATGCGGAAACAAATTACTGTTGACGTTTCTGACCAACAGATAGATGATGCATGGAACGCAATGTTGCTGGATGTCCCCGAAGAAAAAATCCAATTACTGAAACAACTGCAGCCACGATACCGAACGTTTCTGTTATCAAACACAAATCGCATTCACGTCGATTGCTTCAGTAAAGAGTTGCTGCGCGTACATGGCAGTAAGGATTTTTCGCCGTGGATGGAACGTTGCTATTATTCCTGCGATATCGGAATGCGAAAACCTGAAGCTGAGATTTTTCAATTTGTTCTCAATGAAAACAATCTGCTTGCAGAAGAAACCCTGTTTATCGACGACTCTCCTCAACACATTACCGGCGCAGCTTCGTGCAATATTAAAACTCTGCATTATACTCCGGGCAGCAGCCTGTCAGATGCCTTGAGTAACCGGGGTCTGATGTGATTTCTATCACAATTCCCAACATTATGTTGTGCGAAATTGTAACCGAAGTCATTATTTCTTAAACGCAAGGTGTGTAGTTTTGCTCCGTTAATCAAACCCTGAAAACAAAATGAAAAAAACACTACTCCTCTCGTGTGCTCTGTTACTTGGTCTGGGCATAAGTGCACAACAAGTCCAAAACCTGCGCCATACAGAAACACCTACCCTTCCGGTTCCTGCTGCAATGAATGAAGTACACGCAGCTTCTGGTCTGGTATTTCCTGTGCCGACTTATTCTAACGACGTTATTATTAAGAGCGACACAGCCGATCAGCAACGAGTGCGTATATCTGTTGCTTTCAACGGATGGCTTTATGCGGCAATTAATCGTGTGGATGTAACCTCAAACAAGGGTGGCATCAGCGTTCTCAGTTCCAAAGACAACGGTTTAACATGGACTGTGATGGATGAGTATTTTCCTCAGAACACACGTTACACAACTTTTGATCTTATTGTGGCAGGAACAGACACAAATAGCCTCGTAGTGTACATGGCCGGCGTGAACTACAATACAGTATCCGGAGACTATGTTCTGTTTGTTGATCGATACGATGGTCGTACAGGTCAGTTTATAGGAAGTAACTTCAATCTGAATGCCGGATCACAAAAAATTTATGATGTGGCTCTGGCCACAGATTACACCCATCCGGCTGTTGGAGCATCTCCATACAGTGTAGGAATGCTTTATTCAAGATATACTTCCTCACAGGATTCTATTGTATTCCGCGGATCTGTTGATGGTGGCGTAACATGGACAGTTAATGAAGTAGTTGCTGTGACCGGATATTACTTCGGCAAACTCTCAATTTCTTACGGACGCAGTGCCAGCGGATCCAACGGCCGCTATTTCGGCGCATGGGAACGCAGACCTTCATCTATTGCAAGAACAGGCAACATTTACACTTCACGCAGCCAATCAACAGTTGACGGACCATGGATCACTCCTGAAAATGTTGATTCCGTTTCAAGCACAATGATCGGACTGTGTGCGAATCCGCAGATCGCAACTTCATTCGGTACTACCGATAATGACAGTGCGTCACTCACAGCGGTGATTCTCGTTCAGCGTGATTATACCGGTAACGGCTCTGATTATGATCTCCTCGGATTCTACAATAAGCGAGCACATTTCACAAACTTCTGGTATCGACTCGACATCGTGAATTCAAGTGAGAACGACTTGCAACCGGATGTGTCTTATGATCCTACCAATCAGAATTTCCTTGCAGTTTACTACGATTCCACTAATAGTAAGTTGCCTTATCTGGTGAACAACGTAAATCTTACTACTCCAAGTTCATGGACTACAATCAATCCGCAATACAATGATGTCACTACCAACCTGCGTGGTGCTTGGCCTCGCGTTGAAATCAATCCGGTAGCAGTACAGACCGCACATGCATGGCTTGCATTCGATGGAACAGGTAACGGCGTTGCAATGTTTGATGCAGAATACAATCACACCGGCATTGCAAATAACGGAACCGTTCACGGCGGAATGTCAAACGTATTCCCGAACCCTGCGTCAAACGCAATGACAGTTACGTACACAACTGCTCAAGACGCTGCGGTATCTATCAACGTTTACAATGCGCTCGGAGAACTGGTTTCTGCACGTAACCTCGGAAACAAACCTGCAGGTGATTACACAGAGCGTTTCGATGTTGCAAACTGGAACAACGGAATCTACCTTGTTGAAGTGGTAAGCGGTGATTCAAAGTCTGTGAGCCGCATCGTAGTAAAGCACTAATTAAATATCCCCCGAATGAAAAAGGTCGCTCTTGAAAGCGACCTTTTTTTATTTTATCTGATCTCCTGACAAAGTTCAATCAGAACACCGTTCGTTCCTTTCGGATGCAGAAAGCAAATGAGCTTATTATCTGCTCCTTTTTTCGGAGTTTCATTCAGCAATTGAAATCCCTCTGATTTCAGGCGGGTCATTTCAGCTTCAATATCGTCAACGTCAAATGCGATGTGATGAATGCCTTCACCTTTCTTCTCAATGAACTTCGCAATCGGAGAATCCGGCTTCGTTGCTTCGAGCAATTCGATCTTGTTCGGCCCGTTCATAAAAAACGATGTCATCACACCTTCACTCTCCACGCCTTCGGTTTTATAAGGCGGGGCTCCAAATAGTTTTGTAAAAAGTTCATTGGAGTCTTTCAGACTTTTCACTGCAATTCCGATATGTTCGATCTTGTTCATAGGCTCAAAAAAAATCCCGTCAGCGATGGACGGGATAATTCTGTTATGGTGTGAGGGAAATTACTGTTTAAAGAACTCGGCTGTTTTATTGTCGTAGTTCAGGAAGTATCCGCCTTTCGCCAGACCGGTAACATCAATTGTGCTGCCGAATCCTTTCTTCACAATGTTTCCGAACTGGTCGAAGATTTCGTACATCGTTTCTCCGCCTTCAAAAGTGATCTTGTCTTTCGCCTTTACAGGATAGAATGTGATCGCCGGTTTTGTAGAAGTACATTTCGCAACCGGAGATGTACGTGCCTGACCAGAGAAGTCAATCTGCTTAACGCGGAACTGATTTTCACCGGAATGAGGTACAACCGCGAATGAATAGTTATTCGGACCTGCAGTACCAAGACCTTCAACTTCACCGATCTTCACCCATTTGTTCCAACGGAACTGCTCAATAATGAAAGTCAGTTTGCCTTGCTCACCGGTGGTTGTCCACTTCAAAAGGTTTGCATTACAATCAACTGTAATAGAAGTTGTAACGAATGTAGATTTTGGCTTCAGCACCTCCGGATTGAGAACCTTTGGCTTACAATCATCTTTGTGGAAAATCTTGATAGTTACCGGATCTCCTGGCTTCAACTGGAAGTTGCGCAGGTCAATTTCGAACGCACTTGAACCGATCTCGTCAGTTGTGATCTGATCATTCACGCGAACTTCGTACACGCAGAAACCAACACCGTTACTGGCGAACGGGTTCTGAACATATACGTTCTTGCTTTGGTAAGTTCCTTCCAAAAGGATCATGGACTGAGCATATCCACTAATGGAAATAACTAACGCAGCGATTAATGTAACTAAGAGGTTCTTTTTCATCGTCAGGCTTTCTGTGCAGGGGGTCCTCCGATTTTGCGAGGCAATATTAACAGGTTGAAAGGCAAAATCAAAATAAAATGGCGTTTTTTTTCGACAAACACCCTGCCAGAATAGCCGGATCAAACAAGAAATCAGAGAATATTTCACATAACACTGATATTCAGTCGTCTGCAACTTTCTGCTGATCGCGGACAAGTCTTAAACTTGGTCTTTTGCCATAAAAAGCCTAATCTTGCAGGTTATTGAGCAGTCGTGTTGACACTCGTATAATATTCGAATTCTCAACCCTTTATATGAACAAACTCCTCCTCATACTCCCATTGGCCGTTTTTGCGGTGTCTTGCGGACCCGGAAATCAAGGTGATGAGCGTGCAGCAAAAGGAAAAGGCGATTACCAGCCGGTTTACGGCGGTACTCTGCATTACAATGAAACTGACAAGCTGCAGACTCTGGCTCCTGCACAGATTACAGATGCAATTTCGAACCACGTTGCTACGCAGATTTATGAAGGACTGGTAAAGTTCGACCCGCGTACGCTTGAGGTTACTGCAGGAATTGCAGAAAGCTGGAATATTGATGAAACCGGAACGGTATATACATTTAAGTTACGTCCGGATGTGAAATTCCACGATGATGCATGCTTTGCCGATGGTAAAGGTCGTGCGGTAACAGCACAGGATGTGGTTTATTCGTTTGAGCAGCTTTGCACGAACAATGGTAAGAACCAAAACTTCGGAACTACTTTCAGTCATCGCGTTGTTGGTGCAGACACTTATTACGCTGCGGGAGCGGATGCAAAACCCGGGACACTCGAAGGCGTAAAAGCAGTTGACGACAAAACAGTTGAAATTAAACTCGTAAGTCCGAACAACTCCTTTTTATACATACTCGCTAATTCCTCTGCGAGCATCATCCCTAAGGAAGCGGTTGACAAGTACGGCGATCAGACTCACGTGGGTACAGGTCCATTCGTATTCTCAATGATTTCTGCGGATACTTCTCAAGTGATTCTGGTGCGCAATGCGAATTACTACGGAAAAGATTCGCTTGGCAATCAATTGCCGTTCATGGATACAATCAGCATTTCATTTATTGATAATAAAGCTGCGGAATTGCAGTTGTTCCAGGAAGGCAAACTTGATTTCGTATGGGGGTTGAACGCAGATGCAGTGAAAACATTCGTTCCCCAGGTTATTCAGGACTTCACTGCAAAACCGCCTAAATATGTGTTGTATCATTCTTCGGAGTTGGTAACACAGATGTACGAATTCAACACAACGCGTCCGCCTTTCAATGATGTTCGCGTGCGTAAAGCATTCAACTACGCTGTTGATCGCAAATACATTGTTGATGAAGTTCTCGCAGGAGAAGCGTATGGTCCGGGAATCAATGGAATCTGCCCGCCTGCTCTTCCTGGTTATAAGGCAAGCGAAATTTTCGGTTATGAAAAGATCGGCGAAACCGATTCTGCAACGAAACAGAACAAGATTGCAGAACGCGAGATGGCGAAAAAGCTGCTTGCAGAAGCTGGTTATCCGAACGGAAAAGATTTCCCTGTCGTAAAACTTGTTCTCAACAGCGGCGGCGCACGCAACACACGTGTTGCTGAAGCAATTTCTGCACAGCTGAAAGAAGTACTGAATATCAATGTGGAAATTGCTGCGGTTTCCTTCCAGCAGAAACTGAACGATGCGAAGTATGCACGTTCTGATATTTATCGTTCTGCATGGGTAGCTGATTATCCTTCTGCTGAAACTTTCCTTTCTCTGTTCTACGGAGCAGACGTTCCGGACAGCACATCACAGCCTTCATTCCCGAATACATCACGTTACAGAAATCCGAAATTCGACAGCCTGTTCAACGCAGGAAAAATGGCGAAGACTCAGGAAGAAGCAAATCGCCTTTTCCTTGAAGCGGAACAGATCATGATGAACGATGCGCCGGCAATGATTTTGTGGTATGATGAAAACTACCGTTTGGCTCAATCTCGTGTACGTAACTTCTGGGCCAACCCTATGCGTTATTTCGACTTCTCTCAGGTTTATCTGAAAGAGCAGAAAAAGCCTGAAGGCGGTAAAGACAGCACTGCAAAAGAAAATAAATCGTCAGCGATTCTTTCTTTCGAAAGAAGAAAGCTGGCTTAGTATAATTACAGATGAATTCCGGAATCCTGCTTTGGTGAATAAACTGAAGCAGGATTTTTAATCTTATCCAATATTAAATAACCGAATCATGAAAAATCTGCTTCTGTTTTTTCTGCTTCTCCCTTTCACCGGTATTGCTCAGGATCACCAACAGAAAATTGAAACGCCCGTTTCTTCTGTTATTGTTTATCTGACCGGGGGAGAATTCATGCACCGCAAACAGGTAACACTTTCTCCCGGACGTAATGAGCTGGTGTTTGTAGGACTGTCTGCACATCTGATTGCAAAGAGCATTCAGTTCACCGCAACAGGAGATGTCGCTGTTCTCGCCATCAGCAATCGCGTTGATTATCTGTTCGGACAGAAAAAGAGTGATGAAAAAATGAAAACAGTGCTTGACTCCATGATTCTCATGGAAGATGCACTTGCGATCACACGCGGCAATATCGATGCGTACACTCGTGAAAAATCCATGCTCGAACAAAACCAGCAAGTAGGCGGAGATAAAGGTGCAACTGCTGCAGAGTTGAAAGCGTCTGCGGATTTCTACGTTCAGCGTTTAATGGAAATCAATACTGAAATTGTGAAGCTGAACCGCAAGCAGAAGAATCAGCAGGACATTTACAACCGCCTGAATCAGCAGTACTATTCCATGAATCGTCGCGAACATCCGCCGATGGCTGAGATTACTGTGCTGGTTAACAACAACTCCTCAGCAAAACTCATTTCAGATATTGAGCTGCGTTATGTTGTGAGTGATTGCGGCTGGGCGCCAGCGTATGATCTCATTGCAGAAGATGTAGGAAAACCAATTGATCTGAAATACCGCGCGAAAGTGTTCAACAGCACAGACGTTGATTGGAACGGTGTGAAGATGAAACTCTCTACTGCTGACCCGATGGCGAGCGCAACAGCCCCGCAGCTGGAAAAGTGGACATTGAATTTTGATCAGCCTCAGAATTACAAACAGCAGAATTATCAGCAGCAGCAGACGTACGGTTACATCAATAACAATAACAGCAACGCTCCTGCAACTTTGCAGAGTCAGAACGTTTGGAACGAGTCTGCAGCAAAAGGCAATGTTGATTCAGAAGAAGAGCGTCCTAATGTTCAGTACGAACAGATTCAGGTTTCTGAGCTTGCTGCGGAGTTCGACATCAAACAGACGTATGATATTCCGGCAAACGGACAACCGTATATTGTTGATGTAACTTCATATACACTCAATGCTTCTTATCGTTACAGCTGCATTCCGAAAATGGAGCGTGAAGCATTTCTGATGGCGCGTATCACAGGATGGGAAGATCTTGATCTTGTTGAAGGACCTGCGAATGTTTACTTCGGCGGAACATATGTCGGACAATCATACATCTACACGCGCAGCGTGAACGACACGCTCGATCTTTCATTGGGTCGTGACAAGAAGCTTGTAGTAACCCGCACCAAACTGAAAGAATTCAATCAGGAAAAACCGAGCAGTTCTACAAAGAAGGAAACTTACTCGTACGAAATCGTTGTGAAGAACACACGTAAAACCGCTGTTGAAGTGGAACTGATGGATCAGATCCCTGTTTCACAGGACGCGGAAATTATTGTGGAAACACAGGAACTGTCGAAAGGCGTTCTTGATCCCGCAACCGGATTTGTAACATGGAATCTGAATATTCCTCCGGGCGAATCAGCTCGCGTGGTGCTCACTTATTCCATCAAGTATCCGAAGAACAAGCAGGTGAATACGCGCAAGTACAAATACAAAACCCGCGCAAGATTCTGATCTGCGTTCAACAACCGCGCAATAGTATCAACGTAATTACGCTGTTGCTTTCAGAGTGACTGATCATTACACAACACTTGGGGTTTCGGACAATGCTCCGCTGGCGGATATCAAAGCTGCTTACCGGAGGCTTGCCAAATTGTATCATCCGGATCTCAATCCCGGAAACCGGCACGCGGAAGAACGGTTCAAGGAAATTCTTGAAGCGTACACAATTCTTTCTGATGATGTTTTGCGTTCGCAGTACGACAGAAAGCGAAAAGGATTGAATGATGATTATTCGAACTTTTTCGCGAATCAGAATCAACCCGAAAAGAAACGCGATCCGGGAAGAAAAGAATATCCGCCGGAGTATATTGAGATGATGCGGCAGCGCAATAAGCAGCGTGTGTTGCGTCAGATACAACGCAGAAAAAAATTACTGCGTGGTATGATCATCACTTTTGTGTGTTATCTCATCGCTACCGGATTGTTTGAAATGTGGGTAGATAAGCAACGGGAAAACGAATCGCGAATGATAAAGGAGCGTATTGCGGCAAGTGAAAAACAAAACACGAAGCCGGAAATAATCGCACTCATTCACAATCTTGATTCTCCTTACGACAGTGTATTCGGGGCCGGTCAAACAACATGGCTTTCGCCGAATCAACTCGTTGTGATCAATCCGTTTTCCGATGCAGTAATTTGTCTGAGTCAACACAATTCACCGTTCAGAACAATTCGCAATGAATACATCAGCGGAGGACAAAGTTTCGTGATGAAGGAAATTCCGAACGGAGAATACGATGTAAAAGTCATGCTTGGAAAAAACTGGAGCGACACTGTTCGCGTTCCTGACGGTCGTAAGCTGGGCGGATTTACTGAAGGTGTGCTGTATTTCAAAATGGATCGCAAACCCGTTTCATTGGAAAAACCATCTTACAACAAACCGCAGACAACCACAACCGATACAGTTAGAATTGCGCCGGGCAAAGTGAGTATGACTCCGATTTCCGCTGATGAATTCTTTTCTGCAGGTTCGAAATAAGATTAATTCGACAGTCCGGGCGTTTGCGTCTTCGAACGGAGAGTCCCCGACTCTCTCCCGTGACCGATTATTCCCTATCTTTGCACCTTCATTTTCAAAAGCATGAATCAGATCAGAAATATTGCGATTATCGCACACGTTGACCACGGAAAAACAACCTTGGTGGATAAGATGCTCCTTCAGGGAAAACTGTTCCGTGAGAATCAGGAAACAGGTGAACTTATTCTTGACAACAACGATCTCGAACGTGAGCGCGGAATCACAATCCTGGCGAAAAACGTTTCGGTAAACTACAAAGGCACCAAGATCAACATCATCGATACTCCGGGTCACGCCGATTTCGGTGGAGAGGTTGAACGCGTGCTTAACATGGCCGACGGTGTTATTCTCCTCGTTGATGCTTTTGAAGGACCGATGCCGCAAACACGTTTCGTGTTGCAGAAGGCACTTCAGCAGGGCAAGAAAGCAATTCTTGTGATCAACAAAGTTGACAAGCCGAACTGTCGTCCGGATGAAGTACACGATCAGGTATTCGATCTGTTCTTCAACCTTGATGCAACGGAAGAGCAGCTCGAGTTCAAAACCGTTTACGGTTCATCAAAGCAAGGATGGATGGGGCCGGACTGGAAAACTCCGACTTCCGACATTTCTTATTTGCTGGATACTATCATCGATTACATTCCGAATGCGCCGATGCATGAAGGAACACTGCAGCTTCAGATTACGTCACTCGATTATTCTTCTTTCGTTGGGCGAATTGCAGTAGGTCGTGTATTCCGCGGAACAATCAAAGAAGGCATGCCGATCTCATTGATGAAGCGTGACGGAAAGATTGTAAAGTCGCGCATCAAAGAACTTTTCGTGTTCGACGGACTCGGTAAAAAGAAAATTGATTCAGTAAACGCCGGAGATATCGTAGCAGTTACCGGAATTGAAGGATTTGATATCGGTGATACAATTGCTGATGCTGAAAATCCGGAAGCATTGCCGGCGATCAGCATTGATGAACCGACGATGAGCATGTTGTTTACCATCAACAACTCGCCTTTCTTCGGTAAAGAAGGGAAATTCGTTACATCACGCCACCTGCGCGATCGTTTGTGGAAAGAACTTGAGAAGAACCTTGCGCTCCGCGTTGAGGAAACAGATTCTCCGGATTCTTACCTCGTTTACGGACGCGGTATTCTTCACTTGTCAATTCTTATTGAGACCATGCGTCGTGAAGGATATGAGTTGCAGGTTGGACAGCCGCAGGTAATTATCAAAGAAATTGATGGAGTAAAGCACGAGCCGGTGGAAGTTCTGAGCGTTGATACGCCTGAAGCAACATCAGGAAAAGTAATTGAACTCGTGAGCCAGAAAAAAGGTGAAATGCTGATCATGGAACCGAAAGGCGATCTGATTCACATGGAATTTGATATTCCTGCCCGCGGATTGATCGGTTTGCGTAACAACGTACTTACTGCAACTGCCGGTGAAGCAATCATGGCGCACCGTTTCAAAGCATATGAACCGTGGAAAGGTCCGATTCCGGGACGTATTGCAGGAGTTCTGGTTGCAAAAGATAAAGGAACTGCAGTAGCTTATTCAATTGATAAGCTTCAGGATCGCGGATCATTCTTCGTATCTCCCGGAGATGAAATTTACAACGGTCAGATTATCGGAGAACACATCCGTCCGGATGATCTGGTTGTAAACCTTGTTGTAGAGAAGAAACTCACGAACATGCGTGCTTCAGGAAGCGATGCAAAAGTTGCGATTGCTCCTGCGATCAAGCATTCACTTGAAGAGGCGATGGAATACATCCAGGCTGATGAATACGTGGAAGTAACTCCGCTTTCCATCCGTCTGCGTAAGATTCATCTGGATCCGAACGAACGTGAACGTTTGAAGAAGAAAATGGCTGCAGAGTCATAAAAAAGAAAGGGCTGAATTATTTCAGCCCTTTTTTATTTCTGTTCGTTCCCGATTATGCTTCAGGAGCCGCCGCAGGTTTAGCTGCGCGCAGGGATTTCGCACATTCAAGCATCTTGTCAACCTGTTCTTTCTTGAATGTGTTGTCCGGATTGCTGTTGTTGTCACGTACGTAGTACACATCGTTACCGATCTTCACGATGGTCATGAAGTGGAACATGGAGAGATCGCCGAATTTGGTTTCCCAAACCAACGTGGATGCATCGTTCACAGTAAATGTGCTCATGCCGGCATCTGTTGCTTCGATCAGGCTTTTCTGCTGTGCAAGATCCTGCTCTTCTTTTCCGGCCGTGTTCACGAGAATATCGAAACCGTTTCCGATGCGCAGTTGAATACCGGAAGCCGTTTCAACGGAGTCAAGTGAACCGGAAGTGGAATCGGGAAGATTGATTTTAACCGGTTGTCCGAGATGAGTGAGATCAACTGCAACCATTCCTTTCGGAATTACTTCTTCTTCAACTTTTGTTTCGCCAGGACCACAGGAAGTCCACATTAGAGGAAGTGCGATCGCAGCGAGGAGAAATAATTTTTTCATGTGAAGTGTTTTATTCCGGATTGCCTCCGGGGTTTTGTTTGAATCAAAGATACAATTTCAGTCGAACGCGCATCAAGCGAAAAACACGTACCGACTACAACGAAAAAACCCTCCGGCTGAGCCGAAGGGTCTTTTCTGTAAGAGGAGAAAAATTACTTCTTCTTCTTCTTAGCTGCTTTCTTAGCTGCTTTTTTCTTAGCAGGCTTCTTCTTAGCTGCTTTCTTAGCTGCTTTTTTCTTAGCAGGCTTAGCTGCTTTTTTGGTTGCTTTCTTTGCCATGGTTTTTAAGGTTTTGAAAACTTATTTGTGACGAAGTAAGAAAAATTTAGTACACGAAAAAAATTATCAACATTGTATTTTTCAACATGGATTTGTTAATAAGGATGATTAGCTTATCACACATGAAGAGTTGCGAGAGAATATCTGCGTGTTGTGATGAAGAAATTTTTTCGAGAAAATTTTTTCGTTGAATCGCTGCAGCCCTTTGTTCATACGTGTTCCACGTGATGTGATGATTTTGAAAATGTGATTGATCATGCGCAATTCATCTTGCATAACACACTTACTTCCGCGTCCATGATGCCATGTAGAAACCGTCTCCGGAATTTTCATCTGCACCTGTTCTTTTTTCCGTTTCGAATGTCCATTCTTCCTTTTTGAGTTCGGAAAACCATTTTGACTGCTCTTCTCCTTCGGATGGAAACACACTGCAAGTAGAATACACCAATCTTCCTCCGGGCTTCACCATCTTCGAATATGATTCGAGAATGTGTCGTTGTATTTCACGCATGCGCACAAGATCCTCTTCTTCCATTCTCCACTTCGCATCCGGATTTCTGCGCAACACACCGGAGCCGGAACAAGGAACATCAAGCAACACAAGATCTGCTTTTGCATTGAACGCTTCCGGAGTTTGATTTTCATTCAGCTCTACCGCTTCAACAATATCTGTTTTTGCTTTTGTGCATCTGTCACGAAGTGTTTTCAATTTGCCCGGAATGTTGTCCATCGCGTAGATTTTTCCGGAATTCTTCATGATTGAAGCCAATTGCAATGTTTTTCCTCCGGTTCCTGCACATGCATCAATCACTACCATTCCCGGCTTAACGTTGCAGAACAATCCGACTTCCTGCGATGATCGATCCTGAACTTCAAAAAGTCCGTCAGCGAACTCTTCGCATGAAAACACATTTGCATATTTCGCAAGTACGAGCGCATCGGGTAATCCGGGAACGGTTTCACACATCGCAGTTGTCTTCGCAAGTCGCACAGCCAGCTCTTCCGCAGTAATGCGTGAACTGTTAGCGCGCAGAAACACTTTCGGATCGGTATTCATGAAGTGAACCACCTGTTCCCATTTTTCCTCGCCCATTTCTTTCACGCCGGTTTCATCCATCCAATCGCTCACCGATTCACGGATTTTGCGCACACGCATGTACTTTCTGAATTTATCCGCCAATCCCTGATTGCCGTGCACTTCGTGCCCGCGATAAACCGCCGACCAAATTTCAAATGCTTCAATCAATCGTTCTGCATCCGCAGGAAAAAGCACTTCGCCCATGCGCACTGCCGATGTGATCGGTCGCCAGAAACGAATGAGTCCGTAGAAAATCTTAGCTGTTTCTCTTCTTACAATCTCGTCGCTCACGCGATTCACGCGGAAAAGATTATTCAGAATGAGGTCAGCACGATCGTTGCCCTGCATCAGTCGTGATAATGCATCAAACACGAGTTGCTTGATTACTCTTTTACGTTGTCCGTGATCCATGCAGCAAAAGTATTGTATACGGCTTTCGGCAACAGGCGGCAATTTGATAATAGTCCACATTGAATAGTTCATAGCGCGGAACATTCGGACTGAAATGCATTCTATTCGTTCGGTATGCTTCAAGAGTAATGAACCCGTGTTATACGCCTTTCCCATTCGAACTTTTGACTAATTCTTATCGACGTTCTTGCGTTAGACATGTTAATTCATGGAAATAATTGGTTGTAACCATAATAGTAGGGTATCGTAAATTCAAACTAAAACATGAAGCCAACTGTAGTATTGTTTATTCTAATGGTCGGGGTCCGATTCGCTGCTGTTTCACAGTCAAGTGAGACGAGATCAATCGTTGGGCCACAAAACGCCAGTTACTGGAGCGTTACACAAAGTAATAACAACCTCCTTTTGGCTGGACAGTTATCAACCACCAATTCCCAAGCAGATCTTTTAATCACGGTGTGCGACACAAACCTAAATACACTTTGGTCGCGACAATACTTGTCTGCTTTAGATGGTGAGTTATTGAAACATTGCGCCTTAAGTGGAGCAAAATCAGTGGTTGCCACTCAACCCAAGACAAGCTCACAGAATAGCTCATTAGCAGTAATTGACTCTGCCGGTAATTTCTTATACGGGGTCGCTCTTCCTCTTTCTCAAGGAAAAATAACAGATGTATGCGTCTCGCAAGACAGCTTCATTTTGGTTCTTTATCAAAATCTAGACACTTCTTACGTCACAAAATTTGACTTGCAGTTGGTTGTTGTCTGGTCCAAGTCTTTATATCTGTATGGCAGACTTAGCTTTCCGAAAGGGACTTGCGACCGTCAAGGTAATTTACTCTTTTTTGCTTACAACGTAGGAGACACAGGAAACCACATTTGCGCTTTACTAGATAGTTCCGGGAACTTGATTTGGGAGAAAGCGTTTCACATCAGTTTAAGAGATCCATTTCCATTCGTGTGGCGCGACGGATATGGAATAGCATCCACCACATCAAACAATGGATATGAATATCCTTGCGTATTGAAATTAGACACCAATGGGAGTCCTATTAATTCAGAATACTACTTCAATACGTATGCATCTAACTTCGTTAACAATATACTCGTTGTTGGCGACACTATGTTGATCCTTTGCGGCGATTCAAATCCCAATCAAACAAACCCGCTGTATTATCCTTCGTTAACAGAAATACCATTGACCGGAAACCCGAACGTTAAACAAACAATACACTCCTATCAAAGTTGGCTTACTCATAGCTTCTTTGGAGTGGCTGAGATAAATCAAAAGACCTACGCTATCGGGAAATATTGTTTAGCCGGTTACGTTCCGTATATACTCTCAACCGATAATATTGAATTTGGTTGTTATGCTGTAACCACAACACTTCAAAACAGCCCACTATCATTTATGCAAGATTCTGTTTCCATTAGTTTAAGTTCAAGTCCCAATCCATTCTATACTAATTCTTGGTCCACTGCAACAAGCACAGCAACGCTACCGCAGATGTGCGCCGTTGGAATATCAGCAAGCGAACAAGTATTAGATAATCTCGTCATAAGTCCGAATCCTAGCACCGAATACATTAGTATAAGCGGGAACCTTCAACCATACGAATACGTCATAGTTAATAGCCTGGGACAAATTGTAATGGCTGGATATGGTCAACCAAGGGAATCTATTGATATCCGAAACTTAGTGCCGGGAGTTTATTTTATAACTATACGGGACGATCGGGAATCAACCTCCCATTCCCAATTTGTAAAGTCGGATCAATAGGCATGGCTGTATCTGATCTGTAAAATATTTTCTACCCTTTGGCTGAATAACGCGTAGAAAAGTTACTCGTTTGAAATTGTAACTTGGCGTCATGCTTGCCGCAGCAGTGTTCATCTATCTTTTTCTGAGTCTGGCAGCCGGAGTTCTGGCCGGTCGATTGGTTAAGACGGAATCTGATTTCGTTTCTGCAGGTCGCAAACTGCCGCTGATCATTGCCACAGCAACAGTATTTGCAACTTGGTTCGGATCGGAAACCGTTCTTGGAGCGTCATCTCGATTTCTGGATGAAGGAATCAACGGAACGATAGAAGATCCTTTCGGTGCTTCACTTTGTTTACTGCTCGTTGGTTTGTTCTTTGCGCGACCGTTATACCGAATGAATCTGCTGACATTCGGTGATTACTATAAAGTAACGTATGGGCCGAAAGCGGAATTTGTTGCCGCTGTTTTTCTGATTCTGTCTTATTTAGGATGGGTGGCCGCACAACTCGTCGCATCTGGCATCATCATTCATTCCGTTATTCCTTGGATCGGAATTACGCAGGGCGTGTTGATTTCCGCATTCATTGTTATCACTTACACCGTTACCGGAGGAATGTGGGCCGTGTCGATCACGGATTTCATTCAAACCATTCTGATCATTGTCGGGCTGATCATAGCCGCCGCAATATTGATTCCTGAATCGGGCGGCATCAGTCACCTGATTGATTCCGCTCCGGAAAATTTCTTTCGGATTAATCCGGAACGAACCTGGCAGGGATGGCTCACGCATATTGCTGCGTGGATTACGATCGGACTTGGATCCATTCCGCAGCAGGACGTTTATCAACGTGTAATGGCTTCGAAGAATGAAAAGACCGCTGTTCGATCTTCTTTGCTTGGCGCAGGATTGTATCTGACTATTGCGTTGATTCCTTTGCTGCTTACTCTTTGTTCAAAACAGTTACTGAGTGAGATTCCTTCTGATGCGCAGTTAACATTGCCCATGCTCATTTTAAACCATACCGGAACAATTGTTCAGATTCTGTTTTTTGGCGCGCTCCTATCCGCAGTAATGAGTACAGCCAGCGGAGCGTTGCTTGCACCTGCAGTAATTCTTGCAGAGAATATTGTTGTTCCCCGATTGAACGTTGCCCCGGAAGATAAATCCAAACTTCGCATTACACGGATTTGTGTAATCCTGATAGGAATCATTTCTACCGGATTCGCATTGTGGCGACAAGACATTTACGAATTAGTCGGAGAAGCATCGGTGATCAGTCTGGTAGGTTTATTTGTTCCGCTTTGTGCCGGATTATTCTTTAAATCGAGAAATGAAATTGCCGCAATAGTTTCAATGATCGGTGGAACAACAATATGGATTCTCGCAGAATTCATGGAGACGGAAATACCTCCTCTTTTATTCGGACTTGCTGCAGCGATCACCACGATGGTATTTATTTCTGTAATTTTACCGCAGAAGAGGAAGGATGCTTCATTACACGACTGAAATAGATTTAGGCGGTATCATTATCCGCGATCCGGTTACAACAGTTACTAATCTTGGGATTTTTGCTTTTGGACTTGGATGCTATCGTCGTCTCACGCGTGAAGACCTCGAATACCCGAATAAAAACTGGAATTACTTCTTTCTTCTCGTCGGTATTGCTTCGCTCATCGGTGTAGCCGTTCACGGATTCTCAAAATACATTCAGGAGCCGGTGCATTTTTACGTGTGGTGGATAATGGGTGTTGTTCAGGGAGCAGGAATGTCGTTGGCTCAGTTTGGTGTTGGCTCCAATGTCTTTGCAAAGCATAAATCATTGATCGGAATAATTTCAATTATTCAGTTTGTTCTGTTTGCCGGAGGATTATTGATTACCGGGAAATTCGGGATTGCCACAATACATATCGCTTTGTGTCTTGTTCCGATAATGATCTATTACATCTTTCACGGAGCAAAAGGTAAAAAAGCAGAAATGCTGGTGGCCGCAGGAATTATTGTTTCAGTAATGACAGCCGTGGTGCACACCTTTAAATTGTCGTTCGGACAATGGTTCAATCACAACGACATCTCACATGTGCTGATCATCATCAGTCTTGTATTGATGTATCGCGGTGTGAAAGCCGGACTTTACGTACGATCCGCGTTTATTTCTCCAGCATAATCCTGTCGGATCCGTCGAAGTACGGGGCCTGAATGGAAATAATCCGCAGCGGAACCGGTGAAGTTACTTTTGCGGAATGCGGCGTTCCTTTAGGAATGAAAACTACATCTCCTGCTTTGATGTGAATGTTCTGATCTCCCAGACGCATATCCGCTTCGCCGGAAAGCACAACCACTTGCTCCGTATGATGCGCATGGTAATGCAGTTTTACTTCTGCAGGAATTTCTATGATAAAACTGCTTGACAAGGAATCCGAGTGAAGCGCTTTGACGAAATTTTTCTTCGCGTCGGGCGATTTCACAGTATCCGTGCTGATGACACCTTGAGCTGATAGTGAAATGCCTGCAATTGCAAGAAGGAGCGTGATCAGTGTTTTCATTTCCAGAGTAGCGGAGTGGTAAAGTAAACCAGTAGGTTAGTATTGAAGTATAAGAGTATTGAAGTATAAGAGTATTGAAGTATAAGAGTATTGAAGTATAAGAGTATAGAAGTATTGAGGTATAAAGGTAACACTCTAATACTTTGATATGTAATAGTCGAGACTTGATCTGACAGTCAAGGGTCAAAAATCATTCACAGAACTCAGGCGAAGATAGCGCGTTGCTCCATAACTGTCAAGAGCAAGGCAAGTGTCAGATCAGCGCGCTTGCATTCGCGTCTGACACTCTTGACAGTTTTCCGCAACTTGCGCAATTGGGTGCCTAAGTTCAATGAATGATTCTTCATGTTCATTCTTGTTCAACGAGTGTCTCCAACATTTTGCTCTTTGCAAGATGAATGCTATCGACGAACGTTTGCATTGGTGTTTTTCCGAAGCAGTACTTTCCTGTGTGTGTTCGCTCATTGTTGTAATAGTCGATCCACGCGTCCAGATCCGCTTGAAGTTCCTCGATTGAAGAATAAAGTTTCTTGCGGAAGGCAATGGCGTAAAACTCATCCTGGATTGTGCGATGGAACCGCTCACAGATTCCATTGCTTTGCGGATGTCTCACTTTTGTTTTGCTGTGCTCGATACCTTCGAGGTCCAGATACAAGGCGTATTCGTGATATTCGCGCTTGCCGCAGTATTCTGTTCCGCGGTCAGTTAACATGC
>JAKLJE010000009.1 GCA_023151315.1 Bacteroidia bacterium
TTCTGGCAAACTATTTGTATGTTTGAGTTGTACAACTTATCCAGCCATGAAAAAAATTGCAGTATATCTGTTAGCCGGAAGCATATTTCTGGTAGCATGTAAAGAATTACAGAAACTCGCTACCGATGCGGCAAACTCGGTAGGAACTACCCCAACCACTCCGCTTACCAACGCTGAAGCCATTAAAGGCCTTAAAGAAGCGCTCAAACAGGGCGTGAATAAAGGAACCACCAACGCTTCAAAACCGGACGGATTCTTTAAGAATCCTGCCATTTTCATTCCTTTCCCTCCTGCTGCGCAGAAAGTGAAAGACAATGCTATTAAAGTGGGTCTGGGCGCTCAGGTAACCAAATTCGAAGAAACACTGAACCGCGCGGCTGAAGAAGCAGCGAAATCAGCAGCTCCCATCTTTATCAACGCTATTACCAGCATGACAATCGGCGACGGATTGAACATTCTTCGCGGATCGGACACCGCAGCTACAAACTACCTGCGTGTAAAATGCACCGACTCCCTGATGATCCGATTCCGCCCTATTGTGGCTTCTGCTACGCAGAAAGTGGAACTCACCAAGCAGTGGAAACCGCTGGCTGATGCTTACAACAAGATTCCTTTTGTAACACCGGTGAACCCTGACCTCGACGGATATGTTTGCGAACGCGCCATCAACGGACTTTTCAAGCTCGTTGGCGATGAAGAGAAAAACATCCGCACCAATCCTGTTGCGCGAGGAACGGACATCCTGAAAAAAGTATTCGGTTCCAAAGAGAACCCGCACAACAAGTAAGTGCATACCCAAAACAAAAAAGCGTCTCCGGAAAACCGGGGACGCTTTTTTTATGGAGTGATTTTATACTCAGAACGTGTATGCTCCGCCCATATCCAGGTCAGCAAACTTCCCGTCGCTTGGCTTGATGCTCAGCACCGGAATCTTGGAGTGATTGACAATCTGTTTCGCACGAGGTCCGAGGAAAATGCCGCTCATTTCTGATTCGTGTTCGGTCATAATCACGATCAGATCTGCATTTACACTTGCTCCGTACTTCAGGGCTTCCACTGCAAGGTTATCGCCTTTGATGGTGTGACGCGTGAATAACACATCTGCTTTCTCAATGGCGTGCTGCACCTGATCCAGAACAATCTGCAGTTTCTCGTTGCCGTGATCTTCATCTTCTTCCAACAATCCAACGATGTGAATTTTGGCCATAAACAACTTCGCCAATGTGATTGCATACTCCGTTTTCTCACGTGAATGCAATGTTCTGTCGATAGGCAAAACAATATTGGTGAATCCGAGTTTCACAGCGTGCGTTTGCACAGTAATCACCGGACAAGGAGCCACGGTAACTACTTTGTGCGCATTGCTGCCGATGAAAAATTCTTCAAATCCTGAAGCGCCGTGTGTGCCCATGATGATGAGGTCGATATTTTCCTCCTTCACTTCTTCCACAATTTCATGCGCTACTTTTCCATTGGAGAATGAAGCCGTTGCTTTGCATCCGTAATTGATACGGACTTCTTCAACCAATTCTGCGAGCTTCTGCTCCACAATCTTATTCACCTGCGCGTGATTCTCAATGCGCATCACAGGCTCCGGAATTTCGAAGTGATATTCCATAGCCGACATTACGTGCAGCAAATGAAGATCAGCTTTCGCCAGGCGAGCCAGAAACGAAGCGTGTTCGAGGGCGAGTTTTCCTGTTTCGGAAAAATCAACCGGTACGAGAATTTTACGGATGTTGAAGTTCATAATCGATGTGTTTCCGTAAATATCAGCACCAGCAACGACAATTCAAACGATATTGGTTAGAAATAAAAAAGCCCCTCAGAAATCTGAGAGGCTTTGGGTTCGAATTGAGTTCGATTAATAAGGGTGGAATTCTGCAAGATCTTTCTTCGGAGTTGGAACGATAGAAAGAACCGGAATATCCGATTTGTTGATGATCTCCTGAGCTGCTGAACCGATGAAAAGATCGGTAATGTCTGTTTCCTGCTGCGTCATGATGAGGAGAAGATCGCCTTCCACTTTGTTCGCGTAATCCACAATGATCTGTCCGAGAGATTCTTCTCCCTTGATTCCTTTGATGATTTCAGCAGTGCAACGCAGGCTGTGTTTTTCGATATACGCTTTAACCTGTGAAAGCTGACGTGTCAAACGATTCACGATGAATTCGTCAGTAGTGAAAAGGACAGATGCGATGCGGATATCCGCTCCGTACATCTTGGCAAATTCCATTGCCTTAGTCACTTTTTCACGGGTTTCTTTGGTAAGATCCAGAGGAACTACAATGTTCTTGCAGCCGTCGCGGTGGTGTTTTCCTTTGATTGTGATAACCGGAACTTTTGATTCACGCACAATGCGCAAAGCGTTAGAACCGATGAAACGCTTGCGACCTGCAGTAGATCCGCTGGTTCCCATCACCACAAATTTTGCGCTGAGCATGTCTGCCACTTCAGCCACTTTCTCGTAAACCGCACCGTGTGCAATCACTTTATCGCATTTCACTCCCTGATCTTTTTCAATCTTCGCGATTGCTTCATCAAGTTTCGCATTGATTTCCTTACGCATTTCATCATCATCAGATTTAGAAATGAAACGGCTCAGGAAACCGCCTGTTTCCATTACGTACACCAGCGTCAGTTCGCCTTGAATCATTTTCGCCAAATGCGCGGCTTGTTCAAGAGCAATGAACGACTGTTCGCCAAAATCAATAGGAACTACTACTTTGTTGGGAGTGTTACTCATAATCGTTTGGTTGGGTAATGCTTAAAAGTTAGTTCGGTTAAAGATGCGCAAAAATAAGTAAAAAACTGAACATTCCCGTATGCATATATTAATCGGGATTCCTCATATTTGAGGGAATTTAAGCGAAAATCGATGCAAACTCCAATAGCTGAATCCGAACTCATCCTCAATCCCGACGGAAGCATTTACCACATCAAACTAAAGCCTGAAGATCTGGCCGATAATGTAATTGTTGTAGGCGATCAGGGGCGCGTTGAACAGATTTCTTCTTTCTTCGAAAAAGTGGACTGCAAAGTTCAGAATCGTGAGTTTGTGACGCATACCGGCTATTACAAAGGCACGAGGATTACGGCTCTTTCCACCGGAATCGGTACGGACAATATCGACATTGTACTGAATGAGCTGGATGCGCTGGTGAACATCGATCTCAAAACGAGAACCATCAAGCCGCAGCGTAAATCACTCAACATTGTACGCATAGGAACGAGCGGTGCTTTGCAAGGCGATATTCCTGTTGATTCATTCGTGGCGTCTTCGCACGGAATGGGTTTTGACGGCTTGCTCAACTATTATGCAGGTTTGGACTTATGCGATCAAAGTGAAATTGCCGAAGCATTCATGAATCATTCCGGATGGCTGAAAGGTCTTCCTTATCCGTACGTTGTGAAAGCTTCCGCTGAATTGCATTCGCGCATTGCGTTTGATATGACTTCCGGAATTACGGCCACAGCTCCGGGATTTTACGGTCCGCAAGGGCGACAATTGCGTTTGGCGCCTGCATTGGCAGATTTGAACGAAAAACTCGGTTCATTCCGATTCGGCGAACACCGCGTAACCAATTTTGAGATGGAAACATCTGCGTTGTACGGCCTCGGAACCTTGCTCGGCCATAACTGTCTGACAGTTTGCGCAATTATTGCCAACAGAGTTGCACGACAATACAGCAAGGATTACCATCCTGTCATACACAAGCTCATTCTCACGGTGCTTGAACGTTTCTCTGTTAAAAACTAAGAATCCTGTAAAAGGAGAATTTCCCTGTCAGATGTATATTTGTTCACCCCCGTATGGATAAAACAGAAATACACGCACTGATCAGTTTGCTCGATGATCCTGATGAGAAAGTTTATCATCAGATCCGCGAGAAATTGTTGTCGCTCGGAATCGAAGTGATTCCTGAGCTGGAATCGGCGTGGGAAAATTCTTTCGACACTGTTTTACAGCAACGCATTGAAGGCATCATTCAGAGAATTCAATCCGAATCGCTGGTGCGCGCATTCAAACGCTGGGCACTGCCTGATGAACAGGATCTGTTGACCGGTGCTTTGCTTGTTGCACGTTCACAATATCCGGATCTGAATGAAGGTTTGATCCGCAAACATCTGGATCAGATCAAACAGGATATCTGGCTCGAGCTGAACAATAATCTGACTGCGCTGGAGAAAGTGCGTGTGATCAATCATATTCTGTTTGATGTACACAACTTCAGTGGCAACACCGCGAACTTCCATGCACCGCAGAATTCCTACATCAACAATGTACTGGAAACGAAAAAGGGAAATCAGGTGTCGCTGTCAGTAATCTATGCAGTGATTGCACAGGATCTCCGCATTCCGATTTACGGAGTGAATCTTCCGGAGCATTTTGTTCTTGCTTACGTTGATCAGAATGTGAAGCAGATTCCGGGAATGACGGATGTTGATTCCGTTCTTTTCTACATCAATCCGTTCTCACGCGGTTCTGTAGTCAGCAAGAAAGAAATTGAAGCGTTCATACGTCAACAAAGACTGGAAGCACAGCCTGAATTTTTCGCACCGTGCAGCAATCTGACAATCATCCGCCGTTTGCTGAATAACCTCATGGCTTCTTATGAGAAACTCGGTTATCCGAATAAAGTGGATGAGTTGCGTGTTCTGCGCGATGCACTTGACAGCTAAGCTGCGCGAATGAAACGACTGAGCTCCGCTCCTGCTTTACTCACATTGATAATCTGTTGCAGTTTCTTTCTGCATTACAGAATTTTCAACCTTGATATTCTCGGTCCGCATACTTGGCGTCAGGTTTACACGCAAAGCAACATAGATTGCTATTATGAAGAAGACAACAACATTCTTCATCCGCGTAAACTGGCACGAGGAGAAACGGACGGTATCACTCCACGTGAGTTCCCCTTGTTCCAATGGACAACCGCACAGCTTTATCGGGTTACTGAACAGAGCATCGCAGTAACACGTTATTACTGCTTTGTAATATCCGCATTCGGAATTATCGGATTTTATCTGCTGGTCACCTTACTTACTGCAAACAAAATGTCGGGCGTGGCAGGAGCATCCATGTTCATGTTTTCACCGTTGTTCTATTACTATTCGGTAAATCCTTTGCCCGATATACTTGCACTCTGCACAGCGATCTGGAGTATGTATTTCTTTTACCGTTATGCACAAACCGGAAAGGTGAAACATTCAATTGCCGGGGCTTTGTTTCTGTGTGCAGCTGCAATGACAAAGTTGCCTTTCATACTGTTTGCAGGAGTACCGGCCGGAATATTGATCAACATGCTTCGCTCAAAAGAAGCAGGAATTAAAATCCTGAAGTTTGCATTGCACCTTGTTTTTCTGATACCGGTTGTATGGTGGTATTCTCAGTCGCTTCAGGAAATGAAAGACAATCCTGTTCTCGGCGGCATTCTTTCTTCCTATGAAAACGAAAGTTCCGTAGGTGAAATCATCAGCGGACAATTGATATCCATGCTGCCGGAATTGTATCTGAACTATGCTGCCGTTCCGTTCTTTATTGCAGGATTGATTTATGTATTCCGTAAACGAACCGCACTGTTCAGCAAATATCTTCCGTTAACGCTGACCGCTTTGTTTCTATTGGCGTATTTCGGTTATGAAATAACATTGATCGGACTCATTCACGATTACTACATGCTTCCTTTTCTTCCTCTGCTTTTCATTATTGCGGTAGCAGGAATACAGTCTCTGAATGCACAGAATCGCCAATGGATTTCCTACGCAATTGTGTTGCTGCTGATAATTGCACCGTGTACAGCATGGTTGCGTATTGATTCCAGATGGAGCCCGGACAAATCAACTTTCAACAACGACTGGTACACATATCGTAGTGAAATTCGCAACGCCGCGCCGGACTCTGTACGCGTTATTATCGGCAATGATGAAACACAAAGCATACTGCCTTATTACGCGCATAAACGTTGCTGGACTTACGTTGATTATGAGCTCTCTCCTGAGCGCATTGAGAAAATGATGTCACAAGGCGCAAAGTATCTCTTCACCGATTCCGAATACACGCTGAATGATTCTTCGATGCAGCGTTATCTCACAAATAAAAAAGCGCAGTTCGGAAGTGTACACATCTACGAATTGCAAACTGTGAAATAAGTACGCTTTACTGCGGTTTCTTTTTCAGAATCAAAGCACTGATGAGCGCCACAAGAATTCCGAGAGGAAGAATTTCCATGTACGTAATCAGCGTAAATCCAACAGGACTTGAATACAATTCTTTTCCTTCCTGCATTTCCTGTTGTATAGCAGCAATCTGTTCCGGCGTACTACCTGCAGCCACCGCCTGATCAATCATACTTTGTGCATATTGATCCATAAAGTCGGTGAGAAATAAGTTGTACTCCACAGCCCAGGTAATCACGTAAAGTGTGGAAGCGATGAACGCAATCAGAAATCCGGTCAGAAAACCTTTCCCGAAAGTGATTGAACCACCGAGATGTTTGTCGCGATAACTTTTGATTCCTACAAACACAAATGAGAAAGCAATGAGCATACTGGCGTAACCCACAAGCATACTTCCTGCTCCATGCGAACCTTCCATATTGGAAGCAATGGCCATGCTGGTTGCCATGAATACAGAAACCACAAGTCCTGCGATCAATCCGAAAACGAGTACTGTTCTTTTCATAGTTTTAGTTTTTCGTCAAAACTGAGGTGAAATGCCCTTTAAGCGTTCATACTTTCGGGTGATTTCAGGTTTCTGCAGGATTATTCAGCCTTTCGGGTGAGTATTAACGGACGAGATTCAGCTTCCGCGCCGTTTCAATAGCCGCAGTTCTTCGCTTTACGTCCAATTTTACGAAGAGATTTGAAGCGTGTGTTTTCACGGTGTTCAGAGAAACAAACATTCGGTCCGCAATTTCCTGATTGCTTAATCCCTGACTCATGAGCTCCAGAACTTCCAGTTCCCGCTTACTTATACCCAAACGTGCTGCTTCCTGCTCATTGAAGACGAAACTCTGATTCGGAACTTCAACTGTTTTCTCCACAATCACCGTTTGCACTTTCGGTTCATAAACTTTACGTGCCAACCAGATTCCGAGAACCATAAACAACAAGGCAAGCGCTCCAATGAACAATTCCATAGAATGACTGAGAATCAGAAAACGGACTTCGAGCCATTTCATGAGGAACAAAAGCAACGCGCATGATACGCCATAGATGAGCACAAGCTTGTAACGAGAAATAAAAGATGTCATTGTCGGCAGCCGTTAACAGAATAAATATAGGATGTTAACTGAACTATTTGAAAATCCGCGCGATGGTTTTGAAAATCATGCTTAAATCTGTTCCCAGATTTGCTTTATCGATATACTGCAAGTTCAATTTCAACTTTGCAGGCATGATTTCATCAATATATGTGCGTTCAGGATCAGATGACTTTCCGAGCAATTCATTCTCTTCAAAATATTCAAGAGAAGCAACATCTGTAATTCCGGGACGCACGAGGAGAACGCGTTTCTGCTCTTCATTATAGAGATCCACGTACTTTCTTACTTCCGGACGCGGCCCCACAAAACTCATGTCGCCGGTGAGCACATTAATCAACTGCGGCAATTCATCAATCTTGTATTTGCGGATGAAATAACCGCTGTTGGTGATGCGCGGATCACGTCCGCCTACTGTGAGTAAACCTTTTTTGTCGGAATCGGGACGCATGGAACGAAACTTCCACAAGCGGAAATCGCGATTGTGGCGACCAACACGTGTTTGACGATAGAAAATTCCGCCCGGACTGTCAATGAGAATCCAGATTCCGATAAAGAGAAAAAACGGGAAGAGCGCGAGCAATCCGAAAAATGAAAAGATAATATCGAATGCGCGCTTCATTGATTACTGATTGGTTCCGATGACATCGTGCACAGAACGCACCACCGCTTCGAGAACGGTTTTCACATTCTCTTCAGTCATATCGTAAAACACCGGCAAACTGATTTCGCGTGAGAAGTTGTTGTATGCCACAGGATAGTTTTTAATATCATATCCCAGAGACTTGTAAAAACTCATCATCGGTACCGGAATGAAATGTACGTTTACGCTTACATCGTGATCAAAAATCCGCTTGATGATTTCATCACGTTGCTGTTCTGTAATGTTTTTGATGCGTAATGGATACAAATGACATGATGTGAACGTGTCTGCCGTACGTGTTACCGGAAGTTCAGCCCAACTGTAAGCCGATAATGTCCAGTTGTATTGATCCATGATTTTCTCGCGCTTTACGAGTGTATCAGAATCGTAACGTGCCAATTCCACAAGACCGATTGCGGCCATAATGTCTGTCATGTTGCATTTGTATCCGGCCTCCACAATATCATATTTCCAATTGCCCTTCTGCATTTTAGCAAGAGCGTCTTTGTTCTGTCCGTGAAGCGTGCTTACACACAACTTGCGGTATTCTTCCTCGTTGTCGAAAGGTTCAGGAAGATTCAATGCAACCGCTCCGCCTTCTGCTGTCGTCAGATTCTTCACTGCGTGAAATGAGAATACAGACACATCAGTGAGGCTTCCGGTTTTCTTGCCTTTGTAAATACCACCTATGGAATGCGCGGCATCTGAAAGCACCATAATGCGCCCCAGCTTCTTCTGATTGTCACTTTCTGCAACAAAAGATGAAGCCGCTTCTTTGGCAATTGCATTAATCGTATCGTAATCGCAAGGCCATCCACCGAAATCAACAGGCATTATGACTTTAGTTTTCGGCGTAATCGCTTTACGGATGTTTTCCGGATTGATATTGAAATCACTTGCGTTAACATCAACGAAAACGGGAGTTGCGCCGCAATGTATCACCACATTTGCCGTTGCTGAATATGTGTAAGCCGGAAGAATCACTTCATCACCTGCTTTCACTCCGAACCAGCGCAGCATGATTTCCAATCCTGCAGTAGCCGAATTCAAACACAAAGTAGCTTTATTACCGCTGTAAGCTGAAAGTTCCTTCTCAAATCTCTTTGTCTTCGGACCGGTAGTGATCCAGCCGGATTTCAGAGTATCGGTAACCTCATCAATAATTTTCTGATCAATTCGAGGCGGTGAGAAAGGAATCATAATTTGAGTTGAATTGTAGTGTCAAAATTAGTGATTTCGGACGCAACTAACGTGTGAGTTTACTGCTGTTTTCGTTGATCCTGCGATTTAAAACAATGAAATGTAAAATACCGACAAGATAACCATAGCCGTAACCCAGATGCAGACATAAAAACGCTTTAACAATATTCAACAGCCCGATTAATCCGTTCGATTTTTTAGAAGCGAAGTAGAACGCAACAACGGAATATAGTACAAGTCCGCCACACCAAATAAATCCAAGTAATGGAGAAAGTATGAAAACAGGCAATAATGTAAACAGATATGCTACAAAAAACATGGGAACCATTTGACGTACACTGGTCACCGTCTTGTGCTTTCTGTTTACATACACCTTCCAATAACCGTATTGGTAGTATTGGCGAATTAATTTGGAGTAAGATGCGCGAACATAATACTTCGATTTAATGGCGAGCGACAAACGGATTTTAAATCCGGCTTTGAGTACACGGTAATTGAATTCATCATCCTGATTACGCGCCAGTTCTTCATCGAACAATCCGATCTTTTCAAATACTTCTTTACGGTAAGCACCGAAAGCTACAGTATCAACATAACCTTCTGCGTTCCCGGTTCTAAAATGTGCATTACCCACACCAAAAGAAGAAGACATAGCTGCTGCAATAGTTGCTGAAGCTTCATCCTCATTTATATTCTCGATAATTCCTCCTACACATCCGGATGCGGGATCAGATTGCAAGAGTTCCACGTTCTTATCAACGAAGTCAGGATAGATTTCCGCATGCGCTCCGAGAATGATAATTACATCTGCATCCGGCGAATTCTTAATTCCTGTATTCAATGCTATCGGCGTTGTTCTTCTTTCATTATCCAGTAATCCTATCCACGGATGCTTATCCGCATACGAAGCAATCACATGGCGCGTGTTATCATCGCTACGTCCATCTGCTACCCAAACCTGCAAAAGTGATTTCGGATAAGTACAATCTGCAATCGATTGAAGACACTTTCCAATGTACTTCTCTTCGTTCCTGCAGGGTATAACTATGGCAACGCGCATCACTTTTCGATATTAGTATCAGCGGGTAAAACAGTAAACAACGCATAGAAATAAGCGAAGAACATCACACCCGCCTGTATCTCGAACATTGATTCCACAAGAATATTCAGAATGATAATGGAGAGGAACACCAATACATCTGTATCTCTTCTGCTGAAAGCGCGTATCATCGGAACAAACAGCATGGCGAGAAGCAATACAAAGCCACCGATTCCTGTTGCCAGAAGGGTTTGAAGGAACTGTGAATGTGCATTCAATTTGTGTTCATAAGCACCCGTCATTCCTTCAAGTTTGTACTTGTCCATAAGAACGTGCTCCACATCTCCACCGCCCACACCAAAAAGCACATTACCGGCAATCTCATCTGCAGCTGCACTCCATACCAATCTTCGAACGGCACTGCTTTCACTAGAGGTTTTGTCGATTTCCGAACTTGTGAAAGAGCGAATAGCGTAATCGAAACGCGAAGCAATAATGTCAGAGGATTTATACACTACCACTATTGTAATCACCAACACTGCCAATCCGATTAAACCTTTGGTGTACGAACCGGTTCTCCGGATATAAACTACCGCAACTCCGGCCCACAGCAGAAACATGGTGATATAAGCCAAACGTGATGCAAGAAGAAAAACTGAAAACATCAAAATCAGATTCACACCGATAAACAGCAAAGCAAGTTTTCGTTTTGCGTACCAATTTTCAGCCATGCGTTGAAACAGAATGTACATAGAGAAAGTTGCGTACATCGCGAGATAACTCGGATGCATCAGGAACGAAAGTCGACTGGCAAAGAAAAAATCCCAATTGATATAAGTGTCCTGCAACAATCCTTGAGCCACCATGCGCTTTTCTTCCGACATATTGATAGCCGCATTTACAAAACACACAACAATGGCGACGAAGGTTCCGAAGACAAATGCGTTCTGAACTTTTTTCCGGTTGATCGAATTGCTCCAAACCGCCAATCCTGTAAGGACAGGAAAAATGAAGAAAACCATTTTGGTTTCTATTTGAAGAATTCCGGAAGTCTTATTATCCGTAATTGCGAGCGAAGCAACATAAATAAGAAAAAACAATGCAGACAACGCAAGCATTCCCGATTGCCGAAGATTATTCCATTTCTGTTTCCATCTGTAATCCGCCAGCCAGCAGAGTAGCCAAAGCGCAATTAAAGGAGGCATGAAACGGCCGCCAATCGGAAGAAACAATGCCATAGCCAGAACCACGTAGTTTCTGAATACTTCCACACTTCCGTTCCAACTTCTCGTTGCCATTATTCCTTTCGATGAAAATTATTTGATCAAATCGGTATACGGATTCAAACGGCCACCAAATTCCAAAAGATATTGCGCCGGCATTTTGCATCCACTTCCGGCCAACGCACCCTGCGCTATATGACTATGCCCTCCAAGGACGCAATCGTGTTCAACGAGCGACTTTGCATTGATTATGCAATTTGCACCTACCACTGCATCAGCACCGATAACAGCGCCCGCAAGCACTACAGTTCCTTCGCCGATTACTGCAGAATCAGAAACAAATGAAAACGGATGAATAACAGTCATTGGAGAAATTAACCCGCGAAACATTTCAAATATTTCTTTACGTATCGCATTGTTCCCGACTGCAGCTATAAAACCATCAAACTCACTTTTATGTTCTGCAAGAAACGTACGATTACCCAGAACTTTATAATCTCTGAAAACAACATCTCCAATCTGACGCTGATCATCTATAAAACCGGCAATTGAATATTTATTACTCAGCAACACAGTTTCTGCAACCACTTTACCATGTCCGCCGGCCCCGATAATAACAATCCGTTTCTTCATTTTTTTCCTGTGAGTTCAGAATATCTGGTAGCTACACGGTTCATATTTACACTCCACAGTGCTTTCTCCGCAATAAGCGGCGCATTAAACTTTATCGCTTTCTCCTGCAACACAGCGTAGTTCCTGTAAATATATAGAATTTTGTCAGCGAATTTCCCGGCATCATCTACAGGAACCAAGTACCCGTTGACATCGTCTTTCATCCATTGTCGGTTGGCAGGAATATCCGTTACAACGGAAACACAACCGCAAGCCATTGCTTCGTTCAATGAAACGTTGTTTCCGTCAGACAATGAAGTGGAAACAAAAACATGTGTAGAACGCAGATGATCTGCTATCTGCGTTTGCGGAATGCGTCCTTTGAAATGAACAAAATCATTCATACCGGCATTTGAGTACCACGATCTCACTTCCTGCTCTCTGGAACCTGCGCCGATCATGTTCAACTCAATACCGGGAATTGAATCGCGCAATACCAGCATTGCATCAAACAGCAATTTATGATTATAAACCGGCTCAAAATTGCGCGTACTGGTAATAACAAACTTTCCAGAAGGAAGTGCCCGCGTATGATCATTAAATATTGAAGGATCAATTCCGAACATTACTGTTTCAACTTTTCGCGCATCTGTTTTCAGAAATCCGATCATTGCATCCCGCATGTGATCCGCCATTGCCGTGATCCAATCTGCCTTGCCCAAACTATACTGCAATAACCATTTGTACAGTTTGGATTGATACGGACTGATTAAAACGTCGGATCCAAGAGCAGTGATCACGTATGGGTGAAAACCGCTCAACGCACCTACTGTACCGTAACTCGTTGCGTATTGAGCATGTAATATATCCGGTTGAATCTGCGCAAGTATTTTTTTCACTTTACGCGTTTGTAAAAGAACACGCCAATTACCGCCTCCCGTTGACAATGAACCTGCGTCAATAAAATGAATGTGGATTCCGGCTATATCTGACTTATTAAACGTAATCAAATGAACTTCGTGGCCCAACCCCGCGAAATGATTGCACCATCTTTTCGTGTGGATACTTCCTCCGTCGGCCAGATAACAAATCTTCATTGTCCCAGAAGTTTAAGTTTTCGGTAATCTTCAATTGTGTTGCAGACACCTTGCACAACGCCGCTTTTCTCTATCTGAGGAAATTCTTTTCTCAATCGTTCTTCCGTGTAAACGACTTCGTTAGATAATGTTTGCAAAGCAGATTTCAGCGAAGCACTTCCCATATAACCAAACAGTGCAGCACACTTGAAAATCCATTTACCTGTAATTGTAAGAACTGGAGTTGTACCGAGAGCGGCAGCTGTTTCCGTGTGAAAAGATTTAAACGACATTTCATTACCGACATTGTAAATACAATGCGCGCCTGAATTGAAAATAAAATGGCGAATAACCTGTGCCAGATCCGCTGCATACACATAGTTCACCATAGCAGTACGCGTGGAATAAAACCGCGTACCGTGTGCAACCTTTGTAATAAAATTAAGCAGTGCTTTACGAGGATGTTGTTCACCGAACACGTTAGTGGGCCGAAGAATTGTGATCCGTTTCGGATCATCGGACCATTCAGTCAACAAAATTCTTTCTGACTCCAACTTGGTTCTTTCGTAGTTGTTCTTCGGAGCGCATGGAAACGTTTCGTCAACAATCACAGGACTGTCGGAATATTGCATTCCAACAACTCCAACACTGCTTAAGTGTATAATACGTTTGACACCGTGTTTCCTAGAAAGTTCAATAATATTCCGAACACCTTCAATATTGGTTTTGACGAATTGACTTTCATCTTTCAATTCAGCTGCTATATTAACCACTACATCAACACCAATAAATGCCGGTTCAAGAGATTCTTTGTTACCTAAAGTTCCTTGGAAAACTGTTACGGAACGTTCACTGCCCACTTGTGCATTTGCTCTTCGCGAAACCGTTACGATTTCCAGCACTTCATTCTCGAAGGCCGAAAGTAAATTTTTACCCACAAATCCGGTGAGTCCGGTTATGAGCACTTTCATTGTTCAGGTTTATCTTTTAAACGATTTTGTAACCAAGCCGCCGCGAAAAGAATCATCGTCGGAATTAATAGTGCTTCAAATATCAATGCTTTATAAACTTCCGGACCGGAACGAATTACAGTCGGAATTGCTGCTGTAACGGAACCAATACCGATAATATAAAGCAACCTGGTGAAAAGATATTTGCCTTCACCGAATCGCATGAAGTGATTGTAGAGCCAACTCCAAATCCATCCAAACAAGATGGCACCGGCAAGAATACCGAATACACCAAAGTTCAAATACCAGCCGGAAGCATGATGAATAGTGTAACCTTGCCCCTCTTTGGCGTGAACACCTTCAGCGTAATATGTATAAATGTCTTTAGGTCGCTCTGATACAATTGCGCGAGGAATCATAGAAGCAGCCAGATTGTTGAAACTGCTGCCGTATGTCAAAGGCAACTCCTTATCCAGAATTCCATACATGGAAAAGTGTGCGCAGAACATTTCGTTACTGAACAGGAATGCCATTGTTGTATTCGACATCGTGAATCCTGAATATGTAAATTCTTTGGTACGTTTAAACTGCAAATCAGAAGTGTCGAAATATTTGGTCAGAAATTTCGGTGAATACGATCTCAAACCATCGTTAAACAAGAGCGGTATAAGAATAATTACAATGAACAGGGAAAATGCACGGTAATTGATTTTAAAGTTGACGTTATTGAGGTAGAAAATTACTCCCAGAATTCCGCCGAAAAGAATTTCACGCTTGTTTCCGAGCAAAAGGAGATAACCTTCAACGATTATTACCGCAAACGCATAAGCGGCGAGAATCCAATGAGAACGAGAACCGGAAATGAATCTGCTCTTTGTGCCGCTTATATAAGAAATCAATCCTACGTACAACGAAACAACAGCAGCCTGATTGAGAAGTTGATGTAAAGTGAACCACTTTCCGGGTTGCATTCGCGTTACGATGTAAATCGATTCACTGAATTTGGCCGCAGTAAGTATCTCCTTCCACACCATCAGCAAACTGATCAATGCTGCGCCGATACAAAGTACGATCAGAAAATAATGGTTGATCCGAACAGGTTGCGCCTCGTGTGTTTGATTTTGATCTGCAGGTTTGGTAAGCCACAATAATGTCAATTGAATAACTACAATGAATAGTGCATAATAGAAACAAACCAGGTAATAGAGTGAATCTGCATGTACCGGAAACAGTAGATAGAGATAATCGTAGTAATGTAAACCGATTTCTTTACCGTGCATATTTGTCAACTCATCGTAAACGATGAACCATGCACCGGCCAGCGACCAGTAATAGATTAACGCAATACCCAGCACAAATGCAATTTGCCGGGTCTTCTTCCATAAGCGCCAGGTCAGCCAGGCGATTACAGCAGTATAAAGCGTTAACAATACGTAGTGCAACATTGTGTTTTACAATTCCCTTTTAAATATACGATACGTTTCCATAGCTGTGAGAACGCCAAGAATCAACATACAGAAATCAAATGCATAAAGCAGCCAATTCACATGAACTGATGACATCATAATAATTACAGCAATGATGAGAAAAAGTCCGAAAGCGATGAATATGTTCAAAGTGTTCACAGCTTTGACATAGTAAGCATCCAGTATGCTGCGCAAAGAAATATAAATTGTATATCCCAGAGCGGAAACAATAATAATACGCAGACAAATCAATAATTCCGGAGGACTATCTCCTAAGTACAAATCAATGATCGGCCCGGCAAGAAGCAGTACAAATGCAATTCCTGCGATTGTTAAACCCAAAGTCCAGATCGCAACTTTATTAGTCAGTTGCTTGAGTAAACGAAAATCTTTTGCAACGATTATCTTACTGGCAGACGGGAGTAACAGCAAACAAATCGGACCGAATGCAGCTCCTGCCAATCCAAGCATAGACATACTGAATGCAACATATCCTGCAGTAACGAGATTATCCTGCACCATATGAGCAGTAAAGAACGCAGGCAAGGCCAGGAATCCGGCAAGCGCTGTATCACCCGGAACACGTTGCAATCCGTAAACGGTAAGCTCCTTGATGCAACCTTTTAAATCGGAAGAGCGCCAATCTAAAGTGAAGAATATTCCAATCATGAATACTGCAGGAAGCAAGGTCCAACCCAAGCCTGTTATCCATAACACTGATGACAGACTTTCACTGAGTGCAAATGCGAGCAACGGAACAATTCCCAAGTTGAGAATCTGCAAAACGTTTGCCTGAATCATTTTTACGCGCCCGCGGTAAAAAGAATAGACGACTGAATGTAAAATCAATCCCAACAACATCAGGCACAACTGTGGCATCAATGGTGCGAATGCAGCTGTATCGAAAAGTAATTGAGAGAAGAATTGTCTGCCAAGCAGCAAAATGCTCAATGCAGGAATTGCAATCATAGCGACAATCAGAAGACCTGCAACAAAATAACTTCCGGATTTAAAATTCGATCCTTTTGCTTCAGCAAATGCCACATATCGCGGAATTCCTACACCTAAACCAAGAATGAGCAAAGGTTGTATGAATGAAATTGTACGTCTGCTTAATGAGTAATCTGTGAAACCGTTATCCGGCAGATACTCCGCTGCCAACTTGTACACGAGCAGCCCTGCCAGCATCACGACAAACTCGGATGTGAACGTCAGTACATAATCAATTGTCGTTCTGCGACTGCTCATTTCATATTCAGTATTTCACTTCAAAAAGACTCAATTCCTGATCCATCTTTCAGGAACAATGTCAATATCACTTGCATTCGCACCCGCAAACCACTTCGAAGGTGCAATAATCTTCGAGTGTTCTTTTTCAGCAAGCCATGCGCCCCACCAACTGAAACTGCTGTTGGCGGTAATGTGATGTGTACAATTCATCATCAACCTCAAATCTTCACTGCCTTTCTTGTTCCAATCCACAAAAACGGTTTTCACTGATGCTGCAATGTGCCGCTTCGCCCATTCAATGTCATCTGAAAAAACACAGCACAGATTAATATCAGGAATCATCTCCAACATCTTGCGAATGGATTCCGAGTAATACATCTCATTCATGCAACCGTGAAAATCACTCGCAGAAGAAAGCGTTACATAGTCACCGCGGCGAACATGAACGCTGAGAGCGATTGCATTCTTTATTTCATTCAACTGTGCCGCATTTCTATCTGAAGCCGGTTCATGAAATGTGAACTCCTTTATCAGGACATCTCTGTACTTAACGAAATACTTTTCGCTCTGAAAATAGCCTTCCAGGTACGTATTAACAGGATTATCGAAAAACGTTGCATTGTATCCACCCGTTTGTTCCGTAAAATTCCGATAAGGAAACGGCCACAATGCCGATTCAGAAATACGGCGCATGCGCGGTTTGTGATTCAGGCTTCGTAACAGATTAATTCTGCCGCTGCGTTCGAATTTGTACACAATATTGAAACAATCCAATTCATATTCACGCTGCGTCCATCTTCCTTTCGCATCTTCATACAGGAACGAGGGATCAAGATACACCCACGTTTTCCGTTCCAGCGCCAAGGCTCTGGCAGCAGCATACTGAAACATCTGATTTCCTAATCCGCCTTTGAGTTTGACCGCAATCATCCCTTGGTTTGATTAGAATTACTGTTGTTCAAAGCTGTGATCGAGTAATCGGTTTGATTCAGAATCACACCACTGCGCAGATTAACGATCCTGTCATTGATCTCACCCGCTGCTGCTTCCGATATTTCGAAAAACACCTGATTGTCCACATAATGAAAAGTAACTTCGTTATTGGACAATCCGATCACCAGACGATAACTCCCCGGAGCCATGTGAACATCATTCAACTGAAACTTCACTACGTATTCGCCGGGAGTGATTCTCTGTGGCGCGGTCCATATAGTACGGAAAGGCATTTCCATCATTGTGACCATGCCCAGAGCAGCAATGAAATGTTCCACTTCCCTGTTGATGCGTATCGTTACTTCAACGGAAAAATCGGATGTTACAGGAATTTCAGAAGCCGCATCTCCACGATGATCGCGTATTACAATCGACTTAACAAATCCTGCGCGATCCGCAGCATCATCAGGCATTTCTATTTCGAATGATGATTTCGACGCAGCATTCAGTTCAAGATATCCGCGAATCACTGCGTTCATATCGCCTTGCATGGCGATCTTTCCTTTGCTGAGTAAAATCCCGCGATTGCAAAGACGTTGAACCGCTTCCATGTTGTGAGAAACAAAAAGAATGGTCCTTCCTTCACCTGCAACTTCTTTCATCCTTCCCAAACATTTTCTCTGAAACGCAGCATCACCAACAGCAAGCACTTCGTCGACTACGAGAACTTCGGGTTCCAGATGCGCTGCAACTGCAAACGCAAGTCGTACATACATTCCGGAAGAATAACGCTTGACCGGAGTATCCAGAAACTTCTCAACTTCTGCGAACGCAACGATTTCATCAAACTTTCGTTGTATTTCATTGCGCGACATTCCCAGAATGGAACCATTGAGAAAAATATTCTCCCGACCGGTAAGTTCCGGATGAAAACCAGTTCCTACTTCGAGTAAACTTGCGAGTCGACCTTCTATTGTAATTCGTCCTTTGGTTGGCGCGATAATTCTGCTGAGAATTTTAAGCAACGTAGACTTGCCTGCACCGTTTCTGCCAACAATGCCAACGCGATCACCGGCTTGAACTTCGAAGGAAACATCATCGAGTGCCAGAAATGATTCCTTCCGGTCTCTCGCAAGCTGACCTTTTGATACAGAACGTAAGCGATCAACGATTACATCTCTCAAGGCAGTATAATTTCCGGCCTGAGCCTTTCTGAGGAAAAACTCTTTCGAGACGTGTTCAGCTTTGATGACCGTGTTTCCCATGATTTTAAATAATATCAGCGAAACCGCGTTCCGTTTTTCTGAAATACCAAACGCCGATTACAAGCAGTACAACTGAAGAGCTCAACGAAATCATCAATCCTATCTGATTTACAATCCATTGTTCTCCGAGAAGGCAAAAGCGAAAACCGTCTATAACCGCAACCATTGGATTCAGGGAATACAATCCTTTTACGAAATCAGGAATCGTAGCACTGCCGTAAATCTCATTGCTGTTAATTGCAATGGGCGAAACAAACAATCCGAGTTGTACCACAAACGGAACGACGTAACGGAAGTCGCGATACTTAACATTAAGTGCTGCGAGAAAAAGTCCTAATCCCAATGATGCGAACAGCGTCAGCAGCACAAACAAAGGCAGAAAAAATACTTCTGTACCCGGAATCTGCCCGAAGTATATCATCAACGAAGCGAGAATTATCAATGAAATTGCAAAGTCGGCAAGGCAAACCATTATTGTACTTACCGGAATAATGATTCTCGGGAAATAAACTTTTGTGATCAGATTTGAATTGGCAATGAGTGATGAACTCGATTCACTTAATGATGAGGAGAACAATTGCCAGGGAATTGTTGCCACCGTTACGCTTATGATTGCAGCACTGACATCAACGTCTTCTGAAAGAAACGCTCGAAAAAAACTGAACACCACAATTGTAAGCAACGGTCGTATTACAGCCCATGCAACACCGATTACAGTTTGCTTGTAACGCACAAGCAAATCACGCCACGCCAGAAAACTGAAAAGCCCCCGGTATTCCCAGAGGTCTCGCCAGTAACCACTTTCAGCGTGGTTAGCATCGATTATAGTTTTGGGTCTGCCCATGTATAAATGCAGTGATTGCCGGAATAAACCGGCAATCGTTCTGTTTTATTTAGCGTAACCTACTGCTCTTGTTTCGCGGATCACAGTAACCTTCACCTGACCCGGATAGGTCATCTCGTTCTGGATCTTCTGCGAAATATCAAATGCAAGTTTTTCTGCGTCCTTGTCTGTTACTTTCTCAGAAGCAACAATCACACGCAATTCACGACCGGCCTGAATTGCATATGTTTTATCAACGCCCTGATAAGAAAGCGCCAATGCTTCCAGATCTTTCAAACGCTTGATATACTGCTCCACGATTTCGCGGCGAGCACCGGGACGAGCACCTGAGATTGCATCACATACCTGAACGATCGGAGAATACAATGAAGTCATTTCGATTTCATCGTGGTGCGCACCGATTGCATTGCATACTTCAGGTTTCTCTTTGAATTTCTCAGCGAGTTTCATACCCAAAATTGCGTGTGGCAATTCCGGCTCATCATCAGGCACTTTGCCGATATCGTGTAAGAGGCCAGCACGTTTTGCAACTTTCGGATTCAATCCGAGCTCCGTTGCCATGATCGCACACAGATTCGCAACTTCACGTGAGTGCTGTAACAGGTTTTGTCCGTAAGAGGAACGGTATTTCATACGACCGATCATGCGGATCAATTCAGGATGCAATCCGTGAATACCGAGATCGATTGTAGTACGTTTTCCGGTTTCAACGATTTCGTCTTCCACCTGCTTCTTCACTTTCTCCACAACTTCTTCGATGCGTGCAGGATGGATACGACCGTCAGTCACCAGCTGGTGCAATGCCAGTCGGGCAATTTCACGACGCACAGGATCAAATCCGGAAAGGATGATTGCCTCAGGAGTGTCGTCAACTACAATTTCAATTCCGGTTGCTGCTTCGAGAGCACGGATGTTACGTCCTTCACGACCGATGATTCTTCCCTTCATTTCATCACCTTCAATGTGGAAGATGGAAACGGAATTTTCAATAGCATGTTCAGTAGCAACGCGCTGAATCGTTTGAATAACGATGCGTTTGGCTTCCTTGTTTGCGGTCATCTTCGCTTCGTCCATCATTTCCTTGATGTACGACATGGAATCTGTTTTAGCTTCCGCTTTCAAAGATTCAATCAGTTGAGCTTTGGCATCGTCGGCAGAAATTCCAGCCATTGTCTCAAGCTGTTCAACCTGCTTGCGGTGCAATTTGTCAATTTCTTCCTGACGCACTTTGATCATATCGATCTGATGTTCGAGATCTTTCTTGCGCTTATCAAACTCGTTTTCCTTGCGCTTCACTTCTTCCATTTTCTGGTTGAGTGTGCCTTCTTTCTGTTTGATACGGTTCTCCGATTGAGCGAGCTGATTGTTTTTCTCACTTACGGCTTTTTCATGTTCCTGTTTCAGCTGGAGGAATTTCTCTTTTGCCTGCAGCAACTTTTCCTTCTTGATCGCCTCGCCTTCGGTTTCAGCTTGTTTCAGTTTATCTGCAGCTTTGCGTTCGATTGCATTGCGCAGGACAGTAGCTGTAATGAGGACGCCAACGAGAAGAGCAGCAACACCGATAATGATGTAAATTACAATTGGTGGCATAATCCTGTTCTGTTTATTAAAGCGTTAAACAAAAATCCGCTTTCCAACCCGAGTGCAGGAGCAGGTGCCGATGAAATCGTTAACAGGGAATTGCTGATAACCGCAGTGCTTACGCAGCTACGACTTTACCCGAGAGGCCTTCTTCCAGTAACCGGTCGATTTTATTGAGATTATTCAGAAGACTTTCCTGATTTTCAATAGATCCGGACTTACTTTCAAGATATTGAGATGCGAACTGCAAAGCCACCATAGCAAGCAGGTCCTGCTTGTCTTTCACCAGATATGTTTTCTCCAGGTGCTCAACGCGATCATTGATCAGCTTAGCCGCTTCATTAACACGAACCTCTTCGGCTGCGTTGACGGTAAGCGGATAAGATCGTCCGCTGATGGTTACTTTGATAGACTTTTCGCTCATTTCCAATTTTAACCGGCACAAACCGGTGGCTCTTTCTTTAACGGGTCAACTACCTGTTGAGTAGTGCAATACACTTGTCGATTTCACGCACCAACTCGTTTATTCTGAGTTTTAAAGCAAGATTCGATTCACTATCACCTGAAACGGCGCGCGCAATTCTGAGATTTTTGTACTGATCTTCCAGAACTTTGTTTGCCGACTCAAGTTCTTCTACCCTGTTTTTCAATTGGTTAACCAGCGTCTTCAACCGCTCGTTCTCCTTTTGCCGGGCTTCCAGCAAATGTAGCACTTTTTCGGTCTTTTTGACCAGACCATCGGAGAGCTGAACGGGGGATTTTGACACTTTTTACCGCTTTTTACAGGATTTGCTAAGATAGGAGGATTTCCAATTGAACGGAAGCCGGAAAAGAGCAATGCAGTTGTATACACAAAACCATTAACTGTATGGTCAGAACGGTTAACCGAGAATTGAATCCGTTTTTAAAATCACGGTGCAGGAACTTTGTCCGATGAAGAATAATTCTCAGACCATGAAAAAGTTAAAACACCTCTACGTTTCACTAGTCTTATTAAGTGCTACCGGATTAGTTCAGGCACAAAACACTCTTTCCGAAGCGTTTTCTATTGGAGGCGTCGGAACCGAATACGAGGGAATATGTGCACCAAGTTCGAACGGTTATATCGCACTTTGCGGATCATCGAACAGCCCGACTTTTGATGCCGACCCGGGAGCGGGAACAACATTAATAAACAATCAAGGATCCGAAGATGCTTTTTTATCTCTTTATGACATATTGGGTAATCATCAATGGACCGTACAAATCGGTGCAGCAGGCACACAGCGAATTATGGATGTTGTTTGCGGGCCGAATGAAATTTATGTTTGCGGCTATTATCAAAACACGGTTGACTTCGATCCCACTTCAGGAGTTTCCAATTTAACTGGATCGCCATCTCAGTTCTCCGGTTTTATAGCGCGTTACAACCCGGTTGGCACTTTGGATTGGGTAAAAGGTTTCTCTGCTAACTCCCGTGTTTACGGTTTGAATGTGAATTCCAACAATGGCATTTCACTTGTCGGTCAATACTCCGGCACCAACGATCTGGATCCGGGAGCAGGCACTTCTTTGATTACATCGAACGGTGGAGCAGATTGCTTTTACGTTGAACTGGATCGAACCAATGGAAATTTCATTCGCGGCTTAGGCTTCGGAGGATCTGCTCTTGATCGTGCCATGGCCGTTTCTGAAGTCGGAAACAATATTGTTATTTCCGGTGGATATGCGGACACTGTAGATTTCGATCCGGGTGCGTCTCAATACCTTGTTCCATCGCAAGGAACGCAAACCGGTTTTGTACTCTGCCTGGACAACAATCTGAACTTCAATTGGGTTTACACAACACCATATTCATTGTCAGAAATTACAAACCTGCAAAGAAGTGCGTCAGGAAATGAAATCTTTGCTGCTGCTGATCAGCTGCTGTTGAAATTCGATGTGAACGGGACCAGGCTCATGAATCACTTTTCCAATGCCATAATCCGAGCTCTGTCTTTGACTCCGTCCGGCGAACTGGCAACCGCGGGAGTTTGTCCCGGTGGAATGGATATGGATCCGGGTCCGAATATGATCATGCGAAATGGACAGAGTATGTACATCGCCGAATACAATGACACCACAATACAATTTGTGAAATTTATTCCGGGCACGGCATTACCTTCTTCTTTGTGTTACTTGCCAATGTCATACGGCGTAGTATTATCCGGCTTGTTCACCGACACAATGGATTTCAATCCTTCTTCACCTGTAGATACGCTTACTTCTGCATCACCCGCAGTGGCGGATCTCTTTCTTTCTTACTACGGCAGTTGCTCAACGGCTTACGAAACCTATAGCATGAATCTATGTCCCGGCGACACCCTTGCAATGAACGGGCTGCATTATATTGCAACTGAATTTATCGCTGGTTCTCCGCAGTTGGTTTGCATCGAATTGAATCAGGCATATAACACAACTGAAACATTTCTGTGGAATCAGAACGCTGAAAGCGGTTGCGATACCATGCACACTGTAACGCTTACGGCTCAGCCAATAAGAATTACCAATCAAACATTCACACTGTGCCAAGGCAATTCTGTAACTGTCGGGAACAATGTTTACAGCACATCAGGAACATATCAGGACATCTTTACATCTGTAGCAGGATGCGACAGTACAGTGAACACTACTGTCGTTATAACACCTGTTGATACGAATCTTACACAAACAGCGACAGCTCTTAGTTCCGCCAACACCAACGCCACGTTTCAATGGATTGATTGCAGCACAGGTCAGATCATTGCAGGAGCAACGACGAACTCATTTACTCCGACAGTAAACGGAAGCTACGCCTGTATTCTGGTTGAAAACGGATGTACTGACACCTCGGGATGTTATCAGTTTACAGAAGTAGGCATAAGCGAATACAATTCCGGATTCACGATGACATTATCTCCGAACCCTGCATCAGATTATATCAGCATCACTTGCAGTATATCCGTTGAGAGAATTGAAGTACGGGATGCTACCGGCAGAATCGTATTAAAAGAAAATGCGAACGGTAATATTAATCTGATTGACACTTCTGTTTTATCTGCCGGTTTCTACACTATAACCGCAATCGGAAAACACGGAAGCACAAACAGTAAATTTCAAAAACAATAATCCCCACGGGCGAAGTTTTCAGGACCTTCGCCCGTTAATTCTTAATTTCGATTCTGATGGCCTCTACTACATTTAGAATCCGGGCACTTGGCACATTGTTGCTGATATGTATCAGCAACATAATGTGTGCGCAAATCGACAGTCTTAAAAAAGCAGCGACCGGAAATAACGACAGCTTGGCAACCGATGCATTATTGCAAATCGGCAAATTCTATTTCACGTCAGCAGGGAACATTGACAGTCTTAAATTTTACAGTAATGCGGCTCTTAAACGTGCAGAAAAATCAGGCAATAAAACCCAGATCTATCAATCGAATCGTCAACTGGCAGCGGGTTATGTAACAGCCAATGACACTTCCAATGCATTCAGACATTTACGTGCTTCAATCAATACAGCTACTGCATTGCAGGACAATAAAAAAATTGCAGATATTCTGCATGTGTATGCTGCTCTGTATGGCAACAACAATATGGAGGATTCCGCATTGGCCTGTTTCGTGCGCGAAGCTGATTATGCGTTGAAATCCGAATACTATAATGCGCTTGGAATTGCATATTCTTCCATCGGACAGATTTACAGAGGCAGAGGCGATCACGACAGAGCATTATTCTATCATCGCAAGGCGCTGGCAATTGTTGATCAAATGGAAACAACAAACATGGGCAACATCATCCAGGTTTATGTTACCAGCTCGCAAGGTTATCTGATGGCAGGAAGTGAAAGAAACAGCAAAATGCTGCTTGATTCTGCACGCATTCTCGCGGACAGCGTACTTGCTTTATCGCAACGTTTTAATCGACTGCCTCCGCAGGCAAGTGCATATTTCGTCTTCGCCAACTACGAGAGAATTCGCGGTAACTACGAGGCAGCAATCACCTACACAAATAAAGCGTTGCAACTGAAACGCTTCCTTGTCCCTTCTACTGTTTTCCTCTTGTATTGCGATCGGGCATTGGCTGAAGCACATTTGGGAAATAAACAGGTTTCAGAATTGTATCTGGACTCTGCTTCTGGTTCCCCCGCATTGAAAGAGTTGTATTACCGGAATCACATTCACGAAGTTTCCTGGCAGGTAAATAAGTTAAACGGCAACACTGCGGAAGCATTGGAGGCGCATGAACAATTATTGAAAACACAGGATAGTTTGAAAAGCATTGAGCAAATAGAAGCAATTACGTCAATAGAACAGAAATTCAACAAAGCAGAGAATGAGCGGGAAATTCTGCGACTTGCTCATGAACAGGAAGTAGCATCGCTTAATATCCGTTTACTTATTACAATCTCAATTGGGTTGGCCATTCTAGCATTGGCGGTGTTCCTTATTTTCCGCCAGCGGGCCTTACGTGAAAAACAGCATACACTCGTAATTGAACAGCGATTGAACAGAGCCCGAATGGATCCGCATTTTCTGTTCAACACTTTCACAGCGTTGCAGAGTTATATTCTGCGCGAAAAAGATCCGATCAAGGCGGCGGGCTTTCTTTCTGAATACGCGCTTATAATGCGACAAACGCTGGAAAGTACGTACGAAGAATTAATCCCGCTTGAAGATGAAATTTCCTACCTCAACAAATACCTCTCTTTGCAGCAAATGCGCACTGGCGGTAAATTTGATTTCGATGTTCAATGCGATGATCAAACGGATCCGTTTGAATTGCAATTGCCCGGAATGATTATTCAACCGTTCATTGAAAACTCTGTTGAACATGGATTCAAAGACATTGATTATAAGGGACAGATTACCGTGGAATTCAAATCAGCCAATAACGCTTTGACGATAAAAATTACTGACAACGGCAAAGGCATATCAGAAGGTGAAAAATCGAAAGCATATCCTTCGCGCGCTACCGGAATCACCCGCGACCGACTCGAGCTCCTGAACCGGAAATACAAAACTTCAGCTAATTATACTGTGCAGGCAAACCCGAATGGAAGCGGCACTCAGATAGTAATTCACTTACCCGCACTCAAATGAAAATTCTCATCATCGATAATGAAGAACCGATTCGCTCTGTACTGCGTCAACAGTTGATCGCACTATGCCCTAATGTTACTTCTCTCACTGAAGCAACCGGAGTTGAAGATGGTCTGCAGAAAATTCGACAAGTTGAACCTGATCTCGTATATCTTGATGTTGAGATGGACGATGGCACCGGATTTGATTTGCTTGCGAAAGCAGGAGAAGTCAACTTTCAATTGGTGTTTATTACGGCGCATAACAAATATGCAGTGGAAGCTTTCCGACTCAGTGCAATTGATTTTCTCCTGAAGCCTTTCGTGCAATCTGATATTATAAGAAGTATCGATCGCGCAAGGGATAAAATAAAATCACAGGATCTCGCAAAACAGATTCAGATTCTCCAGGAAAGTTTGGGTACTCTGAAAAGCATTGATAAGAAAATTGTACTTCGCGACAGCGATTCGCTGCACTTCATCAATGTGAGTGATATTATACGATGTGAAGCCGATGGAGCCTATACGCGATTTGTAATTTCAGGTGCGAAAGAATTACTCATCTCAAAAGGATTGAAAGAATACGAAGAAATGCTTACGCCGTTCAACTTTATAAGAGTACATCATTCGCATTTAATCAACCTGCGACAAATTCTACGCTTTGACAAAGGTGATGGTGGCATTCTGATTATGGCCAATAAAGACAGTGTGCCTGTTTCTCAGCGTAAACGGGAAAGTTTGCTGGAGATATTGAATCAGCTTTGATGCAATAGAATTACAAATCACTTCCTTTTTTTCTTCTTCTTGGGAGTGTTTGTATCTAATGTAAACTTTACCGGAACTGTCACTTTACAATTTACCGGCGTCCCATTTAATCGCGCTGGAATCCATGTCGGCATCGCACTAATAACGCGTACCGCTTCTGCATCAAGCTCAGGGGCTCCAGGTATGCTTCTGGACACAAATACACTATCAATTGTTCCGTCTTTCTTCACTATGAATGTCACGAATGCTGTTCCTTCTTTCCCCGCGTTAACAGCGGTTTCTGGGTACCTGATACTGTTGAATAGATAAACCATAAATGCATTCATTCCTCCCGGAAAAGATGGCATTTCTTCTGCAATAACTCCCTGTTGACGAGGTATTGTGTCGGGGTAAGAAGCCTTGGGCACATTTGATAAAGTATCACTACTTGACTGTGCACTCAAGATTGATAAAAAGAAGCTGAATAGTATAGTAAACAGGTGGTTTTTCATCTCGCTTTATTGTAAAACAAATTTCACCGGAATAACAATTTTTGTTCTCACCGGAACTCCATTCAACATTCCGGGAGTGTGTGCAGGAAATAATCGCACTACGCGCACCGCTTCCATTGCAAGAACGAGTGAAGGGAATCTACCGTCAAGAGGAGATACTTCTGAAACCTTCCCGTCTTTCTCAACAATATACTTAACGTAAATGGTTCCCTGTTCTCCATTTTCCTTAGCGAGCTGAGGATAGACTATTGTCTTGGCAAGAAAATTCAATTTTGCATCTTCTCCTCCGGGAAATTGCGGCATCACGTCAACCACTTCATAAACAGTATTGTCTTCTTCAGAACGTTTGCGTGATGATTCTTTCATCTGATCTTCTCGAGTGAGTCCTAACTCTTCCGGCTTGCCGTTGTTAAACGATTCAATCGGTCTGCTGCTTTCATATAATTCCTGATAACGCGGATCACCGAAAGACAAAACTTTCCCTTTTTCATCCCACACATCAGGAGGTGTATTCAGTCCGGATGGAAGAATATTGTATTGCACCATCTTCTTCCCATTGGTGTAATAACGTGTATAGAGTCCTTGAGGAATTCCATTAACGTAAGTAGTTGTGCTGTTCACTTTACCATTCGGATAGTAAGAAGTCCATACCCCGCTCTTGCGATGGTCAACAGAATAACCGGTTAGAATTGTCTTCCCGTCCGTATCATATTCGAAATGTTGTCCGCTCACTTCAATTTTCTGTTGACCTTCAAACAAACTGTACTTGGCAAATCCACTTCTCTTACCATTCGGATGATAAACCGCAGCAGAATCCAGCAGCCCTCCGTTGTACCACCGGTCCTCAATAACACGACCTGTAAGATCATATTCAGAAGAACGGCCTTGCTTTATTCCCCTTTGATAAATTACCGTGCTGATCAGAGTACCGGATTTGTACTCCTTCTGAGCTCCATGCGGCTGATCATTGATGTAATTGCATTCAAATTGAATCACACCCTGAGGATTCCATCTTTGAAGCTTACCGTTAAGCATGTCATCCGCATATTCAGCCGTTGAAATCACAACACCGTTGCGGGTTTCCGTTACCATCCCATTCAGTTTACCTTCTTTGTACTCACGAGTAATAACATGAGTAGTATCGCCTTCCTTTTGAATGCAATCTTCAGGATATTCCGTCCACTTCCCGCAACGTTGTCCTGCGCAGTAATACTCCACCACATCCAGTCTTCCATCGGCCTTCCATTTTCGTGTCGACAACACAACATCATTATTGATGTAACTAACTTCCCTCTGCTTTCCATCCGCATAAAACGCGCAATACTTTCCATTCAGTTTCCCTTGATTGTATTCTCTCTGCATTGCGAGGCCTCCATTTGAATTCCTCGTAATCCACAAGCCCTGCTTCAGGTCATTCTGATATCCACCGCTGTCCTGAACAGCTCCGGACTCATAATACAAAACATATTGTCCCTGTTTTACTCCCTCATTCCATGTTTGAATCTCCACAACCTTGCCATCAGTATTGTACGTTTTCCAAATACCATGCTTTTTGTAGTTACGCGCTTTCCCTTTTGCATAAATCCGGCCTTCTGTATCGCGCAGTTTAACAGTTCCCCGTTTCTTTTTCAGATCCTGCGCAGATATAGGCAGAACGAAAAGTGCGGAAAGCAAACAAATAAAAAACAGTCGAAGTTTCATTAGAGAAGATTTACATTGACAATAATACCACATCACAAGCTTTGAAGTTACGATTTCTGTTACAAAATGAATGCCTTATTCGTGTACGGCAAGGAATTTGCCAACAGTTATTTCAAACGGCACATATCCACGCTTTCATTAGCTAAATTTGGAGACATGAGAAGTTGTCTGATTTTATTGTTTATACTGTTAAACAGCATTGCCGGTGCGCAAGAGTATCCGAAAGGATATTTCAAGTCGCCTATTGATATCACGTGGAGATTATCCGGGAATTTCGGCGAGTTGCGACCGAATCACTTTCATGCCGGCGTTGATATCACCACGCAAGGAAAAGAAGGATACGCTATTCGTGCCGCAGCGGAAGGATATATTTCCAGAATTAAAATTTCTCCATGGGGGTATGGCAAAGCGATTTACGTTACACATCCGAATGGTTACACAACAGTGTATGCGCACCTGCGTGCGTATTCCGGAAAGATTGCTGAATGGGTAAAGAAGCAACAATATCTCGCTGAAAGTTTTGAAATCGAACTTTTCCCGGCGGAAGGTGAACTTTCCGTTACACAGGGAATGCAGATAGGAGAATCCGGCAACACTGGCAGTTCAGGAGGTCCGCATCTTCATTTCGAAATACGCGATTCAAAAACTGAAGAAGCGATCAATCCGCTATTATTCGGCTTTCCTGTTGGTGATACAGTAGCTCCTGTTCCTGCAATGCTGGCTGTTTATGAATTGAGCGACAATTCATATGTGAATGGCAAATCCGGAATGAAGAAAATTCCGTTATCGGGAGGGAACAAAAAGTATTCTATTGCAAATAAAGCCGACAGCGTTGTTGCTTTCGGAGAAATTGGTTTCGGAATTGAAGCATACGACAAAGAGAATATTGCGCAAGGTAAGAACGGTGTTTACAGCATTCAACTCTTCGAAGGAAAAAAACTGCTTTACTCCCACACGCTGGATCGCATTCCGTTTGAAGATTCGCGTTACATCAATTGCTTCATCGATTATCAGGAACACGAGAAAACAGGAAAGTACTTTCAGCTCAGCTACCTGGGGTCGAATAACCGTTTACCGGTTTACGATACTGTTGTGAATCGCGGACGAGTTTTACTCAACGATGGCAAACTGCATTCATTCCGTTACGTAGTGAAAGATGTATTCGGAAATTCTTCATCAATTGATTTCAAAGTTCGCGCACGTACATCAAACCCGGAAGCGCAACTTGCAGCCTCTGCCTACAAACCAATGATTCAGGTTCTGACCTGGAATCAATCCAATCTCATTGAAGAAAATGAATTCACTTTCTCAACTCCGGCTGAAGCGTTTTACGAGAACATTGTTTTCAAATGGAAAACAACACCGGCAACCGGCAATAAAGTATCTCCAACCGTTGTGCTGATGGACAGATTCACTCCGATTCATAAAGCCTGCACTTTGGCCATCAAACCGTCCGCATCAATAAATGATCCTTCCAAAATTGTTATGGTGCGTGAAAAAGCGGACGGTAAACTTGCGGTCATATCAACAAAATGGACCGGTACTGCATTTGAAGGTGAGACCAAAGATTTCGGAACGTTTTATCTGCTTCGTGACACAGTTGCTCCGAATGTGCGCGGATCCAATTTCGATGTAAAGGGAACACAAACAGATTTCTCGAACATGAAATCCATTCAATTGAAAATCGGAGATAATCTTTCGGGAATTAAAACTTACCGGGGAACAATCGACGGTAAATGGGTGCTGTTCGAATATGAACCGAAGAAAGATCTACTTACTTATACCTTTGATTCATCCATCACCAAAGGCAAACACAAGTTGGAACTTATTGTGAGTGATGCCTGCGGGAATCAAACCGTATTCACAAAAGAATTCGAGCGCTGATCAGATTACTGGAGAAACTGAATCCAGGCATCTGCATATTCTTTACGCGCGTCCTCAACGATTTTCACTGATTCATCCTGTGTAGTTGGATGAGCAACGGTTACATACATGAAACCGTTCTTCTTGTTGTAAACACGACGTACTGCCGGCCACTTCGCTTGAGCCGCCACCTTCGCCTCCATGCGTTTTGCATTGTCCTTATTCTTAAACGCTCCAATAATGATATAATACCCCGGTTCGATCGGTGTATTTTCATCATCGTTGGTCCAGTTCTTACTGGAGTCATTCTTCATCACGATTTTCTTTCCGGCATCAATAGTTACTTTGCTGGCAACCTGCTGCTGAACCTTTGCTGAATCTGATGACGACATCTTTCCGAATTTCTCCGGATGCTTCATCTTATATTCATCCGAGAAAAATTCCACGTTAATCTCGTTATCCTGATACGTGGTTACCTGAGTAGCGTCCAAAGTCTTGCTGTACTCCTCCATCTCGTTTACGAGATAATAAACCTTGTAATCTTCTCCGGCAGGCAGATTGATCGTGTACTTGCCATTATCTGCGCTGGTTGAATAGTCGCCCTGAACATCAGACTTGTCATTGTACGCAACGGTAATTGTTGCAGGTACCGGTTGTTCATCCAACGTAACTGTTCCGTGAATAGTCACTAACTCCTGTGCAGGAACTCCCGGTGTCGCGAAGTAGATATCCATCATTCCGTTTCCGCCTTCACGATTAGAAGCGAAAACTGCACGACTTCCATCTTTCAAAGGCTGATAATAAATATCGTCTGCCGGACTATTGACAGGTACGCCGAGATTCTGTGCAAGCTGCCATGATTTTCCATCCGGACCTAATTCACTGAAGAAAATATCATATCCGCCCATAGAGTTAAATCCGCGTGAAGCATAGTACATTGTATAACCGTTGTTCACGAGATACGGAGCATCATCGTCGAGAGGGGAATTTACATTCGACCCCAGATTCTGTACGTTACCCCATGCAGTATCGCCAAGCCATTGCGCACGATAAATGTCTTTACCACCGAATCCGCCCATACGGTCACTTACGAAATACATAGTCATTCCGTCAGGAGTAATGGACACACTTCCCTCCCATGAGTCCGGTCGATTTACATCACCCGGAATTCGGGTTGGAACTGTCCAATCTGTCCCGGCGCGATTGCTCACGTAAATATCTCCTCCATTCTCCGGGCTTGATCTGAATACATACAACTTCTTTCCATCCGGCGCGATCGCAGCAGTTGCATCGTGATTCACCGTATTCACATTGTCACTTACACTTCCAGGAAAAAACCATCCCTGAGAAGTCAGGTTCGTCATGAATACATCCTCAAAATAAACTCCTGCAGAATCATTCTTTCCGTAAGTATATTTCTTCCCGCCTTTGGAAAGAGGACCTTTGTAGGTGTAATACAATACAGAATCTCCTTTGATAATCAACGGAGCATATTCTTCTCCCGGTGTATTGATCGGACGACCGGCATTCTCCACTTTGTTGTTCGTTGGTTTTGATGTAAGATCTTTTCCGCTTCCGCAATTCACTACATACTGATCAAGCCGCAGACGAAGAATCTCATCCTGTTCTTTCGCCAGCTGAAGATTAAACTGTACGATAGCGTCATCGAACATTCCGTTCAGTAGATAAGCGCGGCCGAGATAGAAATTCACATCCGGCAACGTTGGATCTTTTTCATATGCGCCTTTCACAAGTTGCAAAGCAAGTTTTGCATCACCTGTATAGATAGCGCACACGCCTGCACGGTATGAATACACGATGTTGTCAGGAAATAAATCCTTCAACTTCATGTAGTAACCTCCGGCCTGTTCAAATTCCCGCTGCTCAAACAAGGCATCTGCGCGCACCTGCATGGTTTTCGGATTTCCCGTTTGACCAAATACCGGCAATGCCGTTGGCGCTGACAACAGAATCAAAGTGGATAATATAATTCGGGTGATTCGGATCACAAAAATCGATTTAAAGATTAATCATATTTCCCGCGGGTATGTCCACCGCCTGAATTTCCGCCACCTAGTTGTCCGAACTTGTAGCCAAGCATGAATTCGTGACTTATGCCTGCGGAAGTCTTGAACGGTGCAATGATAATGTCGTAAGCATAACCAGCACTGAGATTGCCGAACAATTTCACACGTGCATTGATACCGATTGCGTAGTTACTTCTGTAAGCAACACCCGCCCACAACATGTCTTTCCAGCTGCATTGTGCAAGGATATCGTATTGTGCCGGTGTGTTCGGCATGAAGCGCACCATTGCCATAGGTTCAAGTGCAAGTTGTTGCGATTCGTTGAACACCCACTTGTAAGTTGCCATACCCATGAAGTGACGATTCAACTGATAATAAGATCTGTTGTCGTAATTCGCCAACTCAACATGCTGACCAATCAGCTGCGGCACAGAAAATCCAACGCGAAGATCTTTCCAGTTAAAGCTCAATCCAATATTAGCATCAAGTGCGCTCTTTCTCTGCATCTGAGAAAACAACATCGGATCAGATGCATCTTTTACAACAGCCTTAGTGAAATCGATTCGGTTATCAAGAAATCCGAGTGTCAAACCGAAGCGAAGCTGCATGTCTTCATTCAGTTTCAAACGATATGCATAGCTGGTATAAATACCCAGACGTTCGTTGATATCCTGAACGTCGTTGAAGACCATCAAACCGAGTCCGACATTTTTATCGTCGAAGAAACCATCAACCGTAATAGAATTCGTAACCGGAGAGTTATTGATGCCTGTCCACTGACGACGGTGCGTGAGATAGGCGTTCGTGCCTTCGTTCACTCCTGCAGTAGCCGGGTTGTAAACCATCGGATTGAAATACGATTGACTGTACAACGGAAGTTGCTGCGCGTTTGCGGCGAACCCGGTTGCAATCAGAGCGATAGTGATATATATCTTTTTCATGATTTCAGTTTTTTTGAGTTCGCATTATTTCTTTTCAGTTACGATAGTAATGGCTCCGGTGAACGTCTGTTCATAATCCGGGAACTCAAGGACATAATAATAGGTTCCGTCAGGAAGCGGCGCATCGTTATAAGTCCCGTCCCAGCTGTTGTTGTAATTCTCAGCTTCGTACACTTCCATACCGTTACGGTTGTAGATAGTAACATGGTTGTTCGAATAGAATTCGATATTCTGAACATTCCAAACATCATTGAATCCGTCACCATTTGCAGTGATCACATTTGAAATGATAAGATTCAGATCACGATCAAGTGTAACAACCACTGCGTCTGTATCAACGCATCCGTTTGCATCAGTTACTGTAAGCGTGTACGTCACGTTGTAAACCGGCGTACAAACAGGATTTGCTGAATTCGGATCATCCAATGCAACTGAAGGAGACCAAGAGAAAGTTGATCCGCCGGAACCGAGTAACATCACGGAAGAGCCTGCACTCACTGCAGTGTCTGCACCCGCATTGGCAATCGGACGTGGCAGGATTGTAATAGTGACTGAATCAGATGCAACACATCCCGTTACTGAATCGGTTACAGTAACCACATAATTCCATGTAGTATCTGCATAAATACTGCTGGTTGAATCTCCTGTGTTCCATGAATACCAGTTTGCGCCTGGAGTCACTGTAAGCAGAACGCTGTCACCTGAACAAAGTGTCGGGAAACCAGCGAAAGAAATAGCAGCATCAGGAAGAGCATTCACAATTACGTTCTGTGTTACTGTATCGGAACAGGAATTGTTCGATACTGTAATTAAGGTAACCGGATAAGTTCCTGCAGCCTGATAATTGTGTACCGGGCTTGTTGCTACTGAAGCATCATTATCACCGAATGTCCAGCTCTGGAACTGAATTCCACCTGAAGCAATTGTTGTGCTATTTGTAAATGTAGTTGCGTTACCAAAGCATACAGTGTCTGCAGTAAACGCAGCAACAGGTTTAGGGAATGTGGTGATCACCACCGCTGCTGAGGTATCGTTTCCGCATGCACCGCTTGCAACGATTACATGATACCAGGTTGTATCTGCCGGATTAGACCAATTCAATGTTGTTGATGTTACACCGGTAGAAACCCACGTTACACCTCCGTCAGTTGAAGATTCCCAATCTACAATTGTTCCGGTTACACCTGAAACTGTTAACACACCGCTTCCGGTTCCTTCACATACACTTGCGCTTCCGGCAATTGTTCCAGCCACAGCAGCAGGATCCACTGTAATTGTATCAGCAGTACTGTAAAGTGCCGGAGTACAAACTCCACTCAGAACAAGTGCGCGATAAATAGTAGTTGTAGTGAGGTTGACATAGTTAATAGAGTCCGCATTCGAAGCAAGTGCAATCCAGTTGTTGCCTCCGTCAGTCGACATTTCCCACTGCACAATGTTACCGGTCTGACCATTCAGGTAAATAGTTCCTGAGTTGTTGCCGTAGCATACTGTATCATTTACTGAAGTTGTTCCTCCAACTGTTGCCGGATCAACATAAACAATCTCAACATCCGAAGTATCACCGCCGCAAGTTCCGCTGGCGAGGATAACACGATAGAACATGGTATCAGTAAGGGCACTGTACGCTTCTGAAGTTGTAGTGTTACCGTTGATCGACCATGTCACACCGTTATCACTTGAAGTTTCCCAACCAATAATGTTACCTGAACTTCCGGACAGCAGAATTGAGCCTGAGTTCAGTGTTGCGCAAACTGTTCCGCCCCCGGAAAGTGTACCGCCTATCACCGGTGCATCAACCGTGATAGTTGCAGTATCCGAAGTTGTGGATGGACATACTCCATTCGCAACTCGTACGCGGTACATTGTTGTTGCTGTAATGTTTACGTATGCCTGTGAAGCGGTATTGTTAGCAATGTTGATCCAGGTAATGCCACCGTCATGAGAATATTCCCAGCCCGTTACGTTACCGGTCTGACCTGATAAGTTCAGAACAGCTCCGTTCGCTCCGCTGCAAACAGTGTCGTCAGCTGTAACCACACCTCCTACTGAAGGTGCATCAACCGTAACTGTAATTGCATTTGAAGTGTCATTTGGACATCCTCCGCTGGAAACTAGAACACGATACATAGTTGTTGTCGCCAGATTGAGATAGTTCTGCGTGTAAGTTGTATTTGCTATTGATGACCAGGTTAATCCGCCGTCAGTGGAAGATTCCCACATCGAGATATTACCTACGTGTCCAACCAATGTCAATGTTCCGCTGTTGGCACCGCCACACACTGTAACATCAGAATAAAGTGTACCGCCAACAGGTACAGGTTCCACTGTAATAATGGATTGAGCAGAATAAGCCTGCGTACACACTCCGCTTTGAACCAGTGCACGATAGATAGTTGTTGTGGTGATGTTGTTATATGCCTGAGTCAACGCTGTGTTGGAAATTGAAATCCACGTTAATCCTCCGTCAGTCGAAAACTCCCAGCGAATTACGTTTCCTGTGTTACCACCGAGTGTCAAAGTTCCGCTATTGCTGCCCGAACAAACTGTATCACCGGCAGGTGCAATTGCGCCACCCACAGTAATAGGATCAACGGTAATTGTTACGTTACCGGAAGTTGCAGTAGGACATACGCCGCTCTGAACGATTGCCTGATACATTGTTGTTTGTGTCAGGTTGGTATAAGTCTGAGATGTAGTAGTATTTGCAATCGGTGTCCAGGTTATGCCTCCGTCTATCGAAGATTCCCACTGCACCACATTTCCGGTATTACCGCTCAGCGTCAGAGTTCCGCTGTTGGCTCCGCTGCATACAGAAGTTGCTGAAGCAGTTGTACCTCCAACAGAAACCGGACTTACGGTAACTGTGGATGTTGCCGAATAGGCCGCAGTACAACCACTGCTCTGCACTAACGCGCGGTACATTGTAGTTGTAACAAGGTTGGTGTAATTCTCTGTATTGGTAGTGTTGGCAATAATTGACCATGTCACACCGCCATCAGTTGAACTCTCCCACTGTACCACATTGCCCGTATTGCCGCCCAGTGTAAGTGTTCCTGAATTTGCTCCGCTGCACACAGTAGAACTTGCCGGTGCGATTGAACCTCCAACCGACGCAGCTGTAACCGTAACCGAAGCAGTTGCGGAATAAGTAAATGAACAAGCTCCGCTTTGTATGCGCGCACGATAAAGGCGGGAAACTGAAAGGTTAGTAAAGTTCTGAGTTGTTGTTGTGTTCGCAATGTTGCTCCAAGTTACACCTCCGTCAATTGAAAATTCCCAGCGAACAATCGATCCGGTGTGACCACTGAGCGTCAGAGTACCGCTGTTCGTTGGAGCACATACTGTTGTTGCTGCAGGATTTATTGATCCGCCAACTGAAAGTTGAGCAACGTTCACAGTGGCATTGGATGAATACACTGAAGAACAGGAACCGTTCTGCACCAGCGCCCTGAAAATTGTTGTTTGTGTAAGGTTGGTGTACGAATTCGTTGCAGCAGTATTAGCAATATTAGTCCAGGTTACGCCACCGTCCGTTGAAAACTCCCAGCGAATGATGCTACCGGTGCGACCGCTAAGCGTTAATGTTCCTGAGTTACCTGAAATACACACGTTCGTATTGGCAGGAGAAATTGTTCCGCCAACAGAAGGGTTATCAATTGCAATTGCCAAGACAGCTGAAAATGCGCTTGCACAGCCACCGTTCTGCACAACAGCTCTGTATTGTGTTGGTACTGTAAGGTTATTGTATGGTTGGACTGTCGATGTATTTGTAATGTTAATCCACGTGAACCCGCCATCTGTTGAATACTCCCAACGAAGAACGTTTCCTGTATGTCCGCTCAGAGTAAGGTTGCCGGAATTTCCGCTCAAGCACACGCTTGCCGGACCAGTAATTGTTCCGCCAACTGAATTGGCCGTGTTCGTTACGGAGTATCCGGTGAATGGATCGTTCGTTGGGTTAACATCCCCGGGGAGCGCACAAGATGCATCAAACACATATGTTCCCGGAACGGAAAGATTGGCCTGAGTAGTAAATGTGTAATTGAGCTGCGAGTTTGACAGCAACGTTGATCCAAGTACGATGATTTCGTTTACAGGAGCTCCGGCATTAATTACATAACTAACCGGAATTGCCGTTCCAGCAGGCAAGTTCGGTCCGTAATTGAAAAGTCTGATCGTCACGTTCTCCGTGGCGGTCATGGCGCAGCCGCTGACAGGTGCTGTTATCGCGATTACAGATACGTCGTTCTGCGCACGAACAGTGAAACTCAGCAATGTCAAGGTCAGAAGGGTAATTATCTTCCTCATAAGGTGGTATTAGCAGTATGGATAAGAATACGTGAAATGGTTAAACCACATATTTCACCAAAGAATGGGTTTTTTGGCGAAATTTCAATGAAATTCCGGAAAAGAAATTCTGGCCGGTAAAGCATAGGCGTGGTTTTGAGTGTGCAAAAACCACTCGTTTTACGAACAAGCGGCCAATGAGTTACAAAAACCTCAATTTTCCTCGGTTCCGACTTTATTGGATGATAACAGGTCTTATGATAACAGATCCGTCAAGTACAACGCGAACCATATACATCCCGGACGAAAGTCCTTCATTGTCAATACTATAAGTGTTATCTGAGGACTTCCAGGTTTGATCTAATCGTTGACCCTTCAGATCATAAAGTGCTATGTCCTGAACGTTTTGGGCGCCACCGGGAACAGTGACATTTACTAAACCCGAACTCGGATTAGGATAAACCAGTACTTCAGCATCGGACGGATTCTCGTGTATACTTACCTGAAACAGACCATCAATCAAGGTATCCTGATAGGCTACATTGGTTACCACTTCCGCATTGGCAATTACCTGACAGTCCACTTCTAGGACAGGAAGCAACTTTCCATTCGCCAACCATTTGTACTGAACTACGGCAGGACGTACAATTGTGAATCCGGTTTGATTGGTAGTGTCCAATGAAATTGTATCAACTGCATTTACTACTGAACGAACTCGTACCACATTGTATGTGTCAAGTGGCGTGATTAATGTTCCCCAACCGTCAACTGTATTAACACGGTGTCGATCCTGTCCGAGATAACCGATTCCCGGAATAGAAAAACCATATTTCGCGTCGCAGGAATCTGTGTTACCGAAGTTCAACGGGAATCGATATACTGTATCACCTGCGCTGAAGATTACAGGGATAGGGAAACTGATCAGTTGCGACATTTCGAATGAAAATCCGATTTGTCGGAATGAAGAACTCCCCGCTTTATAATAATCTGTAAAATTCGTCGGAACCGCTCCGATAACAGGCAACGAATCGGGTGAATAGTTCGTCACTGCTACATCAGACATGAAAGAGAAAGGAAAAGCGGAAGGTTGTATAAAGTCCGTGCGCTCCTGAGCTATAGGAGTTAAGGATGAGAAATCCCAAACGTAATTTGTTCCGGTTAATGTATGATCAACATTACCGGTTCCTGCTGCGTAACTCAAACGGACGGAATCACCTGCACCGGGCATATCCGCAGATGTAATAGTGATCTGCGCCTGAATACCTGAGCACATGATTAAGCTTAAAGCAATGAGTTGCAGTTTCATCGTAAGTAATGTTTTAGAGGAAGTAAATTTAAGAACAGTACCCGTTCAAATGCCCCTTTATTTACAGTCCCTCGAATTAATATTTAAACTTCAGCAATAAATGAGGCAAAACACTGTTATTTACCGGTTGCACAAATATGCCATGATCACTCACAAATTCGTAAATTTGACACGTATGATGAAGCGCAGGTCTTTTTGGGTGATGGCATTGTTTCTGATGTCTTTTACTTCCGCTATTGCTCAAGTACCGGCGAGTCCGGATAGTACGAAGCGTGTTGTTCAGGTTTCCGGCATGACTATAGACGCCGACAGCCTCTTCCCTATTCCGTTTGTTGCAGTTGTCATTAAAGGCACATCCCGCGGTGTTTACAGCACTGGCACAGGATATTTTTCAATTGTTGCTCAGGAAACCGATACTCTTGAATTCTTCTCCCTCGGTTATAAAACCAGCACTTTTATTCTGAAAGATACTTTCACGGTTTCTCAAATGAATCTGGTGCAGACATTGAAAATGGATACTGTACTCCTGAGTGAAATGGTCGTTTATCCTTGGCCTTCACGCGAAAAATTCAAAAGTGCATTTCTCGCGCTGGACATTCCTAATGATGATCTGGAACGTGCGCGTATAAATCTTGCGCAGCAAAGAATGATTGCTGCCGCAACGAATGTTTCTGCAGATGGTCAAGGTGCGTACCGTGCACAAATGCAGCAAAGAACCGATAAGAGTTATTATGCAGGCCAATATCAGCCGAACAACCTGCTGAACCCTGTAGCCTGGTCAAAGTTTATTCAATCCATGAGGAAACAGTAATCGCGCGCCTATTGAACTGATTTCTACTTCATGTCTATTCGTTTACATTTTTTCATTGCAACAGTATTACTGTTGTTGTCGGCGCATTTTTCCTTCGCGCAAACGGCGACAGTTACCGGAAATGTGCGCGATTCTTCCGGCTTAGCTGTTGAAGGTGCACTCATTGCATTTCAGGGCAGCACCAAAGCAGTTTACACTGACGCAACAGGGAATTTTTCCATCGAAGTTCCTGCGGACAAAAATGTAGTGCTCACGATAAATCGTCTTGGCTATAATGAAACCAAGCGAACTGTTAATGTTCCGGCAGGTGAAACGTTGAACGTTTCGATTAACCTTAAAGGCAATAATACACTCGGCACACAGGTTGTAGTTTCAAATCGCATTTACGATCCGGGCATTCCTATTCCTCCCCGCGTGTTCGATCATCTTCCTTCGCCGAGCGGAGATATTACCGCTATTCTGAGATTTGCAGGAGCCACTTCCAACAACGAGCTCAGCACGCAATACATGGTACGTGGAGGTAATTTCGATGAAAACCTCGTTTACATCAACGGCATAGAAATTTACCGCCCGATTCTTACACGCGCGGGACAACAGGAAGGATTGAGTTTTCCCAATCCTGACATGACGGAAAATATCATGTTCTCTGCCGGCGGATTCGAAGCGAAATACGGCGACAAGATGTCATCGGTTCTTGATGTGCGTTACAAACGACCTACGCGATTCCGCAGCACTTTATCCATGAGTCTGCTTGGAATCAATGCATCGGCAGAGGGTATTTCGGATGACACACGTTTCACCTGGATGATCGGCATACGACAGAAATCAAACCGTTATCTCCTGCGTTCACTCGACACAAAAGGCGATTATGTAGCTTCTTATACTGACGCTCAGGGATTATTCACATACGACATCACCGATAACTGGACGCTTCAGTACCTCGGCGGGATGTCGATGAACAAATACAACCTCACACCGGCAACACGCGAAACGGATTTCGGAACACTGAACAACGCACTTCGATTTACGGTCTATTTCGAAGGACAGGTATTGAATAAATTCCAGACACAATTTCATTCGTTGTCGTTGAATTATGCCGGTGCCGGTAAATGGACACATCGTTGGACTGTATCCGTATTCAATTCCTATGAAACGGAAACGTTCGATGTACTCGGACAATATTACATTGACCAGCTCGAAGCCGATTTCGGCAAACCAACATTCGGGCAAGTTGCATTCAACCGCGGCGTGGGTTCTTTTCTGAACCACGCGAGAAATTATCTTGATGCCTGGATTACCAATGGTGAATATCAGGGTAGCTGGTACGGAGACCGTCACACTTTCACCTACGGATTAAAGTTTCAGCACGAAAGCATTGTAGATGAATTAAGCGAATGGAATTATGTGGACAGTGCGGGATATTCTGTTCCGTTCTATCCTCTGGAAAGTTTCGATCTGCAGGATGTTGTGAAGTCACGCGCGCAGTTGTATTCAAACAGGATTACAGGATTTGTACAGTATCGCTTTGCAGATACATTGCGAGATTCCTCCCAACTTGTATTCACCTTCGGAATGCGTTCACACTATTGGGACATGAACGGACAAACTATTTTCAGCCCGCGCATGCAACTGAAATGGATGCCGCACTGGAAGCGTAACGTAATATTTACTGCTGCAGGAGGATTATATTCTCAGCCACCTTTTTATCGCGAGCTGAGAAATTACAACGGCACACTGAACCGCAACGTAAAAGCGCAAACTGCGGTGCATGCCGTACTCGGTACGGATATCACATTCAAAGCGTGGAAGCGGGACTTCCGTTTCATTGGTGAATTGTTCTACAAGTATCTTGATAATCTGAATCCGTATGAAGTGAATGATGTGCGGATTCGTTATTTCGGTGATAATCTCGCTTACGGTTATGCTTACGGAATCGATCTCCGATTGTACGGAGAGTTTGTAAAGGATGCTGAATCGTGGGTTTCGGTTTCACTGCTCAGAACACAGGAAAATCTGTACAACGATTACTATAGAATTTACCTGAACTCAGATGGCGACACCATCATTCCGGGTTATACACTGAACAATGTTCCTGTTGACAGCATCACCAATTATCCGGGAATGATTCCGCGACCAAGTGATCAGTTACTCACTTTCGGATTGTATTTCCAGGACTATCTGCCCATTCTTCCGGACTGCAAAATGAATCTCGGACTCATACTCGGAACAGGAATGCCTTTCGGCCCGCCGAACCACCAACGGTATCAGCAAGTTTTCCGTATGCCTCCATACCGTCGCGTTGATATCGGATTCTCTTATCAGATTATCAAGCCGCGTCCGCAAACAGACGAAAGCGGTAAGAAGAAAATCTTCAAATCGCTTTGGGCAGGATTGGAAGTATTCAACCTGCTGCAAGTAAACAATACCATTTCTTACTATTGGATCAAGGACGTTACCGGTCGCTCTTATGCGGTTCCGAATTATCTGACCAATCGTCAGATAAGCGTCAGAGTTATTGCTCAATTCTGAGAATTGTTCTACTGATTCCTGCAATTTGTAACTTAGATAAATGAAGAAAACAGCAGCTCTGCTTTTGATTCTTTTTATCGCTTTGATGTCATGTAAAAATGAACTCGATGTGCTTGCGGATTATGAGCAGAAGTTTGTGATTTACGGAATACTGAATCCGAAAGAAAATGTGCATTACATACGTGTTTCAAAACTTTTCGTTGGAGAAGGTAACGCATTGCTTATGGCGCAGAACCGTGATTCCATCGAATTGCGTCCGGAATATGTACATGCAGAAATAACACGGCTACTCAACGGAGTTGAAATGGCAACTTATGTACTGCAGCCGGATTCAGTTATCCCTCGTGACTCCGGAGTCTTTTTATATCCTCACCAGATACTTTACAAAGGAGAATTTCCTGTTTATACGGATGGCAGCGTTTACCGGATCAGAGTAACCGATCTTCGTAATGGATTTACATCAAGTTCCGAAACAAAAATTGTTGCCGATGTTATACAGATTCTTCCTGCTTCTGTTTGGCAACCGCTGAATTATGAAGACACCACGATAGCATCGTATGAATTTCTGAGTCCGTATTACGGTAAGAAATACATGTTAACGGTACGTTTTCATTTTACGGAGCAGTTTATACAGGACACCTCACAAACTTCCGAGCATTATTTTGACTGGTATATCGGTGAAGCGCAATCCGTGAGAAATTCCGGTGGCGAGAATTTACGAATGAATGTGCGCCGGGACAATTTCATGCGCATGCTGAAAAACAACGTTGAAGTCAATCCTACTGTCCGAAGAATTGCGGGTGGATTGCAATTCATTTACACAAGTGTGGCTGAAGATTATGTGACTTACAAGAATGTTCAGGATGCAAACAACAACACTTCAGCAGAAGTGCCGCCATTCACAAATATTACCAATGGATTAGGGCTGTTCACTTCCAGAAATATCACCACCATCGGCACATATTATCTGGATCAGGATACACGTTATGCCATAGTAACAAGTTCCCTTCTGCAGGATCTCAATTTTGTACGCTAACGTCAGTAGGATTTCACAAATCGTGAAGTCCATGCAGTTCCTGAAATCGTAGAAACGGTAACAGAATAAAGTCCATCCGCATATTGTGAAATATCAAGCGTAATTGCAGCAGTACCCGGTTGAATTGAGCCTGTCGCAGTCACCTTACCATTCACATCATAAATCGTATACACTGACTGTTTATCCGTTTCAGGCAGAGAAATATTTATAAAGTCCGAAGTCGGCACAGGGTAAATTTTCAAGCCTTGAGAAGAGTCTAATGGAGCTTCATCTATGTTTGTTACCCACTGAATATTATACACGTGCAGATAAGGATGTAACATCCCGTTTCCGGTTGTCATGAAACCTCCGGTTACAAGTTTTTCTCCATTTGTACACATAGATACCGGCCAATTATTAGGAAATGGATTCCACGCATCAGTCGCTGCATTTACCGTATCATATGCACAGAGATTGCGGTAGTTATTGTTGTTCGCAATTGTATAAGATCCGGAGATGTAGTAATCACTGTTATAACGGGTAAAGGTTCTCACATATCCGTTTGATAGAAAGCCCACACTTCTTGATGTCTGAGAAGCAGTGTCGACATAGGCCATGTCTTTGATCGGGTTTCCGTCAACTTCTTCAAACCACCCTCCGATCACTAAGGAGTTTCCCGCGAATTCGGCGTGATAAATTCCTTCATCTGTATCGCAAATCCAATTGTAATCGGCGTTACCGCTTGATTTATGTAAGCGTGAAAGATTGTTTCTGTTAGAACCGGCAATCATCGGATAATAGCCTGCGACATAAACATGATTGGGACCGAGTAAAATGGTGTTAACTGTACCATCGCATCCGGGATTCCAGGAATCTGCTGTTCCGGTTGCTTTATCAACGCGCGCAATGTTATCTCTGTATTGACCTCCCGCCCACACAAAGTTCCCGCCCAAGTAAACATGATTGGTATCTACTGCGAAAGTCCGCACTGCACCAATGACACCCGGATTGAAAGAATTCAACATACCTGTGTTGCAATCAAAAGACGCAACGTAATTGCGCTGTTGTTGTGCGGCAATTGTAAATGAACCTGCAACGTAAAGCGTATCACCGGCAAGGTGCAGCACCTCAACCGGGTAATTAAAATATGGGGCCCATGGATTTAATACTCCGGTATTCAGATTTACAGAGTAAAAATTCGTTCTTTCAACTCCATTCATTGCAAAGAACTCACCTCCTGCATAGAGACGACTGTCTGCACTTGCCATGGATGAAAGTACTATTTTGTTGATCATGGGATTCCAATTGTGAACAGTGCCTGAAGTGTCAATTAAAGCACCCCGCAAAGCAACTACAGACCCGACATTCCGAAAATCTCCTCCGGCAAAAATCGTGGTTGAATCAACAAAACTTATGGTTCTCACTATGTCATCGGCATTAGGCGACCATGGTTGTATATTCAATGAGGTGGAAACACAGGCGAGTCTTGCCCGCGGCGCTGCGAATGCGATGGTGAAATCTCCGCAGAAATACATGAGGCTGTCGCGCTTGAGAATCGTATAAACACTGCCGTTCGTTTGCGTGGAAAAATTTTTGAGTTGTCCGGTGTATTTGGCAACGAATGCCAGCCCGGCCCGATTAATATTCGCGAAACCTGTAAACTCACCCGCAATCATCATCACAGTATCCAGTAACTCGATATCGTACACAGGACCGTTAGCGTTGGGAGTAGCGCTCCATGCGACTGCATTGAATAAAAACGGATTGCCGAACGTCGGAAACAATTTACCGATGTAAGGAACACCGAATCCGTTAATCACGGTGAAATTCCCTCCCACGTAAACGAAACCGTTAGCGGTATCCACTTCAATAGTGTAAACAGGTCCGTTGATCTGCGGATTAAAATCGTTAAGCATGTTCGTTCTCAGATCGTAGGCTCCGCAATTCTGGCGCAGATCACCATTGATTTGCGAAATAGCACCACCGATATACAGCACGGAATCAAATTCCGTTATCGCATAAACAGGTCCTTCTGTCTGCACCTGAAAAGTGTAATCGAATTGTCCCTGTGGATTAACTCTGAAAATATTGTAAACCGTTTCACTTCCGGCGCGGGAAAAACTACCGCCCACGTAAATGAACCCGCTGGAATCGCGATACATCGCATAAATCGGCCCGTTCACTCTGAACAATGTTGGATCGAACTGCGCGGAGCCGGTGTCCAAGCGAACAAAAGTTCCGGTAACGGGAGCAACGTTATCGAAATCGCCTCCCACATAGAGAGTTGAATCCCTTAAAGCTAAGCTGTTTACAGGCCCGTTGGGAGCCCAGAATGTACTGTCAGGCACTTGCGCCCGCACCAATAGTGCGAACACGCACATCAGCATTGTTGCCACTAATCTGCTCATAACTACCAATCATCAATTGGGGGACGCATTTCAAATATAAAGCAAATCAAACTAACGGTAAAGTTCCTTACTTTTGAGCCGCTCAGAAAAGCACGCGTTTTACCATGAAAAAAATACTCGGATTATCGGCCCTTGTTTTCCTCTTCAGCATGTGCAGCACGGAGATTGAATTACTGGATGACTGGAAGGAGACTTGCGTTGCATACGGATTGCTTGATCAGACACAACCCAAACAATACGTTCGCGTACAGAAAGCATTTCTTGGACCGAACAATGCTTATGATATGGCCCAGCAATACGATTCCATCAACTACATCAACACACTTGATGTAAAGATTGAACAGTTGCTGAACGGAAGCGTTGTGAATACGTTCCAACTCCAGCCTGACACTTTCTACAACAAACAATACGGCGACTTCTACGCACCGATGCAGGTGATTTACTCGTTCGATACTCCAACAGGTTTGTCTGATCAGTATGAGTACCGCCTGAAGATTTACAATTCCGCAACAGGCAATACGTGTGATGCAACAACAACATTGGTTGAAGACTTCAATATTACTTCGCCAAGTGTTTCCGCAATCGGATTCACCAACCCGAATCCTGACGCAGTAGTTGAAATCAAATGGCAGGGTTCACCAAGTGCCCGCATTTATCAATTGGGGATGTTCTTCAGTTACCTCGAAACGGATCTGAACAACAACACTACAACTAAAACAACTCCTATCCTGACAGTTGGCACTGTGGAAACTACACAGCAAACCGCGAACGGAAATCAATCGCTTAAACTTCCGATTCAGCAATTCTATCGTTTCGTTGCTCAGTCTGTTCCGGATGACAATAACGTACTCAGCCGTGAGGCATTGAATGTCGATTTCGTTGTTTACGCCGGCGGCAGTGAGTTGAAAGATTATATCGAACTCAACGGTGCAAGCACCGGAATTGCTCAGGAACGTCCGAGCTATACGAATATCAATAATGGTTTAGGCGTGTTCTCATCTCGTACCTTTTCGAACCGTGTTTACGGTGTTTCAGCCGCTACGGATGATTCGCTTTCATACGGCCAGTACACCTGTCACCTGAAGTTCAAGGACCGCAACGGCGTTGTAATGGGCTGCCAGTAAGCAAGGGCTACAGATTCTAATCTTGAAAAAGGGCTGACAAATAGACATATTGTCAGCCCTTTTTGCATTCCGGGTCGATTCCGTCAGAAAACCTGCCAAAACGATTGGATTTAAGGCATTGGCATATCTATTGACATTAATTGCCAAACACTTAAACATCAATTTAGTCATGGGAAAAATTATTGGAATTGACCTTGGAACTACGAACTCCTGCGTAGCGGTGATGGAAGGCAACGAGCCAGTTGTTATTCCAAACAGCGAAGGCCGTCGTACAACACCGTCGATTGTAGCTTTCGTAGAGAACGGAGAACGTAAAGTGGGTGATCCTGCCAAGCGTCAGGCCATCACCAACCCTAAGAAAACCATTTATTCGATCAAGCGCTTCATGGGTCACGTCTGGAATGAAGTGAGTGCAGAAACATCACGTGTTCCGTATTCAGTTGTTCAGGGTGATAACAACACACCACGCGTTCAGATCGACGATCGTAAATACACACCTCAGGAAATTTCTGCAATGATTCTTCAGAAGATGAAGAAGACCGCAGAAGATTATCTCGGTACTGAAGTGAGCGAAGCTGTAATCACTGTTCCTGCCTACTTCAACGATTCACAGCGTCAGGCTACGAAAGAAGCCGGAGAAATCGCAGGATTGAAAGTACGTCGTATCATCAACGAACCAACTGCAGCAGCACTTGCTTATGGTCTTGACAAGAAAAATCAGGACATGAAGATTGTGGTGTTCGACTGCGGTGGCGGTACACACGACGTATCTGTTCTTGAACTCGGTGATGGCGTATTCGAAGTAAAAGCAACTGACGGTGATACGCACCTTGGCGGTGATGACTTCGACCAGAAGATCATTGATTGGCTGGTTGCAGAATTCAAAGCTGAAAACGGAAACCTTGATCTTTCAAAAGATCCGATGGCGTTGCAGCGTTTGAAAGAAGCAGCAGAGAAAGCAAAGATTGAATTGTCATCTTCTGCTTCAACTGAAATCAACCTGCCATACATCATGCCGGTTGACGGAATTCCGAAACACCTTGTACGCACACTTTCACGTGCGAAGTTTGAGCAGCTTGTTGACGACCTGATCCGTCGCACCATCGAGCCGTGCAAATCAGCACTCAAGAATTCAGGTTACACTGTAAACGACATCAACGAAGTGATTCTCGTTGGAGGTTCAACACGTATCCCTGCAATTCAGGAAGCAGTACAGAAATTCTTCGGCAAACCTGCATCGAAAGGTGTAAACCCGGATGAAGTGGTTGCAGTTGGTGCAGCAATTCAGGGCGGTGTATTGACCGGTGAAGTAAAAGACGTTCTTCTCCTTGATGTGACTCCACTGTCACTCGGTATTGAAACATACGGCGGTGTAATGACAAAACTTATCGATGCGAATACAACTATTCCTTCGAAGAAGTCAGAAACATTCTCAACCGCTTCCGACAACCAGCCGAGTGTGGAGATCCACATCCTTCAGGGAGAGCGCCCGATGGCAGCACAGAACAGAACAATCGGAAGATTCGTTCTCGATGGAATTCCACCGGCACCGCGCGGAACCCCGCAGATCGAAGTATCATTCGACATTGATGCGAACGGTATTCTTCAGGTGTCTGCAAAAGACAAAGCAACCGGCAAGAGCCAGAACATCCGCATCGAAGCTTCATCAGGTCTGTCGAAAGATGAGATCGAAAAAATGAAGCGCGAGGCAGAAGCCAACGCTGAAGCTGACAAGAAAGTGAAAGAAGAAGCTGAGAAGCTGAACACAGCAGATCAGATGATCTTCCAGACTGAAAAACAGCTGAAAGAGTACGGCGATAAAATTCCTGCTGAGAAGAAGCAGCCTATTGAAGATGCACTGAAAGAGCTGAAAGAAGCACACGCAGCGAAAAACTTCGCCGGCATTGATGCAGCAACAGCAAAACTGCAAGGCGTACTTCAAGGACTTTACGAAGCGATGCAGGCCGCACAAGGCCAAGGCGGCGCACACCAAGGTCCGCAAGGCGATGCTTCACAAAACAAAGGAGACGGAGAAGTGCAGGATGTGGATTTTGAGGAGGTTAAAGACAACAAGTAAGGTTTTGTTCATTTTGATTAATTGATCATAGATTGATCTTCTCAAACAATTGATTCTAAAGCCACTATTGCTAAAACAATAGTGGCTTTTTTGGCAATAAATAATAGGAGATTACATCAACTATGCATTTATTTTTAGAAGTATACGTTAGTATGTTTTGCAATTATTATTATATTTTTGCATATCAGATTTACCATTATCTAAATCAATGAATAACACCCCCTCGCCACAGACATTTACTGAATACTTTGGTTTAAAAATCGAGCAAGAAAAATTAGAATTTGTTGACATTTATGCCCGGAGAGATATTCCCTTATTCTTAGATCCGTATGGTATTTCGGCGATGAATACACCATGGGCTAAACAGTGCGAGAGGCACATAGCAGAATACTTTCAAATTCTAATTGAAGCTATTCAAAATGGAGATCGCAGAACTGTAACTAAACTATTAGACGCTCTTCATGAAGTAAATGAAATCGCGCTAGGTTTCTCGGAAAATGAACCCAGAGGACGTGGTATAGGTCCCCAACAAGCGAAACTCCTTCAAGAAGCATTTGAAAATAGTGATGCGGCCAAGTCTGGAGACATTCGCGATATTGCTGATTGCGCATTACTAATTCCGTCCATTAATCGTGATAAAATATCAGATATTACAGCAAACATACTTAAACGAGATTTGATTGAATTTACGCAACAACAATGCCGCAAATATAAAATACCCATGAGGAGAGTTGCGGTAGACAACGCATTTGATTTTGAATTATACCAATTCCAAAGTTTTCACGCAGAGCTTCCAGTGATAGAAGGTAGAGCCAAAATATTACTTCCAATAACAAGCGTTCGAAGGTCCCCAGAATTAGATAAGTACAAGTACTATAAAAACTTCATTTTAGAATTTTTAAAAGCTGAGCACCTACATGCGGGGGATTCACTGTCACACGTTCTTAAAAATGGAAGATTAAAAATTGATGTAAGAGCACTCAAAAATCGTTATCCAATGACTGCGGATTTCATTCATAAGTTTTCGAAAGAAAATCCGCAAATTTTAGAAAAGTATAAAATCGCGCTTAAGAGAAGTGCGAAAAAACCCGGTACAAAAGTGGCTCTCCATGCACCTCCAAAGGTGTTGAGTTCTTCCGAGAGAATTAGAATTTTAACAGACATTAATCCAGGAAATAGGGATGCAAGTAATTATCATAAGTTAATATTCAATAGTCTTATTCACATTTTAGGAAAGCGAGTTAGCAATCCATTGATGGAAAAAGAAATAAATGAAAAACGGAAAAGAATTGATATCGTCTTTGACAACAAAGACAAGGAAGGTTTCTTTGCTCAACTCAATGAATTCCATGGAATTCATTGTCCGAAAATAATAATTGAATGTAAAAATTATGGCAGAGAACTAGGTAATCCAGAGGTTGATCAATTGGCAGGCAGATTAAATAAACGTCGAGGACTATTCGGAATGCTGTTCTGTCGTTCAATTGAAGATAAAAAGCTTTTACAGCAACGACTCCGCGATATAATGCACGATGACAAAGGTTATATTCTAGCCTTTGATGATAGCGAATTATCTATTCTCCTTAAATTGAAGGATGCTAACAAAGAAGCAGAGATTGATGATTTTATTGCCCATAAATTTGATAAACTTATTATGTAATGAAAGGACTTAAGACAATAGTGGGTATTACACTTGTAATTGGTTTATTACTTTGTTTGGCAGCGTTGTTACTATACTATTACAATTTTCGATCTCAACAAATGAGTAGCGATCCGGATGCGTGGGGGGTGTTTGGAGATTATTTAGGAGGAACCCTCAATCCTATCTTGGGACTGACCAATTTAGCTCTACTAGTGATTATCTCGGTCTATGTAGCCAAGTTTGACACTTATAGACATTTCAACGAATACCGTTATCAATCATACACCAAACTGTGTTCGATGTTTGACAACGCCCCGGATACCGCCGAAGGGATTGCAAAATTAAATTCGGAGTTAGAAATTTTTGCATTTAACAACCAGTTTCTGTTTCCGAAAAATACCAACCCCATATTTAACGCATCAATTCTACAACTCGAACAACGATTGCGAGAACTGCGAAATATCAAAGCGGATTTTGAATCGAAAGTGGCGAGCGGCGATATTCAAGTAATACATCTTGAAAGTCATTTGGGTGTTCAATTGGAAGCGGCTTTAGCCAATTGGCCGGGCACAGAAACGGAAGAATCCATAGCACTGAAGTCCTTCAGCGAAGCTAAAAAACATCTGCTAGGTTTTATACAGGAGGTTATGGTTGAAGGTGATTACAAGAAATATACTCTCGATAAGAAGAAAGATCACGCTAATGGAGTCCAAAAGAACTTGTAGTTTATTATGCCTAACATCTCCCCAATCCGAACAAAAAAAGATTATCGTGCCGCTTTGAAGCGCATTGATATGCTCATCATGCGCAATCCGCAGGAAGGAAGCGCGGCTTATGATGAACTGGATGTGCTCGGAACATTGGTTTCGGCCTACGAGGATATTCACTTCCCTATCGAAGCGCCCGACCCAGTTGAAACCATTAAATACGTAATGGAAGAAAACGGTTTGAAACAGAAAGATCTGATTCCCTACTTCGGAAGTAAAGGTCTCGTATCTGAATTCCTGAACGGAAAAAGAACGCTGAGCATTGCAACGATAAAAGAACTGCACAAAGCTTTCCGGCTTCCGTATGAACTGCTTATTTCATAAAAAGTCCGCATTGTAATATGAGTCGCATACTTGGGTTCATTGGCGTATCACTTGATCTGCTCGGCGTAATTGTCGGAGCGGTTGGAGTTGCAATCGGTCTGATACTGTATTTCGCTTTACGGAAGAAGAAGTAGCGTGGTCGCCTGTTGCTTGTAATTACCATTCCCGCTTGAGAGATTGGTACGGTGGCGGTTTAATATTCTATCCGAAAGTCCATCGTGAAATCACGCAACTAAAATGAACCTAATGCGCAACAGGAACACCCTTGCTGGTGAGCCATTCCAATGCCTTGTTGGGTCGCCAATGCTGATACATGAGCGTGTAAGTTGATGCATTATCGCGTATCAAAAACTTTACCCTGCAAAATCCACGGGGCAACCGTGTTACTTCAACCTTTTCGATTTGATCATACGTTAACTCCGAAGTGCGCAACATGAAAAGGAATCCGCGTCTGAAACGAATTGTCTCTTCGTAAAGCTCAATCACAGTATACGACATAAGTTGCCAGACAATAACACCTGCAGCCACTAAAGCGGCAGGAAGTGTAATATACCAATCGACGGTAAGCGCCAGAATTACAACGAATCCTAACATCAGAAGATATCCGGTAACTTGATTTGAGTCGGGACGGAGCGTGTATTTAATCGCAGAATGAGACACAAACGTGCTTTAAGATACTGACTGCATTAAAGTTATCAATTATCTACTGAACAACTCCCCTGTCGCTGCAACACTTTTGTATCATTTACAGGTATTTTGCATTATTGATCTAACAGCGTAATTCCTAAATTCACACTATGACATCCAAAAACTCCAACATCGCATCCGTTTTCTCCGGCCTGTTCTTTCTGGCAATCGCCGTAACGCTGTTGTATCTCACTTGGTCCCTGCGCTCTGAGGCACAAGGACGCGAGTTGAATGTGAGTCTGGGTGATTTGTACGAGAGCAAAATCGGATATGGAGATTACATCACATTGATGGATACAGGAGTTGTGATTTCAGCTGCGTCAGATATTGTTGATGAGGACGGAAAACCTTTCGGTCGTGCGTTTATTCTGAACGGAATTCCTGATTACGTTTTCCTCGTTGAAACCGGTGAAGCTTTGATGGACACAACAGAGTCAATGATTATTCCTTTACAACCCGGAACATTGATTGCGCCTGCATTCAAAGCACGTGTGAATACAGAAAGTGATGCTGCTCCGAAAGGGTTGCGGGAGTTCGCTACACAAAACGGATTGAGCACGGGTAAACCGGTGTATGCGCTTCAGGCAGGATTATCCAAAGCAGATAACTCCGTTCCGTTTTATATCACCATGGGATTCGGAATACTGGCGTTGATTTTCAGTGTGAGCAGTTGGGTGGGTATGATGAGGAAAAGATAGTACGCAGATGCATTAGTACACGGATATTACGGACCCTTCGGCAAGCTCAGGGCGCGGATTGACGCGGATTGTTTCAGGTCATTGCGACGAAGGAAGCAATCCTGAAATGAATATTACCGGAATAAACATACAGACGCCCGATCTGCAATTACAACCGTACTTGTTGGATCCCATTCTCTTGTTTATTTTCGAAGTGAAACATCGAAGAATCTCCAATGAATACTACTCCTCCCCCATTCCAGGTTCCTGATCAACCCGATTCAAAAGAAAATAAAGTGCGAACCGTTTGGCGCGCGTTGGTGTTGCTCTACATCTTGGGCACGCTCGGGCTTATCATGTATTGGGAATTCACGGATCAAGGAATTCCGAGTAAGATTTGTGAATATCAGGCGCGCATATTTTCAGATGATAAATGCTATATCATTCTGAATATTCTCGGAACATTCCTGCTGTTTTTAATTCCGCTCTTCCCCGTGAAGTTTGTTGTAGAGAAAATCTCCGGAGTGAAAATCAATCCGGGCGACCCTAAGAAATTACTGTAATCGCATCGTGATTATCGCACAATCACTTTCTGTGCTTTTGACTTCGTACCGCTTTCATCTGTGATCATCAACAGATAAACGCCTGCAGTCAACTCCGAAGTGGAAATCTGCGCATTGTCAGCTGTTAAAGTCTGCGACAATACCGTTCTTCCGCTGAGGTCACACAAGTGCGCTGTGTATTTGATTCCGGAATTGAGCCCGGATATTGTGAAATAATCATCAGCAGGATTCGGATACACATTCACATTCTGCAACTCAGGTGATTCATTCACTCCTGAAAGATCATACGGCTCGCCGAAAACAGGGCGCATCATCAGACTTCCCGAGTAAACAGAAGTGTACCAAACACCGGAAGTGTTGTAGTAGATTTTATCTTTCTGATCGTTCTCGAAATCCATTCCGAGATACAAACGATCTGAACCTTCCTGTTGCCAGCCAATGTAGAATGTTCCGCTCACCACAACAATTCCGCTATCGATCGTGTAAGTTTCAAAACGATTCGGAACATCAGCAGCATATGTTGGAGTTGCTCCGCGCTGCTGGTAGATGATGCTTCCCGGACCATTGGTTGCAGAATTGTGATTCCACACCGTCAATCGGAACTGACGATACACGAGATTGTCGATGTCAAGCACGGGGAGAAAATACATCTGAATTGCAGTCAATGTATCTGTAACCAAAGCAGGCATATCAAAACGATACGCAAGCAAAGCTCCGGATCCATACAAACCGTAACCTACTTCGGCTGTTCCGTCGTCGTAAGCATACGCATTATACATTCGCTGGTAATACGGTACCGTGTCAACAGGAGAATTCACTGCTGAACCTTTCTTCAGCATATGATTCACATAGTAATAACCTGTATCGGGAGCAGAGAACGGTGTGTACGCGTAAGTAACCGGCGCATTGCTATGAGGAGCATAAGTGCTGTAGCCGTTTGTTCTGAACGGTGCGAGGTTTCCATCAGCACCACCGGAATATGTGTACAGCGGTGTAGGATTTCCCGGCAGGAAAACCTGATAAGAATAAGTTACGTTACGTGTAATCGTGTCGTTGTTACGGATGTAAGTTCTGATGTTCGACGCCATGCTCGAAGCAGCATAATGTGAACCCGGCACCTGATGATAATCGTTGAACAACGAAGGCATGTTGTAAACGAAGAAAACATCGTTGATAAGTGTATCATCGAAAGTACGTTGCGGCTTGAAGAATACTTCATCGATATGCCAATGGTCGTTACTTCCGCATCCGGAAGCGTAATTACGGAAACGGAAACGGAATCCATCCACAAAATAAATTGAAGTATCCAGTTTCACCATTGCCACATGGAAAGAAGTATCTGTTCCGTTTGGATTGTATCCCTCCATAAACCAAATCGTTTTCCAGACTTCGCCCGATGTATTCCAAGCCGGAATATTCACCTGCAACTGCAAGGAATCTATCTGATTAGGTGCATAACCTTTGCCTTGAGCTTCCCACCAGAAGCTGAGATAAACGGAATCAGCAACGGTGTAACCGGAAAGATCAAAGTGGCGGCTTGTGAGCACATCACACAGCATAGAAGAATTCACTGATGCCAATTGATCGTATGGCAATCCCAAAGGATCCAATCCGTCGAATGTGCAAACGCCAAGATTGATAGGTGCTGTAGCCCAACCGCGATTCACGTAAACGCCGGGATTGAGAGACAAATCCCACATGGTGGTATCCGGACGACGCGAATCATACATGAAGTTATCGCGGAATCCGTTTGATGGCAACGCTACGGTATCAAGCACAACCGGCTGCTGATTATTACGCGCAGCATCGTTTGCGTAGAACGGCTGATATGTAAGCGGTCGCAGATTTTCCTGCGCCGACACTGCAGCTGCGAGACAAATTGCTCCGACGAAAAATAATTTCTTCATGAATTTCATTCTAACATTTTACAGCGAGTCGCCCGACAGTTTTGCCTTGTCCATAGTGACGCGGATATCTATCGTTGAACCCGGGATTATTTTACGACCGGATCCGGGAGCGGGATTCTGATCATAAACGATTGCATTTAGTGTGTCTTTGATTCCTGCATCAGGAACTACGAGCCATTCGAGCTGCATGTCCATGAGTTTACCACGTGCCTGACGGAAAGTCAACCCGACAAGATTCGGTATACTCACATCAGCCGTGCTCTCATCTCCTTTACCGACTTTGAGCACAATGGTCTGACCTTTCTCGATAGGTGTTCCCGGTTCAATGCGTTTGCCATTGTACAATTGCTCCACAACAGCACCGCGATGCGGATCATCCACTTCTTTGAACACGGCTTTCAATCCATAACCTTCACAAATGTATTGCGCCTGACGTTGCGACAAATCTTCAAGCTTAGGCATTGAAATGGTTGGCGGAACTACTGCGGTGGTGTAGAGATACACCATGCGCCCCTGCTTCACTTTCGTGCCCGGAGCAGGATCCTGCGCATGAACAACACCTTTCGGCTGGTTCGGATCCCAAAGTGAATCTACGATCGTGTAGCGAATTGAATCGCCGGAGAAATCCTCCAGCGATACTGACTTTTTACCTACGAAATCCGGCACATTCACAAACTCATCGTGACGCGTGAATGAATTCATCCATCCAAAAAGTGCCCAGATAACGACAACGAGAATCACACCTGCAGCAATCATGCTGGTGATCAGCGGAAATCTCTTGATAATACCAATGAAACTTTTCATCACAATTAAGCCGGCAATTTACTCTTCATTTCCTTACGTCGGAACGAGAAATCAAGAATCCGGTCAATAAAATCATAGGGTTTATAATCGTTGATTGCCGCCTGATGGAAAATGCAGGTAGCCGGAGTCATGCCCGGAAGTGAATTCACTTCGATAAATATCACTTCCACACGGTCAGGCGAATAGATTCTCACGAATGCGTCAATACGGGTATAACCCTGTATATTCAACAGACGTGCGGCAGCTCCTAAAGTTGCCTTCACCTGATCGGAAATCTTCTGGCGGTCAGAAGGATTACGGTCGTAGCGAGCCGGAGTGATGTTCTGCCCCTGCCCTGCCAGGAATTTCTCTTCCAGAGAAAGAACTTCTCCTTCAGAAAGTGCCTCTGAAGCTTCGAAAACCTCGTAATTGACATTACCTGATTCATCAAACTTGGTGAGCATTCCTCCCGTGATTTCCAGAAAATGCTTTGCATCCTTACGGCTGATTAATTCCTCAACCAGAAATACCCGTTTCAAAGGGAATTCTTCCTTTGGTTTAATCTTCAGAACAGCTGCAGCCGCGGCGTCCAGATCGTCCTGCTTTCTGAAAATCAATTTCACAAAAGCTTCGAGTTCTTCACGTGTTTTCACTTTGCGAACAGCGGAACTGCAACCATCGTCAACAGGCTTTGCAATGAACGGCCAACCGATTTCAGTATCTATTTTACTTATGATAGCGTCCTTCTTCGCATTCCAGTCTTCTTCCGTAACGAGCATATGTCGCGCAACGAGGAATCCGTTCTCACGAAGTATCTCATTGGTGAGGAATTTATCAATAGTAATCTCAGAACTTTTCTTGCCGGAACCATTGTATGGAATATTCAATGCGTCAAGTTTTTCCTGTACAGCACCATCTTCACCCGGACGACCGTGAAGTGCGATGAATACCGCATCCACATTTTCTTTTAGATCATCATATGACCAACGAACCGGCTGAGCAACAGCATTGGCATCAGAATAAAAACCGGTAATGAAAGAACAGCGCTCCATGATGCGTTTCACCACCGGATGCACTTTCCAATTCTCGATTTTTTCTTTGATGTCATCGGCATTATCCTTCAGCAAAACATTGATCGGAATCTGATACATGATATGATTCTCATGATCGCCGGTAAGGAATACAGGAACCGGCTGATATTTTGATGAAGAAGAAAGTTTCTCGTAGATATTTCTTCCGCTTTCCACTGAGATGTGTCGCTCCGATGAGTATCCGCCAAGCACAACTGCAACTTTGGTTTTCTTCGATGCGGAGCTTTTCGCCTGATGGATGGCATTCTCCAGCTTCTGCATTACATGATCGTAACGATGTCCGTTTTTGTCTGCAAGAATGCGCTGACGCAGTGATGTTCTGATGATGTAAGTAAGAAACTGAGAAGGATTGAGTCCGATTTCTGCTGCCTGATGGAAGAAGAAAGAAGACGGCATCATTCCTGAAGTTGTATTCGGATCGTTGAGGAAAATAGTTCCGTCGGAAGAAATGAATCCGTCGATTCGTGCGTACACATCAAATGAAAGTGCTTCGAATAATCTCTCGCATTCCTTGCGGATGGCTTCGATCTGAGGTTCGGGCAATTCGATAGGCGTGATCTTGCGGGAAAGTCCCGGAAGATACTTTGAACGGTAGTCGAACAGTTCCTTTCCTTTTCTGATTTCTGTCGGAGGAAGTGAAACCGGCACATTCTCCTCATCCTGAATTACGATGCAGGAGAATTCTTTCCCTTCTATGAATCCTTCAATGAGAATTTCACTTTCAGCGTCGAGTGATTCAAGCACCACTTGCTTTGCTCCGGAAGAAAATTTAGCGTTGAGCTCATCAAGCAAATCGTCAGGATGTGAAAAGCGAACTCCATCTGCCAACACCGGAATTCCCACACCCTCGCGTATATCGGTTGTTACACGTACGAACTCAATGCGTTCCGTTTCATTCATAGAATTCCAACTGTCCGCATTGACTTTACGAATGAAAAAAGCCTTTTCAACAGCAGCAGAGAATGCTTGTTGATCTGCTTGCTGAACAATTGAAATTCCGATTGAAGATCCCTGTGTTGCCGCTTTCACCACCAGCGGAAATCCGATCTCCGTCTTTGCCTTAGCAAAAACTTCTGAAGTTCCTTTTGCTTTCAGTTCAGCGCGAGAAAAACTGAAGAACGAAGGAGATGCAAAACCTGCTGCCTTCATCAGTTTCTTCTGCAAGGGTTTATCAATACCAATTGCCGACGGAAGTATTCCGGAACCCGAATACGGAATACCGTGAAATTCCAGAAGACCCTGAATTTTTCCGTCTTCTCCGAATGGTCCGTGCAGACAGAGAAATGCGAAATCAAAATGTTTGCTCAATTCGTCGGAAGACAATGGAGTACCGAGAACGCCATTCATTTTTCCGATGAGAGCGTCATCCGGATTCAGCGACTCTGCGTATATCTGAAAATCGCCTTTTGTCGGCGGTACAAACTCCAATGGAGGATAGAAATCGCGAATGGAGCCTTTGTAAATATATTCCCACTTCAGGAGAATGAAATTGTTGAAGCTGTCCACGAAAACGGGAACTGCTTCGAACAAAGTTTTATCGAGATTGTCATAAACCGTTCGGCCGCCTGCAAATGAAATTTCACGTTCACGTGATGATCCGCCGAAAATGATACCAATCCTTGTCTTCATATACAGACAAAGATAAGTCTTTGCCATTGGGGAAACCGGCCACGAAAGACGGGTTTTCAATAGGTGTTGTTAATAATCGAAGAAGTGTTGAAGAATGCTACGCGTACTGCGCCATAAAAGCGGCAAAAGCACGAAATGCGCGTCCACGATGGCTGATTGCGTTCTTGTCGGTCAATGACATTTCAGCGAAAGTCTGTTCGCCGCCATCCGGAACAAAAACCGGATCATAACCGAAACCGTTTTCACCTTTCAGTTGTTCTGATATTCTGCCGTTTACAATGCCTTCGAAGAGCTGCTGCTCATCTCCGTTGACAAAAGCGATTACCGTTCGGAAACGAGCCTTTCTGGAAGGTTTGCCTTTCAGTTCGCTGAGTAATTTATTGATGTTATCCGCATCGTTGCGCTGCGGACCTGCGTAACGGGCCGAAAATACCCCGGGCTCGCCATTGAGCGAATCCACTTCCAGGCCTGTATCATCTGCAAAAGAAGGCACACCTGTAAGGTTATAAATGGCGCGGGCTTTCATCAACGCATTCTCCTGCAAAGTCTCTCCGGTTTCTTCAAGATCTCCGTTTACAAGACCTTGAATGCCGCGGACAACCATCGATGGAGGAAGCAATGCATTCACTTCCTTAATCTTATTCTGATTTGCCGATGCGAAATATAATTCAGTCACTACTTGATTCAATTTGATTTAAAATATCTGATAATTGCATCACAAATCAAATCAACTCCATCATCACTCAGTTCGTAGAAAAGTGGCAAGCGTACAAGCGTGTCACCATAACGCTGTGCATTCGGTAAAACAATCCCAGGTGATTGTTGCATTCCGAACGGACTCGAGTGTAATGGTTGATAATGAAAGAGCACCTGTATTCCTTCTTGCTGCATCCAGCGAATAAACCGATCACGATCTGTTTTACTTTCGGTTATCATCCAGAACATATGTGCGTTGTTGGTACTGTGGTCCGGGATATGCGCAAGTTGCCATCTGTTTCCGATTCCCGCTGCATGTAATTGTTCATTATAGCGATTCCAAATGGCAATGCGGCGGTTTTGAATTGTTTCAAAATTTTCAAGTTGTGCACACAGAAAAGCAGCGGCCAGCTCACCCGCGGTGTATGAAGAACCGATATCAACCCAGGTATAACGGTCTGTTTTTCCTGATCTGAAATCACTTCTGTTGGTTCCTTTGTCTCTGATCACTGCTGCACGCCGGGTAAACCGATCATCGTTAACGACAAGTAAGCCGCCTTCTCCACAAGTAACATTCTTTGTTTCATGAAATGAAAATGCAGCAATATCTCCTAATGTACCTGCAGCTTTGGTTTTATAAAAAGACCCGAGAGCTTGAGCAGCATCTTCTACAACATATGCACCGACTTGATTTGCTAATGAACGGATTTCATCCATATCCGCAATTGTACCGGCATAATGCACCGGAACAATTACCTTGGTGCGCTCTGTTAAGACTGAAGCTATCGCTGTCGGATCAATATTCGGATGATCCTTGCCCGAATCAGCAAAAATAATTTTCGCTCCACGCAGTGCAAATGCATTGGCTGTTGAAACAAAAGTATAAGACGGAACAATCACCTCATCACCTTCTTTTACGTTGAGTAAAAGTGCGGCTGCTTCCAAAGCGGCTGTACACGAAGGCATCAGGTATGAATTCCGGAAATTGGAAATTTCCTGCAATTTGAGAAGAGAACGCGTTGTAAAGACTCCGTCACCTGAAAGCTGACACAATGAAACAGCCTCCGCAATGTTGCGGATTTCATTACCACTTAAGTAAGGTTTATTAAAACCGATTCTGAAATCCATATTTTCCGGAGTAGGCTGCAGCCGCTAAAATACAACGTCATCTCCAGTAAGCGATTCAAATTCGACTAAATATTATTATCTTGTCCAACGAGAATAAGATCAATTTGTGACAACCGGAAGAAGTATGGACCCCCGCCAGAAGATCAGGTTATTTATTGCTGGCGCTCAGAAGTGCGGAACAACATCCCTGAAACATTATCTGGGAGAACACCCATCGATTATTACTCATCTCCAGAAAGAGTTTGCGTATTTCTATGACGACGAAGAATTCAGAGGAGGTTGGAATGCAGCCATGGCTAAGTACTACGGCTTTCATTCAGAGAATACGGTTCGTGTAGCTAAAAATGCTGGCCTTTATGTGAAAGAAACGGCAGTACAAAGACTTTACGAACACAATCCGGAAAGTCACATTGTACTCCTTCTTCGTAATCCGGCTGACCGAGCTTATTCAGCATACCAGATGGAAAAAAACTACGGACACATCTCTGAAGATTTTTCCGTCATTCGTCCGATGCTGAACCAACGTCCTGCGAATGACTGGCGTTACGAGTTCTTTATAAAAATGGGGATGTATTCCGATTACATCACTATGATGCGGAAGTACTTTCCGAAAGAACAATTCACCATTGTTTCATACGAGAGTCTGCACAAAGAACCGGAAGCTGTTTGCAGCAAACTGTTTGAAATACTCGGAGTGGATAAATCATTCAAACCCGATATTTCAGTTCGTTACAACGTAACACACAAGATGCATTCCTCTGCGTATGCCAAAATGGTTGCGAGATTACTCAAGAATGATAACCCTCTGAAAAAAGTTGCACGCCGACTGATGCCAAGAGGTCAGGATGTGAAACTTGGAGAAATGCTTCGTAACGTTAATAAGTCTTCGACCAAACCGGAGAAAATATCCACTGATCTTCGTTGTCAGTTAGTTGAATTTTATCGCCCGTACAATCAGCAGCTTAGCGAACTTACCGGTATCGATTTTTCTGCCTGGAATACTATGCCGGATAAATCATGAGTCTGATAAAAAAAATAGGACTTCGCTTAGCCGGAGAAAGTGCAACAGGGATCAAGAGTTATTCTCAGTCCGGAGAAGATTGTATTCTCTGGTTCCTGAGCCAAGCTGCGGGTTTCAATAAACCATCCTATATCGACATCGGTGCATTCGATCCGTTTCATATCAATAACACCGCGATGATGTATGAACGCGGCTGCCGTGGTATTAACATTGAACCGAATCAGATTCGCTACAACGCGTTTGTCCGTCAACGTAAGGAGGATATTAATCTCAATGTTGCCGTTGCAGATCATTCCGGCACCGGCACTTTTTTTGAAATGTCGCAACCAACGCTTTCTACGATTCTGGAAGAAGAAGCGTTGCGACTTGAGTCGGGCGGTGCTGCAAGAATAAAGAGCAGAACTCCTATCACACTTGTAACGATGCAGGATATTATCGATCAACATTGCGGCGGCAAGTTTCCGGAGATACTTTGCATTGACACGGAAGGACTCGAAGATTTGATTCTTGGTCAGCTTGCACAGATGAAATCACATCCTGCAATAGTTTGTGCTGAATCTGTAGAATACGCCGGTGATAAATTCGGCAGAAAGAAAACAGAATTGATAGACCTGATGCGTAAAATGGATTACTCCGTTTACGCGGATACTTTCATCAACACCATATTCCTGAAAAACCAGTATTGGAAATGAACCGCGGACGCAATGAACAGAATCGTTACGAGTGGGTGAAGACTCAATTGAGTCAGTTGCCTTCCGGTCAACGTTTGCTGGACGCAGGTGCCGGTGAACAACAATACAGGAATTTATGTTCGCATCTTCGTTATGTATCGCAAGACTTTGCGCAATATAAACCTGAATCAGATCCTACAGGGCTTCAAATGCAAACATGGAATTATCCTGCGTTGGATATTGTATGTGATATCATTTCCATTCCTGAAAAAGACGGTTCGTTCGACGCAGTTTTGTGTACAGAAGTACTGGAGCACATTCCTGATCCTGTGAAAGCGATTCACGAATTGAGTCGATTGCTGCGTACAGGCGGCACAATGCTCCTTACAGCACCATTTTGTTCACTTACTCATTTTGCCCCTTTTCATTTCAGCACCGGGTTCAATAGATTTTTCTACGAACATCATCTGAAAGAAGCAGGATTCGAAATAACGGAGTTGCAAATCAACGGCAATTATTTCGCGTGGCTCGATCAGGAACTTGGACGTTTGCCCGAGATTATGTCGAAATACAGCGATCAATCACCGGGGCGTATCGATTATCAGGCGATATCCAGAGTGAGAAAAATGCTGAACATTGCAGAAGCTAAGGACAAAGGATCAGAGGAACTTCTGTCATTCGGAATTCATATTCGTGCAGTTAAATCAGCGTAATCACATTCAACACGCCATGCAATGCTGAATCGAATCAAAGGCAAACTTCAACGTGAACGCTTCCGCAGCAAGAACCGGAAGTACTTCGACATTTATGAGAAGTACAGCGAGTTCACGATGATGAGTGCCGAAAATTATGTACTGAATCTCAAAATCGTTGAACGGTTCCGTGAAGTTAAGGGATGTGTAGTGGAATGCGGAGTATGGCGTGGCGGAGTGAGTGCAGGAATGGCAGACATTCTTGGAAGTGATCGAAATTATTTTCTGTTTGACAGCTTTGAAGGCCTCCCTCCTGCTCAGGAAATCGATGGCGCCTCAGCACTGGAATATCAACGCAATACGGATTCACCTTACTATTTCGACAACTGCAAAGCAGAGAAAGAATGGGCGGAGAAAGCCATGAAAAAATCTGCAGCACGAAAATTCACAGCTGTTCAAGGATGGTTTAATGAAACCGTTCCGGGTTATAATTTCAATGAGCCTATCGCCATACTCCGACTTGACGGCGATTGGTATGATTCAACAATGGTTTGTCTTGAACATCTTTATCCGCTCGTGGTTAAAGGCGGATTGATTGTTATTGATGACTACTACATGTGGGACGGATGCGCCAGAGCCGTACATGAATATCTCGGTAAGCAACAAAGCTCCGATCGCATACAGGAAGCGTATTCCACCGGTTGTTACATAATCAAATCCTGAAAATGATCAGCAGCCCGCTCACAGGTTCAAATGATGTAACTCCTCTAATGGAGTTCAACACTGCATTGATCACAGATGGATACAGAAATGAACTGGGCATTGATGTGAGTGAATATTTTTTCGGGTTGAAGTCAATTCAATTGTACAGATGCAACTCAACAGGTTATCGCTTTTTCCATCCTGAAAATCTGGCGGGTAATGAATCATTATACCGCCATCTGGAAAATTTCGACTGGTACTATTCCAGATGGAAATGGGAGAACGATTTTGCATTGCAGCAGATGCAACCCGGCCAACGCGTTCTCGATATCGGTTGCGGCGACGGCTTCTTTCTTGACGGACTCAGCAAGCGTGGAATTCGATGTGAAGGCATGGAAACCAATTATTCCGCAGCGGAAAAGGCTACGAAAAAAGGACACACCGTTCACGTGAGCACGATCCAGAATTTCAGTCCTGCTAACAAAGATGTTTATGATGTTGTGTGCGCGATGCAGGTTCTGGAACATATTTACAATGTGCAGGATTTTGTTGCGCATGCCATGCTCGTTCTAAAGCCCGGAGGGAAATTAATCATCGCTGTACCCAATAACAATCCGTTTCTTTACAGACATGATGCGTATACGTTACTGAACCTGCCACCGCATCATATGGGTTGGTGGAACAAAGAATCACTGCTGAATGCTGCGAAATATTTTTCTGCTGAGTCGTGCAATGTGACAGTTGAACCGCTTCAGGATAATGAACGTTACACCTACTTCATGAAATACGCGGAAGTAAATATTCCATCTGCGCTGCGTTCATTTTATACACGACTGCGTGCTAAGTACAGTCGTATCGTGAAAGAGAAGCGCGATGGAAGAAATCTCGTTGCAGTTTATACCAAACCCGGGAAAGCCGCATGAAAACATATCTCAACCTCGGATGCGGTGATACCTTTCACGATTCATGGTCAAACTTTGACTTTGTATCGTCGCATGCTGCAGTTAAACCCTGTAACCTGCTCAATGGAATTCCGGTTACGGATAACTCGGCAGATGTGGTTTATCACTCTCACGTTCTGGAACATTTTTCAGCAGAGAACGGCAAATCATTCATTCAGGAATGTTTTCGTGTGCTGAAGCCCGGAGGAATAATCCGCATTGCTGTACCCGACCTTGAAAACATTGTCAAAGAATACCTGAAAAATCTGGAAGGCGCACGAAATGGTGACAGTAAAGCTGCAGATCGCTATGAGTGGATCAAGCTGGAATTGATAGACCAAATGGTCAGGCATAGCGGAGGCGGGCAATGCGGACAATACTTTTTCCGTGAAAACATGCCGGCTGAAGAATACGTATATGAACGCTGGGGAGAAACTGCACGTGTAATTCGCAACGCTTACAAGAAGGCGCACAATGCCAGCTTCAGCAGTAAAGTCAAATGGAAACTCAAACAGATCTTCCGTTCGGGAGAAGACGAAGCAACGCGTGTCGGGAAATTCCGTTTATCCGGCGAAGTACATTTGTGGATGTATGACAGTTTCTCACTGGGAAATCTGCTTCGTGAATGCGGATTCGGAGAAATTCAGGTACTGGATCCGTTCAAGAGCAACATCAATAACTGGAATGAATTTGCACTTGAAGTTCGAGAGGGAAAAATAATGAAGCCTGATTCACTTGTGATGGAAGCAAAAAAGCCGCTGTAAGATGCAGAACATCAGTTTCATCATACCTGTTTATAACGCTTCAGATACACTGGAAGAAACGGTTCGTTCTGTTTTCAACGGTAACTTCTATGAAGGTGATGAAGTGATCATTATTGATGATGCATCAACAGACCCGAGTGCAGCTCTGGCGGAGAAATTGCAGAATGAATTCAAAGGAATTACAATACTTAAACACCGGATCAATAAAGGTTCGGCTGCTGCCGGAAGGAATACCGGAATCGATCATGCAAAACATGAACTGATCTATTGCCTGGATGCAGATAATATACTTCTGCCCGGCAGTGTTGAACAGCTGAAACAATTTCTGATTTCATCCGGAACTGACTGTGTACACTTCGGAGAAATTCACATGTTTGAAGGAACGCAGAATAATGTCATACGGAAGTTGACTTTGTCAAATGAAATTGATCTGCTGCTTGCGGTAAACAGACCCGATTTATCTCCTTGCTCCTACGGCAACTATTTGTATAAAAAGAGTTCATGGAAAAATGCAGGACGTTACAATGAATCATTGGGCGGTGCGTATGATTCATTTGCATTCGGCATAGCACAACTCGGCACCGGAACCAAAATGAAAACCTTGCCGGGTACTGCGTATCTGCACAGAGCAGGTTACGACTCCACATACATGCGTGAATACCGTAAACGACCGATCTCCTTGTTGTATCTGCAGATTCTGATTCCTTTTCTTGATCAAATACATCCGGAAGACGTTGACTTCATGATGGGTGAAGGTCGTTTGTATTGGGCTGAACAGTTAGGAGCCAGACCGCTTCGCGCAAATACAAGTGGCACGAAACAGGAATTTAATTTTGCAATGCTGCCTGAGCCTCCGGTATCGGAACTTTTCCGAATCCTGCTTCGTAAAGTGAAACGCAAATTGAAGGGTAAATAACATGCCGAAGGTGAGCGTCATATTTCCGGTTTATAATGGAGCGAAATTCATTCGCACATCCATTCGGAGTATTCTTGCTCAAACTTATCGTGACTTTGAACTCTTGCTGCTTAATGACGGCTCTACCGATGACTCACTTGCAGTGATGCAGGAATTCAAAGACGAAAGAATTCGAATTATCAACAACGAACAGAATCGCGGACTGATTTACACTCTGAACAGAGGAATTGAAGAAGCAAAAGGAAAATATCTTGCCCGCATGGATGCTGATGACGAATCGTTTCCTGATCGCTTCCGCAAACAGGTACATTTTCTTGACAGTCATCCTGACACCGCCGTATGCGGCACCTTGATGACGTGCTTTATTACAGATCGCGTTTACCAACATCGCTATTTCAATCCTGAAGATGTAAGTGCGGCACTGACATTTACCAACCCTGTTGTGCATCCTTCAGTCATGATGCGACGCAGCATTTTCACAAATGATAATGTGAAATATGATGCTGCATATCCCCACGCTGAAGATTATGCACTATGGGCAATGATTTCCGGCAAATACAGAATAGGAATTCTGAACGATGTTCTGATCAGATACGGCGCACACGACGATCAGATGAGCAGAAAATTCAACGCCACCACACGCTCCAGCGTTACCAAAGCACATCAGATTGTATTCTCGTATTTGGGTATTGACACGACACCGGAAGAACAACAACTTCATGCTGCGTTATTCTTTGAAGAATTCAGGAATGACAAATCATTTGTAATTGAAGCAGAAAAATGGTTGCTGAAACTGGTTGCAGCCAACAGGAAATCCGGAACATATAACCGCGATGCATTCAATCGAATTGCCGGAGAATGGTGGTTCAGAATTCATCAGCATCTCGCTCGTTATGGCAGCGGCGGTTATGCCGCTTATAAAAAATCGGAATTAGCCGGACTATATAAGCCGGACACAAAAGCTTTGCTGAAACTCAGAGTGAAGAGCATTCTTAAATCAAAAGCATGAACAAGGACGTTGCGATATTAATTCTTTCGTGCGATAAGTATTCCGACGCATGGAGTCCGTTCTTCGCTTTGTTCAGAAAATTCTGGCCGGATTGTCCTTTCAGAACTTATCTGGCCACCAATGAAATGAATCCGGACTTCAACGGTGTTGATGTGCTTCGATCGGGCGTACCACGTAACTGGTCCGACGACACATTGGATATCCTGAAACAGATTCCGGAAAAATATGTGATAGTGCTGCTGGAAGATTACTTTCTCAATGACAAACCGGATTCGGAATGGCTGAAGAAATGTATTGACATCACTGTATCATACGATGCGGCGTTCATGAGAATTGCTTCTTTCCGCAAAGATCACTTCGATATGTATGCTTTTGATGTCATACCGGATCATCCTGATTTCGGAGTAACCAGAAAATCAGCACCCTTCCTCATCAATTTGCAAGCCGGAATCTGGAACCGTGAAAAACTCATTTCATACATTGTGCCCGGTGAGTCACCATGGGATTTCGAAACGAAAGGATCGCGCAGATGTGCTCAATCAAAAGATATTTTCCTTGGTATAACTAAAGCATCATCGAAGGATATTATCTCCTCGCCTATTCCGTACTTGTGTACAGCTATCACAAAAGGAGTATGGATGAGAGAAGCATTGGAGCTTTGCAAATTGCATGATGTGGAAATCGATACAGGTCAGCGTGCAGTGGAATCTTCAAGAGCTTACCTGAGCAGAAAGCTGAAACACGCGATTCCGTACAACTCCAGAAAATATCTGGATTACCTTCTGAAAAAATAGTTTGACGTAATGCTCATTAAACCCAATATCCTTAATGTTATCAATTCTCCTGAGCGGATTCCCGCTATTGATGTACTAAGGGCGTTGGCTGCAATTGCAGTGGTTTTGTTTCATTTCGAACATTTATTACCGTTCGGGAATTCCGGTGTGTATCTCTTCTTTGTGATATCCGGCTTTCTAGTCGGAGGTATTCTCGTCAGAAAATTTCTTAAGGAGGATATTAAGTTCAGTCGCTTTATTCTGGAGCGAGGTTTCAAGATCTGGCCGTCTTATTTCGTATTTCTTGCCGTTGGCAGTTCAGTCGCTTACCTGATCTATTCACGCGACTTTCCCCATGCATACATTCCATTAAAAGAATCAGCACGTTACATTTTCTTTGTCAGAAACTATACCGGCGCCCCGGATCATTGGAACTTCGATCACGTATGGACTTTATGTATTGAGGAGCACTTTTATGTAATTCTTCCTGCAGCATTCCTGATCCTTCTGATGATCGGCAAACCAACTTTGCAAACCGTTATAACATTCTCAATTACACTCGCAATTGCTTCGGTGGTGAGCAAAGTCATTACCTACTTCTATTTTCCTGACAAACCGATTACCACCCCAACACATAATACCTTGGATGGCTTTGCGTATGGAATAATTATCTTCTGCTATAAGGAAAAGAAAATAATATTTCCATTTGCCACGCGAATTCTCGCGCTTACCGCAGGATGTTGCCTGCTGATTGGATTAGCAATTATTCAGCGTAACGAACTGATCGAAGTTGCCTTGCAGAATGTGCTTTTGGGAATATTGTCTCCACTGGCATTCGGTTTGATCACCTTCGGTGTACTGGAATTCAAATTCCGGAAACTGTATTTTCTCCGTATCATTTCTTTTTACAGTTACAATCTTTACCTGTGGCACCTGCTGTTCTATTATCCTATAGTTGATCACTTCGGTAGAGGCTTGACCGGTTTTTCAATCTATTTGGTAACAGCAATAATACTTGCGTTTGTATTCACGCATCTGGTGGAGCAACCATTCATGCGCCTGCGATACAGGTTATATCCTAAAGTAAAAATCAACGATTAGCCGATTAAACCGGAAGTAGTACGAACAACTTCCTTTGTTGCAGTATTCTCTGTATTTTAGAGCATAATTATCCCGTGAAAGTCACTGTTGTAATTCCATCTTATAATCGTGCGGAACGCCTGACGGAAACACTTCAGGCCCTCAACCGGCAAAATGTTACTGACTTTTCAGTAATCGTTGTCAACGACGGTTCCTCAGATCCGGGATATAAAGAACTGGGGAAAAACAACCTTAGTTTCAAATTTCCGCTTCATATCATTGATCAAAATAACGCAGGAGCTTCTGCAGCTACTAATCATGGTGTTCAACGTGCAGATGACGGGCTTATTATTCTGTTTGATGATGACATTATTCCGGATTCAGACTGTGTACAAAAACATATTGCTTTTCATCAAACGCATTCCAATTCAATACTTTCAGGTAGTGCAGCCACCGACCCTGATCGTACAGTAACAGATGTACAGCGGTATAAACTCTTCATGGAAGAAGAATGGCGTCGCTTGCGTCCGGACACAGAACAACTCGTTCATGTCGGATTCAACAATTTCATAATTACCACAGCGAATATGTCGTTGCTGAAAAAAACCTTCACGGAACTCGGCGGATTCAACACCGCTTTCCGCGACGGGTATGATGTTGAATTCGGATTCAAAGCACTGCGTAATAACGTGCAGTTGTACTTCGACAGAAACATTCACACTATTCATAATGATCAAATCAGTTTGCGTTATTATGCAAAGCGACAACAGGCTTACACAATTGCAAAAAGAAACCTGATTAAATCATATCCTGAGGTGGCTGAATCGTTTTCTTCAGCCGCAGAATACACACCGGGAATAATTAAACGCACGTTCTATGCGCTTTTCCGAAATGATTGGTTCGTCAACTTCGCAGAGTCTTCTTTTTTCGTGAAGTTTGTACCTCAATCTTTACGTTACAGAATTTACGGCAGCACTATTGCTGCCCTTAGTATGCGCGCATGAGACCCGGAGGCACGAAAACATCAATACTAAATGTATTCCGATTGATATTCCGCAATCGTGTAGCTGAGTCATTACTCATACCATTGACCAGAAATAAAATGTGGAATGATTTCGCGCCGAGAATTCCCGCTAATCACTACCAGTATCCAAAAGGTTCCATCCGTAAGGTTGAAAGAAATGGGTTTCATCTGGAACTGGACATCAGTGATTATATGCAGTGGACTTTGTATTTCGGAGTAATTGTTGAGCCGCGTCAAACACTGTATTCACTTGTAAAGCCTGGGATGCATATCATGGATATTGGTGCCAATATCGGAGAAACTGCACTTGAATTTTCCAGACTGACCACAGGCAGCGGATTGGTTTATGCTTTCGAACCCGATCCCGACACTCTAAAAAAACTGCGTCACCACATTACGATCAATAACGCCAAGAACATCAACGTGATCGATTATGCCCTGGGTTCGGAAATCGGTTTTTCATTCCTGGGTAAAAATGAGTACAACTCTGGTGGTAATTCAATCACAGCGAGTGAAGGCACAAAAATCAACATTCACACTGCCGATTCATTTGTTGAAACAAACGGAATCAGTAGAATTGATTTTATCAAGATTGATGTAGAAGGCTATGAAGCCAGAGTACTTTCCGGCGCACGGCAACTGATAACGAAATTCAAACCGGTGATCTTTGCCGAAGTCGTTGATTCCTTTCTAATGAATCAAGGTTCCTCAGCTAAAGAAATGCTGGCTATACTGAAGTCACACGGATACAACCTAACAGACGCCTACACCGGAGAAAGTATTGATCTGAACGCCGACTTCACCAACACACATTTTGATGTGATCGCTAATCCTGCGAAATGAAAACCATCGTGTATGTCATATCGCAGGTAAGTCATTCGAAACTATTCGAATGGACTGCGTATGGCCTGAGTTCAGACAAATACAAGTTGATTTTCGTACTCATGCACAATAAGGAGTCGGGATTTGAATTGAATCTCAGAAACAGAGGATTCGAAGTTCACAGGTTCCATTACCAGTCCAAAAAAGATATTCCATCCTGCGTTCTCCAAATGAGAAAGTTGTTCGGAAAAATCAAACCCGAAATCGTACACACTCATCTTTTTGAAGCGGGAATTGCAGGAATGACGGCTGCACGAATTTGTCGTGTTCCTGTGCGCATTCACACGCGTCACGATGCGATGATTCATCATGATTTTCATCCTTCCGCTGTAAAGTATGACAGGCTCATCAATCGCCTGGCGACTCGCATTATTGCCATTTCCGGGAACGTAAAGGAGATACTGGAAAATCTGGAACAGGTCCCTGCTCAAAAAATAACAGTTGTTCCGCACGGATTCGAACTTGATCAGTATGCTGAATGCGATTTTACTCGCATAAATTCCATCCGACAGAAATACGGTATTTCTGATTCCAATTATCCGATAATCGGATGCGTTTCACGCTTCATCAAATGGAAAGGCATTCAATATACAATTGAAGCGTTTCGTTCCATTCTTAAGAAGCATCCTGATGCGCTTCTCCTGCTTGCCAACGCGCAAGGACCCTACGAGAAAGAACTTCAACAACTATTAAATGAAATTCCTGAGAAATCTTACCGAAGAATCATCTTCGAACCGGACGTAACAGCACTTTATCATTTGATGGATGTTTTTGTACACGTTCCTGTTGACTCCAGAAGCGAAGCTTACGGACAAGTGTATATTGAAGCATTGGCAGCAGGTGTGCCTTCTGTGTTTACGGTTTCCGGCATTGTTGGTGAATGTATCACAAACGGAAGCGAGGCGCTGCTTGTCCCTTACCGTGATGCCACGTCCATTGCAAATGCAACGGATACAATTCTGCAGGATGAAGAATTACGTAAGCGATTGAAATCTTCAGGAAAAGAAATGGTATTCCGCAAATACGGTCTCCACGAAATGATAGTGAAACTGGAAAATATTTATGACGCGTAAAATATTTTTCACCGTTGTCATTCCTGTTTACAATCGTGAACAGCACATTGCACATGCAGTTCAATCTGTATTGCAGCAGGATCACGATGCGTTTGAACTAATTATTGTGAACGATGGCAGTACCGACGGAACACTTGGAGTATTGAATTCATTTACCGACTCACGCCTGCGCATCATCAATCGGGAGAACGGAGAACGCGGAGCTGCAAGGAATACAGGTACTGAAGCCGCTCAAGGCGAATACATCACCTTTCTTGACTCGGACGATGAGTTCCTGAATGGTCATCTTCGTAAAGCCCAAGAATTTATCAGCAGTCAACCTAAGCAGGTAAACATGTTCTGCACCGGTTATCTGAAAGAGTCTGCCAATGGTATTGAAGAAATCAAGATTCCTGTCGACATTAGGAATGAATTGTATGCAGGAAATTTCCTGAGTTGCAACGGAGTTTTTCTGAAAAGGGAAACAGCAATCCATTATCGTTTTTCTGAAAACAGAGTAATGTCGGGTCTGGAAGATTGGGAATTATGGTTGCGCATTACGGCACAGGAACAAGTTGCCGGGAAAAATCTCATGAGTAGTCGCATGCGATATCATGAAGGACGTAGCGTACTGAATACGCATCCTGTTGAAATTGAGAATCGCTTCAAAGTTTTTGTTCAGGAAGTGCAACGCAACGGCATTTTGAAAAATTCAAGTGTGGAAAAAACCTTCATGGCGTCCTGCGAATCGTATATGGCATTGCATCTCGCAATGACAGGTAAATTCAAAAGTGAAGCGCGGCAACATTTGAATAAGGCTTTCAGATGGAAACCGGATATTGTATTTTCACGTAGATTTTACGCCATACTGAAACATCTCGTCTGAGTTGAGTGAGCCGAAAAACATATTGGTAATTACTTATTGGTCGTACGCAGATGCGCTGATTCAGACTTACACGCTACCGTACCTGCGAATAATCCTCAGCATACTCCCCAAGGGAAGTAAAATCCACCTGATCACTTTGGAACGTGGCATTGATTTACTCAATGGAAAGGAAACTGAAGAAGGCATTATTAACACACAATTCAAACTGATTCCGTTCGGACCGAAAGCGATTCTGGAATGGCGTAGAAATCTGAAGTCACTGAGAGAAATGTGCAGTGTGAATCGCATCAGTAAGATTCACACCTGGTGTACGCCTGCAGGTGGAATCGGCTATCTGTTATCCAAGCGCACAGGGATTCCATTGGTCCTGGACAGCTACGAACCGCATGCAGATGCAATGATTGAAACCGGAACATGGAAAAAGAACGGACCCGCATTCCGCATTCTGCATCATCTGGAGAAAAGTCAAACTTTTCATGCAGAATGGCTGATTGGTGTTGTTGCCGGAATGAAACAATATGCATCAAAACGGTTCGGTTATGAAGGAACTAATTTTCTGACGAAACCGGCGTGTATTAATACCGAACATTTCAGTTTACGCAAACGAAAAAATCAGAAACTACTGACCGAACTTGGATTACAGGACAAGGTGGTTTGCGTATATGCAGGTAAGTTGGGTGGTCTTTACCTTACAGATGCCGCTTTCGATTTTTTTAAAACTGGAGCTGAATTCTGGGGTGAACGGTTTCACGTCCTGCTGCTCACTTCTGCTGAACCTGAGGTAATCAATGAATACTGCCGAAAAGCTTCGCTGAACCGGAATCAGGTCAGCGCAGTTTTTGTACCGCATAGCGAAATGCCAGACTACATGGGACTCGGAGATTTAGCATTCTCCGCATTCAAACCTGTGCCAAGCCGCAGATATTGCACCCCGATCAAAAACGGTGAATATTGGGCGATGGGATTACCGGTAGTAATTCCCGAAGGGATTTCTACTGATAGCGATATCATTCGGGAGAACAATGCAGGCTACGTTTGTCGCGAAATGAGTAAAGCGGAATTTCAATCGGCGTGCACGCGAATTGACCAACTGCTAAGGTCCGAATCCGGAGATAATCTTTCCTTAAGAATTCATAAACTCGCAGAAAAGCATCGTAATTTTACCGTAGCATTTGAAGTTTACAAAACGATTTATGGCACTTAACGAGGAACAGATTCTGATTACGGGAGGTTCGGGCTACATAGGCTCGCATACGATAATTGCATTAATCGAAGCGGGATTCAAAAACATAGTTTCCATTGACAATTATTCGAATTCCACCGAGGAGAGTTACAAACGTATTGAGAAGATTACAGGAGTTTCATGTACTCATGTAAAATGCGACACGAGTGATGCCGCATCCGTTGCTCAACTGTTTCGTCAATTTCCCGGCATCAGCGGAGCTATACACTTTGCTGCACATAAATCCGTTCCTGAATCGGTAGCACATCCTGAAGAGTATTATCGCAACAATGTCAATTCTCTGATCAACGTTTTGAAATACGGATCGGAGAACGGACTGAGAAAACTCATCTTCTCTTCTTCGTGTTCGGTATATGGTAATATACAGTCGTTACCGGTTAATGAAAATACTCCGTTTGAAAAGGCGGAATCACCTTACGCATTTACAAAAGTGATCGGGGAAAATCTGTTGCAGGATTTTGTTCGCTCACGAACGGATTTCAATGCAGTTTCCTTGCGCTACTTTAACCCTGTTGGGGCACATTATTCCGGTATGATAGGAGAACTGCCTAATCAGCGCCCGAATAATCTCGTTCCTGTTATTACACAAACTGCTATCGGAAAGATCAAAGAATTCTCAGTATTCGGTAACGACTATCCGACCCGGGACGGTACGTGTATAAGAGATTACATTCATGTCTCTGATATCGCTGAAGCACATGTTGCAGCGTTGAAATTGTTGTACAACATGGGTACGGCGAAGTATTACGACGTGTTCAACCTTGGAAGCGGAAATGGAGTAACGGTACTTGAAGCGATCAACGCATTTATCAAGGTAAGTGGCACTACGCCGAAATATAATATTGCACCGCGCCGACAAGGTGATGTTATTGCCATTTATTCGGATTCTTCCAAAGCTCAATCAGGTCTGGGCTGGACAGCCAAACGTTCTCTGGATGAAATGATGTCCACTGCCTGGAAGTGGGAACTTTACTGCAGAGAAAATGGCATCTGAATCAGTTGCTTTACATAACAAATGCCTAATCTGTGATGGCGAAAATTTTCAATCGCTGGAACAGAAACTCAATCACCAATATCTCGTCAGTTGCAGTAACTGCGGTTTCATTTTCTTTCGTCGCATTCCGACCGTTGCAGAACTTGAAAGGCACTATGCCGGTTATCCACGTAACAATGCACTATCCGACATTACTGTTAAACGTTACAACGAACTTTTGGATCAATTCGAAGCGTACAGAAAAACCGGAAGAATACTTGATGTAGGTTGTGGCGACGGACATTTTCTTGCTGTTGCGGCAAAGCGCGGCTGGAAAGTTTACGGAACCGAATTTACCGATGATGCAGTAGCTGCAGGAAAGAGAAACGGTGCTGAAGTTTTCAAAGGGCGTATTCAGGATTTCAATCTTGCTGACAACTTCGATGTGATTACTTCATTTGAAGTGTTAGAGCATATTTATGATCTGAAAGAACACACCTCACGTATTTATTTCTTGCTCCGTAAAGGAGGATTATTCTATTTCACTACACCGAATATCAACGCACTCAGCAGAAGAATCCTGGGAGGAAAGTGGACAATCATTGAATATCCCGAACACCTCTCCTACTACACTACCAAGACAATAAATCGACTGCTGACGATGGCCGGGTTCCGTAAACTCTCCATAAACACCACCGGAATCAGCTTGCAACGTTTCAGCGCTTCTGTGAATCAAACGGCGCCTGTTGCAGGAAAAGATGAGCAAGCCAGACAGAAAATCGAAAAAAACTTTTTCCTGAGATTTGCAAAATCAGTCATGAACGCACTGCTGAACCTGCTGAAACTCGGCGATACCCTGAAGGGCTTTTACGTAAAGGATTAATCTCTTCACGGCGTTCCTTTTCCCCCTGCTTACTCAGGAATCCATGCAGAATAAACAGCAGAACCACGTAACACGACATGAATGCTATCTTGAATCGCACGAGAGCGCCAAAGTTGGAAGTTGATAATCCAACCATAACAGAGAACAGCAGCGTGTACAAGAGCAGCAGAATCAATATCGGGTATTGATTCAGGATACGGAATAACCGTCGGGGATTTCTGATAATCTTAAATACAAGAAAGACTGCAATAAGCAGGTAAGCAAGATTCTCAAGTCCGGAGAATATCATCACCACGTTGCGTGCTTCCCAAACAAAAGGCTGAAATAATCCTACACGCATTGCAATCGGAACTTTACCAAGCATTCCTCCTACCGTCGGTTCAAAATCACCGATATCAAACGAACTCCCCTGATAGTAATCCTGCTTTAAATCCTTTTGAGTAATAGAAGCAGTAACCAGCATTTTCTCAACTGAAAACTTCCCCATTTTTCCTCCCAAAACGGACAAGCCCAGGTAACCCATGATCAACGCTACAACAACAGCCATCGGAATCATGGTCACTTTAACAAACTTTGATTTGATCCGCTTCACCCAAACAGTCACAGCCCAGATAACCGAACCCGGGAGCAAGGAATAAAGCACGTAAGGCTTAACTGAAAGCAGCGCATATAATGCCGCAACTACGATTAATCCGTTTCTGATTCGTCCTCCGCGGGAAGTGAGTAAATTATCCATTCCCACAATAAACCAGCATACTGCTGAGAACGTAATCGTGTCTTTAAGAATTCCGGATCCCCAGAATAAAACGGAAGGCACGAACAGGATTCCGTAAGCAATACGTTTCTCCATCCCGGGAAAATGCCTGCAAAGAGTCAAATAAAACTGCCAAACTCCGAAGAATGAAAACCAACTCAGCATCACACTTCCAACCAGGTAACTTTTGCCGGACAAAAAAAGCAGCGGAGCTAAAGTTTTTGCCATAAAGAAACTCTGACTGTCGAAATACATATACGGCCATGGATAACCTGTTTCCCTGTCAAATGTCATGTAACCGGATAGAGAAGGTGAGCTCGTAACAACATCGAAATAAGCACCAACGTCTTTCATCGCCAGATTGACTACTGCACGTGAAGTTTCATAGTACGAAACCGTGTCGCCCCCGTTGTAATAATAGATGTAGATCAGACAGAACACAACGGAGCTCATGATTTTCATGAAAACGCCCCATGTGTAATACTTGTAAACCGGATTCTTGCGGATTTGAAACACCTGAATACCGAAAGTGATAGCAAAAATCACGATGCAATAAATTCCGAGCATCACCCATTCGAAAGGATGGATAAACCTGATGTAAGAAAAGTTTTCAATTTCAAACATGGTCTAAACGTGATGATATTTTTCTCCTTTTAGAATCGTGAATGCCCGATATAACTGCTCGGTAAAAAATAAACGCACCATCTGATGCGTGAAAGTCATTGGTGAAAGTGAAAGTTTTGCGGCCGCAGCTTTGTAAACTGCATCTGAAAATCCATATGGCCCGCCGATTACAAATACAAGATTCTTTACACCGGACAATTGCTGCTGCTGAATCCATTCAGAAAAACCAACCGAAGTCAGTGCCTTTCCGTTTTCGTCGAGCAACACTAATCGGTCAGATGTTCCGAGCTTCGAAAGGAGCAAGTTCCCCTCCGCTTCCTTAATCTGTTCAGCTGTGCGCCCCGCGTTCCCGGAAACAGGCAATTCGGTAATCTCGAACGTGCAATAATGCTTCAAACGCTTCTCGAATACACTGATAGCGTCTTTCGCCCACGAATCGGAAGTCTTACCTATTGCAATGAGTCTGATTTTCATCCGGAATGTGAACTACCTGTGTATAACCTTTCGATCAAAAATACCTCCTTTTTACGTGATATTATGCTTAAACGCTAATTTTGGAGATATACACGGGAACTGGAATGCCTTATTTTGGCGCGAAAGTTGATGTATGATTGTAAAACCAATAAGCAGTCATGAAAAACCTGATTACAATCCTGATGCTGATGTTGATCCCTTTTGCAGGGAAAGCAGATGTTGCTGATGATGTTGCGGCCGCAATCAGGACCGGAAAAGCGAGTGAAGTATCGAAGTATTTCGCTGACAATGTTGACCTGAAAGTTCTTGAACAGGAAAACATCTATGCGAAAGCACAGGCAGAACTTATTCTGGCCGACTTCTTCAACCGTCATCCGGTGAAAGCTTTTACAATCGTACACAAAAGTGTTCCGAAAAACGACTCACAGTTTGCAATCGGAACATTGGAAACCACGAATGGAAAATATCGGGTTCACTACCTGATGAAAACCATTACAGGTAAAACTTCTGTCACCCAGTTCCGCATTGAGAACTCGGATGAGGAATAATACCGGTTACACCAAAGGAAATATTGATGCGGACCTGATCCGCAATTTCATCAAAGAAGCTCTCGCGGAGGATGTCGGTCCAGGCGACTATACATCGCTGAGCACTATTCCTGCAAACGCAATTCAGACTGCACGCTTACTCGTTAAAGACGATGGCGTAATTGCAGGTCTCGAACTCTCTGAATACATCTTCAAAGCGGTCGATCCGCAACTAACGGTGAAATATCTGCTGAGCGATGGCGACTTCGTTTCTAAAGGTGACGTTGCGTTTGAAGTAAGCGGCCCGGCTCGTTCAATAACAATTGCAGAACGACTGGTTCTGAATTGCATGCAACGCATGAGCGGAATTGCTACCACAACGTGGAAAATGGTGGATCTCGTTAAAGATCTTCCTGTGAAAGTTGTAGACACGAGAAAGACGACTCCGCTTTTCCGCTATTTCGAGAAATGGGCAGTGCGTATCGGCGGCGGACACAATCACCGTTACGCGCTTTACGATATGATTCTCATAAAAGACAATCATGTTGATTACGCCGGCGGTACAGTTAATGCAATCCGCGCCGCAAACGAATTCCGCAAAGCCAATAATCTCAATCTGAAAATTGAAATTGAAGTACGCAACTTCGATGAATTGCAACAAGTGTTGGACTACGGTAATATTGAACGTATCATGCTTGATAATTTCAGCACAGACAACCTGAAAAAAGCCATTGACATCATCGGCAATCGTTACACAACCGAAGCGTCCGGCGGAATCACCATGAATACTTTGCGGGCTTACGCTGAAACAGGAGTGAATGAAATTTCAGTCGGGGCTCTTACGCATAGCATCAAAAGTCTCGATCTGAGTTTGAAAGCACAGCGCAATGATTAAGAAACTCCTTCAGAAAATTGCGGATATTACAATTGTCAGAAAATGTCTGGCAGTATCGCAAAAACTCACCTTACCCGGATTTGACGGACATTCTTTATACGAGGTTTCTGCGTTTTTCTTCAGAGGCGTTTTCAAGGGACAAATTCAGGCGCGTGCCGCTTCAATGGCATTCAGTTTCTTTCTCGCCGTTTTCCCGTCTATCATTTTTCTCTTCACATTGATTCCTTATGTTCCTGTTCCCCACTTTCAGGATTCATTGTTCGAAGTAATCAGAAGTATTCTGCCCGACAATATGTTCCTGTCATTGCAGGATGCGATACGCGAAATCACACACCGCCAAAACGGAGGATTGCTTTCCTTCGGTGTTATTGCCGCACTGTATTTTTCGAAAAACGGATTGGTGGCGATGATGAACAGCTTTAACTCTTCAATCCACGTGCGCGAAAGCCGGGCTCAATGGAAACAACAGCTGATTGCCACCGCGCTTGTTATCGTTCTGAGTATTCTCATCATTGTTGGACTTGCGCTTATGATCGGTTCAGAATACATGGTTTCTCAAATGATAGACAAGAAGAATTCGGAAGTCATACTGATTTCCATTGGAAAATGGACACTTATGGGCTTGCTGTTTCTCGTTGTTATCGGAGCATTCTATCGTTTCGGTCCGGCCCGCAGACGACACAGCAGCTTCTTCTCACCGGGAGTGATATTGGCAGCATTGTTGACGATTTCGTTCTCGATACTGTTCTCCTGGTACGTGAACAATTTCGGTAATTACAACTCTGTGTACGGCTCAATCGGAACCATTATGGTTGTTATGCTATGGATCAACTTCAACTGCATGATGTTGTTGATCGGATTTGAATTGGACGCCGGAATATATTCGGCAAAAGCAAAAAGACGCTCTCTTTTGGAGCAGGAAGAAGCCGACGAAGCTGCAAAAGCCGAAGCTGAAAGTCAGGTTGAAAACCTTGCCCGAAATGCCTGAAATCAGGAGTGAATTTGGCATGATAACGTATATTTGCCTTTCACATCTGATCTACAATGAAAAGAGTACTTCTTCTTCTGATTCTTGCAGTTACGTTCAGCGACCTTTCAGCCCAATATCCTGAAATTCCTTATCGCTCACGTTCCAATTCTCTTTATTGGAAAAACCGTCCACCGTATCCCGGATACTGGCAACAGGATGTGTATTACAAAATCAAAGCGAACGTTGATGACGCAACCGATGTGATTGATGCAACTGAAGAATTGATCTACTGGAACAATTCTCCGGACACATTGTATTTCGTGTATTTCCACTTGTATCAGAATGCTTTTCAGCCGGAGTCATACACGCACGATCTCCACGAAAACAATAACTTCCCTGTGAAGTACGGGAAATACGAGAAGCAAGGTTTGGGAACAACAACTGATAACATTCAGGTTGACGGACAAACGGTGAAGGTGGAATACGATAACACGATTATGAAAGTGTGGTTGCCGAAACCACTGCGTCCGGGATACTCTACGAAGATCACCATGAACTTCAAAACGTATTTCGATAATGGCGGTTCAATCCGCCGTCGTATGAAGATGTACTCCACGTTCGGTTACAAACACTATGACGGAGTTCATTGGTATCCGCGCGTTGCCGTTTATGATCGCAAGTTCGGATGGGAAACTGATCAGCATTTGACGCGTGAATTCTATGGTGATTACGGCGTGTTCGATGTGGAAATCACATTGCCGAACAACTACATTATGGATGCAACCGGCGTGATGACGAACGAGCAGGAAATGTTGCCGGCTGATCTTCGCCAGAAACTCGACATTGCCAACTTTGCCAAGAAACCTTGGGAATCCGCTCCATCTGAAATCATCAAACGCGATGGCACTACAAAGACGTGGAAATTCCACGCTGAAAATGTTCACGATTTCGCATGGACAGCAGATCCGACGTATCGCATCGGAGAAGTTTCGTGGAACGGCATTCGTTGTATTGCATTGTGTGCAGAACAACATTGTTCCGGTTGGCAAGACGCAGCAGCATTCACCGCGAAAGTGATTGAAGTATATTCAACTGATTTCGGTATGTACGCCTATCCGAAAATGATTGTTGCTGATGCGCGTGACGGCATGGAGTATCCGATGCTCACGCTTGATGGTGGTCGCGCTCCGGATTATTACGATCTCATTGCGCATGAAGTAGGTCACAACTGGTTCTTCGGAATGGTTGGAAGCAACGAAACGTATCGTGCTTTGCTGGATGAAGGATTCACACAGTTTCTCACGGCTTGGTCGTATGAGAAAATCAAAGGACCTGAAAAAGTACGCTGGCGCTACAAGAGTAATTACGCGGAACGTTTCAGAAATCCGGAAGAAGTCCGAATGGGCGAAGCGTACAACGGTTATATCTATCCTGCAGCAAGCGATGATGAAACTGTAATTGACACTCATTCCGATCAGTTCGGAGGTGCTTTACGTCATGGAGGTGGTTACGGACAGGTTTATTCGAAAACCGCAACCATGTTATACAATCTGCAGTATGTTTTAGGTGATTCGCTGTTCCTCTCTGCAATGCAGAATTACTTCAACCAATGGAAATTCTGTCATCCTTATGTTGAAGATTTCCGCAACTCCATTATTCAACATACACATGTTGATCTGAACTGGTTCTTCGATCAGTGGCTGGCAACTTCAAAAACGATAGACTACAAAATCACTTCCGTACGTAAAGGCGATTCAACTGACACATACGAAGTGAACTTCAAACGCAAAGGCAGAATGCAGATGCCGATTGACTTCACGGTTTATGCAAACGACGGCAAAACTTACAACTATCACATTCCGAACAACTGGTTCGTGAAAGAAACAGATGCGAAAGTATTGCCACGCTGGATCGGATGGGACAATGTGAAGAAAACATACACCGCAGAAGTTGTAGTTCCTTCCGGAGTAAAGGATGTGCGCATTGATACCACGTATAGAATGGCAGATGTGAATCTGCTCAACAACAGTAAGAAAACGCCGGTATCACTCGGATTTGATTCAAAGATTTACAATCCGCCGACCTGGAAAGAATACCGCATGCTGGCACGCCCTGATTTGTGGTATAACTCATTCGACGGAATTAAAGCCGGCGCTTACCTCAGCGGCGTTTATATGAATGGCTTCCATCAATTTGACGTAGCCGCACACTTCAACACAGGAGCTGTTCAATCTCAACTTCCCGCTGATACAGGTTTCAACACCTTCGATCAATTCAGCATTCAGGTTTCGTATCGCACTCCTACAAACAAGTTCATCAAAGGTTCTGCGTTTTCTTTCAATGGTCGTCACCTCGATGGATTGAATCTCGCAAGTACTTCATTTGAAGTCTGGGATCGCAAGCAGAAGAACAAATTCTGGGTGAGTTACAAGATGATGTACCGTCACGACTCAACGGATCTCACCTATCTCGTTCACAATAAAGAATGGCAGCCTGGATTATTCAACAACACCATCACGTTCGGTTACGAGCATCCTTATCAGTACATGCGTGGAAAAGGAGTTGGTAACATCAACCTTCAGATGCGTTCTTCAGCAATCGGAAGTGACTACGATTACCAATACGTTGCATTGAATGTGGTGAATAAAAATGATCTCGGCGTGATCAACATCAACACACGTACGTTCGCACAAATCGGAACTGGAAGCAATTGGGCAGATGAATCGATGCTGTATGCAGCAGGTGCAAATCCTGAAGCAATGATGGATAACAAGTACACGCGTTCCATTGGATTATTCCCTGTTGAATGGGGCGGATACGGTGCAGATATCAATCACTTCCATGCAGGTGGCGGACTCGGGTTGCGCGGATATGCAGGATATCAGTTACCGCAGGTTGATTGGTACGGTGATGTTCGTAAAAGCTACAAAGGATCTTCAGGATATGCAGTGAACATGGAAGTGGAATTCCAGGAGTTGTTCCGATTCATCGGCAGAAAAATGCCACGTGTGAACAGCGTAATCGGAATCACAACTTATGCATTCGGCGATGCAGGAGCAATCAACTTCAGCAGACCGGGAGAATCCATTGCGTTCGGTGATATTCGTATGGATGCAGGTTTAGGATGCGCGTTAACGATCAAACGCTTCCCTCCTCTCCAAACGTGCAAACCGCTTACGATCCGTTTCGATGTACCGTTGTTCATCAACCGAGCACCTTACAACTCGCCTGAGAATGTTGCATTCCGTTGGGTAATCGGAATCAACAGAGCGTTCTGATAAAACGGAAGAATATTTATTTACGCGTCAATTCGTTGAGAACATCTGCGAGTTGGCGCGTAAGTTCTTTTCGGGAATATCGATCCACGCCTGAAGCATTAACACGCAAAGTTCCGGATTGAAACTGTTGCCAGAAAGTCTTCAATTGATCGTACATCAATTGATCATCGGAATAACCTGCAATGGTTCCTGCTCCTGTTTCTCTTAGTATTTCAGCAGCATCGCCATCAATCGGTCCGACTGCAAGAACAGGTCTTTGCGCCGACATGTATTCGAAGAACTTTCCGGTGAGAATTCCTTTCGCAGTTCGCGTATTGTTCAGCACAAGCAGTAACAATGAACTTTGTTTCTGCCACTTCACAACTTCATGATGCGGAAGATATGGTACAAGCTTCAAAGCATCTCCCAATCCGTGTGCACGCACAGAATCACTTACAGAAGAATCTACTTTACCGATCAATCGAATCTCCACCGTTTTTGCAAACACGGAATCTTCGCTGGCAAGTTTTTGAATTGCACGCCACAACACTTCAGGATTTCGCGCATTGGACATAGTTCCGATGTGTGAAACAGAGAATCGCGAGTCTGATTCGACAGCTCCTTTGTAAACGTCATCTTCATCGTATCCGTTGGCAATAACTTTGAATTTTGCATCCTGATTGCGATGACCGTAACCGTGCATCATCTCAATAAACTGCGCATTCATGGTAGGTCCAACGGAAAGCACAACATCCGCCTCCTGCAATACCTGTTGCTCCATTTTACGATGGCGACGATCAGCCCATCCTGCGAGATTCAGATCATCATAAAAATCAATATTGGTCCACGGATCACGGAAATCTGCGATCCACTTTATTCCGGTTTCTTTATGCAATCGACGAGCAATCATATGCATACTGTGCGGAGGTCCTGAAGAAACAATTGCATCAACAGGATTCTGCTTCAGCCAATCTTTGAGGTACGCAACCGAAGGTTTGATCCAGAATTTTCTTGGATCAGGAATCAGGAAATTGCCGCGAATCCATACAGAAAGTTTCTGCTTGAATCCGGCTTTCTTTTTATCTCCGTGAAATGCAGCCTGAATCTTCTCCCCTTTCTTTGCACCGGTGAATTTGCGATAGACATTATACGGTTCCCAGATTTCAGTTTTCAGAACAGTTACGCCATTGGGAACATCGCGCAACAACGATTCATCTTCATCCGGACTCTCTGGATTGGAAGGAGTATATACAACCGGTTGCCATCCGAAATCACGCAGATACTTCACAAACTTGAGCCAACGCTGTACGCCGGCTCCACCTGTTGGTGGCCAGTAGTATGTGATGATGAGGAGTTTTTTGGAGGTCAGCATTCAGAATTGAAACAAATCTACATATTGCTCTCAAGTTAATTTCAAAGACCCTAAAAAATACGACCAAACAATTTGGACTTTTACTATATTTGATTAGCAAACTCTAACGTCTCATAAGCATGAAGAAGCACATAATCTTGTTGTTCGTTATTTTATTTGGAGCTGCGTCTGCGCAACAAACTAATATTTGGAGATTCGGACAAGGAGCCGGAATTGATTTCAATAGCGGGTTTCCAGTGGCACTCCCTTCTGCACCAATTAATACGTTTGAAGCCGCCGCAAGTGTTTGTGATAATCAAGGTCAGTTGCTGTTCTATACGGATGGTATCACCGTTTGGAATCGCAACAATAGTGTTATGGCGAACGGATCCGGTCTTATCGGTGGAAATTCAGCGACGCAGACTCTTATTGTTCAAAAACCGGGGGATTGTTCAAAGTACTATATCTTTCATTCTGGAGATCACATTACGGGCAATGTCGGTGCGCGTTATTCGATTGTAGATATGTGCCTTAATGGCGGATTAGGTGATGTTGTACCTTCAAGTAAAAACGTCCAGATACTTACTAATTGCTCGGAAAAATGGACCGCAGTTAAACACTCTAATGGAACAGATGTATGGATTATTTGTCATGAATTCGGCAATGCCAATTACAGGATATTTCTTCTCACGGCTGCTGGATTGAGCGGTTCGACAGTTCAGTCTATCGGTTCTGTTCATTCAACTAACTGCGGAGTTGGCTACATGAAGGCTTCTCACTCCGGTAACAGAATAGTGACGGCAACGCCTTTTAACTGCTCTAACCTGGATCTCTTCAATTTCAATCCGGCAACCGGAGTTCTTTCAAATTACGTTGATCTAGCCAGTACACTTGGTACTAATTGGTATTACGGCATAGAATTTTCTCCAAATGATCAGCTGTTATACCTAACCGATATTTATGTTACAAGTTCAGTTTTTCAAGTGAATCTTTCAAATTACAGCATGGTAACATTAGCAACGAACGGAGCTAATTACGAGTATGGTGGTATACAACTTGGACCTGATGGAAAAATTTACATTGCACGAACAGGACAAAACTTTGTCTCCTGTATAAATTCCCCTAATGTAGTAGGATCCGGTTGCGGTTTCATTAACAATGCGCTTACATTATCGCCAGGAACCACTTGTCAGTTAGGGCTGATAAACTTTGTTCCTTGGGCAATGACTTCCGCAGCACCACAATATGTTACTCTGGGCCCCGATACGGCGCTCACATGTTCGGCGCCTATTACCTTGACATTGAATAGTGCCTGCAATTCCACATACTTGTGGAGTGACAACAGCACAAATAATTCAATTACGATAAGTACAACCGGAAATTATTGGGTGGAAGTGAGTAATGTATGCGGTATAAGTAGAGACACAATTCAAGTTAATGGCTCAAGCGTCAATGTTTCGGCGCAATTCACTACTAACGGTAATGCCTCCTGCGGACTTCCATTAACTTTCACGAATACATCATCAGGAGCTACTTCCTATAATTGGAATTTTGGCGATAATACAACGTCAACAGCCGTAAACCCATCGCATACTTACATGAGCCCCGGAATGTATCAGGTTGTGTTAGTTTCCTCCGGCGCTTGCGGCTCTGACACAGTCTATCAATTTATAACAGTTAATCCAACAGTTACAACATCTCAATTTACTTCCTCCGGAAGTGTTTGCGGTTCGCCGGTTACGTTTGTAAATACCTCAAACAATGCGTTAACATATTATTGGAGCTTCGGTGATAATACAACCTCAACAACCAGCAATCCGACACATGTTTATACTTCTCCCGGAACATATCAAGTTATGCTGATCGCCTCCAGTCCATGCGACGCAGACACTTCTTACGGTATAGTTACGGTTAATGCAGGTTCCGTTACAGCAGCATTCAGTTCAATCAGCAGCGCATGTGTTGGCAATCCGATCTTTTTCTCTAATACCAGTTCAGGTGCAACTTCATCAATGTGGAACTTCGGAGATGCTACAGGATCATCTGCCACTTCACCTGTCCACATCTACTCCTCCCCGGGTACATTCACGGTAACATTGATTGTAAACGGCAGTTGTGCGAGCGATACTATTTCCCATATAGTCACGATCAATCCTGTTCCTACTGCAACTATTACGGGTAATGATACAATTTGCAGTGGCCAAACAGTAGTATTAAGCGGAGCAGGCGGTTCTACTTATTCATGGAGCGGGGGAAGCTCTGGAGTAACCTCAACTATAACAGTTTCGCCATCAGTGTCAACGACTTATTATTTACAGGTTGGTAATGGCTCATGTTTGAGCGCGCTTGATACACATTCAGTCATAGTGCTTCCACCATCCAACTTGTCAATTTCAGGACCTTCTACAATTTGTACGGGACAGACAGTTACGCTCATCGCTTCCGGTGGAATTAATTATCAATGGAGCGGTGGTTCATCATCCACTGCCGGAACTATTGTAGTGAGTCCTGCTTCGACTACTACGTACTATCTTAATACTAGTAGTCAGTGTCCGGCAGTACCGGATACCCATACCATAGTTGTGTTGCCAGTGCCAATAGTCAATGCAAGTGGAAACACAAACATTTGTGCGGGCCAATCCACAGTACTTACTGCAACAGGAGGTAATTCATATCAATGGAGTGGCGGGTCGTCAGATACTACTGCTTCAATCATTGTTGCGCCATCTATAACCACAACCTACTTTGTTACCACATCCAACGGTTACTGTTCCAGTGGTTTTGATACAATTACAGTTGTAGTACTTCCATCTCCTGCCGTTAATATTGTCGGCGCACAGAATCTTTGTCCTGGCTCAACGCTTACACTTACGGCGGTTGGTACAGCAACAACATTCGTATGGGGTGGTGGTGTCAGCGGAACCGGAAATACCGTTACGGACATTCCGGGATTCGGAAATACCAATTATTACGTTATCGGATATAACAGTTTTGGATGCTCGGATACTGATATGGTTACCGTGCAAGTTTACGACGTTCAAACCGTAGCGATCATGGGCAATGACACCATATGTTCTGGCGAAACAACAAATTTAACGTGTAGTGGTAGTGGCACATTCCAATGGAGCCCGCCATCAGGGCTTAATACAACATCAGGAAATTCCGTTGCTGCTAACCCATCCGGAACTACAACTTACGTTGTACAAAATACAGATCCGAATGGATGTATTAGTTATGATTCAATCACAATTAATGTAAGTGCATGTGTGAGTGTTGAAGAATATGAAAGCGTTGAAGTCAGTTTTTACCCAAACCCTGCTGACCAGTATGTAACCATACTTGTTGAGAATATTCCGGATGCAAGAATCCAATTAGTTGATGCGTTGGGAAAAACTGTTTATGAGGTTCGAAACCAAAATATGAACTCTGGAGAACCATATAAATTAGCAACACACGATTTCGCAGAAGGGATATACTTACTTAAAGTGTCTGGAGAACACGTTTCATTTACGGAGCGTCTGATTATTTCGAGATAGGTATAAGCGTGTGTGAACTTGCAGCTGTTTGCAACTGAATTAGAATATGAGTGAATATAGAATTGAAAGATTAAATGATCAGAATTTAAAAGACCTGATAGTACTCTATAAAGATTGCTTTGGCATCGATACTACTTTGGAATTTCTGACAAAGAAATACAGCACTGAGAGCTTTGGCGCGAAATATACCGGATTTATTGCTTACAGTTCAGAGAATGAACCCGCCGCGTATTACGGAGTTTTTCCGGCACGTTTCACACACAGAAACAGGTTGATTTTTTGTGCACAAAGCGGAGACACGATGACACACAGCAATCATCGAAAAAAAGGCCTGTTCATCAAACTTGCAAATGCAACCTTTCAATTGTGCAGAGAACTGGGGATGGAATTTATTTTCGGTTTTCCCAATGACAACTCACTGCCGGGTTTCCTAAAGATGGGTTGGAAATCTGACCACCATTTGAATATGTACCGGGTTTCATTTACCGCATTTCCCATCGTAAAATTTGCAAAGAAGTATAAAAAACTCTTCGGTTCTGTTTACGAATCATGGGTTGATCGCAGAATTAAAAAATATGAGACCACTAGTAGATTTCTTTCCAACAGTTGCATGAACCCTGAATTGGTGACTCAGATTCACGACTATCAGTTTTTCAACTACAAATCCTACTTTAAGAAGTATCTTATAACAACAGGTGGTGCGGAGTGGTACGTGCGCTTTGACGGCAGAATGTTCATTGGGGATTTTCGTTTAAATGAAGGTCAAGACATTCAGAAGGAATTCGCTAAACTAAAAGTAATAGCACGGAAATTCGGTGCCAATGAAATCGAGACTCAAATGAGCCCCGGCTCTTTAAATGACAAATTGTTCCAAACGTTGCAGATTCCTGCTTCTAAAGGAATAAATTCTTGCTATTATTCATTACAGGAAAACCCAATAGATCTGCATTTCCAATTAACCTTGGCCGATGCAGATACCTTCTGATTAAAACCCTCGACTACTTGCGAACCGTGCCATTCTGATCATATTTGAAGAAAAGGTTGTTGTGTTGCTGATAGTAAACCGTGGAAAGATTGCAGTATCAGAAACGTCCGATTGACATCGGTAATCGACGGCCAGAAGTTGTTTATATCCAGCTTCCTTCGCCAAAACTTTCACAGTATCATTGTAACTACCATCTGGGAAGGCAATAGTTGTAATCGGCCGATCAAGAATTCCCTCCAACTGCAACCTTGATTTCAATAGCTCACTAGCAACTAAAGAGGAACTAATATTAGCTAAATTATAATGTCGGTGAGTGTGAGAACCAATTTCAACTAAATGTGATGAAGCGAAGTACTTAAGTTCATCCGTGTTCAGCATTTTATAGTAATCTGCAGGCACCTTCTGCCGCACGTAAGCAAAATCATACTGCTCCTTAAACAGAGTTATAAACCCATCGCGTTCTTCCCCCATTGATTTAATATAATCAAATAAATTCAATGAGTCCGCATCCTTCCATGAATCGGTGAGTTTGAATTTCTTGTTACCGAATTCAATCTCCTTCAACTTGTGAACGTAAACAACGAGCTCAATAATGTCAGCCCAAGTGAGAAAATCGGAGTCAATCAGACAACTTGTAGTAATATAAAATGAAACCGGTATTTCATACTTCTTCATCAATGGCAACACTTCATGCATATTATTAGTGAAGCCATCGTCAAAAGTCAAGGCGAGCTGAGGCCTTATTCCGGAATATTTTTTTGTCTTGTCAAAATCGCTAACTGGCACAACGTCGAAGTGCTTCTTGAAGTATATGAAATGCTGCTCCAGCTGCGATGTTGAAATGTGGCGACCATTAATGAAAAAGTTCGGATGTTGTGTTGCGCCATGATAACACAGTATAATGCGTTTATTGTCAGATGAATTCCAAAACAAGCGTTCAGCACCTGTAGCAGTGACCAACGGAAAAACTACCTTTCGAGCAAATGAACTAATGAAACCCATAATACATTAATCTGTTAGGCAAAAATATACTAATATTGTCGAATAAGGTGAACGAGCATGGGAGTAATCAAGAGGCAAGGAATTATTAATACCGGTCTCTCATACATTGGGATCCTCATTGGGTTTATCAATGTTATTTTTATTCAGCCCCATTTTCTTGATCCAGAGGAGCTTGGACTGATTCGTGTCCTTTACTCGTTCTCAGCAATTGTTGCGATGTTTCTTCCGCTTGGAATTGGCAATATCACCATCAGATACTTCCCATATTTTCGAGATCCTGAGAACAAACATAACGGCGCGCTTGGCCTTAATCTAACCGTTGCCGGGCTGGGTTTTCTTTTATTTGGTACTATTCTAGTTTTATGCAGAGAGACCATTAAGGAACAATACACTGATAATTCCCCATTGTTCTCGGACTACTTTTATGCAACACTTCCTCTTAGTTTTTTTGTTGCAATCAATGCCCTGCTCTCCATCTACTGTCAATCAATATTTAAATCTTCCTTCCCAGTTTTCTTAAACGATGTTGCAATTAGACTTCTAACCATTTTATGGGTATCACTATATTACCTCAAATTATTCAGCCTTGACATCTTTATAATCGGATTCATCGTCCAGTACTTTCTACAGGCAATAGCTTTGTTAATATATATTCATATTGTTGACACCCCGGGCTACAGTTTTAAAATTGCGTTTATCAAGACTCTGAACATTAAGGCAGTCGTAAAATACGGACTACTTCTAGCTATAACTTCATTTGCTTCTTTAGGTATTAAATTTATTGATATGGTAATACTAGGCCACTACGTAACTCTGGCCAAAGTAAGTATATATTCCGTCGCCGTTTTTATTCCAACAATCATCGAAGCTCCCTTGCTTGCGTTGGAGAAAATATCCAATGCCAAAGTAGCGGATGAATGGTCAAAACAGAATTTGAAAGAAATCTCAAAGATTTACAGTGAGTCTACGAGGTACCTCACCATATTGGGAGGTCTGTTGTTCTTAGGAATTGTATTGAACATCGACTCACTTTTCAAACTACTTCCACATGAATTTGGAGAGGGCAAGACGGTAGTATTGATCGTGAGTTTGAGTACACTATTTAATATGGTCACGGGACTCAATGGTAGTATACTGTTCAGCTCTAAAAGCTACAGATATGGCTCTTATATGCTGTTTATTCTTTTGATACTTTCAATCTGCAATTGTCTGATTCTGATTCCTCTTCTGGGCATCAACGGGGCGGCACTAGGAATAGCTATCGCAAGTTTAATCTATAACTTACTGAAATACTTTTTCATTTTAAAGAAATATAAAATGCAACCCTTCACAAATAAAACAGCGCAGATCATCATTGTTCTCCTATGTGCAGGTTCATTTGTCTACTTCATACCGCACATTGAGAATGCGTTCGCTGATATTGCACTTAGAACGGTATTGATAACAATTCTATACGGGTCAGGAATTTACTTGATCAAAGTTGCTCCGGAGTTTCACAAATACCTTCCGTGGCACAAGCAAAAAAAATAAAATATTTCTCGTTGTTCTTCGTTATTTATCTGAGACAATACTCCTGATTTCCTCCAGCAACCTTCTTGTCCTTACTTCGATAGGAAATCTTTTTGCACAACTGATTCTGAATGAATCAGTATTATATTTCACCTCATTCTTGCGAATCATATCCGCCAGCAAACGCGGGTCCTTTGATTTTAATATATTATCGTTCTCCTCAACAATCATGGGCATTGCTCCAACGTTAGTTACCAAGGGAACACATCCGCACAAAATTGCTTCAGAAAGCGCATTAGGAAACCCCTCAGAAACTGAAAGCTGACAATAAAACGTATACTGAGAATATAGTTCCGGGAGTTTCGAGTTTGGAACATTTTCAAGAAGTACAATATTCTCCGGAATGTTATCAATTTGAAGTCCGCTACCACCAACAATTGCAAACGTATAATCGGGCAAAAGCTTTGCCGTCTCAACATACAAGTCAATACCTTTCAGTTTGCATGCAAATCTTGAATGCAAATTGGCCCCAACTGTAATCAATGTTTTTCGCTTCCGCAGAACCTGTGAAGGCTTCCAGAAGTTCAAATCATATCCATTCGGTATTACAACTTCCTTGCCCCTAATTCCACTCACAAAATTCCTATAACCCTGTCTGGGAAAATCCTTACACTCATACTCGTACTTGTAATCAATTAGGGATTCATGAACCGGTAAAATCAGATCAGCGAGTTTGAATGATCTCGCGGTAAACCATTTTAGGTAATTTCTCTGAAAATTGCCGTACGAAATTGAGGGGAAAGAAACACAATCAGTTCCACCAGCCACCAGCACTCGCTTCTTCCCAAACCAACCCGCAACCACAAAAGGTATATAACTATGGTAACCTGCGAACTGAACAACAACACAGCAGGAAGTTGGAACCGTGAACAAGCATCGAATAAATTGGGCCACCAGACGCAGCGGCATCATCCACTTAGGATTAGTTTGAAGGGTGTATTCTTTAACGTGGTAATTTTCGGAAAGTATACCAATATCCTTAAGGACAAACGTTGATTTGCCTGTATCCCAATAAACAATATTCGATTTTCCCAAACTCAGAATCGTAATAATATATTCTCGAATGTTATTGCTGAATTGGATCGCTTACTCACGTTAGCTCTCTTGCAATCCCGTTTTAATACAATCGAAACGTAATCTTCCGGCTCATATTGCAATGCGTATGGACTCATCGAATACATGTAAAATCCTGACGGATAAACATTATTGCAAAGATCTCTGATTGATAATGCCTGATCAATAATTTGTAATGTCGTCGGATGATTCTCGCGCACCCAGTCCAACGTATAAGGCTCTGGAATGTTAATCAGGATTACAGTTTTGTCATGACTGTGCGCTGCAATCGTTCTGAACAATTCCGCATGCTGATCAACAGGAATATGCTCCAACACATCAGGCAGGACAACAAAATCGAACTTCAGATTGTGCTGAAATCCTTTCATATCAGAAACGACAAACTCTGCATTCTTAAATGCAGCATTATACATTCTGGCATGTTCAATGCTCTGCGGACTGATATCCACACCAACAAAACGTCCGTGTGCAAGATATTTCAGAATAAGATGACTCACAGTTCCGATTCCGCAACCGATTTCAAGTACAGTGGAATTCGGTTGCAATCCCGCATTCTTCAGGTTCTTGAAGATTGTACGGTGTCTGATATTAATTCCCAGTTTCTTCTGATGAGATTTAAACTCATCGTAGTATTTAACTACTTCCTCTTTACCTGCTGTCATTTTATTCTGCATTAACTTGTTTCTTTCCTGTGCGGTAATTCAAATAAATTCCGGCAGCCAATGCAAGGAAAACCAGAATACTTCCTATCAACGCAACTTTTTCTCCCGTGTAATATTTATCAGGATGGAATTCAAATACGATAGTGTGCTTACCGGCAGGAAGTTTTATACCGCGCTGAACATAGTTTGCGCAGAAGAATTCAGACTCCTTGCCATCAATCGTCGCTTTCCAACCGGCCGGATAATAAATTTCAGAGAAGATTGCGACCTTCTCAGTGCCTGCATAGGATTCGTAAACAATCTTATCCGGAGCATGAGAAACAACCTTAATAGTTGCTGTTGAATCATTGCTGCCTTTGTAGTTGCCAATTTGCGCGCTATAGCGTGTATCAACGATCGCAGTTGTATGCGGATTAAATGTCTTCACTGCAGTAATTTCTCCGTCAGCATTCGGAACGATTTTAACTTCATTCACGAACCACGCTCCGCCACATGCTGATTCATTCTGAATCACGCCACCATCCGGATTGTAAATGATGTATTTCGCATTCATCATATTCAGCGTACTCTTGGTAGCCAAGGAAGCCTGAATCAGCGAATCTGCTGCAGGTCCTGCATTGAACGCAGCACCGAGTTCAGTACGCATCTGCTCGATTTGTGCATCCATCACTTGCTCATACAATTCCTGAATTCGCTTCAGCTTTGCACCGTGGTAACCGCCAATTGATTTATGGAAGTAAGATGTTGATGCGTCCTGCCATGTATCCACAGAAACATTGAGAACACGATAAGAAGGATCTTTATCCTGCAGAATCATCTTATCTGCATTGCTCGCGAAGTAAACTGTTTCCTTCTTCTTACTCTTTTCGTAGTTGTCGTTATCGATGTAACGCGTTCCCACACTCCACAAATCACCCACAATCAATACAGCAACAACACCTGCAAGAATATTTGCATTGAACGGCTTGCGTGCAAAGAACCAGATCAAACCTGCAACCAGAAGAATGAGGAAGAATGAACGTCCTGCATCCGATTTCACTACGGCTTCACGTGCGGCTTCAAGATTCATCAGATAAGAATCCACATCCGCCTGTTGTCCGCCCTGACCCAGAATTCCCTGAGTAATCTGTGCTTCCTGACGATCGTTTACTGTATCAACGAATGTGGAAGGTGTCATCCAAACGAGCAATGAAATTCCTCCAGTCAACGCAAACGCAATATAGAACTGACGCATCTTGGTTTTCAGAATGGAAGGATCCTTCATCAGATCACGTATTGTGAGCATTGCCAATAGCGGCATCGTTAAATCCACGATCACGAGAATCATTGACACCGCACGGAACTTATTGTATCCAGGAATTGCTTTGAAGAAAAATTCAGTAAGACCCATGAAGTGACTTCCCCAAGAGAGCATAATCGCCAATACAGTTGCTCCGAAAAGCCACCACTTGATATTGTCCTTCACAATGAACATGCCCAGAACAAACAGGAAGCAAATGATTGCTCCGACGTAGTAAGGTCCGCTGGTGAAAATCACTTCACCGAAATATGAACTCTGATTGGCAATTGCCTGTTTCCATTGCGGCTCAACAGCGTCCAAAGCAGCTTTGTCATATGTACCGATTGCCTGAGAAGCACCACCCATAAAATCCGGAATCATCAACGTGAAGGTTTCCGATTTGGTATAACACCACTGCGTTGCATATTCAATTGGCAATCCGTCTGTCTTTGTTTGCTGCTCAGCGTCCAAGGTCAGTTCCGATGGTCCGCGTGTTGTGTATTTTCCGTACTCGCTGGTAAGAAGGAGGTTCCCCACGTTAGGAAGAATGGCAACAACAACTGCTCCGCCAAGCACTGCTGCGATCATCGCAAGTTTCTTTACTTGTTTCTCACGGAACAAACGAATGCTTTCTCCTACTCCAACAAACAGCAACAGAATGAGGAGGTAATATGTAATCTGCAAGTGGTTCGCATTAATCTCCAATGCCAGAGCCAACGCAGTAATACCGGCTCCAAGCCAGAGTTTCCCTCTGAATGAAAGCAATACACCTAACAATACCGGCGCCATGTATGAGATGGCGTACATTTTGGAGTTGTGTCCTGCCGGCACCAATGTTATCATGTACGAAGTCAATCCGAATGCAATGGCTCCTCCGACCGAAACCCACGGATTCACCTGCAAGCCGATCAAGAGGAAATAGAATCCGATCATACTGAGCAGAATGGAAGTAATCGGAAATGGTATACGCGTGATTGTTGAGAATCCCAACTGCATTGGGTTCATCAGGTTAGACGGATATAATACTGAAATCTGATAAGCCGGCATACCCCCGAACATACTGTTGGTCCATAGCGGCTCTTTGTGGTTTGCATTACGAAAGTCTACGATTTCCTTCGACATTCCTTCGTGATGCTGAATATCACCTTGGCGCACGCGCTTGCCGTCCATAACAGCAGGCTTGAAAAACACTGCTGTAACGATGATGAAAAGGATTACAGCAACAACATGCGGAAGGTACTTCTTGTATTGATCCATAAGGGCTTAAACTTAAGCGACAAAGTTATTAAAAAGCCCGTGTGGTACTCGTTAATAAAGACAAAACCACCGCTATGCTTGGGAAGCCGCGGTGGTTTCTTTTTTGTTGGTCCGTTCGCCGGAGGAGGCAACCCGAAAATCGGGGGTGGCGAAGGACTTCCAAACACCTTAACCAGAATTGTACTGTAAACCTAAAGCAATGATTTTTCACTTCATACCGCTATTCAATAACTGGCAGAAGTGTTTCGCAAATGGAGATTTTCGGGGAATAACTGGCAGGCGCCTCTTACGGGTTACTTGATTTCTTCGTAATCAACGTATTCTCCTTCGTCCGGCTTGCGTTTCGTTCCGGATTTTGAAGTTTTATCTTCAATAACCACTTCACCTTCAGGCTTTGTTTCCTGATAATGATTGTGGTTGGTTTGATAGAAATGATTCGATGCTCTTTGCTGACCGGCAGACGACGATCCTGAAAAGGCTGAGAACAGCTTCCAGATTACCCAAATTGCCAGAACAGTAAAGAAGACTTCCTGCATCGGACAAAATTACGAAAGAAGAATACAATCTGTACCTTCACACTATGAAAGTCACGATTACGGTTAAAGAAGTGAATCCCGATTTTGATCACGAACTCGCAGAGCGTGAACACGATGGAAAAGAATCGGAAGATAATATCCTCTACACATGGGAAGATGAATTTGTCATTAACGGAGATATCCGTGACTTCAAGATCCGTAATAATGCTGATTATTCACTGGCAGCTGAGAAAAACGGCAAGCAATTAACTTATAAGATTCCCGGATTAACACTTGTTGATTGTACGGATCAGGACGGAAACGTTACGACTTGTGCTTTTTCAAGAAGTCTGGTGAAAGACACGAAGAAAATAATTCGTAAAAACGGAGACACGCACTTCTTTGTGTTTCTCAAAGGCGGAAAGAAAATCGCAGTGCCTTTTACCGGATTTTATATTGCAGAGAAAGACTTTCCGAAAGATCTTCCATTGGAGGAAGAAGAGTAAGTCAATGTGCGAATTTCCAACGGAGATAATTCTATTGGGAAATTAAACCGGAATCCAGGTTGAATCGAACGGTTGCTTTTCCAGTATTGCACCGAACCTGATATTCACAGCTCCTTTTTCTCCGCTGCTGTTGAACCAGCTGTCCCAGAACAATACAATTGCAATCATCCAGTCAACAGATACATTGGAGTTGGCGTGAATCGTGTATTCATCGCCGGCGAAGAATGTAACAGCTGCAGAATCAAACCATGCCACTTGCCGATCGTTCAGAAATACAGAGACTTTTCTGCCTCTGTGTCCGTAAATATCAAACACATCCTTCCCCATGTGAATTTGATAATGCCGCTTCCAGAACGAGATGGTTGTAATGTGATAAACATTACCGCCGAACGTAAAATCGTATTGCGGTTTGAACCAGGACAACTTACGTTCAACAGAGAAAATCACATTCGTATCGTCGTTGCGGAATACTTCAATCAATGGAAATATCTTGAAAATGCGTCGCGACGCTCTCAGCACAGGCATTCCGTTCACATTGATGGAATACTTGTCACCAATGCTGATCTTCTTCTGCGAAATCGTAATTAGATTCGGCATCCGGAAAAGTAATTTAGTCGCGCGGAATTTGCTTCAGCTGAGCTTTCAATCGATCGACTTCAGCGCGCGCTTTCGTTACTTTATCCTGATATTCCGTAACCAATGCCTGAGCGCCTTTGGACTTGCCAAAGAATCCAAGATTGGTTTCCAGAGTATTGATTTCCGCAGTAAGGCGATTGATTTTCTCACGGATTCCGCTGCGCTCACGATCCAATTGCTCGCGTCCTTTATCGGTCTGCTTGAGCTGATCATAACGCATGCGCTGCAACGTTTGCTCATCGCCACCACGTGCTTTCAATTGCTCAAACAATCCGTCCTGAGCTGCCTTCCAGTCTTTATCAAGAGATTCTTTGTCTGCGCGTGCCGCGACAGGCAATTCACTCCATTTTTTCTGATAGTCGGAAATTACATTGCGTGCAGCAGACAAATCTTCCGGCAAAGTCAACGCTTTCACTTCTGCAATTAAAGCAGCGCGAGCGTCTGAATTCGCTTTGTAAGATGCATCCTGTTCCGCAAAATGTTTGTTCCGATTCTCGAAAAAGAAATCAGCAGCTCCACGGAAACGTTCCCACAATTTATCTCCTTGCTTCTTCGGTACAGGACCGGTTTTCTTCCACTCTTCCTGTAATTGACGGAATTTCACCGGCGTGTTTTTCCAATCAGTGCTGTCTTTCAAAGCTTCTGCCTTCTCGCAGAGAGCTGTTTTATCATTGATGTGCTTGCGATAAACTTCGCGTTGCTGTCCATAGAACGATTCGCGGTTTCTGAAGAAAGAAAGTCGCGCGTCACGGAATGCTTTCCATGTGCGGTCTTCATCTTCCTTCGGAACATGCCCGATTTTCTTCCACTCTTCAAAAATTCCGTCGATTGCTTTCCCTTGCTCCTGCCAATCTTTATGCGATGTGAATGTCTTTGCAGACTCCACTTTCATTTTTTCGAGAAGCTCCAGCTTCGCTTTGAGGTTCTCTTCCTGTTTCACTTTCGCATCCTCGAGCAATGCCTGTTTACGTGAATGAACTTCATCAGAAGCTGCTTTGAATTTCTCCCAAATAGAATCGTTCACTTCTTTTGCTGCCGGACCGATTTCCTTCCACTGTTCATGCAGAACGCGAAGTTGATCCAATGCGCGACGTACAGAAGGTTCGCTCTTCAAAGCTTCCGCTTTCTGAATCAGTTCTTCTTTCAGTTCCTGATTCTTCTTGTGATCCAGATCACGCAATTCGCGTGAAATCTTAACCACATCATAAAAGCGATCGTGATAGTGCTGCCAGTTATTACGAACTTCATTTGCATTGCCGGAAGGAACAGGTCCTGTTTCTCTCCAACGCGCCTGAAGATCCTGCAGTTTCTCGAATGCTTTCTGCATGCTGTCGCTGCTTTCCGCAAGTGCACGCAACTCATCAATGAGCTCAAGTTTCTTCTGAAGATTGCGACGCAATTCAATCTCCTTCTGACGCTTCTGCTCCGTACGGCGCTGATTGAATTTCTTCAGAACATCTTCAAACTTCTCTGCCAATTTATCAGCAGCCGGCATGAATACATCGTGTTCATCCTCTTTGGTTGCTTCCCATTCACGGCGCTTTTTCTCAAGATCCTCACGTGTCAATTCACGGAAAAGATCTTTGATCTTCTGAACCATTCCGCGCGAAGATTCAAGCTCCGTAAGAGCATTGATTTCTTCAAGACGCTTGAATAATTCCTCGCGAGACAACCCTGAGAAATCCTCAGTCGGATGCAACTCATCCTCATGATGATCCTGCTCGTCATTCACCGCAACCTGATTCTGTTCTGCCGGCATTTGTTCATTTTCCGGCTTCAACTCTTCTGTATTCATACTGTTCTAAGACTGAAAAACCTTGTCCGGAGACAAGGTCATAACTATGTTTTCTCAAAGGTAAATAAATTCCTTCCGGCATACCAATTAAGGCATGTTTTTCATGTTTTTTTCAGTCTTTTTTCATTCCCTGGAATCTTATCACAAACCGTTATGTATTTTTGGTTTTCACAGATAAAATTGCACTCTTTCCAATGAAACTTCAGAATTACGCAACAGGAAAATGGATCACCGGAGACGGATCCGGACAGGAACTGTATAATGCCATCAACGGAGAAGTTGTTGCTATAGCCAGCAGTCAGGGACTTGACTTCGCAGAAATGTGTCGTTATGCACGTGAAGTAGGCGGACCTAAACTGCGTAAGATGACATTTCATGAACGCGGAAGAATGCTTCGTGCACTTGCGTTGCATTTAATGTCGAAGAAAGATCTGTTCTATAAAATTTCCTGGGCTACAGGAGCAACGCGTTCCGACAGCTGGGTGGATATTGAAGGCGGAATCGGAAATCTGTTTGCATATGCTTCGTTGCGTCGACAATTCCCCGATGAAATCTATGCTGTTGAAGGAGAAGCGGCGCGTTTATCGAAAGAAAATACTTTCATCGGACATCACATTTGTGTTCCGAAAGAAGGTGTTGCGATCCATATCAATGCATTCAATTTCCCTGTATGGGGAATGCTTGAGAAAGTTGCGGTGAATTGGTTGGCCGGTGTTCCTGCAATTGTAAAACCTGCAACCGCGACTTCATTTCTGACGGAAGCCGTTGTTCGCGAAATTATAGCATCAGGAATTCTTCCTGAAGGAGCGTTGCAGTTGATCTGCGGAAGCGCAAACACATTGCTGGATCATGTACAGAATCAGGATGTGGTAACATTCACAGGTTCAGCAAGCACAGGAAAGAAACTGAAATCGCATCCGCGATTGATTGAAGAATCTGTTCCGTTCAATATGGAAGCAGACTCGCTCAATTGCTGTATTCTCGGAACTGACGTAACTCCTGATCAACCGGAATTTGACATCTTCATCAAAGAAGTAGTGAGAGAAATCACAACAAAAGCCGGACAGAAATGTACTGCTGTGCGACGCATTATTGTACCTGAAAACAGAATTGAAGAAGTACGCGTTGCGTTGGCAAAACGACTTTCGCAAACTATTATCGGAGATCCGAATGTGGAAGGCGTGCGTATGGGTTCACTTGCAGGCATTACACAGCGTAATGAGGTGATGGAGAAAGTGGAACTGCTGAGCAAGACGCAGAAAATGATCATTGGTGATTTCGAAAAATTCGAAGTGAAAGGCGCTGATAAAAACAAAGGTGCGTTCATGCCTCCGGTGATTTTCCTGAATGAAAATCCATTCGTAAACACAGATTGCCACAACATCGAAGCATTCGGTCCGGTGAGCACATTAATGCCGTATAAATCAACGGAAGATGCGATCAAACTGGCGAAGATGGGTAAAGGATCACTTGTATCTTCAATCATCACTGCAGACGGTAAACTGGCTCGCGAATATGTAATCGGAGCTGCAAGTATGCACGGACGCATTCTCGTTCTCAACAGCGAATGCGCGAAGGAAAGCACAGGCCACGGTTCTCCAATGCCAATGCTCGTTCACGGCGGACCGGGACGTGCAGGAGGCGGAGAAGAAATGGGCGGCAAACGCGGCGTGTTCCATTATCTGCAACGTACAGCGATCCAAGGATCACCTACGATGTTAACTTCCGTAACGAATCAATATCAATACGGAGCGAAGTACATTGAAAAAGGAATTCATCCGTTCCGTCAATACTTCGAAGATCTTGAAGTCGGAGAAACCGTGATTACCGATACGCATACTGTAAAAGAGAGCGACATCATTGACTTCGCAAATCTCAGCGGCGATAAATTCTATGCACACATGGATCCTTCTGCATTGGAAGGAACTGTTTTCAAACGCACGGTAGCGCACGGTTATTTCATTCTTTCACGCGCAGCAGGTTTGTTTGTTGATCCGCCGAAAGGACCTGTTCTGCTCAACTACGGAATTGATGAATGTCGATTCACAAAACCGATTTATCCGGGAATGTCTATCGGAGTTCGCTTCACTTGCAAAGAGAAAATCGAAAATGATAAGCCGTTGAAGGCAACGAACGACACGGAAGTGAAGACCGGAATTGTGAAATGGGTTGTGGATGTGTACGATGCAAGTCCGCAGGACGTGCGCGATGCATTGGGCGTTGACGGAGCAACCGGTGACACTGTTGCAATCGCAACAATTCTGACGATGGTGAAGCTCAAGAATCAATAAATAGACTTTAGACTTTAGAAATATGGATACGGCAACAGAATTGGCAACGCTTCGCAATATGGTTGATGCAACACGTCAACTTGCGCATTTTGCGATAAAGAAAATGGAAGGTCGTGAAAGCGAAATGCAGAAACGATTTGAAGTTGATGGACGCAAACTGAACAGCATGTATTGGATCATTGCGCACATGGCGTGGGCAGAAAATAATCTGATCATTCGTTCAATCGGCGGGGCCAATCCCGAAGTTCCTTGGTTGAAACATTTTGCACTTGGTAAATCAGCTGATGACGGAGAAAACTGCGGAGTTCCGTATTCTGAGATTTATGCAGGATTTAAGAAAGTACACCAAGTTGCAATGGAGACGCTGGACAAGATGAATCCGGACGATCTGAACAGCGAGAATTTGCTGAACTGGGAAATTCTTGGCGGCAAAACCAAGAGGAATACGATCATGCATCACGTGCGTCACGAAAACAACCACATCGGACAGATGTTATGGCTCGTGAATCTGCACGGTGTTAAAACCATCTGATCAGAGTTCCGTTTTCCAAAGCAACTTTCCGGAATCGGCATCGACACAGTACACCACATCCGCTATCCAGAAAGTTAATTGATTCAGACTTTGACTGTATCCTGTCTGCGGTATCATGTAATCGCTGAACTCAAATTCAGAATTGAATTGGCTTTGATGAATTTCCCACAGAACTTTATTGCCATCCAGATTCAGGCACGTAAGTAAAAATGATTTGTGCTCCAGCGTTTCATAACTCAGCACAATGACATTTGTATCTGCTGTAATTGCAACAAACTGACCTGACAGGAAAGTTCGTGAACGATTCAGAATAGAATCGTCCGGGCCGGTGATAAATTCCTCGTATTGATTACCATTTTCTCCCTGTAATTCCAGCACTGTTGTTCCCCAACGCTGATCATCACGTTTGATCTGTGATTCGTCAACGTACAGCTTTCCGGTCGGTATATATTTTGACTCCGGTTCTCTGTTTCCCGGAGCGGCATAAAAATGTCCATTCGTCAGGTCAAGATTATACTGTTTGCCGTTATTCGCTGTGATTTCCATCAAAGCGTAACTATTGCCCCACATGATATGGTCGACACCGGACGATAACTCAGAAAATAATTCAGGCAACGTTTCAACCGAGTACACTGCATAAACGTGACCATCAGTAATCGAATACGCGATGGCTTCACTATACTTCACCACCGTAAGTGTATCGCCATGTACACCTGCAATGTCTGCTTCTTCACCCAAGGTAAATCGGAGAATTTTACTGCCGGATTTCGGATCAACAATGTGAACCCGTGAACAAGGCGTACCTTCATCGGATTCGCTTCCCATTGTACGGATGTGATCCACAATCAATAAATTCTTTTCAGTGTAACGAAACTCGCGGACTGCTTCCGGCGAGCCGAATCCCCACCAAATTGGATTCACAACGCCGGCTGTCATCCACAGAACGAACATTATACCACTGATCAAAACATATTCGCCAAATGTCTGATCCTTACCTTTTCGAATTCTCTTGCGAAAAACGTAGTATAGGATCATCAGAACAAGCGGACCACCGAAACTGATCCAGGGAGAAGAAAAGTAACCGTCGAGAAGTGTGTTATAACTCATGCGGAAAGTACTTTTTTGTTAATGCTTCTGCCGCATCTTAACTCAACACGCTTTTAATACTGCTCGTTCTGATTCGGAAAATCACGCGACTTCACATCTTTCACGTAGTTTCCTACAGCAGATGTAATTTCTTCGTTAAGATTCAGGTAACGACGAAGAAAACGTGGACTGAATTCTTTAGTGAGTCCAACCATGTCGTGGAATACGAGAACTTGTCCGTCCACACCGCCGCCGGCACCGATACCGATTACAGGAATGGTTAATTCCTTCGCAACTTTCTCAGCCAATGCAGCAGGAATTTTCTCAAGTACCAATGCAAAGCAACCTGCTTTTTCAAGAATGTGCGCATCCTGAATGAGTCTTCTCGCCTCTTCTTCTTCACGGGCACGCACAGTATACGTTCCGAATTTGTAAATAGATTGAGGAGTCAGTCCGAGATGTCCCATTACAGGAATACCGGCGGAAAGTATACGTTCAATTGATTCACGGATTTCCGCGCCACCTTCGAGTTTCACGGCATGAGCACCGGATTCTTTCATGATGCGGATTGCAGAGTTCAGTGCCTCTTTGGAATTTCCCTGATAAGAACCGAATGGAAGATCCACTACGATGAGCGCACGATCAATACCGCGTACCACGCTCGATGCGTGATAAATCATCTGATCCAGCGTAATCGGTAAAGTTGTCTCATGACCTGCCATTACGTTTGATGCTGAATCGCCTACCAATATCACATCGATACCTGCTGAATCGACAATAGAAGCTGTCGTGAAATCATACGCCGTCAACATCGCGATCTTCTCGCCTCGACGTTTCATTTCCAGAAGCACGTTGGTTGTGACTTTCTTAATTTCCTTGTGAACCGACATGAGTATTGTTTGTATCGGTCAAAGTTAGACTTTTTCGAACGATGCTACCAACCCCAGCGGGTTTCCTGTACACCGATGTAAAGTCCGTCTTCGCGCTCCTCAACAGGAAATACGCGAGCAGCGCCGCCCGAACCGTGACTGCAACGACCTGTTTTCATATCATATGCATATCTGTGCAGCGGACAAACAATTGATTTTCCATCAGAAGTTATTGTGCCTGCTGAGAGCGCAAAACCGTTGTGCGGACATTTCTCTTCGAACGCAAATATTCCTTGAGCGTTGCTTACAAAACACAACTTCATACCCGCAACATATGCAATTTCAATACTGTTCTCCATGAGACCGGAGGCAGAAAAAGAAAGTTTGATCCAGCGTGTTTCTTTTCGGAACATGATCAGTAATCCATTGGATTGAAAAGCCGCTCATGCAGCAACAAAGCATCGGAACTGCAGGCAGGATCAATACGTACGAGATGTTCAATAACAATTGTTTTGTAATATGGCTGTGCCATTATCCGCTCATTGCGGTTGCCGCGGATGTAAATTACTTCTATTGGCTGTGTATCTGTCGGAGAATAAATTGTATTCAGAATTTCATCCATATTCGCCGCTGACACAGTTACACCATCAACACTTACCAGACGATCGCCTTCTTTCACCTTGAGCTGATTACCGGGGTCTGCGCTCCGCACCAGGAACGCATCAATTTGACTGTCGTAATTCAAACTGATCTGTCCGAAAGTAAGAATTGAATCCAGAGCTGAAGGAGAATACACCCAGCCGATTTTATCAAACGATTGAATAATTGGCAACGGGGCGACACCATTCACATACTTCGCACAGAACTCATTAATCTCCGGTGAAATTGTTTTCCCTATGTATCCGCATAACGAATCGGGATGAAATGTTGACCGATTATTCAGTTCGAGTACAACTTCTCTCAAACCTTTAGCGCCGCCTGACCATTGTGTGAGATGTATATCCAATGTAAATGCAAGCAACATTGCCTTCGCTTTGAACTCCTCCGCCTTCAATGGATCGGCCAATGCTTTTTTAAGATGCTTGACATCTGTTACGGAGCGTGCTTTTACATTCTCACTCATTCTCAGCTTAGAGCTGATTGCCGCGCGGAAATCTTCTTCGCTTGCTACAGAGTCACGTACTTCCGCCAGCCATGTAAAGTAAGATTTGAATCCTTCTGAAATCCACCAGTTACTTCTCACCTGCGGAGTGAGAAAATCCGGATAATTGTCGTAACTCGATTGATCGAGCAATGCAAGTGTCTTCAGCAAATCGCCCGCAGTTTCTCCGCTTACCAATGAAGCAAGAGGCTCTTCCTCTTCTATTTCATTGAGATAATACACAGCACTGTTGCGATGCGACATACCTCCGAACTTGCCATGATTACCTGATGTGAAATTTCCCGGCCCGACAAACCAAAACATCATTTTATAGTGTCGCGGTGGAATGCCTTCTATGAATCGCGTCAAAGCAAATATTTCAGCAGCGATATATTTTCTGATCTGACGGGCGGAAACATTTCCCGTTTCACTATACACTGCAATATCAATGTAACAATTGCGAGAGAGAAAACCACAGGTATCAGCCTTCCCGTAATACAAAGGAGATTCTACAAGTTCATTATACGATCCCGAAAGGTACTCATCACGACCTCGTACTGATTCAATGAGCTGAAGAGATGTGAACGGATTATCGCTCTCGTTGTGCATCACCGTAAGATGATATGGCAAACTCATTGCGCCATCAAAATAACCGATCATAAAAGCAGGATTCATCAGGAAACCTGTCTTCTCGTCAAATGTTGTACCCGCAGCATTGGGAACATGACTGTATTTCTCAGAATGATAGGAACTGTAACCTGTAGAATCCCACGTATCATCTACCCAATACTCAATCTTGCGGAGAACTCGTCCTTTATCCAGTTTGATCAGAACTTTGTTCTTTCCTGATTTCTTCACCTTCAATGGCATGCCACGATCATCGAGAGCATAGAACTCGTGAACGAATTGCAACGCATCAACCGGTTTGCCTACATCGGAAATATAGGCGGGCAACACATAGTACACCTTCTGGGTTTTCATTGGTGGCGGAACCACCGTAATACGTACGCGGTCTTTCTCGCGGGTAACATTTGCTATGTCAACCGTAACACGGTACTCTCCCACGGGTGCAGCAGATTGCGCAACTACGTCAGACAGCAGAAATGAAAAGACGAATACGAGTATATAGCGGATAAACCGTTTCATAGGGGGCGACCAAAATTAACCAAAACAGTTCGCCAAACGGATAACGCTCACCTATTTTACGGTCGCGAATGCAGTGAATTATCAACAAAAGTTGAAAACAATTATTGTTGCACCGGGAATTCAATTCCCATTACCAGAATATCATCAATCTGCTCCAATGAACCGCGCCATTCCATGTGTTCTTTTTCAAGAAGGAGGTTGTGATCGCAGATAGGTTGTGACTGAATTTTACGAAGGAAGTCAACAAAACGAGTGCGCTTGTACTTTTTACCAAGCGGGCCTCCGAATTGATCTGTGAATCCGTCAGAGAAAATATACACACGATCACCTTTTTGCAACTGCAGCTGCTGTGCGGAATACGTGCGTAATTCTTCGTCTTCAAAATTACCTACCGGAAATTTATCTGCTTTCAATTCAATGATCTCATCTTTACGAAGCACCCAAGCCGGATTAAAGGCACCGGCATATTCCAACATTCCTGTCCGGGTATCAAGTACGCACAAAGCAATATCCATTCCATCACGAACCTTCGATTCATCGGCGCGCTGTCGCAATGTAACAGACAATCTCGCGTTCACATCGTTGAGAATATCATTCGGGCGACGCAATCCATGCTCGTTTACCGACTGACTGAGAAGATTGCTGCACACAATGCTCACAAAGGCACCCGGAACACCATGCCCGGTGCAATCCACTGCCGCAAAAAGCAACAAATTGCCTTTGCGCTCCATCCAGTAAAAATCTCCGCTCACAATATCTTTCGGCTTATAAAACACGAATCCCGACTTTCCGAACGTTGATGCGAACTCTACCTCAGGTAATATTGCTTCCTGTATTCGTCTTGCATATCGGATACTGTCTGTGATGTCCTTGTTTTTCAGTTCGATTTCCTGATATGCAGAAGCGAGTTCCGTATTCTTATTCTCAATCTCCTGCTTCTGACGATTCAACTCAATGTTCACCTTCTTACGCGTGATCGACTGCCTCCAGATAGAAACAATAATAATCAGCAACAACACAGCACCTATTACTGATGAAATCACTATGATTTCTTTCTGCTTCGCTTGTGCTCTTGCTTCGCCTTCCGCCTTTTCTACATCAAAACGCGCCTGCATTTCAGCAACGCTCTCAGACATATCAGACGTGAATATTGAGTCTTTGATTTTCGTATACGAGATGTAGTAGTCCAGCGCTTTCTCGGGTTCCTCCTTATGATTGTAGGCCTCATACAGCGACAGATATACTTCCATCTGTACTTCCAAAGCTCCGATTTCTTTAGCGAGATCCAGTGAACGTTGATAATACTCGATCGCTTTATCGACGTTTTCCTGTGCCATGCTCACAGAACCAAGATTAGCTAAGGTGCTTGCTTGTCCTCTCCTGTCGCCCAACTTCTTCCGGATTTCCAGTGACATTAAATAATAGTCCGCAGCTAAATCCAATGAATCCAATTCATAGTATTCACTACCGATATTATTCAGAACCTTGGCTAAAGGATATTGATTATTATTTCGCTCGTGAATACTACGAGCTTGTTCCAGATAATAGAGTGCTTTGTAATGATCCCCTCTGTCGCCTTCAATAATAGAAAGGTTATTCAAACAACTGGCTTCAAGGCTGGAATCTTTCACTTCACGAGCCAGTTCGAGTGCTTTCTCATAATCCGCAATAGCTTTATCAATATTCTTGGTTTTGCGATAACCATTTCCCGATATTATAAGGGCCCGTGCCATGCCGCGCTTATTACCGTTGCGCTCATAAAGCTTATAGGCATCAAGACTCACGCGCATGGCCTGATCGTAAACTCCCCCGTCTATATAAGCATTACCAACATTGATTAGTAATTCGCCATGCTCTTCGTAATTATTAAGCTGTCGAATCAATTCAATTGCCTGATTGAAGCATTCGATGGCAACGGAAACATTTCCCATTCTGCTGTTCGCTTGCCCGATGGCCAAAAGCGCTTGTGCTTCCCTGCGGATATCCGAATATTGAATTGCCAGCATCCGAGCTTCAGATGCAGGTTCCAGAGCTTTCTTTGCAGAGAAGGATAAGTAAGCGTTGCTTAATTGGAGTAATAAACGGATTCTGGAGGTATCGTTGGCCTGAGCAAGAACCGGCTTCAGGCTGTCAACTTTACTTTGCTGTGCATAACCCAAAGAGCATGAACTCAAGGTAATAATCAGACCGAGTAAAAATGCTCTTGGATTCATAACGCACAATCGAATGCCAATATATGAAAACAGGCGGGAAAATCCCGCCTGTTACAGTATGAATAGGAAGTGTTATTCGACCACTTCAGTCAGATTAACGGCAAGTTCGCCCGCAGCAGTGTTCAATAACGTGTAACGAACAACATCACCAACATCAATTCCCATGTCCTTGGCATAAGGTTCATAGAAATTAATGGTTTTCTTGCTGACGCGTTCTTCAATAGTACCAGTGCCTTTCGCAGAATCGAAAGAGAGAACTGTTCCTGCTGTAATCCGTTCAACATTTACGGCTACAGACGTGGTGGTTCCGGGAATTGCCACAATATCGAATTTCACACGATCTCCCACACCCAGACAGAGTTCTTTATGATTCTTCTGCGAGAATGTGTACTCGAGGTTGGTGCGGGATTCAACAACGATACCGCCATCGGTATCCTTAATGACTTTTACTTTGCCTTTTTCTGCCATAACGATTTTGTTAGTTTAAAATGTAGTAGGGTCTTCAGACGAATATCTGAGTTTGCAACTTTAAATCCTAGCGTGAACTTAAATATTTCAGAATATTCGCTTCAACCCGGGCAGGGATTTCAGACACATCCGCCTTTTCAAACTTCAGTCCGGTTACCTTCTCGTAGAGTTCAATGTAACGCTCAGACACCAGATTCACGAACTCATCGGTCATTTCAGGCACCTGCTGTCCTTCTTTACCCATAAAACCATTTGAGATCAGCCATTGACGAACAAACTCTTTCGACAATTGTTTTTGCGCTTCACCTCGCTGCTGACGCTCTTCATATCCATCAGCGTAAAAATATCTTGAGGAATCCGGAGTATGAATCTCATCCATCAGATAAACTTTTCCTTCGTAAAGACCGAATTCATACTTCGTATCAACGAGAATCAATCCTTGCTTGTTCGCCATCTCCTGACCACGACGATACAACGCGCGTGTATAGTTTTCCAACTGCACATAGTGTTCCTCCGAAACAATTCCACGGCGCAGAATTTCTTCTCGGGAAATATCTTCATCGTGCCCGACTTCCGCTTTGGTAGTTGGGGTAATGATCGGTTCCGGAAACGGATCACTTTCTTTCAAGCCTTCCGGCATTGACACTCCGCACACAGTTCTCTTTCCTGCTGCATATTCGCGTGCGGCGTGACCGCTCAGATAACCGCGTATAACCATTTCAACTTTGAATGGCTCACAACGACGGCCAATCGTTACGTTCGGATCCGGAACAGCTTCCACCCAATTAGGCACGATATCTTTGGTTGCAGCAAGGAAATGAGATGCGACCTGATTCAACACCTGACCTTTGAATGGTATTCCTCTCGGTAAAACCACATCAAATGCAGAAATGCGATCCGATGCGACCATTACAAGAAGATCGTTTTCCAAAGTGTACACATCACGTACTTTACCCTTGTAGAATTTCTTCTGTCCGGGCAGATTAAAGTTTGTTCCTGTCAGCGCTTTCATTTTTGTCACTGTGTTGTCCATAAATTTCAATGAGTTTCCGTACCAGCTTGTGTCTGATCACATCGCGGTTATCAAGATTTACAAATTCAATTCCTTCAGCGTTGGTCAGCAAACGTATTGCCTGAAGTAATCCACTGGGTTGATTTCTCGGTAAGTCTATCTGAGTGACATCACCCGTAATCACAAACTTTGCCGATGGTCCCATACGCGTGAGAAACATCTTCAGCTGACTTTCCGTTGCATTCTGTGCTTCATCCAGAATAACGAATGCGTTATCCAATGTACGTCCGCGCATAAAAGCGAGCGGAGCTATCTGAATGATATTATTCTCTATGTAGTTGCGGAGTTTATCTCCGGGAATCATTTCGTACAATGCATCGTATAACGGCTGCAGATACGGATCCAGCTTCTCTTTCAGATCACCCGGAAGAAATCCAAGATTCTCCCCTGCTTCAACTGCAGGACGCGTCAATACAATCTTGCGCACCTCGCGATTACGTAAAGCACGCACGGCCAACGCAACGGCGGTATATGTTTTTCCGGTTCCTGCAGGACCGATCGCAAAAACGAGATCGCTCTTACCGCAAGCCTCCACCAAACGAACCTGTCCCGGAGTTTTCGCTTTTACCAGAAGTCCCTGATTGCCGTGAACGATTACGTCGGTACTCTCCTGTTTTTGATTTTCATCAACAGTTCCGGACATCAAGCCTTCGATGTTTTCAATGGTTAACGTTCCATAACGGTTGAAGTGAGCAATGAAGGAGTTGATCGCCTGCTGGAAGCGTTGAATTTCCTCTTCGTCACCGATCATACGAATCGTTTCTCCGCGAGCTATCAGCTTAAGCTTCGGAAAGTAAGTTCTGAGTTTCTCAAGTTTGGAATCGTTAACCCCGTAAATAACGATCGGGTCAACGTGCGTGAGCTGTAGTAAAGATTCGGCCAAGTTTCAGCTAGTGATGGTGAACAACTTCATGATGATTACTGAAAGTCATTACTTCCGTTCAGTAATTTTGTGTGAAATTAAGCACCTTTCCGCGATCCGCAAAGATCAATCAGCATGGGTATTGTCACCTTAACATCAGATTTCGGACTCCGCGACCACTTCGCAGGTTCGGTGAAGGGTGCACTTTACTCTGCAGCACCGCAGGTAACAATAGCTGATATCTCTCATCTTATCACACCGTTTGACCTGCAGCAAGCTGCTTACATCATCGGTCACAGCTGGTCGCGCTTCCCTGCAGGCACGATCCATCTTATCAGCGTTGGACCTTCTCCTTCCGCCCGATTCAATCATATTGCATTTCGTTCCGGTTCGCACTTTTTTATCGGCCCCAACAACGGATTGTTTTCGCTGATCTATGGAATTGCCCCGGAAGAAATCCGGGAAATTTGCCCCGCGGGTAAAGAACCCGGGACTTTTGTTGCGCTGGATGTTTACGTACCCGTTGCTGCGGCTCTGCACAACGGAAAACCAATTCAGGAAATCGGAACGGAATTGAATGGAATCGCAGAACTCATTCGACCGCGACATTTACCGGAAGATGATGTGATAAAAGGCAATGTAGTATTCATCGACAGCTTTGGAAATCTCGTTACGGATATATCTCGAAGTGAATTCGAAAAAACAGGGCGCGGAAGATCATTTTCTATTCGGGTTGTTGGAGAAGAAATAACAACCTTGTCTGTCCGGTATTCTGATGTCGATGATGGCGATAAACTTGCGCTGTTCAATTCCGAAGGATTTATGGAAATTGCAATCAATCAAGGCAAAGCCAATCAATTACTCAATATCCGAATGAACGCGGTAATCCGTGTTGAATTTACTGACTGAAAAAATGATTAAGCGCATTGTAAAAATGTCTTTCAAACCGGAAGAAGTTGCAACTTTTGAAGAAGTGTTCAGAGCAACCCGTGACAGAATCGCAGGATTTGAAGGATGTCGCAACTTGGAGTTACACAAGGAGAAAAATGCGCCCAATATTTACTTCACTGTGTCACACTGGGAGTCGGAAGAGGCATTGAACAAATACAGAAACAGCGAATTATTTGCCGCAACATGGGCCAAGACTAAAGTGTTGTTCAATGCAAAACCGGAAGCATGGAGTCTGGTAATCACTGATCTTTGATCACTGAGTTACACCTACCCATCCTACTTCCTTCATAGCAAAGCGGCGCAGACTGCCGTCAGTCAATTCCAGAACAAGAAATCCTTCCTTGGTTACTTCCAGAATTTTGGCGTCAAACACCTTCGTAAAATCAGTGTAACGGGTAACGATATTGGCCATAAACAGGCGGTTGAAATACTCAGCTCTCAGTTGTTCTGTTTTACCTGCCCGCAACTGCAAATAACGAACTTCAACAGCTGCACAAATCATTCTAAGTAAGTTGTTCAGATCAAACTCAACTTGTCCCAGTAATTTGAGTGAAGTAGCTCCGGTTCCGGAAGCAGAGAATTCCGTTTGATTCACGTTCAATCCGATTCCCACCACAGCATAGTTAATGCGATTCGAAATCAGAACATTTTCTATCAGAATACCGGCAATCTTTTTCCCGTCGACATAAATATCGTTCGGCCATTTTATTCGGATGTCGCGTTCAGGAAGTAAATCAGCGATCACATCGCTTAATGCCAAGGATGCCACCCGGGTCAAATCAAATTGCAAAGACGGATCAAGAAAGGTTGGTTTGAGTATAATACTGCATGTTATATTCTTACCCGGCTCCGACTCCCAGGTATTACCTCTTTGTCCTCTTCCGCGAGTCTGTTTAGCTGTGGTTATCACAACACCTTCTTCAACAGGCATTCCCTTAAGAATTCCCATCGCAAAGCTGTTTGTGGAATCAACCTGATCAAGCCGCATAATCCGCTGACCAACAAACAAAGAATCTGCCCCCATACCTGTCAATTTTGCTTACCTTTGGACGTTTTAGGAATTTCAATAAAAGTACACATTTGCCCGTTTGCTGAACGATCAGCCATCGGGTTCGCAATCAGAATGCGGAACGCATATTATAATGGCAAAAAAGAAAATTGCAAAAAAAGCACCAGCCAAGAAAACTGTTAAGGCTGCAAAGAAAACCGTTAAAGCCGCTGCACCACGGAAGAAAGCCGTAGCAGCTAAAACAGTTAAGAAACCAGCTGCGAAGAAAAGCACTGCGAAACCGGCTCCGGCTCCGAAAGCAAAATCCCGCGCATCAAAGCAAACGGACGAAGGCTGGATTCTAGCTCAACAGGTAGTGGAAGGCATTCTGGAGAAAAAAGGTCAGAACATAAAGGTTCTGGATTTACGCAATATCGAGAACGCTGTTTGCGACTACTTCATTATCTGCGAAGGTAATTCCAATACACAGGTAGAGGCGATTGCGGATTCTGTTGAAGATACCGTTAAAAAGAACCTCAGTCAGCGCCCGTATCGTTCGGAAGGCTGGGAAAATGCGCTATGGATCCTCATCGACTATGTGAACGTAGTTGTTCATGTTTTCGAAAAAGAAACACGCTATTTCTACAACCTCGAATCGCTTTGGGCGGATGCAAAGGAAATTCCGGTAAAGCAGTAATTTGTTAAGGAATCAGAAGAACAAAATAAAGATTAACAGTAAACGACTATCCTTGAAACTGAATATGAGTGAGATGAATAACCAGGAACAGGACCAGGAAAAAAGGATGCGTGATAGGATGTCGCGTAAACCGCAATTGCCACGTTCGCCTTCAGGCTTTATGTGGATTTATATAATTCTGATTGTAGGATTGATCGGATTCTTCGTGCCGGGAATGATGAGCGAAGTTCCGAAGATCGATTATACAGAATTCAACGCGCTTGTACGTCACCGCGCAATCAAGAAAATATATCGTGTTTCCAACGAAAACAACCGTCTGGAAATCGTGCTGTACAGCGAGAAGGACAAAGCCGGAATTACCAAAGATTCTGCTGTGAAAGCTCTCATGGACAAGTTCTCCGCCAAAGGTTGGCGCGGACCTGTGCCTGCTGATGCATCACATCTTGTTCTTTCGAGTACCTGGACAGAAGATATGGGCAAGCGTATTACACAAACGCAGCTCGACGCCGGATACACATCCAACGAACTTCTCGATATTGAGGAAATCAAACGCACATCAATTTCAGATCATCTGAGTTGGTTGCTCCCGATTGCAATCATGGTTATTCTTTGGATCGTGATTATGCGTCGCATGGGCGGTGGCGGCGGAAGTCAGATTTTCAATATCGGAAAATCTAAAGCGCAGCTCTTCGATAAAGACACCATGGTGAACGTTACGTTCAACGACGTTGCAGGTCTTGAAGAAGCAAAAGTTGAAATCAAGGAAATCGTTGACTTCCTGAAGAGCCCGAAAAAATATACTGATCTCGGAGCGAAAATTCCTAAGGGCGCATTGCTCGTTGGTCCTCCGGGAACCGGTAAAACACTTCTTGCGAAAGCGGTGGCCGGTGAAGCAAAAGTTCCTTTCTTCTCGTTGTCCGGTTCTGATTTCGTTGAAATGTTTGTGGGTGTGGGTGCATCACGCGTACGCGATCTGTTCAAACAAGCGAAAGAGAAAGCTCCTTGTATCATTTTCATTGATGAAATTGATGCTATCGGTCGTGCTCGCGGAAGAAGCATTTCTCAAGGCGCAAACGATGAACGTGAAAACACACTCAACCAGCTCCTCACCGAGATGGATGGTTTCGGAACGAACAGCGGCGTAATTATTCTTGCGGCTACCAACCGCGCCGACATCCTTGACCGCGCATTGCTCCGTGCAGGACGTTTCGATCGCCAGATTTATGTAGATCTTCCGGATCTGAACGAACGCAAAGCAATCTTCCAGGTTCACCTGCGTCCGTTGAAACTCGATCACGACGTGGATATGGATTTCCTCGCGCGTCAGACTCCCGGATTCTCCGGTGCTGATATAGCAAACATCTGTAACGAAGCTGCCTTGATCGCTGCACGTCACAATAAGAAACTTGTTGGTCGTCAGGATTTCCTCGACGCTGTGGATCGTGTTATCGGCGGACTTGAAAAGAAAAACAAAATCATTTCCAAAGAGGAAAAACAAACGATTGCATTCCACGAAGCCGGTCACGCTACGGTTAGCTGGATGTTGCGCTACGCAGCTCCGCTCGTGAAAGTAACAATCGTACCGCGCGGACGCTCACTTGGTGCTGCTTGGTATCTTCCGGAAGAACGATCGTTGACAACAACGGAACAGTTCCTTGATGAAATGTGCGCAACTCTAGGTGGTCGTGCCGCTGAAGAAGTAATCTTCGGTAAAGTTTCAACCGGCGCGTTGAGCGATCTGGAACGTGTCACCAAACAGGCTTACGCTATGGTAACGTATTACGGATTGAATCCGAAAGTCGGGAACATCAGTTATTACGATTCACAAGGCGGCGATTATACATTCTCCAAGCCTTACAGTGAAAAGACTGCTGAGCTTATTGACAAGGAAGTACACGACATGATTGAGTCGATGTACATGAAGACGAAGCAGTTGTTGATGGAAAACAAAGACAAACTGACTGCGCTTGCGAACAAACTCACGGAGAAGGAAGTGATCTTCAAAGAAGACCTTGAAGCGATTTTCGGAAAACGTCCATGGGACCCTGTTGAAGAACCGCAAGTGAAAAAAGAAGAGCCGGCTCAGAATCAGAATCCGACGGAACCTGTTCCGGTTGACAACAAGCCAACAGAATAATTTTCTGACCTGTAATTGTCAGACGTAATTATGATGGAAGACAGCACCACATCGAAGGAAAAAATCCTGAAGAAGGTTCGCGCTGCGCTTATTCATAAGTCACGCATCGAGACTACGGATGCTGATTTCGACTCTAATATTTACGATACAAACAACGACCCGCTGGAACTTGTGTTTGCTCAGGCATTCACGGATGCCGGCGGGCAGTTCGTTTTCTGTGAAAACGAAACTGATTTCGTTGACAATTTCGAAGCGTTGACAATGGACGGAAGCTTCGGAAAAATCTGGTGCGGAGAAAAAGCCATTGCTGATTTGGTTCAGAAAACCGGAGTTGAGTTCACTACTGATGAGAAAGAGTTGCCTAACGTGCAGACCAGTGTAACCGGTTGCGAATTACTCGTTGCGCGTACAGGTAGCATTGCAGTGAGTTCACGAATGAATGCAGGTCGTAAATCCGGTGTGTTCATCGATTATCATGTGGTGGTTGCCAGAACATCACAACTTACATTGCATCTGCGTGATGCTTTGAAGGAAATGAAAACGAAATATCCTGAAGGAATTCCATCGCACATTACGTTTATTACCGGACCGAGCCGTTCTGCTGACATCGAAAAAACTCTTGTTCAGGGTGCGCACGGTGCGAAAGAGATTTATCTCTTCCTGATTGACGATACAATCGGATTAAACGCGTAATTTTTCGATATGAAAAAACTGACCGCACTTCTGCTGTTGCTCAGCGGAACACTTGCCGCACAAAGCGACACATTGAGAAGCCATTATCAGCAGAATTCTGTTCGCGATTCTTCCTGCGGCAAACAGCCTTGCGTAAAAATAATTTCAGTTACCGTTTCGGGTGGCGGACAGATTTACAGAACAGGATTTCAGGACATAACACTGTTCCGTGAAGCCGCTCCTTCCTCTTCGCTCGCGTTTGCAGATTTATCGCAACATGGCAACAGTATGTTTTCCGGACTCTTCGGCAATCTGAACAGCGGAACAATGAAAGGTGTTTCGGTTAACCTTCGCTTTGGTTGTCAGAAAAAGTTCAGTGAAACACGATTCGGCATTTATCATTCCACACTGGGCGTGAGCACGCAGAATTATTTTTATTCAGATCGCATCGCAATCGATACTACGCCCGTACCGGGCGGAACATTGGTAACGGATTCAGTCTTCAACAGCTCCTACTCTTTCGATTGGTATTCAGATGTCCTGGCAATTGAAGCCGCATGGATTGTAAGAAGTAATCCTGCACGTATAATCAGTGTTCACTCCGGATTCGGAATGTTCTTTGGAATGGCAGTGAACGGCACTATTCAGAATTCCTTTGTAGAAAGCAGCTACCTGAGGCACAGCGGCACCGGCGACGTGAGTACAAGCTACGTTACCGATTTTACAACACATACCGATATTCAGGAACGCTTCCGTGCACCCGGATTGTTCTTCACGTCATTGAATATTCCGATCGGAATGAATATCAGATTAGGAAAACGCAATCCTTTTCTGCGCCATGTTGTGCTGCACTACGAATATCAAGGACAATTACAGATTCTTGTTCCATCGGGAATGGACGTGCAATTACGTACGGCATCCGGATTCAATGCGGGAGTTAAGTGGATGATTCATCCTCCTAAGAATCATCACGGCGGAAAGGGTAAACATAATCACAAGCATCATGAGTAATCTGACGCTGCGCCTGATCACAGGTTCTGTGTTTGTTGTTGTACTGGTAAGTGCGATATGGTTCAGCGTATGGACGATGGCCGTGTTATTTCTTGTGATTGCCGTTCTTGGGTTGCTCGAATTTTATCGTCTTGCAGAAAAAGCCAATGCACAGCCGTTGCGTATTTACGGAACAATGCTCGGTGCTATGATTGTTGCCGGAGCATTTATGCTGCGCAGAAACTTCATCACAGAAGCGACCTTTGTGATTATCCCGGCATTCTTCCTGATTTTCTTCATTGAATTGTATCGTAAAAAGCAGAATCCGTTCACCAACATTGGTTGGAGTATTCTAGGACTAGTTTACATCGCTCTTCCTGCGGCAATGCTGATGATTGCGTTCGTACCGAAAATGGATCACAACATCGGATGGTTTGGCGATACATGGGAAAGTCATTACAATTGGAAACCTGTATTGGCTTTATTTGTTCTGATCTGGGTAAGTGATTCCATGGCTTACGTGTGCGGAAGGTTGTTCGGAAGAAATAAACTTTGGGAACGCATTTCTCCCAAGAAAACGTGGGAAGGATTTATTGGCGGAACAATTTTCTGCATCGGAACCGGATTCGCATTCGGCCATTGGATGATGGACGACGGCAGTACAATGAAATATGAAATTATGTGGTCGCTGATTGCGCTTACAACCGCCGTTACAGGAATGCTGGGCGATTTGGTAGAGTCGCTTTTCAAACGCAGCATTGATGTGAAAGACTCAGGAACACTACTTCCCGGACACGGAGGAATTCTGGACCGCTTCGATGCTCTATTTCTTTCCGTACCGTTTACATTGACCGTTTTCTGGCTGTGTGAAGCATTTCTCGCCTGAATATTGGTCGATTTTGACAAGGTATTCAACGATACTGACCGTATACCTGCCTGATTGACCACCGTATCCCGAAAAAACCCTTAATTTTACGTCCCAAATTCAGAAAGTCAACTAAAAACCAATTTATGGCTACGACAGCAAAAAAGGCAGAAGAGGTTGCACACGCAAGTATGTTTGATGCAGTTCTCGCCCGCCTTGATAAAGCCGCTGAACTTTTTGGTCTTGCACCTGAAGTGGCTGAAATTCTACGTCATCCGAAGAGAGAAGTGAAAGTGAGTCTCCCGATTAAAATGGATGATGGTTCCGTTAAAGTTTTCGAAGGTTACAGAACCGTTCACTCTACACATCTCGGTCCGTCTAAAGGCGGTATCCGTTATGCAATGGACGTGAATGATGATGAAGTTCGTGCTCTCGCTGCATGGATGACCGTAAAGTGCGCTATTGCTAACCTGCCTTACGGTGGTGGCAAAGGCGGAATCAAGTGCGATCCGCGTAAAATGTCGGTTGGCGAATTGGAACGTTTGACTCGTGCTTACACACGTGCGATGTCTGATGTTTTCGGAGTGAACAAAGACATTCCTGCTCCTGATATGGGAACCGGAAAACGTGAAATGGCATGGTTGCTCGACGAGTACAACCGAGTTCAGGGAGAAGACAGCCCGGGCGTTACAACAGGTAAGCCTATCACACTCGGTGGATCAAAAGGTCGCGAAGCGGCTACAGGTCGCGGTGTAATGGTTGCTTCACTTGCAGCAATGAAGAAAATCGGACTCAATCACAAAACAGCAACTGCTGCTGTTCAGGGATTCGGTAACGTAGGTTCACACGCAGCACGTCTTCTCGCATCTAAGAATATTACAATCAAAGCGATTTCCGATCATACTGCAGCGTACTACAACGAAAAAGGAATTGACATTGAAGCAGCATTGAAATTTGTTGCGTCAAATGGCAACGTATTGAAAGGCTTTACCGGCGGACAAGAAATCAGCAACAACGAATTGCTTACTGCGAACGTTGATCTGCTTGTTCCTGCTGCAATTCAAGGTGTAATCACATCTGCAAACGCAGGCGACATCAAAGCGAAACTTATCGTTGAAGGTGCAAACGGTCCTACAGAAGCTGATGCAGATCAGATCCTCAACGACAAAGGAATTGTTGTTGTTCCTGACGTTCTTGCAAACGGCGGCGGTGTTACTGTTTCTTACTTTGAGTGGGTACAGAACCGCATGGGTCACTACTGGACAGAAGATGAAGTAAATGCTAAACATGATGCATCAATGGCACAGGCTTTTGAGAATTGCTGGTTCAATTCACAGCAATACAAAACAAGCATGCGTATCGGTGCGTACATCACAGCATTGAAAAAGCTGGACAAAGCGATCCGTTACAAAGGCAACTATTAATCTTTAGAACGCTTACGAAAAGGTCTCTTCGGAGACCTTTTTCATTTATGAAAACGTTGATTTCAAATTGCCTTGCGCTATTTATTGTGTTGCTGATTTCCTGTCGGAATGAATCCGAAAAGAAGCACGTATTTGAACTTGTGATTCAGAGCGAAGCTTATCATCTGCCGAAAATGACACGGTATTATGTTACACAGGATTCTCTGAAAATTTACACAATGAATACATCGACTCTCGAGCGAGATTCAGCAATTCTGCGTGTTGCTTTAATCGAAGACAGTCTCGAATTAATTTACCTACTGAATCCGAAATCCTATTCCTGCAATGAGCAACACGGACTTGAAGATTCGGATGTGCAATTTGTTCGCAACGATACGGCGTATAAAGTAAATCCGGGTGTCAACCATCCCAAAGAACTCGACATTGCTGTCCGGATTATAAATGCGCATGTTCCACACAAATTCCGTCTGAAGTTTGAAGATCTTCAACCGGCAATATTTCAAAAAGATGATCACAGCATGTAGATTGTCACGTATTTTGTTAACGAGTGAAAAACGAATTTTCACTCGAGGGGAAATTCTATCTTTGCCCAAGTAAACTACCATCCATGAAATTTCACAGAGAAGGAAAACTGACTATTACACTCTGCCTGTTGTTTGTTGTGTTCGTTAACGCAGGAATGTGGCTTATCAATCCGTCAATGGGCATTGCAAACATTATTGCTTTGGTTCTGACATTGGGATTGCTATATATCATTCTTCAGTTTTTCAGAAATCCGCCACGAAATACTGTTCCGAATACAGAACACATTATCGCACCGGCTGATGGAAAAGTTGTTGTGATTGAAGAAGTGGAAGAGCCGGAATATTTCAAGGGCAAACGCATTCAGGTTTCCATCTTCATGTCGCCTTTCAATGTACACGTGAACCGTTATCCGATTGCCGGAACAGTTTCTTACGCAAAATATCATCCCGGCCTCTATCTTGTTGCTTGGCATCCGAAATCATCTACCGATAATGAACGTACAACTACAGTTGTGAAAGATGCGCAAGGTCGCGAAGTATTATTCCGTCAGATTGCAGGTGCTTTGGCAAAGCGAATCGTTCAATATTCGAAAGTCGGAGATACAGCAGTTCAGGGCGGAGAAATGGGCTTCATCAAATTCGGTTCACGTGTGGATGTTTATCTTCCATTAGGAACAAAGATTAATGTGAAGCTGGAAGAAGTTGTTCGCGGAGGTGAAACTCCGATTGCGCAGTTTCAATAGGCAACTTGAATAAACATCTCACGTCTGTAATAAAAAAGAGCATGCGATCTAACTTTCTTATTACAGTATTATTCTTTACCGGATTTCTTTCCGCACAGGAAAGCGCTTCACCTGCAGTTACAGAAAGTAAATTCAGCATCGGCATTACCGGAAGTGTGGATTATTGTCACCGCTTTATTTACGCCGGCGACACAACCGGCATTGGTTCGATTTTCAACTACTTCCGTGACATTGAAATTCCTGATTACGGTTTCAGCTCGGGAATAGCGTTGAGTTACAAAATCAATGATCATTTTTCCGTTGAAGCATTGCCGCGATACTATATGAACCGCTACCGTACAAAAGATTTAATTTTTATCGATCAAAGCGGAACACAGATTGGTGACGGTTACATTACTTACAGCAATAAATTCATCAGTGTTCCGATCGGTGTGCAGTATCATCATTCTTCTTCCCGACTGGGATTCGTTGGCGGAGCATACATGGTTCCTGAGTATGCTATGGGAATATGGTCTCGCGGACATTATAATCTGCCACCGACATACGATATTATCGATGAGCCAACGAAAGAAAATCTGCCGGAGTTAAGAAGCGTGATGGTATCCGGAATGGTGAATGCGGGAATTGAATACCGAACCGGTAAACTGAGTTTCCAGGCGCTCCCGCAGTATAAAATCGGACTCATGAAGCAAGCTACTGATGTTCCAGTGAATCGCAGATTGTGGTCGGCAGGCCTTGAATTCCGCGTTCTTTATTCTGTTTAGAACAGAATTCCTCCGAAAAACTGTTAAAGATCGTCGAAATAAAGGTTTTCGGTCTGAATGTTGTTACCTTAGTGGTATGAACATCATAACACAAAACAATATGAAAAAGTTATTTATTGCTCTTGCCCTCGTTGGGATGGTAGGAAGCGTTTCTGCGATCACAGTATCTGCAGCATCAGGAGTTGAAAAGGTTCACGTAAAAGGTGACAAGGACAAGAAGAAAAAGAAGAAGAAAAAAGAGTGCTGCTCTGCTGATTCTGCAAAAGCCGGCTGTTCGAAAGAAGGCGGCGAGAAGAAGAAGTGCTGCAACGGAGGCAAATAATCTCCAATCGTATTTTTCAATGAAAATCCCGTCTTTTGGCGGGATTTTCACGTTTATGGATTTGTCTGCGTTTTGTCATATTTTCGTACAAGCAAAAACCGCTACACATGAAAAAACTTTACATCCAACTTGTTGGGCTTGGATTGTTTGCGCTGTCATCAACGATGAATGCGCAATTACTCACACCAGAAGTCCTTTATTATGATTTTAACGGAAGCGGAACAACTGTTCCGAATTTAGCTTCTGCCCCGCCAATCGGAACTGCTACGGCAACCTTAATGGGTGGCCTCACTCAAGGAGGAAATGCTATTTGTTCAGGAACAGTTATCGGCACGGGCGTAAGTTCCACAACAGATTACGTTAACACTGGTTGGGCGACTAACCTGTCAAGTACGTCTTCTTGGTCAATTTCTTTCCGAACAGAGAACATCACTCCATCTTCTACTTTATTCTATATTTTCGGAGATGCAGGCGCGAATGGGTTTCGTTGCTTCACAAATGGTGTAGCGGGTCCAAACAACTGGATTCTTCGCGGCACTGGCATGACGGACGTAACGATTGCGGGCGGAGCCACAGTTGCACCGCATATGTGCACATACGTATATGATGCAGCGTTGGCACAGATCCGCGGATATCTGGATGGAGTTCTTGTTACCACAGTCGCTCAAGGAGCCTTCAGCTTTGTCAGCGCCGGACCTTTCAAAGTAATTGGTTATGGAAGTAATGTTGGAGCGCCGTCAGGTGGTCATTTAGATGAGTATCGTCTTTACAGTCGCGCATTAACGCAACCCGAAATTACTCAACTTTACAACCCTTACGTTCCTTCCGGATTCCTGGGAGCAGATCAAAATGCATGCAGCGCATCTCCGTTGGTTCTTTCTTTGCCTTACCCTGCAGGTTCAGTTTTATGGTCTACAGGTTCTACAACAACTTCAACAACAGTTTCTTCAAGCCAGCTTGTAACTGTAGCTGTTTCAGGTGCATGCGGCAGTGGTAATGACACTGTAAATATCGTTTTGAATGCGCCTACGTACGACACGATCTCAGCAGCTTCTTGCGGAAGTTATACAGCTCCTAGCGGCGCAGTATATACTGCTTCCGGAACTTATAACGATACGCTTACGAACGTAGCAGGTTGCGATAGTGTGATTACCATTAACGTGAACATCACGCAACCGAGCAGCAGTTCAATAAGTCCGATGTCATGCGGCAACTACACTTCACCGTCAGGTAATACTTATACAACCTCAGGCACGTACAACGATACGATACTCAATACTCAAGGTTGCGATTCAGTAATTACAATCAACCTGACAGTAAATCAACCGACAACAGCATCAATTTCTGCTAACGCATGCGATATGTACACCGCTCCAAGCGGAATGATGTATATGACAAGCGGCACGTATAACGATACCATCACAAACATGATGGGATGCGACAGCGTTATTACTATCAACCTTACAATCACCAACAGCACATCGGCAACTGTAACTGCGTCTGCATGCGGAATGTATATCCTTCCTGATGGCGACACAGCAATGACAACCGGAACGTATACTTCTACAATTCCGAACATGGCGGGTTGCGACAGCGTTATCACAAGTAACGTTACGATCAATTCGTCCAGCGCTTCAACAATGACTGCAACTGCTTGCGGATCATTCATGGCTCCTTCCGGAGCTCAATACACAAACAGCGGAACTTATCTGGACACAATTGCAAACGCGGCAGGTTGCGACAGTATCATTACAATCAACCTTACCATTAACGCAATTCCAACAGTAACGCTGAGCATTTCGAACAACAGTGTTTGTATCGATGATGCATCATTCACGCTTACAGGCGGATCTCCGGCAGGAGGTACTTATTCCGGTCCGGGAGTAACAGGTAACACGTTCTCTCCAATGTCAGCAGGTAACGGCACTCACGTTATTACATACCAGTTTGTTGATTCGACAGGATGTAACGCAACAGCTACTGCAAACGTCACAGTTAGTGCTTGTGTTGGAGTTAATGAGAATAACAACTTCAGCGAAATGAATGTATATCCGAACCCGAACAGCGGTGCATTCGTAATTGATCTCGGTGCAAACTACGAAGACGTTTCTGTAGTGATCACTGATCTTGCTGGTCGTACAGTACATGCGCAAAACGCTAACAATGCAAACCTTATCCCTGTTGAATTTGATTCTGCAGCAGGAATGTACATTGTTACCGTTGTATCAGGATCGAACAAAGCTTCTTTCCAACTGATCCGTCAGTAATAGAACAGCATTTAAAGAAAGAGCGCCACTGGATTCAGCGGCGCTCTTTTTTATTCCGTTTCTTCGAGAATGAATGTAATCGGAAGGTGATCACTGTATCCTGTTTCATCCAGATCATCAGAAGGCTTTCCGAATTTGCGCGGTGATTTGTACGAACCTTTCACCATTTCAGGAATGTAATCTATGATGTCCGCTTCTCCCGCACGGAATCCGCAGACTTCGGAGTCAGCAACAATGGCACGATTCACAAGAAACTGATCCAGCATGTTTTTATCTCCGCTGAAAACAAAAGTTCCGCGGTTCTGTCCCAACATTTTCCACATCAGATTCAACAGATACGGCGTACGAACTTCGTTCCCTTTCTTCGTTTTCGGCTTCGAAGCATTAATCACTTTCTGCACGCTATCCGTTGAATTGGCATAGTCCGCGAGCGATCTGTTGAACGGCTCATCATTAAAATCACCAACGCAAACAACAGGCATTTGCTCACCTTTGATCTGCGCAATGCGTTGTAACCAATAGGCCAAAGTCTCCGCAACGATAATGCGGAAAGGTTCACTTTCGTATTGTCCTGCTGAACGTGCCGGCCAGTGATTCCCGATGAGAATAAATTGGCGCTTTGATTTCTTCACTGTGAAAGTAGCCTGAAGCAAATCACGTGTTGCAGTTCGTTTCATCACAGCCGCAGAAAAAATATCCTTCTTCCCTACCGTGTATTTTTTCCGATCGTAAATGAATGCAATATCAATTCCTCTATCATCATTCATCTCTTCATGAACGATACCGTAATCGCGACCATTCCCGGCCTTCTTCATTGCCGATATCAACTCCTCAATTACCTTCCGGTTTTCAATTTCACAGAAGCCCATAATATCGGGACCTGCGCCGTTGTTCAGTTTATTGATGATAGAAGCCTGATTGGCGAGTTTCTTATCAAGGAGCGTTTGCGTCCAACCTTTGAGATAGGATTCCAATTGCGTCTGCAGCCATTCCGGTCTGTCTTTGGAATTCTGAATATCAAACAGATTCTCCAGATTCCACCATGCGATGAAGTGATTCATGTTTTCGGGTTTTATCAATCAAATATAAAGCAACCGTTCCGCGCTAGTCGTTTGTAAACGGCTAATGTTTAATTTCGTTGAGAACAAGAGAAACATAATGACGGACGCCGAACTCAATGCTTTGCGTTTTCCAATCGGGAAATTTGTAAAACCGGACAACATCAGTGCTGAAGAACGCAGCACGATGATTCAGATTCTCGAAGAATTCCCGGAACGTCTTCGCAAACTCACAGAATCACTTTCCGATGACCAGCTCAACACGCAATATCGTCCCGAAGGCTGGACGCTCCGTCAGGTGGTACATCACTGTGCCGACAGTCATATGAACTGCATCATACGCGTAAAGTTGCTGCTCACGGAAGACAAACCGGTTATCAAGCCGTATCCTGAGCAACTTTTTGCAGAGCTGCACGATTCCAGGAACTTTCCGATTCAACCTTCTCTGCAACTCATTGCAGGTGTACATGAGAAACTCACGGCTTTGCTGCGCAGTTGCACGGCAAGCGATTTCAATCGCGCCTACATTCATCCTCAATACAATCAGGAATACACATTGGATCAGGTTATCGCATTGTATTCGTGGCATTGCAATCATCATTACGCGCATATCGAACAATTGCTTTTGCGAAAATCATGGCTGAAGAAATGAACGATATTCAGAACAGAAGCGACATTCTGAATGTGCTGCATGCATTTTATTTAGAGGTGCAGAAAGATCCGGAGATCGGAGTGTTCTTTACGGAAATCGTGCGCGTGGATTGGGATCATCACATTCCTAAAATTGCTGATTTCTGGGAAAGCCTGCTCTTCGCTTCACACAATTACAATGGCAACGTGATGGAGAAGCATCTTCATCTCAACGCAAAGAAAACCATACGACCGAAAGATCTTGAGATATGGTTTGCTTATTGGGAACGCACCATTCGCAAATTATACTCAGGCGCTAAGGCAGAAGAAATGATCTCACGCGGAAAAAGCATAGCGCAGATCATGACAATAAAACTTGAAGCTATCAACTCTAATAAATAACGCTACCATGAACAACTTGAATCCGATAACAATCAGCGCAACTGTAAACGCAACACCTGAAAAAGTCTGGCAATACTGGAACCTGCCGGAACACGTAACACAATGGAATCAGGCTACGCCGGATTGGCATTGTCCGAAAGCCTCCAGCGATTTACGTATAGGAGGAAAATTCAGCGCAACAATGGCTGCAAAAGACGGCAGTTTCAGTTTCGATTTTGAAGGAACTTACACAGAGGTAATTCCTAATGAATTGTTGCGTTACACCATGCCCGACGGAAGAAAAGTTGAAGTGAAATTCGCCGGTGAAGGAAATTCAACCGTTATCACAGAAACATTTGATCCGGAAACAGAAAATCCGATTGAGATGCAGGAAGCAGGTTGGCAGATGATTCTGAATAGCTTCAAGAGCTATGCAGAAGGGAAATAAACTGCTAATTCTCTTACGGAATACCAACATGTTTCAGTGAGGATAGATTACTTTATTCCAAATTCACTGCCAACTTCAGTAATACATCCGGATTTGCTGACTTCAACCCAAACACGTTCCAAATAACTTGTACCATTACTCTCTAAACTAACAAGATAATAGAATTGATCACCTATTACCAAGGGACGACATTGAACTAAATAAATATCCTTTGATTTAGACGTCTTTAGAAAAGTTGCGTAGCCGTTTACTGATGTAACTTTACTCTGTAATTTATTTACAACAGATGTATCGTAATTATGTTTCTGACCTTTCCCATCACAACTAATCGAGTCGCGCATCATTTTTTTATAAAATGTATTATTTAGATAATTAGTTACAATCTTCGGTCTTAACTCATCGTCTGAAATACGGTCGAAATAATTTACATATATACTATCTCCTACTTGAGCATTCTGCAATAAATAAATACCTAATGAGTCTGCGTTGTTACAGAGAAATGAAATTACCTTTTCGGATTCTTGTCCAGTACTCGCTGAATACCTTTGTACAGTATCGGACTCAAAAGACAAACTGAAAATACCGACAAGTGCGAAGAACAAAGAATAACTTCTCATACGACAATTTAGTTGATTGAAATTAACACCTATGAAATGCGTAATGCGACATACTACAATTTAAGAAATAGTACGAAATTCCAGTGTAGGACGTCAAACAATTAACTAAACGACTACTTAATATCGCATTCAAAAGTATCATTCTATTCCTATGTTCGTAGAAAGTGGTTTACATCTTATATTTAAAGATCGTGAAAACAAAACTGAAATATAAAACCTGCCCCAACGGACATCGGTTTACAAAATCATCTGAGTGTCCTGTTTGTCCGCAATGCGAAAAAGAACAGAAGCCCAAAGGAGGATTACTTTCATTAGTAGCTGCGCCTGCCCGAAGAGCTTTGCAAGGTGCAGGAATAGAATTGGTCAATGATTTTTCGAAGTTCACCAAAGAAGAAATTCTGCAGCTACACGGTATGGGACCGAAGGCTCTGGATGTAATCGAATCAGAGATGAAAAAAGGGAAAGTGAAATTCAAAAAATCGAAATGAAACGGAAACTGTCTTTGCTACTGATTTTCGGCGTGCTGAATTTCGCCGCACTTTTCGTCGGAGGATTATTCACTGCAGACGGCGTTGTTTCTGATTGGTACACAACTCTGAATAAAGCACCGTGGACACCGCCGGGTTGGGTTTTCGGTGCGGCCTGGTTTACCATTATGGTTCTGTTTTCGTTTTTCATGACCGATCTGTATCAGGAATCGCAGAACAAAAAAAAGATAGCTGGTTTATATGCACTTCAATGGATTCTGAATGCGGGGTGGAATCCGGTATTCTTTTCATTGCGTCAAACTGAAATTGCATTGGTAATTATTACGGCGCTGCTGCTACTGATCCTCGCTTTCCATTTTATTGCACGCAGGAAAAGCATCCTGCAGCATCTGATGTTGTCAGTTTATTCAACATGGCTTATTATTGCCACATCACTTAACGCTTACATCGTCTTTAACAATTAAACACATGGCTACCGTCAGTACATATCTGAACTTCAAACGCAACACAGAAGAAGCGTTCAATTTTTACAAATCCGTTTTCGGAGGAGAATTCATCGGAGGTGTTGCCCGTTTCCGTGATATACCAACACAGCCCGGACAACAGATGCCGGAGTCTGATGCAAATCTTGTAATGCATGTGCAGCTGGCGATTTGTGGCGGACACATGTTAATGGGGACTGATGCGCCTGAAACAATGGGATTTGATCTCAAAACCGGCGACAACATGCACATCAGTTTGGATCCGGATACAAAAGCTGAGGCGAAACGTTTGTTCGACGCACTATCAGAAGGCGGGAAAATCACAATGCCTATTCAGGAAATGTTCTGGGGTGCTTACTTCGGAAGTTTTAAAGATCGTTTCGGCATCAATTGGATGATTAACTGTACAGCTAAAGTATAATTCCGCTGTACGCATCTTCAATTTATCCGATCACCTTCAGAATTTCGTTGAGGTGTGAAATTTCGTAAGCAACTTCTTCGGAATGTTGTCCGTTTTCAGGATTGAAATACACCTGATCCCAACCCGCATCGCGTGCTCCTACGATATCTGCGTGCAGATCATCACCAATCATCAATGAAGCTTCCTTGGTTGATTTTGTAACGCGCGCAGCGTACTGAAAAATACGCTTGTCGGGTTTCGCGTGTCCAACGCCTTCAGATGTAATGATCTCACCGAAATAAGGTTCCAAACCGCTGTTACGCATCTTGAATTCCTGCACCTCGGGAAATCCGTTCGTGATAATATGCAGCTCGTACTTACCGTGCAACTGATCGAGCAACTCCTTTGCTCCCGGAATCAGATTTGTTTTACGAGGTGCTTCAGTAATGTAATCGTGATCGAACTGTTCAGCAAGTTTTTTATCGTGAATACCGAAATGCGCTAAAGCCTGCTTAAACCGCAATGCACGAAGTGTGGCTTTGTCAATCAGCTTTCGGCGGTAACGATCCCACAACAGATTGTTGTACTCGTTGTAATGCGAAACAAATACATCCGCAGATGGAACGCCGCGTTCCGACAATCCGTAACGATGAAACAACTCAGAAAGCGTTTCATGTGCGTTACGCTCCATATCCCAGAGCGTTCTGTCGAGATCAAAAAACAGATGCGTGTACTTAGCCATGATGCTGCAGCGCCTCCGGCATATATTGAGATAACTGAAGCCACTGTGCGATGAAATTCAAGGTGAGCGACCAGAGCAATAATGAAATCATCAGATAAAGTATAACCGGCTTACGCTTGCGGTAAAATGCAACAGCAACCAGCGTTCCGATAGGAATGGAAATCAAACAGGGCGTAACGAACGCGATTCCAACCAAACCGAACTTCTGTTTAATCCATACAACACGTTTGTTGGTGCGAGTCATCACTCGTTTGTTTTCTCCGGTGAAATCGGTAATCGGTCTGCGTGTGAAAAATGATTTTACTTTCGCTACGTTATTGGACCACCACGCCGCAATTGCAGAACCTGCATAATAAAAAACAAGAATGCCAACGGCGCCTCCCGTTGTTGTAACACCAAAGGCCTGGGCAAAGCCCATTCCCTGACGCTCCGCTTCAAATGGAGCAAAAAGAAACTTCACACTTGAAATCAAGGCGACCTCTACTATCTTCAACCACTGTGTTACTTCTTCGCCTGATACCATAAATTCAATCAGAGTTTTTCACCGAATGCAAGATCGCCTGCATCTCCGAGACCCGGAACAATGTATGACTGCGCTGTGAGTTCTTCATCAATAGCGCAACACCAGATTGTTGTGTTTTCAGGCATATGCTTACGCACGTAATCAACCGCCTGTAAACTTGCAATAACAGATGCCACGTGAATGTGTTTCGGTTTACCACGACGCAACATCGCCTGATAAGCCAGGATCATTGAAGTTCCTGTTGCAAGCATTGGGTCACACAACACCAATTCCTTTCCTTCTATCGAAGGACAAGCGAGATATTCAACGTGAACATCAAAAGTTCCGTCTTTATGGTGTTTGCGATAAGCAGAAATAAATGCATTCTCAGCTTTATCCAGAATCTGCAATACGCCGTAATGCATAGGCATTCCCGCGCGCAGAATTGTTGCCACAACAGGCTGATTCGCAATTACAGGAACAGGTGCAATTCCCAATGGTGTTGAAACATCATCAATTCTATAATCCAGCTTCTTGCTGATTTCATAGCCAATGATATTTCCTACGCGCTCCAGATTCTTACGGAAACGCATACTGTCTTTCTGAACGTTTACATCGCGCATTTCAGCCATGTATTGACTGAGAACGGAATTTTGTCTGCTTAAATCGATAACCATAATCTCTAATCTTTATACCAGCGTAAATACCATGGTAAAGTATTCCGCTTTGCTTGTAAATATACACATTCTTTAGCGCCGAATCCTTTGTAAAAACGCGCTAATTGCGGGTCGTTGCTGCCTTCAAAATCAAGTATGAGGTTCTTCTGGGCATTCTCCTGAATAAAATTATCTACCAGCAGAAACATCGCGCCTTTCTCCTTGCCTTCTGCACTGTTTCCGGAAAACAGAAACACCACTTTACCGTTGGCATCACAGAAAAATGCACCTGCAATCAATTGGCCTGCGGCATTATGAACTCCACGCGTATGTAACCTTCCTCTGCCATCCAACGCCTGAAGCAATCGACGCAGCGTATCGTATTCCGTCTCTTTCAGAACCTCAATATCCTTCCCTCTGTCGTTGCGGAACAACGCGATGATCTCTTCCTTGGAAGTGGAACTGACCACCGATAAATCATGTAGTTGGGCTTTCTTGATGTTGCGTTTCGCATTGTCGGAATATTCCTTGCGGATCATTTCATAAGAGCCGATCATGTCGAGTTCATGATTCAGATTCTCCTTGAAGCGATAAGAATCAGCTGTTGGATGATTGAAAGTATTCAGATTGATTTCGCAATAACGGAAATGCGCAGGCACAGCATTCAGATACTCGCGCACTGCATCAGGAGATAAACGCGCAACGGAGAAAACTCCAAGCTGCTGAACGAAAAATGGATTGTAGAGATAACGCACGCCCAACTTTTTTCCTCCGGTCAGAGGCATTACAGTGGAATAATCCGCATTCACCAATGCTTCCCAACCGGGATGTACCACGTCCAGATACCACGAATAAGCATAAATAATACCGTTGAACGATCGTCGGATGCAATCGTCCCAGCGTTCTTTATCAATCTCGTGATGCTGAAGGTATTTTATCATTTTTTCATTCCGTAATCAATCACCTCTTCGTACACTTTTCTCCAACCTTGCCATTCGCGGCTTTCACTCAACGTTTCATTGTGCCAGAGAATCATCATCTCTCCACCCGCGTTCCGGCATTCGTCAGTCAATCGGTTTACTCTGTTCACCGCTTCCTCCGGAGATAATTTCATATACAGATTCAACGTTGCGTCCATTACAGCGAATGGATGTACACGCAGATTCGTTTCCGATTCTATATCGAGATCATAAAAATTAAACGCCGTGCAAATACCCGCACGGAATCCGCATTCATTAGCGAAGCCCATGGAGTAATCGTCCGTAATGTCTTTCTCACTCAGATTGCGATACGTTTCCGGAAATTTCAACATGAGAAAGTGCTGACGACTGCGTGTTACATCGCCATGCACAATCTGTTTCAATCGTGAAATCTCAACAGGCAATCGTGCCGGATCTGTATTGGAGCCGAAAGAAGGATGAATGCCTACATCAGCGTAATCTGCAAGTGAACGAATGAGTTCCTGAAACTTTCGGTTCTGCGGTGGAATATTTTTATCGTTCACACCGTAATCACCAAGCAAAAAGAAATACAATGGACGAAATCCATGTTTCTTCTGAATGCTCAATTGATATTCGTAAGTATCATACGGATCGCGATCGAAACCGGCAAGTACACGAATTCGTTTTCGGAAATCGGCAAAATCAAAATGCACGATGGAACGTGCGAATCCGCCCAGCGTGCGCATCAGACCTTTCAGCTTGTATGCGTAAGCATTATCAATATCAATCGTCGGAGTGAAAGAATATTTCTTTTCGATAATGCGTAACTCAGGAAACTTTCCGAGAACAACATCACCAACCATTTTAATCCAATGATTAACTACAGGTGTTTCCAGAAACTTATGTTCCCAGGCCAAACTGCTGTGCGCATCAAAGCGATCCAGACGGTCGCGGATATGCGGAAGATATTCTTCATATCGACTTACCATGTAAAATGCACAGGCGAAAGGATCGAAAGGAAGCGCAGATGATTTTCCGGTAGCGAAAAAAACTTTGTTCCCTTCCCATTCGAAAACGGAAATATTCTGTTCGCGTATTCCTGTTTCGAAGGTGAGATTCCGTGCAAGGAAAAACAATTCGTCACCCAGTTGATGATTGGTGTAAGAAAGTTTCGGTCCTTGTGCAGAACGGAATTCGTCTGCGTTATCGGTAATTCTGATATTCAATCCGAGATGCTCACGAAAAAACAGACGAAACACATACCTGTTCCGGTTTGTAATTTTGTGAGTGTATATCAGAATTTCATTCATCAGGCAAGATGATGTAACATTTGCTCACACATAAACTCAGCTGCATGACCATCACCGAAAACCTCCGGAAACTCAAGTTTCGCATTGCCGAGTTTCTCTGCAGCGCTTACAATTCTTGATTCATCAGCGTCAGCCAGGATTGCCGAACCGCATTGTACCAATTCCACCCATTCCGTTTCCGGACGAAGAATGACACATGGCTTCCTGAAGAAGAATGCTTCTTTCTGAACACCACCTGAATCTGTAAATACCATTGCTGCGTTTTTTTCCAATTCAATCATTTCAAAAAACGAAGCAGGATCTGTGAGTTTCAACAACGGATTTGCATCAATCATTGCAACAAGATCGCTGTGCATGGCGATATTTTTTCGTGTGCGCGGATGAACGGGCAAAACAACGGCTTTATTGTTTTTCATTGCAATTGCATTCAATGCTCTGAAGATTGAAAGCAATCTTTCTCGCTGATCGGTATTGTTATCGCGATGAACCGTAGCCAGATAAAAACTGCCAGCTGACAAATTCAATCGCTTGAGAATATCTGTCTTTGTTCCTGCAATTTCCGCGAAGAACAAACTGTTATCATACATAATGTCGCCGCAATGATAAACCGCAGGCTGATCTGCTGTTGCTCTCGTCGGATTCTGCGACTTCGCAATTCCTTCCTTCACCAGATGATCGTATCCGGTTTTCGTTGGAGAAAACAGCAACGTAGAAATATGATCGCACATAATGCGGTTGATTTCCTCCGGCATTTTTTTATTGAAAGAACGCAATCCGGCTTCAATGTGAACTACCGGAACATGAATTTTAGACGCAGCAACGGCTCCTGCCAGTGTTGAATTGGTATCACCATACAACACAAGTGCATGCGGTTTCTCATCAGTCAGAATTTTTTCGATACCGGATATCATCGCAGCGGTTTGTGCTCCGTGCGAACCGGAACCGACATTCAGATTGTAATCCGGAGCCGGAATTCCCATCTCACGAAAAAACACTTCTGACATGTTTTCATCGTAGTGCTGACCTGTATGAACGATTTTCTCGCTGATGCGGTTACTGTACTTTGTACGTATAGCTCTGCTCAATGCAGCCGCTTTGATGATCTGCGGTCGAGCGCCAATGATTGTAATGATCTTCAGCATATGCACAGCGAAGATAGGAGTTGTTCTCCCTCATTCATAACCGTAATTGCGTTGGCAACTACATCAAACCTTCATCGGCAAAACTGAAATAGGTTTTTCCACCTACAATGATGTGATCCAGCAATGAAATATCAAGAATAGAAGCACCTTCCGACAATCTTCGGGTCAGTTTCTTATCCTGTTCGCTGGGTTTTGCCGCACCTGAAGGGTGATTGTGACAGAGAATCATGCCGCTTGCTCCATAATCGAGTGCAGCACGGAAGATCAATTTCGGATCTACCACCGTTGCGTTCATTCCGCCTTTACTGATGAGCTCTTTCCGCATTACAATATTGGCGCGATTGAGCAAGAGCACCCAGAATTCTTCGTGGTGCAAATCCGTCAGCAAGGGAGCAATAATCTTATACGCCGTTTCGCTGGAACTTATCGGTTGTACTTCCTGCGCGGGAGTAACGGAACGTCGGCGTCCGAGCTCCATGGCCGCAATAATGCTGATGGCTTTGGCTTCTCCCATACCGCGATAGCGACGTAAATCGCTTACCGAACAACGGGCAAGAATATCAAGATTGTTTTCGTGTTCGCCGAGGATGCGTTTGCATAAATCCACTGCAGATTCGTTACGGTTTCCGCTGCCTATAAGAATGGCAAGAAGCTCAGCATCAGAAAGAACATGACGTCCTTTCAACAGTAGCTTTTCTCTCGGTCGATCGTCTTCTGCCCAGGCTTTAATGGACAGACGGTTTTCAGGGGTTGAGTAATTCATAAAAAAAAGGAAAGGACCGAAAATTAGTCCTTTCCTTTTTAATAGTCGTTTGAAAACGCTTACGCGATCTTCGCTACGTGCTTCGCAAGTTTGCTCTTGAGGTTCGCAGCTTTATTTTTATGGATTACGTTTTTCTTCGCCAGTTTGTCAACCATTGAAGAAACTTTCGCCAGTTTCGCTGTTGCCGCCTTCTTATCTTTTTCAGAGCGGATATCCTTAATTGCAGTACGTGTTGATTTCGCCTGATAACGGTTAGTCAGACGCTTTGCATCGTTTGAACGGATTCTCTTTTCTGATGATTTGTGATTAGCCATTTCCTTAAATTTGAGGGTGCAAATATAGAATATTTCAGGATTATACCGTAATTACACCGAAAAAAAGACAAAATCTGTTTCCCGGCAGCTAAAACAGACAACCGGCAAAATCATTAAAAAGCTGCATTTCTCTACATAAATCACCCGAAAACGCCCGAAAATCGGCTGAATAATGCCAAAAACTCTTCAAATAGCTGATTTTTTAGAATTGCGAAAATCGCATCCCATCATCGATGTGCGCTCTCCGCAGGAGTTCCTTCATGGACACATTCCCGGTGCCATCAACATTCCCTTGTTCGATGATGCGGAGCGTGCCATAGTGGGCACACTCTACAAGCAGAAAGGACAGGAGAAAGCGTTCAGCGCAGGACTGGAAATTGTGACGCCGAAACTGCATCAATTTGCACAACGTGCTCATGAGATTGCCAAGAACGGTGTTGTAAATGTGCATTGCTGGAGAGGCGGCATGCGTTCGGGATCAATGGCAAGCTTTTTCGAAACACAGGGACTGAAAGCCAACTTGCTCGAAGGCGGATATAAGTCGTACAGACGATTTGTACTGGAACAATTTGCACGTCCATTGAAGATTGCAATTGTAGGAGGAGAAACCGGCTCAGGTAAAACAGAAATTCTGCAACATATTCAGAAAGCCGGTGAACAGATTCTGGATCTTGAAAAAATCGCTTCGCACCGGGGTTCTTCTTTCGGCGCGTTGGGAATGAACAAGCAACCGACTGTGGAACAGTTCGAAAATAATCTGCTCGATGAGTTGAATCATCTTGATTCTGAAAAACGAATCTGGATGGAGGATGAATCGAGAAGCATTGGCCGTGTTTTCATTCCGGCTCCGTTGTGGGAACAGATGAGCTTGGCTCCTGTTTATCGCGTTCGAATTCCGTTCGATGTCCGGGTACAACGATTGATTCACGATTACGGTTCGTTTCCGGTAGAAGTATTGAAAGAAGCTGTAGAAAGAATTAAAAAAAGATTGGGTGGTCTCGATTACAAAATTGCAATGGAAGCTCTCGAAAACGGTGATGCGGCCACTGTAACAGCAATCACGCTTCGCTATTACGATAAAGCGTACGATCATCCGCACAAAATCAGAAACTATAACGGCGTAAAATTTATTGATTGTGATTCCGGAGATCCATCCGAAAATGCAATTAAAATCCTGAATTTTGCAGCCACTGAATGATATGGAAAACACACAGGAAATTCTGCTAACGGAATTAAGTCACGGTGCCGGTTGCGGTTGCAAAATTGCACCTGCCGTTCTCGATAATATTTTGAAATCGGATTTACCACCGGTAATCGATCCGCACCTGCTGGTTGGAAACGACAAGAAAGACGATGCTGCTGTTTATGATCTTGGCAACGGGAAAGCCGTAATCAGCACAACGGATTTTTTCATGCCGATTGTTGACGACGCTTTCGACTTCGGCAGAATTGCATCGGTAAATGCAATCAGCGATGTGTACGCTATGGGCGGAAAACCTCTGATGGCGATTGCAATTCTCGGCTGGCCGGTGAATAAAGTTCCTGCGGAACTTGCAGGAAAAGTTCTCGAAGGTGCGCGAGCTGTTTGTCGCGAAGCAGGAATTCCTTTGGCTGGCGGACACAGTATTGACAGTCCGGAACCGATTTTCGGTTTGGCAGTAACAGGTGAATTGGAGATCAGGAATCTGAAACAAAATTCTACTGCCACGGAAGGCTGCGAACTCTTTCTCACAAAACCGCTTGGTGTTGGAATTCTCACCACCGCAAAGAAGAAAAAACTGGTGAAGGCAGAAGATCTGCAACGCGCAGTAAATAATATGTTGAAGCTGAATAACGCCGGAGAAAAGTTCGGAACATTACCTTACGTAAAGGCCATGACCGATGTAACCGGATTCGGATTGCTCGGACATTTGGGTGAAATGGTTGACGGCAGCAATCTGAGTGCGGAAATTGAATTCAGTAAAGTTCCTGTACTCGACGGATTGAACGAATACATTGCACAGAATTGCATTCCGGGCGGAACCAATCGCAACTGGGCAAGCTACGGTGAAGGAATAATCGGTGTGGATGACGCTCGCAAGGCCATTCTTGCCGATCCGCAAACGAGCGGTGGATTGCTGGTGGCAGTGGAAAGCGGTAAGTCGGAACAATTCCTTTCAGAAGCGAAACAACTCGGATTCAATCTGCATTCATTCGGAAAACTGACCGCCCGCAATAAAGAATTCCGCATTAAAGTTTCCTGATCCGCGGGAAAAGATGAAATATCCTTCATCAGACTGCGTTATGCTGTGTAAAAGGATGTTAAAAGGTTGTAGTGCCTTTTCAATAAAAAGTAAACTGAATCGTTACTTTTGAGCCGTCAAGATTTATGTATTCACTCTTCGTCAAGGAAATCCGCAGCTTTCTGAGTTCCCTCATCGGGTACATCGTGATTGTCGTTTTCCTGTTGGCCATCTCGCTTTTCATGTGGATCATCCGCGGAAGCACCAACGTTCTTGACGTAGGCTACGCCAACATCGATACGCTTTTCTCTATCGGTCCATGGGTGTTTCTTTTTCTGATTCCTGCAATCACGATGCGTTCCTTTGCCGACGAAAAGAAATCCGGAACAATTGAATTGCTTCTCACCCGCCCGCTTACTGATATGCAAATCATTCTGGCTAAATATTTCGCCGGAATTATTCTCGTTGCAATTTCCATCCTGCCAACTTTGATCCATTACTATTCTGTTTGGCGACTCGGTGAAGTTCAAGGTAACATCGATTCAGGCGGAACCTGGGGCTCGTACATCGGTTTACTTTTTCTCGGTTCATCTTTTGTTGCAATCGGAATCTTCTGTTCGTCCATAACCGACAATCAGATCGTTTCTTTCATTCTCTCGCTTGCGCTCTGCTTCGTGTTCTACACCGGTTTCGAACAGCTGAGTTCATTATCGTTATTCGGGAAAGCAGACACATTCATTCAGTCCATTGGCATCAACGAACATTACAATTCCATCAGTCGTGGTGTTGTGGATACACGTGACGTCGTTTACTTTATTTCATTCAACATTCTCTTCCTGCTTTTCACTCGCACGGTGCTTGAAAGCAGAAAATGGTAATTATGGATAAACGCAGTAACAAAAGACAGAATCTCACTGCACTCGGACTGGGTGTGGTTGTGGTATTGTTGCTGAATGTGGTTTCTCAATACGTCTTCTTCCGTCTTGACCTTACCTCAGAGAAACGTTACACGCTTGCAGAAAGTACAGTTCAGATGCTGGATTCGCTGGATGATGTCGTGTATTTCGAAGTTTATCTGGAAGGAGAATTCCCTCAAGGTGCCGGCGATTACAAGCGTCTTCGTGATGAAACACGATTGATGCTGGATGAATTCCGTGCCTGGGGCGGTGATAATATCCAGTACGAATTCGTTGATCCGGGTGCAAACGACGATGAGCGCGAGCGTAAGAAGTTTCAGCGCCAGTTGGCAGAAAAGGGTTTGATTCCGCATCCGGAAACATTTGTGGATGATAATGGTGTGGAAGTAACACAGTTGCTTTTCCCTTGGGCGGTTGCGCGTTATCACGGTAAAGAAGTTGCAGTGCCGCTTCTGGGTTCTTCAACGAAGAGTCCGAATGAAGAAGTACTCAATCACGCAGTGGAAGGTTTGGAGTATGAACTCTCCAATGGTGTGCGCAAATTACTCATGCGTCGCAAACCGAAAGTGGCCATCACTCAAGGACACGGAGAGCCTGATTCTATACAGGTAAATGATCTGTTAAGTGGTCTGCGTGAATATTACGATGTGGAATTTGTTCAGTTCGGCAGCAAGCTTAATACGTTCCGCGATACCGTTCAGAATGCAACTCAGATCCGCAACGTTTATGACGCGGTGATCATGATTGCTCCGGATTCCGCATTCACCACAAAAGAACTTTTCATTCTCGATCAATACATTTTGTACGGCGGTAAAGCATTATTCATGGTGGATCCTGTACTCACCAGCATAGACAGTCTTTCCATTACCGGAAGAACAATGGCAATGCCGCGACATTTCGGATTGAAGAACGAACCGGGATTGGAAGACATACTCTACAATTACGGAGCCGGATTGAAATCTCAACTCGTTGAAGATTTATATTGCGCACAGGTGGCAATTCCGGTAAACGGTCCGCAGAAGCAATTCGTTCCTGCGCCTTGGGTGTATTCTCCAACCATTCTGCCACAGGAAAAACACCCGATTGTAAAAAATCTGGATCGAATCAAGTTCGATTTTGTCAGTACAATTGATACCATTTCCACAAGTGCTCCGATCCGTAAAGAAGTGCTGATCCGCACTTCAGACAAATCCACTATCATGCGAACACCGAATGAAGTGGTGCTGATGTATGCAATGATGGAACGCGATCCGCGCACGTTCAATAAACCGCATCAGAATGTTGCTGTGTTGCTGGAAGGAACTTTCCACTCGTATTTCCGTCAGAAAATTTTACCGCCGGAAATTGAAAACAGTCCGGAAATCGGATACATAAAAACCGGTCGCGCAGAGTCACGCATCATTGTCATCGCCGATGGAGATGTAGCCATCAATCCTGTTTATCAGGGACAAGCACTCCCATTGGGTCTGGACCGACTCAACCGCCTGAACAGAAATTTCTACGCCAACAAGAAACTATTGATCAACTGCGCCAACTATCTGCTGGATGATAACGGATTGCTTTCTGTACGTTCACGCGAAGTAACCTTGCGTTTGCTGGATCGCGGAAAGATCAAAGAGCAACGATTGAAGTGGCAGCTCATCAACACTATACTTCCTATTGCGTCCATCATGTTGTTCGGTTTGTTCCGCATGTGGGCTCGACGCAAGAAGTACGGAAGCGGAATGCTCAATACCCGCAAAGGTCCGTTGGAGATCATGGAATATGTGATGGCATTGATTTCAGGTGTAATTCTATACCTGATGTTCTCCAACTGGATTCTGGCAGGCGCTGCTGTAGCTGTGGTTCTGGCGCTGTTCTTTATCCGCTCCAAACGTCAATCAGAATAAATTTCGCAGCACACCGCTTATTGATCAGGAAGCGCCGGTCGTGAATAATGTGCTGCTGATTGCGGAAGGATCACGATATTTGCCCAAAGCAACTCCCCTGTTACTTTAGAACTGACTTATGAATCGTAACCGAATAATTCTCATTGCCGTTGTTGTTCTTGCTGCTGCCAGTGTTTGGCTCGTAATGAATAACGATAAAGGAACTGTGAAACGTGAATTGCGTGACTTTGCATTTGCAGACACCGCAACTGTTGACAAAGTGTTTCTTGCTGATAAAACAGGGAAGCAAACTACGCTTACACGCAATGCAGACGGAACATGGACTGTAAACGGACAATTCAAAGCACGTCCTGACGCGATTGATTATTTACTGAAAACTGTACACGACTTGAGTGTACGCGAACCAGTTGGTGCGAAAGCACGTGAGAATATTATCAAGCGTCTGATCACCGGATCTATCAAGTGTGAAATTTATGCGGGCGGTGAATTGAAACGCCTGTATTACGTGGGAACAGAAACGCCTGATCAATTAGGAACATACATGTTGCTCGCCGATGCTTCCACAGGAGAAAATTCAACGGAACCATTCGTAATGGAGATTAAAGGATTCAATGGCTATCTCACAAGTCGTTATTCTCCCGATCCGAATGAGTGGCGCGATAAATCTGCATTTGCCTATTACGTTCCGGACATACGTTCCGTAAAAGTTGATCACATCGGTTATCCTGAACAATCGTTCATTGTAACGCAGTCACCCGACATGAAATACAATCTGCAGAACACCGCAGGTAAACCGCTTCCATTCGATACGGCCAATGTACGCCGCTTTCTCTCGTACTTCGTTCGATTAGGATTTGTTGATTTCGCCAACAATCTGGACAAACATGTGAAAGACTCAATTCTGGCTTCGCCTCCGGCACATATCATCACCGTACAGGATGCTTCCGGAAAGAAGAACATGATGAAGATGTATTACAAACCTTCCGACAGTCGCTCCAAAGGAGATACTGCTGCCAGTGACGGTTCTTTTTATGATGTGGACAACATGTACGCGCTCACGAATGAGGGTAAAGACTTCGTTGTGGTTCAGTACTTCGTATTCGGGAAAGTGCTTCAGCGTCCTGAATATTTCGCGTTGCCGGTTCGACAGGACGGTAAGTAATCCATAGGATTTCTTCTGCATTGAGTGCCAATTCGTTAGAATGGCATCAGGGGAAAGGTTATTGTTCAAAATGAGTTAATAACTCTGATTTTCGCTGAGAAACGCCCCATCCAAAACGGGTATTTTTGTAAGTCAAGATAAAAATCGAACGACTTATGAAATTTATTGTTTCCAGCTCTACCCTTCTGAAGCAACTGCAAATGTTGAGCGGTGTATTGAACACCAGCAACACTTTGCCGATTCTCGATAATTTCCTTTTCGAAGTTGACAAAGGCACTCTTACAATTTCTGCTTCGGATCTGGAAACCACCATCACAACGCACATCACTGTTGAGTCGAAAGACAGCGGAAACGTTGCAGTTCCTGCGCGATTGCTGATTGACACTTTGAAAACTTTCCCTGAGCAGCCGCTGACTTTCAGCATTGACAAGAAACGTCTTGCGATTGAAATTTCATCCGACTACGGTAAATACAAAATCACCGGTCAGAACGGAGATGAATTCCCGAAAGCTCCTTCCGTTGATAACGGACAGGCGATTGAAATGGATAGCGCTGTTCTCAGCCGTGCAATCGGACGTACTTTGTTCGCAGCAGGAAACGATGAACTGCGCCCTGTGATGTCCGGCGTATTTGTTCAGTTCGCTCCGGACGGAACAACATTCGTTGCAACAGATGCGCACAAACTGGTTCGTTACCGCCGTCTTGATGTGAAGTCAAGCGCTTCAGCATCATTCATTCTGCCACGCAAACCACTCAACCTTCTGAAGAACATTCTTGCTTCCAACGAAGGCGCAGTTCGTGTTGAATACAACACAACAAACGCTCGTTTCAGCTGGGGAATTGCTCCTGACGGATCAATCGGTTCAACACTGATCTGCCGTCTCATCGATGGAAAGTATCCGAACTACGATGCAGTAATCCCTAAGAACAATCCGAATAAACTTACAGTAGATACCACAGCGTTGCTCGGTTCTATCCGTCGCGTTTCCATATTCGCAAATAAAACAACACATCAGGTACGCCTGAAAGTTGCAGGTAGTGAACTGAACATTTCTGCGGAGGATCTCGATTTCTCGAATGAAGCAGCTGAACGTTTGACTTGTGCTTACACTGGAGATGATATGGAAATCGGTTTCAACTCACGTTTCCTTGTGGAAATGCTGACCAACATTGACTCACAGGAAGCGATGCTGGAAATGTCTGCACCTAACCGTGCAGGAATTCTGTTGCCGATGAACAAGAATACCGAATCAGAAGACACACTGATGCTTGTGATGCCGGTAATGCTGAACAACTAAAATCATTTCGCACATATAAACTGAATCCCGAATAGAAGTTCTGTTCGGGATTTTCTTTTACGCTATGAAAGTAAAACTGGCTTCAACCGACGACGATCTGATTCGTGCATTTCCGGCAGTGCAGGCACTGCGTCCGAATCTCACATTGGAAACCTATTTGCCCATGGTGAAACGAATGATGAACAATGGTTTTCATCTCGCCATACTTGAACTGGAAAACGGAAGCGTTCCTGCAATCGGAGGTTTTCGCATTGATGAAATGTTTCATCGCGGCAAAGGTGTTTATGTGGATGATCTGAGCACGTTGGAGGAACACCGCAGCAAAGGTTTCGGAGCGATAGTGCTCGATTTCATTATCGCGTATTGTAAAGAACAAGGATGCGAGTGTATTCATCTCGATAGCGGCGTACAGCGTTTCCGTGCGCATCGTTTCTACCTCAAGTACGGATTCGATATCACGAGTCACCATTTTGCAATGAAATTCTGAAGATGAAAGCCGTCGGTGCGATCTTGCTCCTTCTTTTCGTTACAGTTAATTGTTCAGCACAGATTCTGGGTTGTACAGATCCGGCCGCTTTGAATTATTTCGCTTCAGCCACGAACAACGACGGCTCGTGTGTTTACAACACGATACAGATTGCTCCGGATACTTCAATCATCCTGAATGATACATTAGATGAAACTTCCGGACTCATCATGTGGAACGGAATGTTGTGGACACACGTTGATGATACGGATACACGTTTATTCGGGCTGGACAGTACAACCGGAAACGTTCTGGTTCGCGACAGCATGCTTTATATTTCCAATATCGATATGGAAGATATTGCTCAGGATTCCGTTTATATCTACGTCGGAGATTTCGGCAATAACGCGAACGGAAACAGAACCAACTTGCGCATTTACCGTTTCAGAAAAGATTCTCTGCAAACAGGACGCGCAGCTGCGGACACCATTTCATTCGCTTACGCAGATCAAACGGATTTCAATCCGCAAGGAGCTTACAATACGGATTTCGATTGTGAAGCGTTCATCGTTACAGATGACAGCATTTACCTGTTTACCAAGCAATGGCTGACATTCGGAAGTACGATATATGCATTACCGAAAGACACAGGATTTCATTTTGCGCAGCGTCGTGCATTTTATGATGTACAGGGATTGGTGACAGGTGCAACGTATCTTCCGGAAGACAGTTTGGTTGTACTCGTCGGCTATTCACCACTGATTCAACCATGGGTTATGATTTTGTATGATTATTACGGTTCTTCATTCTTCTCCGGCAATAAACGTAAAATCAATATCGCCATCGGCACTTCACAAACCGAAGCCATTACATCAACAGATGGAGCTCGTTTCTATGTAACCAATGAACGCCGTACAATAGCGAGCACCGTTATTCCGCAGCAACTACACATACTCGATCTGAGATTATACACTGCCCCATTTCTCCACACATCGTTGGACCAAACTGAAAATTCCCTGCCTCAATGTTCCGTTTCACCGGTTCCAGCAGAAGATCAATTAACGGTCCATGCTCCAGCAGGACTTCATTTCATTATTGTAAACGCGTTAGGTCAAGCGGCAACTGCGTTTACCACATCCAATACAACAACAATAATTGAGGTCGCAACCTGGTCGGCAGGCATGTATTCCATGGTATGCACAGATAAAAAGATTGCACCGGTAAGGTTTGTAAAACTTTGAAATGTAAAATGAGTAGTTATCTTTAGCCTGCAATCCGTTTCCCAACAATTGATTGCTACCAACCGGAATTAGAATATATTTGAGCAGGAGTATTTAGTCAAGCGCGTTGAAGTGCCTGAGGCGGTAATTGGTTTACGCGAAGACGGCATTATTCATGTATCCTTCACTTCAGGTACAGAAATTACAGTGGAAGTCCAGATGAAATTGCTGGAGGTTTACAATAACATTGCAGGATTTCAGAAGCGAAAATTCGTGTTTGAAGGAGGTGAATTCGTTTCCATTTCCAAAGATGCGATGGACAATGCATTCAAAATTGAAGATGAAGCTCCGTTGGGAATAACCGCAGTTGTGATTCGGAATCTTGCGCAGAAACTGATTGCAGAATTTTATTACAAGGTTCGTAAACCGAAGCAACCTTATAAAGTCTTCACGGATTTTGACAAAGCCATCGCCTGGCTGCACGAACAGGAATTATAATTCAGATTTTACAGCGCGCAACATTTCTCTTTTCCCCGGAGGCCCGGGCAGTTTCTCAACTGAAAATCCTGCTGCAATCATATTTCTGCGTACATCTCCCTTGGCGCAATATGTAACAAGTATTCCGCTCGGTTTGAGCAGCAAAAACAGTTTCTGAAATATTTCCGCAGTCCACAATTCCGGTTGCACTCTTGGAGCGAAGGCATCATAAAAAATCAAATCATAAAATCGTACTGATTGAAACTCCTGCAATGAAACTTCCAGTTTCTCCAACGTAAATCTCTCGTTGATTGGAACGGAAGTATTCCACGTTGCTTCATGCAATCGCAAAAATATTGAGCGATCATCTGCATCTACAAAATTCAACTGTGCTGCATCTTCCGTTGCTACCGGATACAATTCGAGCGATGTATAGTGTACGGCATTTTCTTTCGCACTCTTTCTCAGTTCGTCGTAAACCAGCCAGGCATTGAGGCCCGTTCCGAAACCCACTTCAAGCAAATCAACATGCGACTTCTTCTTTACAACAACATCCCATCCCATCTTCATGAACACATGTTTCGACTCCTGCATCGCACCGTGATGCGAGTGATAGTGTTCATCGAAATCAGGAAGATAAATGGACGAAGAACCGTCCGAAGTGGTTACTATTTTTCGATTGAAAAAATCCTTACTCATTGAAATGTAATAATAAAAAAAGTTCAGGAGATCGCTTTTATTTCGCGATGACTCCTGAACTGATTTCTACAGGAAGAATTTACTTTCCTATAATCTTAAACTCGGTTCTCCGGTTATTCGCCCAGCCTTCTTCGTTGTTGCGCGAATCAATTGGCTGTGATTCTCCGTAACCTTTGTATTCCAGTCGATCTGCCTTTATTCCTTTGCTGATCAGATAATCCACACAGGATTTCGCACGGTCCTCAGAAAGTTTCTGGTTGTACTCTTCCGTTCCGCGATTGTCGGTGTGACCCGAAAGTTCAATGCGCATTGACGGATTCTCGTTCATGAGTTTCACCACACGATCCAACTCAATAAACGATTCCGGTTTGAGCGTTGCCTTGTTGTAATCGAAGAAAACGTTCTTCAAAACGATCGTACTTCCAACAACAATCGGCTTCATCTCCACATCCTTTGTCACTTCCTGGTAATTAGCCGAAGCCGCAATATCAAAGTTCTCAGAGTGAAACAGATATCCGTCCATCTTCACGGCAATACCGTAGTTCCTTCCTGACGGAAGTGATACAAGATATTTACCCGTTGCGCTGTTCGCAGTAAATGTTGCTATTACTTCGTTTCTTGTATTGTCAACGAGTTCAATGGTTGCTCCAAGCGGTTTCTTGGTATTGATGTCAGTGATCGTTCCTTTTAACAAGGTGATCTGGGCAGTTTTAATTTCTACGGTCTGCTGTGCCTGTACCTGTTTCACCGGCTGTGTTCTTCCTGCAAGTAGATTATCTTCATTACTGATAGCAAGTGGTTTTTCAGGACCAAGGAAAGTGATTTTGTATATGTCCTTCTCTCCCTGACCGTCGCTCTTGTTCGATGCGTAATATCCGTGCTTACCGCTTGCAGAAATTACAAAGAACACATCATCGTCAGGTCCGTTGATCGGATATCCAAGGTTGATCGGCTCAGACCATTTTCCGTTTTCAAAAACAACTTTGAAAATATCATAACCGCCCATTGTTTTGTGTCCCTGCGAACTGAAATAAATCGTTTTACCATCAGGATGAACGAATACACCTTCTTCTCCGTAAATCGTATTCATTCCCGGGCCCATATTCACTGACTTGCCCCACTTCCCTTTCTCGTCAAGAGTTGAATACCAGATATCGCGGTGTCCGATTGCACCTTCTTCTTTTTTATCACTGATGAAATACAATTTCTTTCCGTCATAAGACATAGAAACTGAAGATTCGTGACCGTCGGAGTTGATATTCTTATTCATGCGCTCCGGCTCAGACCACACATTTCCTTTTAAAACACTTTCGTAGATGTCGCCGTTCTTTGTAGGACGGTAAACATACAAGCGTTGTCCGTCAGGAGAAATTCCTGCGGTTGCATCGTGCTCATCACTGTTAACAGGTTTACCCATGTTAACAGGCATGGTCCATTTGCCATTTACAAATTCAGTACGGTACAAATCTTCTTTCCACTGATTGTCCTGATCCTTGGCCCCGTCTGTTGTGGTGGAGCGACGTGATGTAAAAATCATTACGGATTCGTCAGCAGTAATAATCGGTGTGTATTCAGGATCGGCTGAGTTCACTGTTGCCCCAAGGTTGTCAATGAACACACGCTGTGGAGTTTTAACGTATTCCTTTCCGTTTATACATTCTCCGATTTTACGGTTCATGTCGCTGATCTTCATTTTATTTTTTGCAGGATCAACGTTGAGGGTGGCCTGATAACTTCTATACGCTGTAATGGCTTCATCCCAACGACTGCTCAGATGATACAATCGTCCGAGAAAATAATTCAGCATGGGATCAACCTGCGGATTGAGTTTGGCTGCGCTTTCCAGATATGCCAAACCCATGATTTTCTGTGAAGGTTTATTGTAATAACAAACTCCGAGCCGATAATTGAGAGTTGCACTGTTCGGGTTGAATTTGTAAGCGATCAGATATTCATCCAATGCCAATTGGAATTGCTCCATACCACCACCGAGCCCGGCTCCGTTCAGTTCACCGATTCCGTTCGGGAGATAGCCATACTCCTTGGAGAATGTTGCAAGATCCTGATCCTGCATGGCCATAGCCATTTTGTAATTGTCGTTACCATCTTCGTAATGACGTTTGGCTTCCTTAAAGGCTTTCTTGTCCGGGAAATTCTTCTCTTCCCATTCCACATTCTGTGCAAATGAATTGAGTGCCAGACCAACAATCGCAATAAGTGTAAATATCTTTTTCATGTTTCGTTCTCCTCTCATTATTTGCATTCCTGAACATATTGATCCGCCTGTTTGATTCCCAAAGAAGAAGCCTTCTTGAAATCATCACATGCAGAATTATCACGAAGCATTTCCTTGGCGATTCCTCTGTTCAGATAAGCTTCACCGTAATTCGGATTGATCTGAATCGCTTTATCACAATCTGTCACTGCACCTTTATAATCGCGTTGCTTGTAACGTACTGCTGCACGATTAACGTATGCGTAAGCGTAATCTGATTTGAGCTGTATAGCGCGATTGAAATCGGACATTGCCCCTTCCAGATCACCTTGTTCCATTTTCGCAGTACCGCGGTTGTTGTAAGCAATGAAGTAATCGGTTTTCATATTCACTGCCGTGGTATACGAATCGATTGCGCCCTTCAGATCACCTTTCTGTTTGCGTGCGCTACCGAGATTGTTGTAAACGAACGCCAATCCCGGATTCACTTTAGTAGCCTGCATGTAATCGCTGATTGCTCCGTCAAGATCGCCTTTCATGCGTTTTGCACTTCCGCGATCGTTCCAGTAATAAGCATCAGCAGGATTAATCTGAATTGCTTTATCGAAATCTGCAATTGCTCCGGTATAGTCTCCGCTTTCAAATTTCAGAACGCCGCCGTGATAAAACGCTTTATCATGACGCGGGTTCAGATTTGTTGCCTGAGCGTAATCGGCAGCAGCTCCCGCTTTATCGCCTTCCGCCTCTTTCGATTGTCCTCTGGAAAAATACGCGTAGTCTGCAGCCGGATTCAACTCAATGGATTTGGTAAAATCTTCTATTGCGGCTTTGTTCATGAACAGCTCAATGCGTGTCAGCCCGCGATTGTAATATGCCTTCTCGAAATCAGGTTTCAACGTAATTGCTTTGTTGAACTCGAGCAAAGCATCTGCGTACTGCTTGGCGTTAAACTTGGTTGTACCGTTGTTGTATGCCAGTTCAGCTTCCTGAGCCGGTGGCAGTGTTGTTGCTTTCACAGTGTCCTGTGCAAACAAGCCCAACTGCAGCAGGAGTGCTGCGAGAGATAATGTAACCCGTAAATTCATAGAATAAGGTGTGTTTAACGCTCTAAAGTAACGAAATCCGGCGGAAAATAAAAGCGAAATACCCGTGCTGCACTCATGTTGTGAAGATTGTTAAGCGGAGTTGGAAATATTCGTTATCACCGTTCATTTTTTAGTCAATTCAGCGCACATGCAGAAGAAATAACCGGTATCTTGAGTACCTTTGAGAGTTAAGTATTTCTTATGGCAAAAACCAACCGTAAACCGGCAGCGAAATCCAAGTCGTCCCTTCTTGGTCAGGAAGATCTTACATTCCTTCGCAACTATCTGAACAATCCATCACCAACGGGCTTTGAATCACCCGGACAACAATTGTGGCTCGATTACATCCGACCCTACATTGACGATTACTTCGTAGATACTTACGGCACTGCAGTAGGCGTAATCAATCCGCAAGCGAAATACAAAGTGGTGATTGAAGCGCACGCGGATGAAATTTCCTGGTTTGTACATTATATCACGAAAGACGGATTTATTTATCTGCGACGTAACGGTGGTTCGGATCATCAGATTGCTCCATCAAAGCGCGTGAATATTCATACTAAAAAAGGAATTGTAAAGGCGGTATTCGGCTGGCCTGCAATTCATGTTCGTGATGCAGCGAAAGAAGAAACACCTTCATTGCGCAACATCTTCCTTGATTGCGGATGTTCCAGCGATAAAGAAGTAGCGGATCTTGGTGTTCACGTGGGTTGCGTTGTTACGTACGAAGACGAATTCATCTTCCTCAATAACCGCTATTATACGGGTCGTGCCCTTGATAACCGCATTGGCGGTTTCATGATTGCACAGGTAGCACGTTTGCTGAAGAAAGAAAAAGTAAAATTGCCTTACGGCCTTTACATTGTTAACTCCGTTCAGGAAGAAGTAGGACTGCGTGGTGCTGAAATGATCACGGAAACAATACGTCCGAATGTTGCCATCATCACAGACGTTACGCACGATACACAAACGCCGATGATGAATAAAGTTGCACAAGGTGATATTGCTTGTGGCAAAGGACCATCTTTGACATACGGACCTGCAGTGCATAACAAACTTCTGGATCTCATTATCAGCACGGCTGAAAAATCAAAAATCAATTTCCAACGTGAAGCCGTTTCACGCGCAACCGGAACTGACACTGATGCATTTGCATATTCAACCGGAGGTGTTCCTTCCGCTCTGATTTCATTACCGTTGCGTTATATGCACACTACAGTAGAAAGTGTACACAAAGACGATGTGGATGCTGTAATCCGTCTTATTCTCGCAACACTGAAGAATATCAAAGCCAATCACGATTTCCGATATATCCGCTAATGAATAATATCCTCAAAACACTCCTGCCCGTTTTTGCTGCAATGCTGCTTTTCTCCTGCGGAGATAAGCCTGCTGATACAGTTAAGAACGACTCACTGAAGGAAAATCCTTTAATGAAGGGTCTTTCAGAACAAGAGCAGGAAGAACTGAGGAAAATTATTGCGAGTATACCTGTTCCATTTACTTTACTGAATCAGGTTGCAGAATCAGGATTGCCCTATCACAACGAGTTTCTGAATGCCGAAACCAATGTTTCGAATTACAATACTGCTGAAGCGAAAGCCGTTAATATCGGTGTTTACGGATATGATATTGCTTACATGATTGCGTTCGAACGTCTCGCCGAATCCGGAGCATATTTAAAAACCATCCGTCAGTTGGCAGACGAAGTTGTGATTCCCACTGCGTTTGATGAAAGTTCTATGAAGCGTTATGAGATTCACGCTTCCAATCAGGATTCCATGCAAAACCTGATTTACAGCTCTTATGTGCGCATTGATTCTACACTTCAGAGTAATGAACGTTTTGCACTCGCCGCATTAGTGGTTACCAGCGGATGGATAGAGAGTCTTTATCTGACAACTCAACAACTCGGGAATCAGGAAAAGTCCGAAAGCAATAAACTGTTGTACGAAATGCTTGGAGAGCAACAAACCCACACCGACAATATACTTTCCATGTTATCGATGTTTCCGGAAGACAGCCTGATGGTTTCAATTGCAACGGACGTTAATTCATTCAAACTGAAATCTTCTCCGGTGAATGAATACACAGTTGAAGAGCTTACTCTGATCACGCAGCATATCGCTGCCATGCGCAACAAACTCATCACGATTCACTGATTGATTCTGAATTTATGGCACTGATCGGATCAATATTGAAACGCACCATTCAGCTCAACCAGAAATTACCGCGGTTGAGAAGAAAAGACAATTACAGCAAGCAGGTTAAAACACTGCGCAAGCTTCTGGCAAAAGCTGAATTCACGGCGTTCGGCGAACATTACAATTTCACACGCCTGCTTTCACAACCCGATCCTATTCCCGCTTTCACATCAAGCATTGAACTTCACGACTACACTTCCATGTTCAGAAAGTGGTGGTATCGTTCTTTGAACGGTGAAGCATTTGTTACATGGCCGGAACGAGTGAAGTATTTCGCTCTGAGTTCGGGTACCTCTGAATCTTCCAGCAAGCATATTCCGGTAACGAAAGATACTTTGCGCGCTATACGCAAAGCGAGTATCCGCCAGATGATGGCATTGAATCATTTCGATCTTCCGGAAGAATTCTACACCAAAGGAATGCTGATGGTCGGCGGAAGTACACATTTGAATTACAACGGAACATACTACTCAGGTGATCTTAGCGGTATTACCACAGGAAACATTCCGTTCTGGTTCCAGCATTTCTATAAGCCGGGGAATCGTATTGCACGTGAACGCGACTGGAATACGAAGCTCGATGAGATCGTGAAGAATGCGAAAGACTGGGATATAGGTGTTGTTGCAGGAGTTCCGGCGTGGATCCAAATTGTTTTTGAGCGCATCATTGCGTACTACAAAGTGAATAACATTCACGACATCTGGCCGAATCTTGCAGTTTATGTTTGGGGTGGCGTTTCCATCAAACCTTACAGAAAAGGATTGGATCAGCTCTGCGGAAGGAAACTCGCCTATCTGGAAACTTATCTTGCGTCTGAAGGATTCATGGCGTTTCAGGATGATCCTACGAAAGAAGGACAAAAGCTTTTGCTCGACAACGGAATTTTCTTTGAGTTCATTCCGTTTAACGAAGAAAATTTTGACGCTGACGGAGCACTGCGTGAGAAACCGGTAACGCTGAATATTTCTCAGGTCGAAGAAAACACGGATTACGCTTTGTTGATTTCAACCTGTTCCGGCGCATGGCGTTATCTCATTGGCGATACAATCCGATTTACGAATGTAGACAGTGCTGAAATTGTGATCACCGGGCGTACAAAGCAATTCCTCAGTTTGTGCGGAGAACACATGTCGCAAGACAATATGAATCGAGCAATAGATCTTGTGTCTGACGAATTGAACATCAGCATTCCTGAATTCACTGTTGCAGGAATCAATTACGAAAATCTCTTTGCGCATCATTGGTATATCGGAACACCGGACAATGTTGATCCTGCCGCCGTTCGTGCATCACTCGACAAACATCTATGCGAGCTCAACGATGATTATCGCGTTGAACGTACAGCCGCTCTGAAAGAAGTTTTCGTGGACGTACTACCATCCGAAGCATTTATCAGCTGGATGAAGAAGCACGGCAAAGTGGGCGGACAACATAAGTTTCCGCGCGTAATGAAGAACGACCGATTGGAAGATTGGCGTGAACATGTAAAACAATACGCTAATCAATAAGAAATAGTCAATTATGTTCAGTGCAATCGGACAAGGATTTATTTTCGGAATGGCGTTGTGTTTCTCGCTGGGGCCGGCATTCTTCGGTCTGATTCAAACCAGTCTTCGCTACGGCTACGGACACGGTATCGCCATGGCAATCGGAATTTTTACCAGCGATTTGATTTATCTGCTGCTTGCCTTCTTCGGAATTTCAGGTTGGCTGATGGACGATAAATACGCGATTCCCGTTGGCATTACGGGAGGTGTTTTACTCATGATTTACGGAATAGTGCAATTCGTTAAGAAACCGAAAGTGCAAACCATTGAAGGCGGTACAACTGAATCCA